>NZ_BDAY01000001.1 GCF_001612685.1 Nocardia altamirensis NBRC 108246
ACCGCACACCCTCGGGGCCGTGCCCCCGGATCCCGCAGAGCTTCCACACTGTTCACAAGAGGTAGAAGAGGTAGAGGCATTGTGGACCGTATGGAGGGTCTGTGGGTCGACAGAAGGGGTGCGGATCTGCTGTAGGGGTGCGGATTTCGGAGTTGAGGCGGCGCTGGCCGCGTTCGCTGGCCTCATCGACACCAGTGATCCCGGTATGCGGGATCGAGGAGGTTGGTTTCACGCCGAGTGGGAACTGACGGCGGGGGCTACTCGGGCGATGCCGCCACCAGTTCCCAGTGATCAGTCGACCAGCTCCGGTAAGGGTGCGGATTCCAGAGTTAGGGCCGCGCTAGCCGCGTTCGCCGGTTTCGGGGATCCCGGTATGTGGGATCACAGGAGGTGGTCGCGGGCCGAGGGGGCACTGGTGGCGGGGGGCTCTCGGGCGATGCCGCCGTCAGTGCCTCGTGATCAGTTGACCAACTGTAGACGGGACGCCGGGCTGCAGTTCGGCCTGGTGGTCGGGTGTTGAGGGGGTGGGTGCTAGTGGTTCAGGTGGGGGAAGGGGTGTTCGGCTTCGATGAGGTAGGCGAGTTCGAGGAGGGTGCGTTCGGTGCCTACGGTGCCGGCGAGTTGGACGCCGATGGGGAGGCCGGCGGGGGTCAGGCCTGCGGGGATGGAGATCGAGGGGGTGCCGGTGATGTTGTTGATGGGGGTGAAGGCCACGTAGGTGCGTAGGCGATCGAGGAGTTCGTCGAAGGGCACGGTGGGGCTGAGGTAGCCGAGTTCGGGTGTTTCGTGGCCGAGGGTGGGCAGGAGCGCGGCATCGTAAGGGGCGAAGGTGGTTTCGTAGGTGGCGGCCGCTGCGCGTAGTCGGTACAGCGTCTTCGGGGTGGAGAGGGCGCTGCGCAGGTAGTAGCGGCGTAGGCCGAGGGTGAGGTCGTCGAGTCTGCTGGTGTCGAAGGTGCGGTCGGCGAGTTTTCCGGTCGAGGCGACCATCGCGGCGAGCAGACCCCAATAGCGCAGGAACGCCACTTCCAGTGTGTCGTCGAACGGCATCGCGACCGGTTCGACCCGATGACCGTGGGCTGCCAGGGTGGTGGCGATCTGCTCGACGGCCGCTCGGATCGGTCCTTGCGGCACCGGGCCGCTGATGGACTCCAGGACGAGGGCGATGCGCATCGGCTTCGTCGGGGGACCTTCGACCAGCCCGATCGGCGGGAGCTTGGGATTGTGCCAATACTGTTCCACCGCGGCGGTATACGCGGCGGTGTCGCGCACCGTTCTGGTCAGCACACCCTCGCTGATGATGTTGACCGGCATGGCGCGCGTCAACGCCGTGTCGACGTGCCGTCCTCTGCTCGGTTTCAGCCCGACCAACCCGGTGCATGCGGCGGGAATACGAATCGAGCCGCCGCCGTCGTTGCCGTGGGCGATCGGCACCACGCCGGATGCGACGAGCGCGGCGGCACCGCCGGAGGACGCGCCCACCGAATGGCTTGTGTGCCATGGGTTCAGGGTCGGCCGGGCGAACGGCGGCTCGGTGGTCGCGTTGAAACCGAATTCGGGTAGCGAGCTTTTGCCGAGCACTGTCATTCCGGCGCTGAGGAATTGGCGGGAGTACGGGCCGTGCTCCTTCGCCGGCTTGGCCAGGAACGCCGCGGTCCCTTGGTTTGTCGGCATGCCCGCGATGTCGGCGTTGTCCTTCACGAACGTCGGGACACCGTAGAGCCGGCCGTCGCGCGCGGCGGGCAGCAGCGGCTTGTGGTAGCTCGGATAGGCGACCGCGGCCAACTCCTCGACGCGGTTCGCGCGTGCGACGGCCGCGTCGGCGAGCTCACGCGCACTGCGCTCCCCGCTGCGCACCAGGTCGGCCAGTGCGACCGCGTCGTGCTCGCCGAGCGCGTCATCGGCGAAGGAATGCAGGCGGGTGGGCAGAGCGTCAGCGGTCACATTTCGAATGTAGCCGTGTGCGGTGTGTCCGGACCGACTGTCTCCGACAGACCGGTCGGCGCATACGGTGGAACAGCAACCGCATTTGACGGCCCGGCCTGGCTCGATGCTCGGCGGGCGTTCGGT
>NZ_BDAY01000002.1 GCF_001612685.1 Nocardia altamirensis NBRC 108246
GAGCGTTCGGTGGGCAGGTCGTGTTCGCTCGATGCTCGGCGGCGTTCGGTGGGCAGGCCGTGTTCGATGGCCCGGTTTGCTCGACAACTCGGGAATGTTTCGCGACTTGAAAGGACGTAGATGCCCCCGTCGGTCTCCGACCCGCTCCCGCCGAAGGGAAAGCTCGGCTCACTGCTGTTTGCGCTGCCGCCCGTTGGCCGGCGTTGGAGCACTGGCCTGCGGACGGCGATTGCCTTCGCGGTGCCCGCCGGGGTCGTGGTGGCGGCGGGGCATCCGAACTACGCGTTGTTCGTGTTGTTCGGTGCTTTCGCGGTGATGTACGGGGAGCGGAGGGCCTATCGCGTGCGTGCGGGAGTGGTGCTCACCGCAGGGGTGGCGTTGCTCGCCTCCTGCGCTGCGGGCGCGCTGCTCGGTCACACGATCTCCGGCGGGCTCGGCGCTTCGCTGTTGACGGTCGGCATGCTGACGGCGGTTGCCGTGTTCGGGGTGTACGTGATCGGCGCGCTGCGGCTCGGGCCGCCGGGCGCGCTGCTTTTCGTGATCGCCTGCGGTGGCGCGATGATGGCCGCCGAGGCGGGCATTGCAACGGAAGTGCTGTTGGCCTGCACGGCGTTCGGTGTGGTCTCGTCGATCGTCGTCTCCATGGCCGGGGTGCTGCGCGACCGCCGCAAGCCCGAGCGGGTCGCCGTGGCGGCCGCGATCGATACGGTCGACACCTTCCTTTCGGCGCGGGCCGCGGGCCTGCCCGCTATCGACTTGCGGCATCAGGCGGGCGGCGCGATCGCGGGGGCGTGGGCGGCGGTCTACGACGCTCGGCTGCCCAGCCGGATGCCGGATTCGGATTTGCTTGCCGCGCTGGTCGCGGCCAGGCATCGGCTGGCGGGCCCCGCCTACGACGACACCAACGACCTGGCTGTCGACCCGCTGATCTCGTTCGTCCGCCCTGGCATTCGCTTCCGGCTCCGGCGTGCATTCTCGTTCGACTCGCACGCCATGATCAGCGCCTACCGGGTTGGTCTCGCCTGCCTGGTCGCCGGCGGTATCAGCGCACTGCTCGGCCAGGACCGGCCGCACTGGGCAGTGTTCACCGCGCTGATGGTCTTGCAGACCGGACCGGACCGGATCCTCGGCAAGGTCCGTGGCATCCATCGATTCGTCGGAACCGTCGTCGGTTTGGCGTTCTTCGCGGCCGTGCACCAGCTCGCGCCGACCGGCTACACCCTCATCGTGCTGGTGGCCGCGCTGTTGTTCGGCATGGAGATGTTCGTGCCGCGCAACTACGCGATCGCTGCGGTCTTCCTCACCCCGGTTGCATTGCTCGCGGTCGGTGCGACTCCCGACGGCGCGGTGGGGCCACTGATCCGAGATCGGTTCGTCGAGACCGTCATCGGTGTTGTCGTCGCGGTGCTCGCCCAGCATGTGGTCGCACCGCACGCGCACCGGCGCACCTTCCGCTGGATCGAGCAGCGCGTCCGGACCGGCGCCCACGCATTGGTCGAGCTGCTGCGCACCGAACCGGCAGGCGCGCCCGCGGTCGTCCTGATCCAACAGCTGCAATTCGAACTGGTCGGCGTCGCCCGCAGCGGAATCGATTCCGCCACCGAAGATCCGGCATGGACCAGCGAACACTGGCCCGTCCACGCCGCCATCGCCCACCTCGGCTACGACCTGCTCGCCGCCTGCTGGGCGCTACCGCCCGGCGCGCTCCTGGACGACCCGGACTCCTGGGATCGGGCGTTCGACGCCGTCCTCCCACTACCCAAACCCGCCTGATTCCCGGGTGACGATCCGATCCCGTTCGATCGTTCGGCCGGAATCACGCGACCCATTCGGTCGCTTGGGCTGCTAGCGTGCGGGCATGCAGGACAGTGTGACAGTCCGGATGGCCGCGCCAGCTGAGCAGATCTGGGGCCTGGTCAGCGATATCACGAACACCGGGCGGTTCAGCCCGGAGACCTTTGCGGCCGAATGGTTGGGTGGGGCAACCGAACCCGCTGTCGGGGTGAAGTTTCGCGGGCACGTCAACCGGAACGGCTGGGGTCTGAAGTATTGGACGGTGTGCCGGATCATCGCCTGCGAGCCGGGGCGCGAATTCGCGTTCACCGTGTTCGGCCCGGGCGGAGTCCAGGTGAATACCTGGCGCTACCAATTCGAGCCGGTCGACGGCGGGACCGACGTCACCGAATCGTTTCAGCTGCACGCCAACCCGGTGCTGCGGGGGTATTGGTTGCTTGCCGGTCGTGCGCGCCGTAAGACGAACGTCAACGGGATGCGGGAGACGCTGAACAGGATCAAGGCGGTCGTCGAAGAGTAGGCACCGACCACGCACGTCGCAAGGAGATCCGACCTGCGGGCGTGTGCGCTCAGTTCACGCAGGGGATCGTGCTGCCGATCGTCGTGGTGAACGGCTTCCCCGAATCCGGGGCAGGCTCAGCCGGAGTGGTCGTCGGCGTTGTCGTGGTGGTGGTCGACGTGGTGTCCGACGTCAGCTCGGTGGGCATGATGAAGTCACTGCCGAGGACCACCTGGATATGCCCGGGCTGGACGTTCGGCGAGGCGGTGGCGGTCAATCCGCCGAGCGCCTCGGCCAGCGCGGTGGCATCGGTGTCGGCACCGGTGCCGTAGGTGATCGTGGTGGTGCTGATGGTGACCGGGGTGCCGCTGGCGTCGACGCGGTTGTCGACCGTGCCTTTGCCGTAGCCCTTGCCGTTCAGCACGGTGGCGAGTTTCGCGGCCGCGCCCGTCAGACTGCCCGCGTTCTGCACATCGACGATGCTGGTCGGTTTGGCCGGCGTGCTGCTCGGCGCCTCGACACCGAACGCGGTGCGTACTTCCTTCTTGATGGCCGCCGGATCGATGATGTTGACGTCCTGGCCGTTGACGTTGTCGTAGCGCAGCACCGGCAGCGTCCGGAACTCGATGCCGATGGACCCGGCCGCGCCGAGGTCGGTGGCGAAATCGATCAGGTCCCAGCCTTCGGAGAGCACCACGTCCTTGTGCGCCACCTCGATCAGCTGGGAGAGCTTGCCCAGGTTGGTCAGCGTGCCGGAATCCTTGAGCGACTTGCCCACCGAGGTGAGGAACGCCTGCTGCCGGTGCGTCCGATCCAGGTCGCCGTTCTCCAGGCCGTGCCGCTGGCGGACGAAGGCCAGCGCCTGCGCGCCGTCCAGATGCTGCGGCCCGGCGGGGAACTTGGCGCCGGAGTAGAAGCTGTCGTCGACGGCCTTGTTGAGGCAGACGTCGACGCCGCCGAGCGCGGTGGCCAGGTGATAGAACCCGGCGAGGGAGACCTCGGCGAAGCGGTCGATCGGGACGCCGACCAGATTGCGGACGGTCTTCACGATGGACGTTCGGCCCGCTTCCCGGCCTTGGCGCTCCAGGGTGGCTTGGTCCGTCACCCCTTTCGCGGCCAGCTTGTCCTGGGCGTTGGCCTTCGCCAGGCCGTAGGCTTCCTTGATCTTGACCTTCTCGTAGCCGGGAATGCCGGATACCGCGACGTAGTCGTCGCGCGGGATGGAGAACGCGACGATTCGCTTCATATCCGCCGGAATGTGCAGCAGGATCAGCGAATTCGCGTTGTAGCCGCCCTCGTCGCCGTCGCCTGCGTGCAGCTGGTCGAGGATCTCCTTCTCCAGGTTGTTGCCGTTCTGATCCTTGCGGGTGTCCAGTCCGATCAGCAGGACGTTCACGTCGCCGCCGAGCGAGCGCGGCGCGTCCGAGTCGATGACGTCGGTGCGGGTGAAGCCGCGATTGAAGTCGATCTTCTCGGACCAGGCGAACCCGGTGCCGGACAGCACCGCGAGCGCGGTGGCCGAGACGACCACGCGAACCGCGATCTTCGCCACCCGGCCTGCCCGATGCGACGTTGCCGCGGCGGGGTGTGATCTTGTGCGGGACTCCCGAGATTTCCTGGCAGCGCCGCGCGGTTTCGTCGCAGGGCTGGGTGATTCAGCGGCAGCGCGGCGTGGCCTTGCGCCTGCGCGGCGACGTTCGGCGGTATCGGCCTCGGGTGGTGTCGGTGGCCTGCTCTCGCGCCGCCGGTGCCGGGCGGGCGGGTCGGTGACCTGCGCTAACTCGACGGTGTCGTCATCGATCGGCGCGGCCGACTCTGCCCTACGCGCCTTCCTCGGCACTCGCCTCACGGATCGTTCCTTGCCCTCTAGTCCCTGCTACGCCTCATTCGAGAGTACGCACGCGCGGGTGATACCCCGCGTAGAGCGGGTTATGTCACCGTGAACCAGAGCCAGCGCCGAACCGCATAGGCACCGTCGCGGCTCTAGGCTCGTGGCCATGTCTGCTCCCGTGCTTCTCGTACTCGGCGCCGGTCCCGGTGTCGGATTGGCCGTTGCTCGCCTCTTCGCCGGGGACGGTTATGCCGTATTCCTGGCGACCAGGCTGGCGGCGGAAGCCGAGCCGCTCGTCGCTGAGCTCCGTGGCGAGGGACACACCGCCGACGGCGGCGGGGTCGATCTGTCCGATCCCGCCGACATCACCCGGTTGGTGACCGAGGTCGGCGAGCAGCTCGGCCGGATCGACGTGCTGCACTTCAACCCGAGCATGTTCCGCGAGGCCGATCCGTTGGAGTTGTCGGTGCCGGAGCTGATCGAGGACTTCACCATCGGCGCCGCCGCGCTGTTGCCCGCGGTGCAGGGGGCGTTGCCGTTCTTCGCCGATGGTGCGCGAGTGCTGGTCACCGGAAGTGCCGCGGCGGACAAGCCGTGGAACAAGGCCGCCTCGCTCGGCGTGCAGAAGGCGGCGGTCCGCAACCTGGTCACCAGCCTGGATACCACGTTGGCGCCCAAGGGTTTTCGAGCCGTGGCGGTGCAGATCAACGGTGTGCTCGGCTCGGGCGCGTTCACCAGGGACCTGGTCGCTGAGGCGTTGTACTCAGCCGCGACCCGATCCCTCGACGAGTGGACGCCGCACGTGTCCTACGACGGCTGAGCTGGCGCCCTGCGTCGAATCACCTGACGTCCTTGCTGATTCGACCTGCATCCTGCCTTGGCGCCGACGTCCTTCGAGCTAGCGCGGCAGGATCGCGGCGAACTCTAGTGGGAGGTGCGCAGGCCCGCGTAGGTTCATGTGCTCGCGATAGGCGGGCGGATCCGTTGGCAGCCGTGGTGATTCGACGCGCTGGGCGAAACGAGTGAGCGCGATCCGCGCCTCCACACGGGCCAGTGGTGCGCCGAGGCAGAAGTGCGCGCCGAGGCCGAACGCCAGATGACGGTTGTCTCGGGTCGGATCGAAGCGGTCGGGGTCGGGGAACACGGCGGGGTCGCGGTGCGCGGCGGCGACCAGCAGCACCACCAGTTTGCCACGTTCGATGGCCATGCCGTCGACCACCATCTCGTCGGCGGCGATCCGCGGAATCAGTTGCACCGGCGGGTCGAAGCGCAGGGTTTCCTCGATGACGCCCTGTGCCCGTTCGGGATTCGCGCGCAATGCAGCGAGCTCGTCGGGGCGGCGGAGCAGGGCAAGCGTCGCGTTGGCGATGAGGTTGACGGTGGTCTCGTGGCCGGCGACGAGCAGCAGTGCGCAGGTGGAGATCAACTCGTCGTGGCTGAGCTTGTCGCCTGCGTCCTCGGCCGCGAGTAACTCGGAGAGCAGGTCGGGTCCCGGTGTGGCGCGGCGGCGTTCGGTCAGCTGCTCGAAGTAGACGCTGAGCTCGGTACCGGCGCGCTGTAATTCGTCGGGATCGATGCGGAACTGGGCGGCGTCGCGTGAGGTCGGATCCAGCGAACGGGCCAGCACCGACGACCACTGGCTCAGCTGCGCTTCGTCTTCCAGTGGCACGCCGAGCAGCTCGCAGATGACGGTCACCGGCAGCGGATAGGCGAGGTCGGTGACGGCGTCGAAAGTGCCTGCCGCCGCACGCCGGTCGAGGATGTCGTCGACGATCTCGGTGATCCGTGGCTCGAGCCGGCGCACCACGCGCGGCGTGAAGGCCTTCGACACCAGCCGCCGCAGCCGCGTATGGTCCGGCGGATCGAGGAACAGGAACGATGGTTTGGCCTGTTCCGCAGTGGTTTTCGCGGCGTCGTAGATCGGCATCGAGCCCAGTTGCAGCCGCGCGAGTGAGCGGTCGACGCTGCTGCGCGGATCGCGAAGTACGGCTGTGCATCCGGCGTGCGTCGGCACGATGACGACCGGCGCGTTGCCGATCCGGAACGGTCCGAATTCACGTATTCGCGCGAACAGGGGATAGGGATTCGCCCGCACCGCGGGGTCGAGCAGACGCACATAGTCGGCAATCGACTGTTCTGCTGTTGGCATCGGATTCCTACCTCATCCGCCGGACCGATCTCAGTCGGTATTATTTCAATACTATCGGTAGGGATGAAATACCGATAGAGGTAACTCGGCCGGGTTTGGACGAACTGAACGGATGCGAAGATGTCCCGCATGACCATTCGACGCCCGGCCGATGATTCGGTGACCCGTGTCGTCGAGTTGCTCGGCGACCGATGGACGATCCTGATCATTGCCGAGGCCTTCTTCGGTGTGCGCCGGTTCAGCGACTTTGCCCGCAACATCGGCATCTCCAACCGCAACCTGCTCACCAGCCGCTTGCGCATGCTGATCGACGCCGACATCCTCACCCGCACCGACGAGGGCGGCGGCCGCGTCGACTACCACCTCACCGCCGCGGGTCGCGAGCTCTACCCCACCATCCTCGCGTTGATGAGCTGGGGCGACCGCCACCTGGCCGACCCGGACGGCCCACCGCTCATCCTCGAACACCGCACCTGCGGCCACGCCATGACACCACTGCTGGTCTGCGACCACTGCCACGCCGAACTGGACCCGCGCGACGTCGACCCACGCCCAGGACCCGGCTTCCACCCGCCCCCTGCCACGGAACCGGCAAGCTGATCGCGTGGATCCGGCCCGCCGGTCACCCAACTCGGCTACGCCGAGCGGGAAACCCTTGCGTGCACGCCTGAACGATGCTGTGGATCAGGGGATTTCGTTTGCTGCGGCGATGATTGCCTTGGCTGCGCGGTCGACGTCGGAGTCGGTGGTTCGCCAGTTGCTGAAGGCGGCGCGCAGTGCGGGGACACCGGCGTAGACCGGTGGGGTGATGAAGGTTTCGCCGCCGTCGGCCACGGCGGCGACCATGGCATCGATGCGTTCAAGGGTGGGGCGGTCGGTGAGGGTGAAGCAGGCGACGTTGAGCCGGACCGGGGCGACCAGGCGGAGTGGTCCGGTCGTGAGTTGGTCGGCGAGGCGACGGGCGGCGGAGATGTTGCGCTGCACGATATCTCGGTGGCCGGTGCGGCCGTACGCGGTTAGCGAGAACCAGGCCGTCAAGGCGCGGAGTCGGCGGGAGTTCTCGGGCACCAGGTGGCCGAAATCCGGGGTGCCAACGGGGGCAGTCAGATAGGCGGCCGCGTTCAGGAAGACGCGCAGCTGGAGGTCTCGGCGCCGAGTGAATTGGACTGCCGCGTCGTAGGGCACGTTGAGCCACTTGTGCAGGTCGACGCAGACCGAATCCGCTTCGGCGAGACCGTCGACGAGCTCGGCGTGCGACGGGGCGAGCGCGGCGAAAGCGCCGAACGCACCGTCGACGTGCAGCCAGAACGGATAGCGCTGGCGCAGTGCGGCAATCGCGCGCAGGTCGTCGAAGTCGACGGTGTTCACCGTCCCGGCATTGGCGACGACGATGGCGGGACGCCCGTCGAGGACGTCGAGCGCCGCGGCGAGCGCGTCCACGTCGACGGCCTCCCTGCCGCGCAGCGTCGGCACAGGACGCACACTGGTGCGGCCCATTCCGAGCATGGACACCGACTTGACGATGCTCGAGTGCGGCGTCCCCGACAGCACGCGGACGGGGCCGAGCGCGCCGACACCGTCCTGCGCCACCGAGACGCCGAGCTGTTCGCCTAGCCATTCACGCCCGATCGCAAGGCCGACGAAGTTCGACATCGTCGCCCCGCTGACGAAAGCGCCGGTGTGCTCGGACAATCCGAACAGCCGCCCGATCCAGCCCACCGTCAGCTGCTCCAGCTCACTGGCCGTGGAATCCTCGCTGGACATCGCGTTCTGATCGAACGCAGCGGTCAGCCAGTCACCGGCGATCGATGCCGGGGTGGCGCCGCCGGTGACGAAGCCGAAGTACCGCGGACCAGCACTGCCGGAGAAGCCGGGCGCCCAGCGCTCCTCGAAGCGCGCGAGCGCCTGGCGCAGCCCGACACCCTGCTCCGGAAACTCTTCGGCCCCTACCGCTTTCGGCGCTCGCGCGACCGGCCGCGACTCGATGCCTGCCAGCACCTCCATCGCCGACGCGCGCACGGCATCCAGCAGCGCGGGCAGCTCGGCACGGTCGATGGCAAGGTTCTCGTCCACAGGTCGACGCTACGAGCCTGGCACCGCCGTTGTCGTGGTCCAGTCGCCAGGAACTGGACCTAGTGCAACGCGCTGCCCTGCACCCATTCGTTCCACGGCACGCCCCAGTCGCCGTTCTGCCATACCTCGAGCGGCGCACCGCCGGTGTGCTTGATCTCCACCACATCGCCGGTGACGGCGAAATCGTAGAACCAGCGCGCGTTCTCGGGGCTGAGGTTCAGGCAGCCGTGCGAGGTGTTGGTGTTGCCCTGCGCCCACACGGTGGAGGCCAGCTCGTGCAGGTAGATGCCGTCGGTGCTGATCCGGGTCGCCCAGTTGATGGTTTCTTTGTAGCCGAGCCGCGAGTTGATCGGCAGGCCGAAGGTGGAGGAGTCCATGATCACCGGATTGGCCTTGCTCATCACCGTGTAGACACCGGGCTGGGTCCAGAAGGTGATGGTCTTGCCGCCGACGGTTTCACTGCCGCCCATCCCCATCGAGGTCGGCATGGTGCGGATCAGATTGCCGTTCTCGAACACCTGGACCTGATGGGTGTTGTCGTCGGCGACCGAGACGTGCGATGCGCCGATGGTGAACGAGGCCTTCGAATCCTCCTGGCCGTAGAGCCCCTTCCCGAGGTCTACCGCGTAGATGTTGGCCTTGACGTTCACCTTCGTGCCCGCCGGGTAGTACTCCTTGGGCCGCCAGTGCGCGCGCCGGTTGTCCAGCCAGTACCACGAACCCTCCAGCGGCGGCGTCGTGGTCACCGACAGCCGCTTCTCGGCGAGCGCTCGATCGGGGACGTCCTCGTCGAAGTGGGCGACGACGACCGCGCCGACCCCGAAGGTGCCGCCGTCGAGCAGGCCGCCGCCGGTGGTCTCGAAGTAGACCTTGGTCTGGTTGTTCGGCGTCAGCGTCGAGAACGTCGAGGTCAGCGGGCCGCTGCGACCCGTGATGGTGAGTCCTTCCGCGGTGATCGTGTACGTGTGGCCGTAGCCGAGCGACTCGGTGGGTTTCCACGCCGTCTTGTCCGGGGTCAGGATCCCGTCGATCGGCTTGCCTTGCTCGTTGGTCATGACGACCGAGGTCAGCATGCCGTCGCCCGCGTTCACCTGGACCGGTGCGAGGGGATCGACGCTCTTGGCGCCCTGTGCGGGCGTGATGGAGATCGGGGCGGGCATCGGGTCGTGTGACCCTGGTTTCTTCGACTCCGATGAACAACCGGCAACAACCACCAGCGCCATGACCAGGACAGCGATCCCGGCAGCACTGGATCGGAAGCGGCGACTCGACATGATTTCTCCTGTGTTCGCCGTGCGCTTCCCGCCGCGCACCCTCGACTTTCGGTCCCGCTCAGCGAGTTTACCGGGCCGCAGGAGCGGGTCGATCGCGCCCGAGGCTCGACTCGGCTACCCGGCAGCCATCGGCTCGCCGAAAAGCGTTGCGGTAGTTCCGGGTCCGGCACGATTACGCTGCCGGTCCGCTCGAGCGCGTCCGGCGGCCGCAGCGTCTGCATGCTGAAGCATTGCTGCCGGGTGACGACGGCGGCGTGCTCGCCGCACCTCCCGGGTGACCCACACCACCCGCGTTGTCGCGTTCTTAGCGAAAGTCGGCATTGACGGTGCTTGTTTGCTCATGATTTGCTGACTCAAGATTGAACGATCTACCGGTACGACAGGGAAGGCTTGTGATGATCATCGGCATGACAACCGCTCCGCAAGGCCGGAGACGTGTCGGCGTTCGGTCCGATCGGTCCACCGCAGGCCTGATCGACGCCGCGGACGAATGCGCCGTCATCGAACGCTTCTACGAACTGCTGTTCCTGCACGATCACGAGCAGATCCAGGACTTGGTCACCGACGACGTGCGGATCCATATGCCGTGGCAGCTGCCAGGCCTGCCCGATCGCATCGTCGGCCGCGAGGACCTGTGCCAGAGCGTCCGCTGGTCGAGTGACGTGCTGTGGCACGAGGGGAGCCTGTCCCGCATCCGAGTGCGCCCGTTCGCCACCCCACACGCCTGGTTCGTCGACGCGGAGGGCGAACTCACCGCGTTGGAGAGCGAACGCAACTACCACGCCGCCTACGTCGGGGAGGTGCGTTTCCGGGACGGACGCGTCGCCGAAGCCTGGTCCTATCACAACGTGTTGCATCAGATCATCGCGTTGGGCGCGGACGTGCCAGGGATCAACGCACCTGGACACGGGCTCAGCGTGCCGCACTCCGCGGGGAAATGCGGCGAGGAGGCCGTCGCCTGACGACCGTCGACGGGCGCGGATTCGCCGGAACGGGCAGGCTCGATCAGGTGGATGTCAAACGTTTCATCGTGTACGGGGCCGGCGCGGTCGGTGGCAGTCTCGGTGCGTTCCTGCACCGTGCGGGGCATGAGGTCGTGCTGATCGCCCGCGGCCCGCACCTGGACGCGATCCGTGACCGAGGGTTGCGCGTGGTCACCGGCGCGGGGGCGGCGATGGAGACCATTCCCGCCGTTTCCGGTCCCGACCAGCTCGTCGGCGCGGCAGGCGATGTGGTCCTGTTGGCCGTGAAAAGCATGAATACCGAAGCGGCACTGCGCGATCTGACGGTGGCTGTGGATCGGGCGACCCCGATCGTGTGCCTGCAGAACGGTGTCGCCAACGAGCCCGCCGCACTGCGGATGTTCTCGAATGTGTACGGAGTCTGCGTGATGTTCCCGACCACGCATCTGGAGCCGGGGGTGGTGGAGGCACGGGCGTGGCCGGTGCCTGCCATCCTCGACATCGGCAGATATCCGGCAGGCGTCGACGACACGGCGGAAGCTGTTGCGGCCGCGTTCCGTTCGGCGGGATGCCATGCGGAACCGCGCGCCGACATCATGCGGTGGAAGTATCACAAGCTGCTGATGAACCTCGGCAACGCCGTCGACGCGCTCGTCCGGCCGACCGACGATGTCACCGAGATCCTCGATCGTGCCCGCATCGAGGGCATGAAAGTCCTCACCGCGGCGGGAATTTCGTTTGTGACCGCCGTCGAGGACGGTGCGCGGCGTGGCGATGTCCTTCGCGTCGGCGTCCGGCGTTCGGTCAGCTCGTCGTGGCAGAGCCTGGCCAGGGGCACGGGCAGTATCGAAACCGATTATCTGAACGGCGAGATCGTGCTGCTCGGCCGCAGACATGGGGTGCCGACGCCGGTCAACGAGCGGATCCAGCACTTCGCCGAAGTCGTTGCGCGCGAAGGGCGGCCACCGGGCTCGGTGCCGCTGTCGGAACTGGTTGCCGCCCTGGGATAGTGCCCCGTCCAGGAACGGCGGCACGTTTCTGGACGAGGCGTATGCGCTACGCGGCGGGCCGCACGTCGAGCAGCTGCTCGAAGAACCCGCCGATGTTGTTCGCCCGGTCCACCAGGTGGATCTCCAGAATCCAATGGCAGGCACGGCCTTTGGGATCCATGCGGCGCATCGGCGTTGTCGAGCCCGCCGCGACGTAGGTGGTGATCTCGGTGCCGGAGATCTGCTTGTGCGGGAACTCGCCGACCAGATGGCCTGCGATCTCGGCGGTGAACTCCCAGCCCTGCTCGCTCGCCTGCGCCGAAACCCAGTGGTAGAGCTCCTCGCCGGTGATGTCGGGATGCGCATCGAAGTGCGTGCGCCCCTGCTCCCACAGCGGTTCGAGCGCATCGCGCAGTGCCAGCTTGGCCGGATCGTCGCCGAGCACGAAGGTCCGCCCGAAATCGGCTTCCCACTCCGCGAAGATCGGCCCGAAGTCCAGGAAGCAGATGTCGTCCTCGCCGATCACCCGGTCCGGTGGGTTGGCGCTGTACGGCTCGAGCGTGTTGATCCCGGATCGCACGATCCGCTTGTGCCAAAACCGCCGCGTCCCGAACATCTCGGCGGCCAGGTCGCGCACCGCATCACTGACCACCGATTCCCTGGCCCCCGGCGCGATCATCCCGCGCGCGACCACCTCATCGAACAAAGCAACAGCGTTCGCCTCTGCCGCCAACAAGGCCGCAACCCGCTCCGCTTCTCCCACACCCACCATCTCCATGACCCCGACCCTAGATCATGTCGACCACTCGCTCGGCCGTCGATCCGGCACACGCAATGCCCCCGCAAATCCGTCCGAGCCTGAGCATATTTCTTGCGTCGCGCGCCCCGGGCACGCTCGGATTCGAGCCTCCGAGGCGGGGTATTCGGCGGGCATGAGTGGACCGGAGATGGATCGGACGACGGCGGAGATCGAATTGGGGGAGGAGGACTTTGCGGCGGAGCATTCGAAGGCTACGCATGCCGATGAGCACCCGAAGGGGGCCGAGCTCGAGACCGACGAGTCGACCCCCGACGGACACAGCGGGATGGATTAGAGGCGGCGGATTCGGGCCTGCCACGCGGCCAGGTCGACGGCGGTGCCCGCCGGTAGTTTCAGGTCGTCGTCCGCTTCGAGGACGGCCTCGGTGACGCGGCCGTGGTATCGCGCGGGCTGCAGGTCTTCGAGTTCCCAACCGGCGCCGAATGATTCGCGGATGATCGAGTCGTTGATCCGCGGCCCGAAGCCGGGCTCGACGTCGGAGAGGGCGAGGATGTCGACGAGCCCGCCCGGCTTGCACAGGGCATGCAAGCTACGCACATAGGCGGCGCGGGCGTCAGGATCGTCGACGAAGATGTGGAACAGGGCGCTGTCGACGATGGTGTCGTAGCTGGGCTCCGTCGCGGCGGCACCCAGAGCGATCGCGTCGGCCACCTCGAACCGCGCGCTGGAAACATCTTGTGCCGCAGCATTTCTGTTGGCGTATTGGACGGCACTCGGCGACAGGTCGATGCCGAGCACGTCGTAACCCAGTGTGGTCAACAGGATCGTGTGTTCGCCTGCGCCGCAACCGGGATCGAGCACGCGGCCGCGAATCCACCCGTCCCGTTCCAGGGCGACGATCGCCGGTTGTGGCCCGCCGATCACCCACGGCGCGGTGTCGTTGTCATAAACGGAGTTCCAGAAATCAGCTGGCTGAGTCATACCTCCATCGTTAAACCTGAACCCGCATAGAGGTCAACGTTGACTTTTCGCGAATCTTCCCGTCAACGGCCGCCGGTTCGCAGTCGAAATCTGCCTCGGACCTGCGATTACCCGATCGGTGGACTGCGGGCGGTGTGTCAGGGCCGAGATCGTGGGCAGGTTTGGCAGCATGCTCTGATGCAGACGGCGCTGGAGCTCACTGCTTTGCCGCTGACGCCCAACTGTGCGGAGCTCTTCGCGCGAAGAGACCACGTTCTCTTGGGAATCAGCCCGTTCAACAGTTACTTCAAGCGGGCTCGGATCGCGGAGCTGACGAGGTGGGCGGTCAGTGAGTTCGCCTACGTCCAGTTCCATCTGCCCGATGTGCCGGGTGTATTCACGCTGCGAGCGCTCGGGTTGCCCGAACACAAGGCGCGAAAGCGGGCGCTCGAGAACGGGTTGAAGATGCGCAACCGGATTCGGGACGGACTGGCATCGGCGGGCTTGTCGGGCCTGGACGCGCGCGTGGTCGATTGGGCGTACCTGGAAGCGAATCCGGTGTTCGTCGACCTGCTCAGGGAAGCGACGGAGCTGTTCGCCTACGATGCGGCCTTCCGCGACCTGTGCCTGGAGACGACCCGAAATGTCTTGCGGCACCGGCTCGCCGACGGCAGTGAGCCGACCATCGAGCAGTGTGAGCTTGCGGCACAGTATTTTCTGGCCGACATTCCGCTGCTGGTCGACACCGCGGGCATCGTCGGCAGCGAAACCTCGTTGTACGCCTATCACCGTGGCATCCCGTTCATCGACGCGCTCTTCCGTCGCGAACTGCCGATGCAACCGGTTGCGGGGCAGGGATATTTGACCGTCCTGGCGTCCGGCGAGCTCGATGTTCAGCCGAAACTGCAGGGCTGAGAACAGGATCGAGCTCGCCGGCGGACGCGAGGTCAGGCGATGGCGACCAAGCGGGCCGCGTTGGCGGCTTCGTCGTCGGCGGCCTGGTTGGCGGCCAGTTCGGCGTGCACCCGGTCGCGGTAGCGGGTGAGTTCGCGTTCGGCATCGGCGGCGTCCCAGCCCAGGTGGGAGCCGATGAGGAAGGCGACCTCCGCGGCGGCGGCCAGGCCGCGGTCGGCGGCCTCGATGGAGATGCGGGTGCGGCGGGTGAGAACGTCGTCGAGATGGATGGCGCCCTCATGGGTGACCGCGTACACCGCTTCGGCAGCGAGGTAGTCGTCGGCCCCGGTCAGCGGCTTGGCCAGGTCGGGGTCAGCGGCGATCAGGTCGAACAGGTCGGTCGCGGCGGAACCGTAACGGCCGAGCAGGTGTTCGACGCTCGCCTTCGGCAGGCCGACGCGCTGCGCCAGGCTGTCGAGGTCGGCGAGCATCTCCTGGTAGCCGACGGCGCCGAGCAGCGGCAGCTTGTCGGTGACCGACGGGGCGACGGCGCGGCCGAGGCCTTCGACCGCCGCGTCCACCACGTCGGCGGCCATCACCCGGTAGGTGGTGTACTTGCCGCCCGCGATCACGAACAGGCCGGGAACCGGTTCTGCCACAGCGTGTTCCCGCGACAACTTCGAGGTGTCGCTGGACGCGCCGGACAGCAGCGGGCGCAGGCCCGCGTAGGTGCCGACGATGTCGTCGCGAGTCAGCGGCTGCCGCAGCACCGCGTTGACGTGGTCGAGGATGTACTGCACATCGGCGTTGCTGGTGGCCGGATGATCCTTGTCCAGCGACCAATCGGTGTCGGTGGTGCCGATGATCCAGTGCTTGTGCCACGGGATCACGAACAGCACGCTCTTCTCGGTCCGCATGATCAGCCCGGTGTCCAGGTCGAGGCGCTCGCGCGGCACCAGGATGTGCACGCCCTTGGACATGCGCACGTGGAACGGGAAGTCGACACCGGTCATCCGGTTCATTTCGTCGGTCCACACGCCGGTCGCGCTGATCACCCTGCGGGCCCGCACGGTGTGTTCGCGGCCGGTCTCCAGATCGGTGACGTGTGCGCCGATCACCCGAACACCGTCGCGCAGCAGCCCGGTGACCTTGGTGCGGGTGAGCACGGTCGCGCCGTGCTGTGCCGCGGTGCGGGCGATCGTCATGGTGTGCCGCGCGTCGTCGACCTGTGCGTCGTAGTACCGGATGGCGCCGGTCATCGCGTCCTCGCGCAGTGCTGGTGTCAATTCCAGTGCGCGAGTACGGGTCAGGTGCCGGTGCATGGGCACGGCGCGGGCGCCGCCGAGCGTGTCGTACAGCGCGACGCCCGCCCCGATGTAGGCCCGTTCCCACACCCGGTGCTGCAACGGAATCAGGAACGACACCGGGCGGACCAGGTGCGGCGCCAGCTTGTTGAGCAACAGGCCGCGTTCCTTCAAAGCCTCACGCACCAGCCAGAAGTCGAGCTGCTCGAGGTAGCGGAGCCCACCGTGGATGAGCTTGCTCGAGCGGCTGGAGGTGCCTGCCGCGAAGTCCCTGGCTTCCACCAGGGTGACGCTGAGGCCGCGCGAGGCGGCGTCGAGCGCGGCGCCCGCGCCGACCACGCCGCCACCGATCACGAGCACATCGATCTCGGTGTCGCCCAGTGCGTTCACCGCGGTGCTGCGGTAGGTGGGATCTAATCGTGCCGACATGTGAATCTCCTCTACTTCTGAATTAAGCTCTAGTGGTGAAACAAGCTCTGGCTCAGTGAAATTCGCGGCGCTCGGTTACTCGTCGACGTCGATCCAGTCGAGCGTGCGCGACACGGCCTTCTGCCAGCGGGCATAGCCCTTCGTGCGCTGTTCCTCGGTCCCGGTGGGATGCCAGCGCTTGTCCTCGTGCCAGTTGGCTACCAGTTCGTCTGTGCTGTTCCAGAATCCGACCGCAAGGCCTGCCGCATACGCGGCGCCGAGCGCGGTGGTCTCCGCGACCACCGGGCGCGACACCGGCACGCCGAGGAAGTCGGCCTGCAACTGCATGCACAGCTCGTTGGCGGTGACGCCGCCGTCCACCCGCAGCACGTCGAGCTGCACACCGGAGTCGGCCTGCATCGCCTCGACGACGTCGCGGGTCTGGTAGCAAATGGATTCCAGCGTCGCCCGCGCCAGGTGGGCGTTGGTGCTGAAGCGGGAAAGCCCGACGATCGCGCCGCGTGCGTCGGAGCGCCAGTACGGCGCGAACAGCCCGGAGAACGCGGGCACGAAGTACACGCCGCCGTTGTCCTCGACCTGCCGCGCCAGCGCTTCGCTTTGTGCCGCACCGGAAATGATGCCGAGCTGGTCACGCAGCCACTGCACCGCCGACCCGGTCACCGCGATCGAACCCTCCAGCGCGTACACCGGCTTGTCGTCGCCGAACTGGTAGGCGACCGTGGTGAGCAGCCCGTGCTGCGAGCGCACGATCTCGGTACCGGTGTTGAGCAGCAAGAAGTTTCCGGTGCCGTAGGTGTTCTTGGCCTCGCCGGGCCGGAAGCACACCTGGCCGACCGTGGCGGCCTGCTGATCGCCGAGCACACCGGACAGCGGCACCTCGCCGCCGAAAGGTCCATCGGCCCTGGTCTTTCCGAACAGCGCCGGGTTCGACGACGGTGCGATCGTCGGCAGCATCGCGCGCGGAATCCCGAAGATGGACAACAACTCGTCGTCCCAGTCCGAGGTCTCCAGGTTCATCAGCATGGTGCGGCTGGCGTTCGTCGGATCGGTGACGTGCACGCCGCCGTCGACCCCGCCGGTCAGGTTCCACAGCAGCCAGCTGTCGGTGGTGCCGAAGATCGCCTCGCCGCGCTCGGCGGCCTCGGCAACGCCGGGCACGTTGTCCAGGATCCAGCGCAGCTTGCCGCCGGAAAAGTAAGTGGCAGGCGGCAATCCGGCCTTGTGCCGGATGGTGTCGCCGTGTCCGGCGCGCTCGAGCTCGGCGGCGATCTTGTCGGTGCGGGTGTCCTGCCAGACGATCGCGTTGCAGTACGGGCGACCGGTCCTGCGGTTCCACACCACGGTGGTCTCGCGCTGGTTGGTGACGCCGACCGCGGCCAGGTCACTCGCGTCGAGGTCGGCCTTGGTGAGCGTGCTCTGGATGACCGCGCGGGTCCGCTCCCAGATCTCGGTCGGGTCGTGCTCCACCCAGCCTGCCTGCGGCAGAATCTGCTGGTGCTCGAGCTGGTGGCGGGCGATTTCGTTGCCGCTGTGATCGAACACCATGAAGCGAGTGCTGGTGGTGCCCTGGTCGATGGCGCCTACGTACTGGCTCATGACTGCACCTCGCTGGCGCTCGGTTCCGTCATGCCCATGGGCGCTGTCTTGTCGGTTCGCTCGCTACGCTCGCTCACGCGCCGTCCTTTCGAAGAATGAACTAACTACTACGAGAAGAGATTTCAGAAGAGGATCTGCGAAGCCAGTCCGGCGAGCACGCCGCCTGCCAGCGGTCCGAGGACGGGCACCCAGGCGTAACCCCAGTCGGAGTCCTTGCCGCCGTTGACCTGAGCGGTCGCGGCTTCGGGGCGCGGTTCGGCCGCATAGCTGCCCGCGGTCGCGGGTTCCCGCACCGGCGCTGCCACCTTGCTGACCGGCAGCAGCGCGTGCGCGAGCCGGGGGCCGAGGTCACGGGCGGGGTTGATGGCATAGCCGGTGGGACCGCCGAGCGAGGCGCCGATACCGACGACAAGCAGCGCCGCCGCCACCGGTCCGAGCCCGGTCGCGGTGTGGCCCATCGACAGCAGCACGAGCACCAGGGCGAAGGTCGCGATCAGCTCGGTGGCAAAGTTCCAGCTCGAGCTGCGGATCGCCGGACCGGTCGCGAACACGCTGAGCTTCTTTGCCTCGTCGGTCTCCTCGTCGAAGTGCCGTTTGTAGACGACGTAGGCGAGATTCGCGCCGACGAACGCGCCGACCAGCTGCCCCAAGACATAGGCGAGGGTGGTGGCGACGGTAATGCTGATGCCTGGCGCGTATTCGTCCGCGCCGCTGAACAGCACACCGATGGTGTAGGCGGGATTGAGATGGCCACCGCTCTTGTAGGCGACATAGACGCCTGCCATAACTCCGAGCCCCCACCCGAAGTTGATCAGTAACCAGCCGCCGTCGAATCCCTTGGATTTGGTCAGCAACACGTTCGCGACCACGCCAGCGCCAAGCAATATCAGCACGCCCGTGCCGAGTGCTTCGCTGAGGAAGATCGAGCCGAAGTTCACCGTTGAGTCTCCGTTCGCCCTGTTGGTCGCCGTCGCGACCCTGCGGAGCACGACGTTACGACGCGAGCGACAGACCGGACATAGCGCCCGTTCGACAATGCCGAACGGTAGGGCTGGTTGGGCGGGGCCGCTGCCGCTACGGTCAGGCGCCCGAGTAAGCGGGCATGACGCACGTCACACCGGCCTTCGGGAGTGTTGCCACCTGTTCACCACATGTTCGACATTGTCGAATGGAAACGTTAGGTTTCGGTCATGCCCGGTCCGATCCAGTCGATCGAGCGAGCGGCGGCCATTCTCCGGCTGCTCGCCCGCGGTGCCGGGCGCCTCGGGGTCGGTGAGATCGCGGGCGCGCTCGGACTCGCCAAACCGACCGTGCACGGCATCCTGCGCACGTTGCAGGGGGTCGGCTTCGTCGAACAGGACCCGGCGACCGGCAAGTATCAGCTCGGCGCCGCACTGGTCCACCTCGGCACCAGCTATCTCGATGCCAACGAACTGCGCTCCCGGGCGATCAACTGGGCCGACGCACTGGCCGCACGCACCGGCGAATCGGTGCGGATCGGGACGCCGGTCGACGGCACCGTCGTGGTGGTTCATCACGTCTTTCGCCCGGACAACACCGAGCAGGCGCTCGCGGTCGGCGAACTGCTGCCACCGCACGCCACCGCGCTCGGCAAGGTCCTGCTGGCCTTCGACGCGGAACTCGCGGCCGCCGTGCGCGGCGGCGACCTCACCTCGCTCACCCGCCGCACCATCGCCGATCGGGTCGCGCTCAACCGAGCCCTCGCCGCGGTGCGCCAGGCAGGCTGGGCAGGGGAGACCGAGGAATTCCGGCCGGGCGAGGCGGGCATCGCGGCGCCGATCCGCGCACACGGCGGACTCGTGGTCGGCGCCATCGGCATCAGCGGGCCGGTCGACCGGCTCTGCGATGCGCAACTACGACACCGGCCTGCACTGGTCACCCAGGTACGCGACGCCGCACGGGCAGTCTCCCGAGATTTGGGTGCCTGACACCGACTCATCGACTCGTAGCACGAAAGGACGCGGATGACGCAACGCTATGTGCTCGCGATCGACCAGGGCACCACCTCGACCAGGTGCATCCTGTTCGATCAGCGCGCCCGCCTGGTCGGCGTCGCGCAGCGCGAACACCAGCAGCACTACCCGCGTCCCGGCTGGGTCGAGCAGGACGCGATGGAGATCTGGCGCAACGTCGACCGGATCGTGCCGCAGGCGCTGCGCGACTCCGGCATCACCGCGGATCAGGTTGCCGCCCTTGGCATCGCGAACCAGCGCGAGACCACGGTGGTATGGGATCGGCACACCGGCCTGCCCATCCGGCGCGCCATCGTCTGGCAGGACACCCGCACCGAGGACCTGGTCAGCGAGTTCGAGGAAAGGCCTGGCGCGCACCGGATCCGGGAACTGTGCGGGCTGCCGCTCGCTACCTACTTCGCCGCGCCGCGGCTGCGCTGGCTGCTCGATACCATTGCGGGCCTGCGGGATCGGGCCGAACGCGGCGAGGTGCTGTTCGGCACCATGGAGACCTGGCTGATCTGGAACCTGACCGGCGGGGTCGACGGCGGCCTGCATCTCACCGACGTCACCAACGCCAGCCGCACACTGCTGATGAACCTCACCACCCTCACCTGGGACGACGAACTGCTGAGCTTCTTCGGCATTCCCGCCGCGATGCTGCCGCGCATCCAGGCCTCGACCGCGTCCTACGGCACCACTCGCCGCGTGGTGCCAGCCATCCCGATCGCCGCCGCGCTCGGCGACCAGCATGCCGCGCTGTTCGGCCAAACCTGTTTCGCCCGTGGGGAAACCAAATGCACCTACGGCACCGGTGGCTTTCTCATGATGAACACCGGCCAAGAGCTGGTGCAGTCCGAGCACGGGCTGCTCACCACCATCGGCTACCAGATCGGCCCGCAGCCGGTGTATGCGCTGGAAGGCCCGATCGCGGTCACCGGCTCGCTGGTGCAGTGGGTGCGCGACAACATCGGGCTGGTCGCCAGCGCGCCGGAGATCGAAACCCTCGCTCGCACAGTGGAAGACAACGGCGGTTGCTACATCGTGCCCGCGTTCTCCGGGCTGTACGCGCCGCACTGGCGCAGCGACGCCCGCGGACTCATCGCAGGCCTGACGTCCTACATCACCAAGGGGCACATCGCCCGTGCGGTCCTGGAGGCGACCGCGTGGCAGACCCGCGAAGTGATGGACGCGATGAACGCGGACTCCGGTTTGCAGGCGCGTGCGCTGCGCGTCGACGGCGGCATGACCTCCGACAACCTGCTCATGCAGATCGTCGCCGACGTCCTCGACATTCCGGTGATGCGCCCGTTCGTCTCCGAAACCGTCTCGCTCGGTGCGGCATACGCGGCCGGGCTCGCCGTCGGCTACTGGCCGGATCTGGAAGGCTTACGCAACAACTGGCGCCTGGCCGGGCAGTGGCGGCCGCAGATGGACCCGGTGCACCGCGCCGACGAGTACGAAAACTGGCAGCACGCGGTGCAATTGACGTTCGGCTGGATGCGGTCCAAGCGCCGGAGGGACGCGGCGCGGTCGCGTCCCGCCGGGTGACGCCGGGCTAGCCGGAAACGCTGGGAACCGGAGCCCGCAGCGACCCTCGGATATTCGCCTTGACCTTGGCGGCGGTGCGGCGCAGCCGCCCGCCCTCCAGCCCGGCCTCCTGCTCGAGCCGCATCCTGGCGTTGTGCAGCGCGGTCCGCAAACCCGTTGTCACACCGGAGATCTCGGAGACCGCGAGCGCAGTCTGGAACTTCTTCTCCGAGGCGGTTTCCGGCGCGTCGTCAGAGGTGGCGATCAGGAACCGGTCCGGCACCGCGAGCTTGTGGATGGTGCGCATGGTGAGCAGGTACTGGCGCAGCAGCGATGCGCTGGTGTAGGGCAGGTCGTACTTGTCGCACAGTGCCCGAACCCGTTGCGCGATCTCGGCGTAGCGGTTGCTCGGGAGATCGGGGAACAGGTGGTGTTCGATTTGGTAACACAGATTTCCGCTGGCGAAGGCCAAGGTCGGTCCGGCATCGAAATTCGCGGTGCCGAGCATCTGGCGCAGGTACCACTCGGACTTGGTCTCGTTCTCCAGCGCCGCCTCCGTGAATTTCTCGGCGCCGTCGGGGAAGTGGCCGCAGAAGATGACCACGTACGCCCAGGCGTTGCGCATGACATTGGCGGCGAGGTTCGCCGTCAGCGCACGGCGCCAACGCTTTCCACTCAGTGCGGGGAACAGCACGTAGTCCTTGATCGCCTGCCGGGACGCCTTGCGCAGGAAAGCCATTGTCACGGCCTTCTTCTCGGCCTTCGTCTCGAACCTGTCTCGGTCCGCGTACAGACCGTGCAGGCCGATGCCCACCTCGAAAGTGGTGGCCAGAATCAGGTTTTGCAGCGGCTGCAGCAGATGCTCGGCCCGCCACTGCTGGTCCCTGGTCACCCGCATCACGCCGAAGCCGATGTCGTCGTCCATGTCGAGGACGTTGGTGTAGAGGTGGTGACGGAAGTTGTGCGAGTACTTCCACTGGGTGGACAGCCCGACCATGTCCCACTCCCAGGTGCTGGAGTGGATCTCCGGATCGTTCATCCAATCCCACTGCCCGTGCGAGACGTTGTGCCCGATCTCCATGTTCTCGATGCTCTTCGCCGCGGCAAGCGACACCGCACCGAGCAACCAGCCTGCCCGGTTCCGGTTGACCGCGATGAGCAGCCGGGCGGCTGCCTCGAGTGCGCGCTGGAAGCGGATGGTGCGCCGGATATAGGCCGCGTCGCGGCCGCCGAGGGATTCGCTGACGTCGCGATGGATGGTGTCGAGCTCCGCGCCGAGTGCCTCGATGTCTTCCTTGCTCAGGTGTGCGTACACGGCGATATCGGTGATGGCCATTGGTCCTCTTCGAATGGATCGGCTGCGCGGGCGCAGGTACGCCCGGTCTGGCCGCCGACGCTCGTCGTGATCGGCGTTGCCCGGGTGACGTGACCCGAGCTCGATGGTCGGTCGAGAAAGGCCGACGATGATTCGTACCTCCGAAGCTACCACCGTGCCGGACACCGGTACGGCAACGGCAGGCGGACGGCAGATCAACGGGACATGTCCGCGCCGGATCGGGGACATTGCCGCCCGCCGCGCCCGGGCGCAACACCGAACACGGCGGCGTTGCGGCGGGATCATGCGCGTCCCGGTGGACGGAGGGGGTTGAATAGAGGGGATTGGCTATTCGCGGCCGATCGGAGGAGGCTCGACGGATGAGTCAGGAAAGCGGGCAAGGGTCCGGGCTATTCAGCCACGACACCGTTCCCATCCCGGTGTACACCCCTGCCGAAAGCAGTGACATACACCATCAGCCGGTATTCAGTAGGGCCGAAGAGGTTCCCGGCTCTGTTCCCAGGGAGGCCATGCCGCCCGCTGGTTGACATCGAACGCGCCGCGAGCCCCCGCATCCGGTCCTGGATGCGGGGGCTCGTGGCGTGAGTGCGGCGATGTGCCGCGGGGTTTCAACCCTTCAGGGTGCGGATCATGTTCACCAACGCTTGCGCAGCCGCTCGGGTCGTTTGATCATCTCGCACCGTCTCCTTCTCGGTTCCCTTGAAGAGGAGTTCGCCCTCCCAGCCGTCGATACTGGCTGTGAGGTAGACGTCGAGCAGCGTGGTGGCGGATTCGCCCCCCTTCGGCATCGGCTCTGTGGCTACCTTGACAGTCACGCCGTCGACGGTGATGACCCTGGTCGGGTAGTTCTCGCTGGCCGACGCGGGGGTAGACAGAGGAGGGTTATCGCTGACGATGATGCGAAACAGCGAGACGTATCCGAGGTGAGATGGCGATGCGGACGGGTCTCCCGTCTCGTAGAAGCACCCATTTCCGGTATCGATCTTGTCGGTCAGCGCCTTACCGCCGGCGCCGGCGCTGATCTTCAGATTTTCGGTACCAGCTCGGGTGGCGAAGAAATGTCTTGTGGAGTCGCACAACTCCTGGATGGTGTGGTTGCTTGTCGGTATCGCATGCCGTTCGGGTTGGGTGCGGGGCAACAGGCCGCAGCCGGATATCAGTACTGCTAGCGCCGAGATCGCCAGTAGCTTAGGTAAATTCATGTCGCTTGCCATTCGGAGCTCGGCGAGTTGATGTTGAAGTCGTCGGCAGCACTACGTGGCCAACGGTTGTTGAGGAACCCCTTCTGGTTAGTTTTCGATTCGTCGATTTTAGTAATGCTTTCCCGCTGTGCGATGAGCGCCTTCAGGAGCTTGTCTGTGTAGTCGACGGTGCTGCTGATGACTTTTCCGAGGACATCGATCGCATCGGAGACCCCGACCGGAGCGGCGATGAAGGTAGCGATCTTGGCAAGAGCCTTCCCGAATTTGATGAGCAGATCCGCGATATCCGTGACGATCTTGGAGTAGAAATCCCAAGCGATGTCCGAGATCTTGGCCAGCGCGTCTGCCATCTTGTCGCAGGTCGATTTCGCGGAATCCAGTGTGGTGTCCTGGAGTGTCCGTGCCGCTGTGTACTTGAGCGCTGCCGCTCCGGCCCAATAGCCGGTGAGGTTACCGTTCACCACCTCGTTGTTCTGGGCCTCGCCGATCTTGCCCTTCAGCGTCGTCCATGCCTCGCTCGTGAGCAGGAAGGCGATGGGCGCTTTCAGACTGTCGACCGCGCTCTGCAGTTTGTCCAACAGCTCCTGGATCTTCTTCTTGATCGCTTCCTTGTGGTCTTGCATGTACCCGGTGAAGTCGTCTTCGGTGATCGAGCCGTAGACAGCGCCTGCCACCGCACCGACCAAGCCGAAGACGGATGCTCCCTCGACCTCGGCCGCGGCGATCGCCGCCTTTCGGAACGCGTCGTCGACTTTGGCAGGCTGGTCCCTGATCTCCGCGATCTGGTCGGAGAACGTGTCGAGCACGCTGTTGATATCGTCCAGAGATTTGGTCAGGCCCATTACTAAACCTCTTCCAACTTGATCAGGACGTTCGCGAAGTTCTGGTCCTGTTCCTGAAAGACTTTCGCGACATGGTCGAGAACCTTGGCGATGGAGTCGGTTTCGTCTCGGCCCTCGACGAGCCTGTCGTACATATATCGCGCGGCGGCCAGCTGGGCATCCCAGGTTTCCCGGAACAGTCCCCACACAACATCCTGGTGACTGAAGTGAATACTCTGCGCCTGCTGCGCGGCGACGGTGAGCGCATCCGATGCGTGATCCCAGGCCCGGGAAGCTTTGACCAGCTGGTTGAGATCCGTTGAGAAATTGACCATTACGAGTTCCTCGTCAGGTAGCGCTTGTATTCGGATAGTTCGTGTTCGAGCTCGTCGTCGGTGCGATCGGCCCACGACCCGTCTTCGTGGAAACGCGGCCGCTGCTTCCGGATCTGATTCGCACCGTCGAGGATGTCGTGCGCGATGTCCGAGGGGTTGGCCGTGGCAGCCCACCGCGGATCGATCTCGATGCTGCCGATGCGAGAGATGCTCGCGGCCACCATGATCGAGGATGTGCCGAAGTCGGTCATCGGCCCGCGGCCGACGAATTCGTCACTCTGCCGCAGCGATCGTTCGACGCTCTCGAACTCGGCGAGCGATCCGGTGTCGAGCAGCGTGATCAGTTCTGTTCGGCGAGAAGGCGATACGGTCAATTCGGTCCATCTGCCCGAGGCGATGGCC
Source organism: Nocardia altamirensis NBRC 108246 (assembly GCF_001612685.1). Taxonomy (GTDB): domain Bacteria; phylum Actinomycetota; class Actinomycetes; order Mycobacteriales; family Mycobacteriaceae; genus Nocardia; species Nocardia altamirensis. The sequence goes on from NZ_BDAY01000002.1 coordinate 25,114, forward strand.
TGCGCGTCGTGCCGCCACAACGTCACGTAGTAGCCGGTCATCGCGGCCGCCGACAGATCGGATGGATTCAAGCGGTCGTGGATATTTCGACTCACCTCGACGTGCGTCGGGAGGCGGCCTTCGTCGAGGGTCATGGTGAAAAGCCCGACGCCGATCAAGCCAGTGGTCACTGCGTTCCCTTCTGTACGACAGCTGTGCGTGTCGATCCATCGAAGGGCGGCTATCGAATCAAGCGACCATGGCGGCAGTTCAGCACACCCCCCTAGGTCACTGGCCCCCGCGCCGCCAACCGTGGTGTATCGGCGCTGACCAGGGCGGATCGCTCTGGACAGCGCGCTGGTCAGACCCTACCGGCCAGCTCGCGGACGCAGCAACCGCGACGACAGTCTTCGGCTTTCGTGCCCGGGTGGCGGGGAGGTCGGGTTCAATAAGTGAATAGGCGTTAGTTGGTTGCTCGGAAGGATGCGAAGCACATGGGAACTCTCGATGGCAAGGTCGCCATTGTCTCCGGGTCGGGGCGTGGCATCGGGCGTGAGATTGCACTGAAACTGGCGGGTGAGGGCGCTCGGGTCGTGGTGAACGACCTCGACGACGATCCGGCGAAGGAAACCCTTGCCGCGATCGAAGCTGCTGGGGGACAGGCTGTCTCGTGCGTCGGCAGCGTCACCGGGGACGGGTTCGCCGAGCGTTTCGTGCAGACCGCCGTCGACGAGTTCGGCGGGCTGGACATCATCGTCAACAACGCGGGCTACACCTGGGATTCGGTGATCCAGAAGATGACCGACGAGCAGTGGGACGCGATCCTCGACGTGCATCTCAAAGCCCCGTTCCGGATCCTGCGTGCCGCACAACCGGTCATCTCTGCGGCGGTGAAGCGGGCCAAGGACGCGGGCGAGCCCGTGCCGTGCCGCAAGGTCGTCAATATCTCGTCGATGGCAGGCACCGGAGGCAATGCGGGACAGGCGAATTACTCGTCGGGCAAGGCGGGCGTGCTCGGCCTCACCAAGGCGCTGTCGAAGGAATGGGGGCGCTACAACGTCACCGTCAACGCGGTCGCGTTCGGTCTGATCAAGACGCGGCTCACCGAGGCGCCCGCGGGCACCGGCGGCACAATCGACGTGCAGGGCAAGGAAATCAAGGTCGGCGTCAACCCGAACCTGCTCGCCGCGATGGAGCAGATGGTGCCGCTCGGCCGAGGCGGCACCCCTGCCGAGGCAGCGGGCGCGGTGTACCTGTTCTGTATCCCCGAATCCGACTACGTGAGCGGGCAGACGCTGGTTTGCGGTGGTGGATTCAACATCTAGGACCGGCCGGCGGAGCGGGCCGGACCTGGTCCGTCCGGCCCGCGGCACCAGGCCGGCGAATCGGCGCGCGCTGATCATCGCCGCGGCCGCGGATCTGTTCTACCGCAACGGCTATGCCGCCGTCGGCATGAGTGCGGTGGCCGAGGCGGTGGCGATCGGGCCGTCGGCGCTGTATCGGCATTTCCGTGGCAAGCAGAGCCTGCTCGCGACGGTGGTCGGCGGGGCACTCGACGATTTCGCTGCCACGCTCGACGCGGCGGTGCCCGAAGCCGTCGCGGAGACGCTGGCCGCCGCGGTGTTGGCGCGTCGCGATATCGGGGTGCTGTGGCGGCGGGAGGCAGGCCACCTGTCGACCGACGATCGTGCGGCATTTCGCAAGCAGGCCAGGCGGATCGGCGCTCGGCTCGCCGAGATCATCGCCGTGCGCCGTCCCGAACTCGAGCCAGCGGCGGCCGACCTGCTCGCCTGGAGCGTTCTTGCGCTGGCCAACAGCGTTTCGTTCCAACGGCTTCGGCTGCCGTTACCCGAGTATGCCGAGCTGCTAAGCGAACTCATCTCTGCGGTGCTCGACGCGCCGATGTCGAGACCGGCGCGGTACCCCGTACCGTCCGAGAGCCGCGCTGTCGGGCTGGCAACGCATCCACGCCATGCAGCGATCATCGTCGAAGCGACAAGGCTTTTCGCCGAACGCGGTTTCGCCGCCGTCGGTGTCGACGAGATCGGCGCCGCCGTCGGCATCGCGGGACCGAGCGTCTACCACCACTTTTCGGGGAAGGCCGACATCCTCCGCGCCGCCATCGCCCGTGGCGACGAACGGCTGCGTACCGATCTGCGCCGCGCTATCGACGAGGCCGCTGATCCGCGCGACGGGCTCGTCCGGCTGATCGCGAGCTACAGCGGCTTCGTCTTCGAAAATCCCACGCTCATCCAGACTCTCGTCGCGGAGGCCGGGCACCTCCCCGAGACAGACCGCCGCCGCGCCAAGGCGGCGCACCGGTCTTATATCGCCGAATGGGTGCGGTTGCTCGGCAGCCTGCATCCCGAGTGGGACCCGACCCGCACCCGCATCAGAGCCCTCGCCGCGCAGTCGATGCTCAACGACCTCGCGTTGACACCGCATCTGCGCGCGTTCCCGGACATCGTCGCCGCGTCGGCCGCGATCGGCGCCGAGCTGTTCGTCTTACGGTGAGCAGCTCACCCGGCCTCGCCGGTCCCGCGTTCGCCTGCGCCCGATCGCATGACCTGCTGCCACCAGGACGCGAGTGGGCTCGGTTCGGGCCAGACGACCGTTGGGCCGACGCGGCCTGCCGCGTCTAAGGACACTTGCTTGGGACGGGGGGAGCTGTCTGAAGGAACCACGACGGACGATCTCCTCGAAATCGGTGACGGTACGCGGGGCAGCCCACGTACGGCGGGTGTGCCCACTGCGGCTTTACCGAAACTTTAAGAGACGAATGAATATTCGTGGGGTCAGTCGCGTCGAATCGTGATCAGGATGCCCACGGACCGATACCGCCGACCTTCTCGATCCGGATGCGGGTGAGCAGGCCGGGCGGCGCGTCGGCGGGCGGGAAGTCGACGGTCGGACTGGCCAGGGTCTTGGCCAGCTCCGTGAGCAATTCGGGGGCGCCGCCCTCGACGATGCGCGCGGTGCCGGTGACCGACAGGTACGGGCGCATGAACTCGCCGGGTTCCTGCGCGAGGATCGTCACCGCGACCCTGCCGTCCCGCCGGACATTGCGCACCTTCTTGTATTCGCCGAGGTGAGCGGTGACGAGTTCGTCGCCGTCCGGCGTCGACTGCAGCGCCACCCAGACCACGCTGACCTGGGGGCTGCCATCCGGGTTGATCGTGACCAGCGTGGCATCGGCACCGGCGCCGATGAGGGCGCGCGCTTCGTCGTCGAGTTTCATGCTGTTGTCTACCTCGCGGCCGTTGCTTTCATTCCCGGCCGCCGCGCTTCGGGGCACCGCGGCCGGTTGTACTACCGTCGCTGGCATGCGGCTTCACGTGGGCTGTGCGATGTGGACGCACGCGGCATGGCAGGAATGGCAACCGGCGTCGGGGGATCGGCTGGCCGCCTACGCCGCGCGATGCAACGCGGTGGAGGGCAACACGACCTTCTACGCCATCCCCGCGGTGCGCACGGTCGAGTCGTGGGCGGCGCAGCTCACCCCGGAGTTCCGTTTCCTGCCCAAACTGCACAAGTCGATCACCCACGAGCGCAGGCTGACCGGTGCCGACGAGGAGCTCCGCACGTTCCTGTCGGCGATCGAGCCACTCGGCCCGAGCGCGCATGCCCTGTGGATCCAATTGCCGAGCTCGTTCGGCCCCAACGATCTCGGCGCGCTTGCCGGTTTCCTGCGCGAGCTGCCGCGCTCGTACCGCTGCGCCGTCGAGGTCCGCCACCCGGCGTTCTTCGAGAACGAGCAGGCGACCCGCTACCTGGAACGCGTGCTCGCGCGGGTGCACGTCGAATGGCTGACCTTCGACACCACAGTGCTTTTCGACGGACTGCCCACCCCCGCCGAACAGGAGGCGTGGTCGAAGAAGCCACGCGTCCCCTTACGCACCCGTGCTCTCACCGAGTACCCGATCGTCCGCTACCACGGCCGCGAGTCGACCGACCGCACCGTCGACGGCTGGCAACCCTGGGTCGCCATCGTCGCCGACTGGTTGCGTGAGGGCCGTTCGCCCACGGTCTTCCTGCATACCCCGAACAACGCCGACGCTGTCACGCTGGCGCGCCGCTTCCACGCCGAGGTGGCCGCCAGGGTGCCCGAGCTGGACCCACTCCCTGAACCGGCCCCGACCGGACCGATGACGTTGTTCTGAACTCTTCAGCGGGTAGCCGCGGGTTGTGCCTGCTGACAACCCGCGGCAATCGTGTTGGTGGCTGCGCCAAGCGAATCGGGTGTCCACCTGGGAAGCTGAGGAAGCGTTCTTCCGTGTTCGGTTGATGCCACTCCCGAGGAGCATCTCGTGCCCAGGCCCGTTGTCCATTGCTTCGTTGACCAGATTTCTCGACTCGCTGGGGGTGATGGTCCTCGGGAAGTACGCACGTCGCGTCGGGGGCGGGTGTACCGGTGATGCTGTCCACGGTCATTCGGACGATCGATGTCGACGGCGTGCCGATCGGATATACCGACAGCGGTGACCCGACCGGTCGATCGGGCAGTCCGGTCATCGTTTTCGGGCACAGCCTGCTGTTCGGCGGCTGGATGTTCCGGGCCCAGATCGACGTGCTGCGCAGGCACTATCGGTGCATCGCCATCGACTGGCGTGGACAGGGCGGCACCCAGCCGACGCCGGACGGCTACGACATGGACACGCTGACCGCCGACGCCGTCGGGGTGATCCGCGAATTGGCGCTCGCGCCGGTGCACTGGGTCGGCGTCGGCATGGGCGGTTTCGTTGGTCAGCGCGTCGCCGCCAGGCACGGCGAACTGTTGCGGTCGCTGACCCTGCTGGACACCAGCGCGGGGACCGAGGATCCGGCCAAGATCGGCAGGTACACCCGACTCGCCTGGGCCGTAAGACTTTTCGGCGTCGACGCGGTCCGCGGCAAACTCGCGCGGCTACTGTTCGGCCCCGCCTTCCTGAGCGATCCTGCCGCGGCGGACGTCGTGGACGAATGGGCCCAGCGGCTCGATCGCATCGACAGCGTCGGCACCCGCAAGGCGATCCTCGGGGTGGTCGGCCGAGCGTCCGCCGATCGGGAGATCACCGGCATCTCGGTGCCGACCCTGGTCGCGGTCGGTGTCGACGACACGGTGACCCCGATCCAGGACGCGCAGCGGCTCGCGGCGCTGATCCCCAAGGCGCGGCTGGAGATCATCGAACGGGCCGGGCACAGCTGCGTGCTCGAGCAGCCGACCGTGGTCACGACACTGCTGCAGACGTTCCTCGCCGACCTCGATGGCTGATTCAGGCGACGCGCTCCGGGGCGAGGATCTTGTCGCCGTAGGTCTGGGCGCAGCGCAACGCCAATTCGATATAGGTGGCTCGTTCCTCGATGGAATGACCGAGCAGTTCCTCGGATTGGTTGATGCGGTAGCGCACCGTGTTGGGGTGCACGGTCAACAGTTGGGCGGTGGCAGGCACGTTACGGCCGCTCGCCAGGTAGGCGAGCACGGTCTCGCGCAACCGCGCGGTGGTCTCGTCGGCGCTCATCAACGCGCCCAATTCCCTTGCCGCCATGACCCTTATCGCCTCGATGCTGCCGTCACCGGTGGTGAGGCAGACCAATTCGACGTCGGTGTAGCGGATAACCGCTGGGGCATAGTCGGTTTCGATCGCCACCCGCTGGGCGGCGAGTGCTTCGCGATGGCTTTGCCTGAACCCGGTGGCGCCCGGCGCCGACGAGCCGACGGCGGCATGCAGCCCTGGCTGTCCACCGAGGGACAACCCCGTGAGATCGGGGACGCCCGCGGTGGCGATCCACACCCACATGCCGCGCACGCCGGACGACAGCATCAACGGCCGCGCGGCATCGAGGTGCGCGGCGATGTCGGTGCCGAGCTTCTCCAGCGTGCGCACCGGTTCCGGCACGGACGCGGACTCGTCGGCCCACAGCACGATCGCGGTCTGGTGCCTGCGCAGCGAGTGCCCGAGCTGTGCCTCGGCCTGGTCGATGTCGACGGTGTCGCCGCGCAGGATCGAGCCTGCCAGCCCGAATCGCCGTGCGAGCGCGCCACGTTGCCACTGTTCGCGCTCGTCGGTGTAGACCGCGACCGATGCCTCGACGCAGGTGTCGGTCCACTCCAGCACCCGATCCCAGAACAGCAGCAGCACCGCGCTGCGGAGCTGGTCGTCCTCGATCGCCTTGTTCAGGAAGTCGGTGATGAACTGCCAGAGCATGGCCTGCCCGACCCGGTAGGTCCGCATCACCACGTCGATCCCGAACCCGCGCCGCGCCACCGTGCGCGACAGCGCGAGCACTTCGGCGGGCGGATGGACCTCGAACACCTCTCTGCTCACCATCGCGAGGAAGCTGCGCCAATGTGCGCGGGTCGCGGCGTGCAGTTGTTCGCCGAGTTCGGCGTCGCCGGGCAGGTGCGCGTTGACCGCATTGATCTTCCCGTCGACGAGGTCGACCAACTGTTGGGTCTGCTCGTCGTTGCGAGCCTGCGCCCCGAATTGGACAAGCCAATCCAGGGCCTCCTGATCCAGGGCGGTCATAGGCCACATTCTGCTGCTCCGGGTGCCGCTGTGCGGCACATTCGACGGGATCGGTGCCGCGATATTTCCGTCTGAAAATTGCGCGACGCACACTGCGCGAATACGGTTCTGCACACTCGCGCTAGGTAGTCTGTGCAGGTCCCCGAAGGGTGGGACGGTCTTGTGGCAATTCCGATCAGCACTGACCCCACACGCGGAGGGCCATAATGAACGGATCGTCGATCAGTACACGAACGCCCAATAAAAAGACCTACGGGTCGGTTTGTGTTGTGCGCCCATGGGCATAACCCGCTCATGAAACCGGACGAAGCTGCGCGTCGCCTGCTCGAGGTCATTTTGACGCGGTATGGGTCCGTAGACGAATTCATCGGATTGCTTCGCGTCGACCCGCTCGTCGATACCACGGAACTGCCACCATTATCGGGATACTTCTGGTCAATTCCATCGTGAAGTCGATGCATGTTTATCGGCGCTCGATGGAACGCGGTCGGCGCGTGCCGAATTCATGAATCAGATCGGTCCAGTCGTTCGCCAGCGCGGCCAGCCGGGACCACGCCGCGTGCACCTGTTGCTCGGCGGCATCGTCGGCGGTCATCAGCAGGTGATCGGCGAGAATCTGGGCCGCGGCCATGCGGTCGACGGCCCGGCCCAGCGACGCCGCGCCGCGGTCATGCGCGCGCCGCGGGGGCAGCTGCTTGGCCACCCACCCGTCGATGACCGTGACGACTTCCCCTCGGCGGTAGTCGATTTCGGCCGCCCGCTCGGGCTGGGCGCGGCGGGTGTGATGCAACTGCGCCAAAGCGCGCGCCAACTGCGTGATCAGGTGATCACCTGGCCGGTCGCCGGCGTGCATGCGCAACGCAGCGGAGAGTTCGTGCCAGTCGGGCAGCATCGGCCGCGCGCCGCCCGACTCGATCGGCAGGGTTCGCGGTCTCGGCCCGTCGGCGGTCTGCACGGTCACGTGTCGCGGTCGACGCGGCGCGGCGGGTGCGCTCGGCAAACAACCACGGCTCGGGTATCGACGGCAGGCGGCGGGGACGTGGTTCGCGCGCGCTGCCGCGCGGTCCCCAGCTCTCGGTTGTCCGGTTGCGTTGGCACGGTAGCCTTCCCTGACGACGGTCGAGGTGCACCCGACCCCCGGCGACCAGCCGTAATCCTCTGGCTCGGCAGGCCGTTCTGCGCGTACCCGAGATAAGGGAGCAGAGCGCCCGGGTGCCGGATGCACCTATCAGCATCGTCCGTGACGACCGGCTCCGGAAGACGGATTCAGGTCAATTCGTCCGGTGTTTGGCCTCTTTGGTTATGGTCCGGCAATCCGAGCGGCTCGGCGTCGGCGCCGGATTCACCCGGGGAGCAGCTCCGGGTAGACCGTGCAGTGCCGGATCGTGCCCGACAGGCCGGGCAGTTCTTGGGGCTCGGTCCAGGTGTGGAAGCCGTCGTTGCTGTCGCTGAAGTAGTACTTGCCCGCTCCGAGGGTGTCGGGGTTGTAGGCATCGAAGTAGATGCGCCAGCTCCCGTCGGGCAGGGCGATCACGCACTGCCCCTCCCTCGGAGCGCCCCAGTTAGCCCAATTGCCTTGTTCGACAAAGGCATACGGGCCCAGTGGACTACCTGCGACGGCGAGCTCGATGAACTTGGTCTCCTCGTTCTTGGTGAACGCGAAATAGCGGTTGTCGCGGGGGATGATCGTGGTGTCGATGTAGCCGAAGGCGGCGCCGTCACGGGCGCCGAGCCCGGCAATCGGGGTGAGCGGACTCCACGTCCACAAGCCTGGTGTGGTTGCCGTCATCATGTGCGGGGTGAAGCGGCCCTCGACGGCCAGCGACACGATCACGTTGACCTGGCCTCCGGCGTCGACGAACCATTCCGGGGCCCAGGTGTTGGTCACGCCGGGGACGAGAACGGGGAGGTCGTACATGTGGTTCCAGTTCACCCGATCGGTGCTCCTGGCGAAGCCGATGGTGTGACCCTCCCACGCGGTGGTGTGGGTGAGGTAGTAGACGCCGTCGGAGTGCCGGAAGATGCTGGGGTCGCGCAACAACGATCCGTTGGGTGGCCGGTAGGCGGGCTCGGCCAGCGGCGTGAAGTTGAGCGCGTCGGTGGATTCGTAGACGTACAAATCGGTTTCGTTGGCGTTGGTGAACGCGGTCATCGTGTAGCGCATCGCAGGCGCCGCGGCGGCATGGTTGTGAGCCAGCATGCTCAACGGTATCCCTGCCGCGAGCGCCAGCGCCGACCTGCGACTTATAGCTGTCACGCATCGGATTATCCAGCGGTGATAGCGGCTCGCTAGCCGACACGCCGTACCCCTGCGGGCGGTGCCCTGCGGTGACGAGGGCTTGGCTGGGACGGTCGTCTCGATCGGGTCGGTAGCTGCGTAGCGGCCCCGAGGCGGGCCCGCGCCGATCATGTTGCTCGCCGCCGCCATCGAATGCTGTGTCGGAGAACAAGTTACGAATACGGCGTTGGAACCCAGCCCAAGACGGCCGGTCATCGCGCATGCGACCCTCTAGTCGGGCAAACGGATCCGCTCACCCCCGGCGGTGACCGCACCAACGGTCAGTGCCCCTTGCGCGCACCTGCGCGGTCGCGCGTTTGCCGAAAGCCGAATATCTGGAGCAGCAACCATGCGAGAGCCCGTCGATCGGCCGGACCGGGACCGGCCAGGCGCCGTGCCGACTGCCCGCGAACTGCTGGACGCGATGCATGACGTTGTCCCCGAACGGCATCCGGCCGCGCCGGTGCTGCGGGCCGCCTGTCTGCTCGCGGCCGTCGACGAGTGGATCCACCGCCATCGGGCCGCGGTCGGGCCCGGCCGCGCGGACCCGGGACAGGCGAACAGCCAGGGGATCGAGCGCGCGGCCCGCACCTTGCGGCGCTACCTCATCGAAGGGATCACCGAGGCGATCCCCGACGTGGACGGCGTCGGCACGGCGGTCGCCGAGCTGGCAGGCGCCTGGGTGGACTGGCGCAGCGTGCCGAGCGGCGCCGACCCGGCCCGCAAGGCCGATACCCGCCAGGCACTCATCGCCGCCGGCGCCGCCTACGACACGCTCACCGGGCACGCCGTTGTCGAGAAATAGGGGCGATATCGTGCCGGTCGAATGCGTACGCAACAGTGCGTTTCGCGGGTGTCGCCACGGTCGGGCGGTCATTCCATCCGGAATCGCAACGGAATAGCGAGCTGCTGGTTAATATTGGTGCGTCCCGCGCATTTCGGGACAGTTTTGCAGAGTGGGTCGTGGTCGCCCCTGCGGCTCACTATCGCTGTACACAGTCCGGTGAGGTCCGGGTGATCCCCGGGCCTCATCGTCACAGCATTGTGTGGCGCTTTGTCGAGGCCTTGTCGCCGAAAATGAAATCGAGTGTGTTCGCCTCGAATTCTCCGACCCAGCCCCGAATTTCCCGATCTGCGGCATCGGCGGGTTCCGAATATGCCGTGGCGCCGACATGTTTCGATGCGCGGTCGGTCGACAGGTATCGATGCGAAACGACAAGGGACGCCGCAGGCGTGATCACCTCGGATTCCAGCAGCTTCGGCAAATCCTGCCGCACCGTCGGCGGTGGCGGGGTTGGCTCCTTCTTCGGTGGTGGTAGCCGACTCCTGTCGGCGGGACATCCCGGCCGGGTGTCCAACGCTGGCTGTGCCTGGCATGCGTCGATAGTGTCTTCGTTGCCGAAGTACGTGCGGATGGAACGGATTTCGGCCGTTTTCGGCGGATCCGTTCTAGCTGCGACGATGCGATCGCGCCGGACCGTCGGCCGGGAGTCGCGCAGGGGCACAGGTGTTTTGCCCTCCCCGGCGCCGGTGCGCTAGCCTTCTCCGCGATCCGGCTCGTGCTCATGACATACACCTGTCCAGGGAGCAATCATTATGTTGAGTGGCCTCTTCGATCTGGTTGGCGCGGTTACTGCGTTGTTGGAGAACCTGATCGGGCTCCTAACCTTTGGCATTGTCGGCTAGTGCGTCGCGTATCCCCTCGCGGTGTCCGGTTCGAATCGGGCACTCGAGGGGTTCGCATTTTGAGCGTGGGCTTTTCGGATTCCGGATACGCCAGACAATTGAGGAGACTCGCTATGGCAGGTTTATCGAAGAAGTTTGCGACCAACGCACTCCCCGGCATCGGCGGTGTCCCGTGGTAGGCAAGGTCATTCATTTCCTACCCGGCGGGTCGGCGACCGCGGTGCTCGAACCCGAGCCTGTTGCCGGCGCACGGGAACTGCGGGTGCAAGCCAGCGCTCGCGCGAGCAGTGCGGCCTATCGTGCCAGCGCCGCCTGCGCTCGAGCTGTCAACCGGGACAAGGCCATTGAGCACGCCGCGCGGGCACACGGCTCCGCCCGCGCCGCCGCGGCCGCACCCAACGCCCGCGACGCCGCATGGAACGCCTACGTCGCCGCCAACCATGCCACCAAGGCGACCTACTACGCGGTCACCACCGCCGACGTCGCCGTCGCGATGCAGACCGCCGCCACCAGCGCGCTCGTCGCCGCGAAAGCCGCCGCGTTCGCCCCCGAGGACATCGGAGTGGCCGATGCCGCCGCAGGCGCCGAGGAGGAGGCCACCTGCGCGAGCAACGCGGCATACGGCGCACCCGAGCTTCAGGTCATCGACCGCATCGGGCGTGGCTGACGGCAGTGTCGCCGTCGGTTCTGCTTCGGACTCGCCACGGGAACCGTCGATGCGAGAAATTCAGCTATCGGCCGGTTATGTTCGGCGATCATGCGCACATGCACTCGCCGGGCCGCGGTGGCGTTCGCGGCCACGATGGCTGCGCTGCTGGTGCCCGGGGTGGCCGTCGCCGTCCCGCCGGGGCCGGCGGCGGGTGACCTCGCGTTCGGGCGCGACTTCCTGTGGGGGGTGGCCGCCTCCGGCTTCCAGTCGGAAGGCTATGCGCCCGATAGCAATTGGCGACGGTATGCCGAGACGCATGCGCTCGGCGCCGAGGACTACGGCAACTCGGTCGACTTCTTTCACCAGTACGCCTCCGACATCGAGCTGGCCAGGCAGCTCGGTGTCAAGGTGTTCCGGATCGGCATCGAGTGGGCCCGGTTACAGCCGAACAACCGGCTCGAATGGGACGCCAAGGGTTTCGAGTTCTACGAGAAGGTGATCGGCACGATCGTCGCGGCGGGCATGAGCCCGATGCTCACCCTCGATCACTGGGTGTACCCGGGATGGGCGTGCAAGCGCACCGACGCCGCGGGTGTCCCGTGTCCCGACGGCTGGAACCATCCGGACATGGTGAACGACTGGATGGCCAATATGGAAAAGGTCGTCACGCGCTTCGCCTATCGAAAACCGTTGTGGGTCACCATCAATGAGCCCGTCGCGTACATCATGCACGAGGTCAGGCACAACGGCACCGATCAGGCGTTGATGGAAGACCGGATTGCCGAGGCGCACAACCGGATCTACGACTTCATCCACCGCGTGCAGCCCGGCGCGAAGGTGACCAGCAACATGGGTTACGTTGCGGGTGAGGACGACAAGGCCAACGGCGGCGTGATCGAGAAGATCCGCGCCAAGCTCGATTACATCGGCCTCGACTACTACTTCGGCTTCGAACCGCCGAAGACGCAGCCGATCGCCACCGTGCGTTCCATCGCCGCGGTCGGTGACCCGGGCATGTGGAACCTGCCGCTGCGCACCGAGGGTATCTATTATGCGCTGCAACGTTATTGGAACCTCTTCGGGAAGAACAAGGAGATGCCGATCTACATCGTCGAGAACGGCATGCCGACCGCGGACGGTGACGACGGCGCGCAGAGCAAAGACTGCGCAAACCATGAGGGTCGCTATACCCGCAGCTGCCATCTGCTCGACACGCTGTACTGGATTCATCGCGCCAAGGCCGAGGGCATGCCCATCGTCGGCTACAACTACTGGAGCATCACCGACAACTACGAGTGGGGCAGCTACAGCCCGCGTTTCGGCCTCTACACCGTCGATGTGCTGAAGGATCCGACGCTGGCTCGCCGTCCCACCGACGCCGTTGCCACCTACCAGGCCGTGATCGGCGCGGGTGGCCTCCCCCCTGGTTATCGCCCACGCCCGCCCGCGCCATGTGAGCTCGTCGACCCGCCCGCGAGCTGCGATAGACCGGTGTCCTAGCGCGATTATCAGACCGATCGGTGTTCTGCGTTCCGTCGCCGGGCACTCTTGACAATCCACCGTACGACCGTTCGCGAAAGGTGTCGGGTGCATCCCGGCACCCGAACGTGAGGAGACAGCGATGCCAATTCTCGTTCCCGGATATCACTTCGGCGTGGTCGTGGCCGATTTGGGCAAGGCGATGGACGAACTGACCGAACTCTTGGGCCTGGAATGGTTGGAACCGATCCGCTGCGGGCGGCAGGTCTCGCCCTTCGGCGCCCCCGCGATCGGTCCGATGATGACCTTCTCCAAGCAGGGCCCGCCGTATTTCGAACTGCTGGAACAGGTTCCGAACTCGATCTGGTCCGAGACCGGCCTGCATCATGTCGGCTTCTTCGCCGACGACACCAAGACGGAATCGCTGCGCATGTCCGAGGCGGGGTTCCCGCAGCAAGCGACGGCGACGGTGCTCGAGTCCGCCTCCGAGCCAGGCGTCTGCTACCACCGGACCACTGATGGCTTACTGGTCGAGATCGTCGAGCAATGGGTCGGTGCCCCCGCGCTCACCTACTACCTGACCGGCGCGGGCACGCCTCAGTGAGCGTCCGAGAACCCTCTGGTGGTTGTTGTGTGGCGTTCGAGATTTGAGCCAACTTCTAGTTCATTGACGCTCGTTGTTGTCGGTGGCTTGTGCCACGCTCTGTTGTGATGAGTCGCCACACCGCCTTTCGGTACTGTCTCGACCCCACCGTCGAGCAGCAGCAGGCACTCGTCCGCCATGTCGGCGCAGCGCGGTTTGCGTTCAACAAGTCTCTTCATTTGGTGCAAACCGCGCTCGATCAACGCAAAACCGATCCTGATCGGCCAGTGCCGTGGACCGGATTCAGCCTCATCAACGCCTTCAACGAGTGGAAGAAAACCGAGGCGGCGGGCCGAGTGATCACCGTCGATCCGGACGGGGTCGCCGAGATCAAGGTGACCGGCCTGGCATGGCGCAACGAAGTATGCCAGCAGGTATTCGAAGAAGCCGCCGTCGACTGCGGCCGCGCCCTGACTGCCTTCTCCGACTCCCGCACCGGCAAACGCCGAGGCAAGAAGGTCGGATTCCCGAGATTCAAGAAGAAGAACACCACCACACCGTCGTTTCGGATACGCAACAAAACCGCCAGATCCGGGCGCACGGCGATCCGTGTCGGTGACAACGGGATTGCTCGATCGGTGACCTTGCCCGGTCTGGGAACCATACGGGTGCGAGAGGACACCCGCCGCCTGCGGCGCCTACTCGCGAACGGACGCGCGAAAATCCTCTACACCACCATCACCTGTAAGGCCGGTCGCTGGCAGATCAGCGTGACCATCCAGGCCGCCGACCTGCACCCCACTCGCCACCATGCGCCCCGTCCGGCCGACGATGACAGTGGTTGGGTGGGGATCGACCTCGGGCTTTCGGCGTTCCTGGTCGCCGCCACCGCCGACGGCAGCGAACTAGCACGGGTCGACAACCCACCCAAACCCCTGAATAGCAGGTTGCGCAAGCAGCGACGGCTGGCGAAAGCGTTGTCTCGCAAGCAGAAAGGATCCATCAACCGCAAAGCCGCTGCCGCCGCGCTGGGCCGCCATCATCACCATATCGCCAATATTCGCCGTCACTTCCTGCATCAGGTCATCAACCGGCTGGTCAACACCCACGACCGGCTGGTCATCGAGGACCTGAATGTGGCAGGCATGCTCGGCAACCACCATCTCGCACGCGCGATCAGCGATGCCGGATGGGCTGAGTTCGCGCGCATGTTGCGTTACAAACAACAGTGGCGCAGCGGCACCATCAGCACCGCCGACCGCTGGTACCCATCGAGCAAACGCTGCTCAGCGTGTACAGCAGTGAACACTGGGCTGGCCCTCGCGGATCGGATGTTCGCCTGCGGGTGTGGGTTTCGCGCCGACCGTGACCACAACGCAGCGGTCAACCTCGCGGCGTGGCCGTCGATCCCTCCTGAAGACTCTCCTCGATCCCCGGACCCCCAAGCAGGAGGCCGGGTTACCAATGCTCGCCGACGGGAAGGCACTGACCGACACCCTCACGGTGCCGGTGAAACCGGCCCGAACGACGCGAGAACCGACGTTCACGCCACGCAGGTGGCGTGAGCCGACGACGCCCGAGAAGGGCGGTGCCTGATACCCGTCAAGGAATTCAGACACGCTGTCAGGACGCCTGACTGCCTGCGAGCAGCACCGCGACCAGCGCCACCGCGCCGGGCAGCGCCTGGACCAGCAGGATGCGGCGGCTCGCGGTGGCGGCGCCATAGCAACCCGCGACGACGACGCAGGTGGTGAAGAAGATCATCGCGGCCCGGCCGACCGGGTCCGACGCGATCAGACCCCAGATCAGCCCGGCCGCAAGGAAACCGTTGTACAGGCCCTGATTCGCGGCGAGAACCTTTGTCTGCTCGGCGAATTCGACGGTGCTGCCGAAGGCGGCCCGCACCCGCGGCGTCGTCCAGAGGAACATCTCCATGATCAGGATGTAGACGTGCAGTGCCGCCACCAACCCGACCAGAATCTCGGCCACCACCCGCACGATCGACTCGCTTCCTGGCGCGCTTGCCGGGGCAGGCCCGGATTTGTTGCCTCGAAGGATGACAGAGGACCGGTCACGCGGGGCGCAGACGCGCAGGCGGGCAACAAAAACGGGATGCCCGTGTGGGCATCCCGTGTTTGAAGGCGGACTTAACAGCTCATTCCACGACCTGAACGATGTCGCCGGGCTCGAGCCAGTTGAAGGTCTGCTCCGCGGCATCGGGGTTCATCCGAATGCAGCCGTGCGACATCGAGTCCAGCGGTCCGATGTGGGTGGCGATGTCACCGTCGAAGAAGACGGCGAACTCCATCGGAGCGTTGTGCATCGTGCTCCAGAAGTGCCTGCGCTTGAAGTCGACGTCGAAGACTCCGACATGGCTCTCGTACCCAGGCCTGCCGATCTCGATCGGCTGCGGGCCATAGGTGGTCTTGCCGTTGTCCATCAGCCACACCTGCTTGGTCGACAGCCGCATGCACGCCCGCGCCTTCGAGGCGGTGCACGGTGCGAGGACCGGGGCGGGCGGCGGCGGCTTGACGAGCGCGGGGGTGCCGAAGTCCGGACCGACCGGCACCTCCGGACCGCCCGGCCACAGCGGGCCGCCAGGCCATAGCGGCTCGGCCTGAGCGGTGACCGTCATCGTGAGTCCGGCTGCCGCGGCAGCGACCAGCACCACGACTCTCGCCGACCATTTTCTCAAGCGGTTGCTGTTCTTCAAATTACCGACCTCTCTTCGCCTTGCCGCCACACTGCGTATCGAAATGCCAGGGGGATAGGAGTACCTCATCGCATAACGCCGTAGAAATTCGAGGTGGTGCGATCATTGCGGACGCCGCGCGTATGGTCAATCGCGGCGCGCGAAACTTAACTATCCGAACAATCCGCCGCGGTTCTGTCCGGCCTGCTGGCCGCCGCCGGTGCCGCCGAGCAATCCGCCGGGCGGCAGCTCCGATGGCTGCACGATGACAAAGCCGCGACCCGAGAACGACAGCGTCAAGCCCTCGCCGGTGCTGCGGCCGATCAGCCTGCCGAGGCCGAACGAATCGTTGCGCTTGATCCCGGTCTGCAGGCTCGACGACCAGGCCACTGCCGCTTGCGGATCCGCGTAGGTCGGCTGATCGACGTTGAGCACCACCGGCGAGCCGTGCGTGGTGATGGCGATCCGGCCGCGTCCGGTGAAGACGCAGTTGAACAGGCCCGCGTTGCTCGCGACGCCTGCGGCGCCCTGGACCCGCTGGATGTTGTAGGACAGCGAGGTGTCGAAGGCGAGCACGTTGGAGCCGTTGATGGTGAGGCCGTCGGTGCCGTCGAGATCGATGAGGTGCACGTCGGCGGCGCTGTCGGCGAGGAACAGATCGCCACGGCCGGATACGTTCATCAACGGAACGCCCTCGCCGGTGAGCCGCTGCTGGATCGCCCGGCCGATGCCGCCCGAGCCGAGCGCCTTGAACTGCATGTCGCCTTGGTAGGCGACCATCGATCCGGCGCGCGCCATGACCTCGCCGTTGACGGCGACCTTGACCATCTTGCTGCCTTGTTTCTGGATGCCGACCCCGTTCACTTCGGCGTGGCTCGGGTTGAAGAGATCGCTCTGCATCGGCAGTGCTCCTTGCTGAGGTGATGGTGCCGCGGCGGGCGGTGAATAGGCGGGTGCCGATGGGTATGCGGGGGGCTGCTGCTGGTACGGAGGTGACGGTGGCGGATATGCCGGGGGTTGGGGTGAATATCCTTGCGCTGCAGGCGGATACGCGGGTGGCGCGGCGGGGTACGCGGGCGGCGCAGAGGGATATCCAGGCGGCGCGGCGGCAGGCGGCGCAGGTGGCGCGGCGGCGGGCGGCGCGGCAGGCTCGTCGTCGATGTTGACGCCGAACGCCGTCGCGATACCGGCCAGGCCGTTGTCGTACCCCTGGCCGACCGCGCGCACCTTCCACGCGTCGCCGCGCCGGTAGATCTCCACGCAGACGACCGCCGTCTCGGTGGTCAGGCCCGACATCGGGAAAGTCAGTGCCCCCGAGTCCGATCCGATGGTGGCCTGCAGCGAGTCGACCCCCGCGAAGGTGGGCGGCCCGCTGCCGTCGAGGCTCGCGGTGACCACCACCTTGTCGACGCCTGCGGGTAGCGCGCTGGTCTGCACGTCCACCATGTCGCCGCGGCCGCTGCCGTGCCGATAGGTGACTCCCGGCCCGACCGGCTGGTTGAAGAAGACGAAGTCGGCATCGGAGCGAACTTTCCCGTCCGGGCCGAGGAGCAGCGCCGAAACGTCCACTCCCACGGTGCTGGCGACGGTGACCGTCATCCGATCGGCGGGGGCAGGTCGGTTCTCGCCGCGGGCAAGCGTGGTCATCGCGGACCACCCCTGCCGTCGGCGATCAGGCCGAATGACATGCGATTCACGGGATCAAGTGTGTCCCGAGACCCGGCCGCGCGCCACTGTCTGGGGCGCGCGCCGCGTCGAATTGTGCATCGGCCGTCGCCCGTGCCTATCCGGCGCGGCGGGCCAGCGCGATCGCGATACCGACCACGAACGTGGCCGCGACGAGGGCGAGCAGGATCGTGGCGACCACGGTCGAGTCGCCGACCAGCGTGCTGAAATTGTCGATGACCAGGGCCGTCACCAGGAATAACCCGGCGGTGCCGAGCGCGGGTGCGAGCACCGTGTGCCAGCGGCGGCGGTCGAGGCCGGTGCGGCGGAAGAAGGCCATGATCGCGATGCTGGTGAGCAGCATCAGCACCAGGATGGCGACGGTGGCAAGCCCTGCCATCCAGGTGAACAGGTGCAGGACCGGGTCGGCGCCCGCGCAGGCGAACACGGCGACGACGAGCAGCGCGGACCCGGTCTGCGCCATCGAAGCCTTGTGCGGGGAGCCGTGGCGGCGGTGAATGTCTCCGAACGCGGGGTGGCCGATGCCGTCGCGGGCCAGCGTGTAGCCGTAGCGCGACACCACGTTGTGCATCGCGAGCACGGCGGCGAACAGGCTGGTCACCAACAGGATCGACATGGTGTCGGCGGCGGTCTCGCCGAGGAACATGCGTGCCGCGGCGAAGGTCAATCCCTCGGGATCGTCGCCTGCCGCCGCGGCGACGCCGTCGCTGCCGAACGCGAGCACGACCGCCCAGCTGACCACCGCGTACAACCCGCCGATGGTGCCGACCGCAATGTAGGTGGCGCGCGGGATGGTGCGCCGTGGGTTCCTGGTCTCCTCGCCGTAGATCGCGGTGGCCTCGAACCCGATGAACGAGGCGATCGCGAACATCAGTGCCACGCCGGGAGACCCGTCGAAGAACGCCGACGGTGTGAAGGAGACGGTGTCGATGCCGTGTGCGCCGCCTCGGACGAGCACCACGGCGGCGAGGGCGACGACGATGCCGATTTCGGCGATCAGCAGTACACCGAGCACTTTGGTGCCGAGCTCGATATTGCGGTAGCCGAGTGCTGCGACGATGCCGATCAGTGCGAAAGCGTAGAGGTACCAAGGTAGTTCGGGGCCACCGTAGTGGACGACGAGGTTCTCGACGGTCGAGGCCGCGAGTCCGTAGATGCCCGCTTGAATGGCGGTATAGGTCAACAGCGCCAATCCTGCTGCGCCCAAACCGATCTCGGTGCCGAGCCCAAGGCGCACGTAGGCATAGAAGGCACCCGCATCGCTCACGTGGCTGCTCATCGCGGCGTAGCCGACGCTGAAAACGAGCAGCACCGCGGCGGCGACCAGGTAGGCGGTCGGTGCGCCTGCTCCGTTGCCGAGACCGATCATGAGCGGCAACGCACCGCTGAGGGCGGTCAACGGCGCGGCCGCCGCGATGACGAGGAACACGACGCCCGACACCCCGATCGAGCCACGTAATCGGCCAGTGGCAGTGGATTTTTCAGTCATCGGAGGCTCCGTGGCAGCAACTGGTTGACGGATCGGCGTGCCCGGCGTCGGCGCGCGGCACATCCAGGGTGGGATTGCGGTCGAAGAAGCCGACCGGTTTGAGCACGAAGCCGGTGTAGTCGACCGGCATGATCGGCCAGTCCTCCGGTCGCGGAAAGTGCGTGAGGCCGAAGGTGTGCCACACGACCACGTCTTCGTTGTCGATGGCCCGATCCGCGGCTGCGTACTCGGGCAGCCCGGCGCCGCCGGGGTGCTGATTGACGAAATCGCCTGCGGCATACCGTTGCTCCGGGTCATAGCGGGTGACCCAGAGATGCTTGGTGGCGAACGCGGCCCGCTTGGCGATGGCGGAGTCGTCGGCGGCGAGCAGCGTTTCCTTGCCCTCCGGATACAGCGCATACGAGACGGGGGCGCCGAGCCGGTTGCGCACCTGCGGATTACTGATGTGCCAGGTGCGTCCCGTCCGGTTGTCCGCCGATCGCTTGGCCTGCGATTCCCTGGCCAACGTGGTGCGGCGCAGCGTGAAGGCGTTGCCGTGCAGGTTGTCCTGGCCGATCGGCAGCCGGGCGCTTTCCACCTCTTCCACGCGGTTGTGGTGCCCGTCGATCATCATGTCCAGGCGCGCGCTGAACAGGTGCTGGTGATACGGCGCGCCGAGACCCGGTGCGATCTGCGAGGAATACGGGTGGTCGGCGCCGGGGTAGGCGGCGGTGAAGACGACACCGGTGGCCTTGACCTCGAAGCCGATGGTGCCGTCGAGATACAGGTACCAGAAGAAGCCGTAGTCGTAGTTGCCGATGGTGGTGAAGAAGGAGATCACCAGCCTGCGCTGGCGGCGGACCTCGCGCGACCCGGTCCACAGATCGGTGTGCTTCCAGAGCACGCCGAAGTCCTCCTCGTGCATGCAGATCGCGTTGCGCAGGGTGCGTGGCCTGCCCGCTTCATCGGCGATGACCGTGTCGAAATAGGTGATATCGCCGAGGCAGTCGCAGCCGAGCTCCAGCGTGTTCGCGTAGCGGCCGACCAGGTATTCGCCGGTGTCGAAGTAGTTCTGCCACGATCGCACGGGCGACGGGTCGCCGTAGGGCACCACCATTTCCGCGATCGAGGCGCGGTGCAGGATCGGCCGCACCCGGTCGCCGTCGCGAAAACCGATCTGGTGCAGGACAAGACCCTCTCTGGCGTCGAAACCCACCCGCACCGACCACTTTTCCCACTCGACGCGGTTGCCGTGCACGGTGAAGCTCGGGCCGTCGGGCTGGGTGATCTCGATCGGCCGCTGGCTGGTGCGCGGCGGGCCGGTGACCGCCGGGTCGTCGAAGTTCCCTGATTCCTGCGGCACGGCGACCGGACCGGTGTCGAGCACCCGGAGGACCTCGCGGCTCAGCACATCGATGAACGCGACAAGCCCGTCGATCGGGTGGGCCCACGGATGGTCCTTCGCGTGCTGTTGGTGAAAGGCCAAGCCGCGCAGAATGCGTCGGCCCGTCTCGTCCGGGTAGTCGAAGACGCCCGCGGACAGCGGTGCCACCCGCACCTCGGCGACGTCGAGCCCGCGTGCCGCCAGCGCGGTAAGCCAGTCCGGGTGGTCGACCAGCAGCGCCTCGACCAGTTCGAATTCCTCGTCGAGTATGGGTAATTGGCCGTCGACGACCGGGTCGAGGGTGCGGGAGGTGCGCACCGTCCGGCTGCCGAGCGACACGACCAGATCGAGGGCGTTCGGGCGTTCGGTGTCGTGCAACAGCACGCGGAACCGGCGATCCAGCGGTGCGTCGTCGGGCCGGTCGTATACCGCGTATTTGTCCGGCTCTTCGAGCCCGACGTAGACGAAACGGGTTGTCGCAGCGATCAATCCCGCCGCGGCGACGACGGCGCGGACCTCGGCGATCTCGTCCTCGGTCGGCAAGGAGAGCGGATGATCGGGAGCTTGTGGTGTGCGTGTGGGCATGTGGCCCTCCGGTGCGTGCGCCCTGTGGTGTTCAGGCGGGGTGGGGGAGTGCGTCCAGAAAGGACTCGAGCATGTCGAGCTGCCGCCGGGCGGTGGTGATGTCCGGCGTGAGCACGCCGAGGATTTGCGCGCCCATCATCATGTTCAGCAATTGCTCGACAACCGTGCCGACGTCGATGGCGCCGATATCGCCGGCTTGCCTTGCCTGACCGAAGAATTCGGTCAGCAGTGCGCGCCATTCCCGCATGGCGCGGGCATTGATGTCGTACATCTGCGCGTCGTACATCGCGCGCTGCCACAGCGAGGTCGCGATGCGCGCCTCCAGCAGGGTTTCGTCGGTGATGGGCAACACTTCCCGGCAGAAGACGCGGATCGCCGCAAGGCCGGTCGCCCGGCCGAGGCGCGCGGCGATCCGGATATTGGTGGCTTCGAAGACATGCTGGAACGCCAGTCGCAGTATGTCGTCCTTGCCGGAAAAGTAATGCGACAGTGAGCCGTTCGCGAATCCGGCCTCGGTGGCGATATCGCGCATGGTGACCCGGTCGATCCCGCGCGCGGCGATGAGCCGCCAGACCGCAGCGGTGATGGCCCGCCGTCGCATATCGTGATCGACCAGTTTGGGCATCGGTTCCACCTCGGACTGCGGCAACGGTCGGTGACCGGTGCATCACTCGCGACCATCCGCGCTCCCTTGTTCCTACGGTTGTCCGAAATAAAATCTGGCAGCCGGAGATTTCTGCCGAAAGAGCGTTGAGTTACGGTGGGGCAAAACATTCCTCTCAACCGTCTGGTGTGAGATTTCGCTGATAGGGAGTGGTATGTGCCAAATGTCGCGACCGAGGCGAGGTTTGGCCGGAATTATGGCAATCGAATCGCTATGCGGGTGGGTCGTGGCCGGTCTCGATCGATAGCCATCGAGTCTTGACGGTTAGCAACCGATCGGTTGCAATATTGGAGTGAGCTACGACACGATCATCAAAGCCGGCCGCTGGTTCGACGGCGCGGGCTCGGCATCGGCCATCCGTCACCTGGGATTGCGCGGCGATCGGGTCGTTGCCGTCTCGGTCGCGCCGCTCGACGAGACCGGCTGCGCGCAGGTCATCGACGCCGCGGGCAAGTGGGTCGTGCCCGGCATGGTCGATATCCACACCCATTACGACATCGAGGTGCTCAAGACGCCGGAGCTCACCGAGTCGGTGCGGCACGGCATCACGACGGTGCTGCTCGGGTCTTGTTCGCTGTCGACTGTGCACGTCGGGGGCACCGATGCCGGTGACCTGTTCGGGCGGGTCGAGGCGATCCCGCGCAAGCACGTCATCGAGGCCATCGACGAGATCAAGACGTGGAACTCGGCGCACGAGTATGTCGCCGCGCTGGAGCAGCTGCCGTTGGGGCCGAATATCGCGGCATTGCTCGGTCATTCGGATATCCGGACCGCACAGATGGGGTTGGATCGGGCCACCCGCAAGGAGGTTCGCCCGACGCAGCAGGAAATGGCGGCGATGGAGGCGGCGCTGAACGAGGCCCTCGATGCCGGATTCGTCGGAATGTCGGCCCAGCAGTTGATGTTCGACAAACTCGACGGCGAGACCTGCCGATCGCGGACGCTGCCGTCGACCTACGCGAAGGCCAGGGAGCGCCGCCGCCTCAACGCGATTCTGCGGCGTCGCGATCGAGTGCTGCAGGCGGGCCCCGACGTCGGCTCGCCGCGCAGTCTCGCCGCGATGACCCTGAGCACCCTCGGCATCTTCCGCAAGCGGTTGAAGACCACGTTGCTCTCGGCCGCGGACATCAAGGCGACCCCTGCGGTCGTGCACATCATGGGGCCGATCGCGCGGGCTTTGAACGCGCTCGGCGGCGATTTCCGCTGGCAGCACCTGCCGGTGCCGTTCGAGGTGTACGCCGACGGCATCGACTTGGTGATCTTCGAGGAGTTCGGATCCGGCGCGGCGGCGCTGCATCTGGCCGACGAAATCGAACGCAACGCGCTGCTGCGCGACGAGGACTACCGGCGCCGGTTCCGCCAGGACTACGAAGCCAAGTTCGGCGTGCGGGTCTGGCACCGCGACTTCTTCGATGCCGAGATCGTCTCCTGCCCGGATGATTCGGTGATCGGCAAGACCTTCGGGCAGGTCGGTCTCGATCGCGGTGGCCTGCACCCGGTGGACGCATTCCTCGATCTGGTGCTTGCGCACGGCACCAAAATGCGGTGGCGCACAACCATTTCCAACCATCGGCCGGAGTTCCTGGCCAAGCTCGGCGCGGATCCCGGTGTGCAGCTCGGTTTCTCCGATGCCGGCGCGCACCTGCGCAACATGGCGTTCTACAACTTCGGGCTGCGGTTCCTGCGGCACGCGCGCGATGCCGAGCAAGCGGGTCGTGGGTTCATCTCGCTGGAGCGCGCCGTGCACCGGCTGACCGGTGAGCTGGCCGACTGGTACGGGGTGGATGCCGGGCATTTGCGCGAAGGCGACCGCGCCGACCTGGTGGTCATCGATCCGGCCAAGCTGGACGCCTCACTCGATGACTACGCGGAGAGCCCGGTCGCCCAGTATGACAACCTGTCCCGCATGGTCAATCGCAACGACGGCGCTGTCTCGGCCGTCTTCGTCGGCGGCACTTATGTTTTCGGAAACGGCACGGCGGCACCGGTTCTCGGTACCACCCGCACTGGACGATTCCTCGAGGCCAAGGCCCGGTGAGCGATCAATCCAAACGGTCGGCATCCACTAGGCAGGCAACGCCGGTGCCACGTCGCACGCAGGCGCAGCGTCGTGCGGCCACCATCGCCAAGCTCGTCGAGGCCACCATCGAGGCGATCGCCGAGGTCGGCTACCACAATGCCTCGCTCGGCGAGATCAGCCGCCGCGCAGGCGTATCCAAGGGCGGCATCTTCCGGCATTTCGACTCGCGCACCGATTTGGTCGTCGCCGCGGCCGAGGAGGTCGGTCGTCGGCACATGCAAGCCTTCGACAATCTTCGCCAACGCGAAAATAACGACCGCCCACTGGATCTCACCCATATCCTGCACCGCGGGCGCAATCGGATCCGCGAGGAGACCAACGCGGTGTGGTTCGAACTGCTGGTGGCGGCGCGCACCGAACCGGAACTGCGGGCCAGGCTCGCTCCGGTCGCCCGCGCGCTGATCGACGATGTCGAGAGCGTGGCGATCGCGGCGCTGACGCCGCTGGTGCCCGCCGAGGTCGCCCGCTTGTTGGCCACGTCGATGGCGCACATGTTCGACGGCGAGGCGATCTTCCGTGTCACCTATCCGCGCCCCGAGCTGGAGGACGCCCGCATCGAATACATCGCCGAGGTCTTCCGGCAGCTGACAGGGGCGTCGACCGGAGTGGAAACGAGCTCGTGAACGTCGCTGACCAGGTCGTATCCCTCTAGGTTATTGCATACACCATAATTCTGCGGTTGACTGGGCCGCATGGCTGACACCGTCACCGTCGAACGCGACGGACACGTTCTGCTCATCGGACTCAACCGCGCGGACAAGCGCAACGCCTTCACCCTGGAGATGCTCGCCGAGCTCTCGCGCGCCTACGCGCTGTTGGAGAACGACGACGATCTGCGCGTCGGCGTGCTGTTCGGGCACGGCGAGCACTTCACCGCAGGCTTGGACCTGGTCGACGTCGCGCCTGCCCTGGCGGGCGGCGCGATCACCTACCCCGACGACGGGGTCGATCCGTGGCGGCTGGACTACCGCTGGACCAAGCCGGTGATCGCGGTGGCACAGGGCTGGTGCATGACGCTGGGCATCGAGCTGCTGCTGGCCGCCGACATCCGGATCGCCGCCGAGGGCACCCGGTTCAGTCAGCTGGAGGTCAAGCGTGGCATCTATCCGTTCGGCGGTGCGACACTGCGCTTTTGGCGTGAAGCGGGCTGGGGCAACGCGATGCGCTGGGTGCTGAGCGGCGCCGAGTTCGACGCCGCCGAGGCCTACCGGATCGGGCTCGTGCAGCAGGTGACCCCCGACGCCGCAACGGCACTCGCCGCGGCGCGGACGCTGGCGACCGAAATTGCCGAGGACTCAGCGCCATTGGGTGTGCGCACCATCCTCGCCTCCGCGCATCGGGCGCGCGACGAAGGCAACGCGGCCGCGGCCGAACATCTGGTCGGCGACGTCACCAAGCTCTTCGCCACGGCCGACGGCGCCGAGGGTATTCAGTCGTTCATCGAGCGACGCAAGGCCAATTTCACCGGTAAGTGAACTGCCGGAAGGCAATTGGTCGCCGCGCCGTCAGGAGAGGCGGAGATCCGTCTGGACGGTCGTGCCGTCCACGCCGGTGCAGATGCGGACCAGATCGCTCAGATGGTTGACCAGAAGTAAACCGCGGCCGCCGAATTGAAACGGCTCCGGCGGGCGACGACCGGCCAGCGGATCGGTGATGTGGCCCGCGTCGCGGACCTGGCACCGCACCTGTGCGCCCTCGACCCACAGTGCGAGGGTGCCGCTGCCGCCGCCGTGCACCACCGAGTTGGTCGTCGTCTCCGCGACGACCAGTTCGAGATCGATGATGCGCTCCTCGGTCATGCCTGCCTCGCGCGCGTAGTCGACGGCGCGATGTCTGGTGGCTGCGAGGGCGGTGGCATCGAAGGTGATGGTCTCGGCATCGGCGGGCGGTGTCGGTAACGGCCGGTTGTACGTGGCCACGATGTGATCGGGATCGTATGCGGCACTGGCACGTTCGCCACTGCTGTCGATCAGGGTCGGATGGGTGGCGTGCGCGTCGGCCAGCACGATCGGGTCGAGCCGGTCGAGGTCGTACGGGCACAGGATGGAGACTTCGCGCCCCGCGAACGCGGCGTTGATCAGCGCTTCGTGCTGGACGCACGCGGGATACTCGGTGTCCGAGCGGCCCGCCCAGATGGGTTCGCCGATGATCCTGACCCGACCGTCCCGGTGGGTGTCGGCGAAGGCGCGCAGCACGCCGGGGATGATGCGGCCGGGATTGCGGCCCTCGACCGTCATGTCCATGAGCTTGACGTGTTCGGCATCGGCGCCGAGTTCGGCGCGGATCAGCGCGAGATTGGGGCCGGGGACCGAGACGGCGACCGGTTCATCGTTGGCGAGGCCTGCTCTGATGAATCCGATGGTGCCCGCAAGGTACTCCGCGCTGTCGCTGTAGAACAGTGCCGGATGGACGAACGGGTCTGTTGTTCGAGCTTGCACCGTTCGCATCACCTCTTCTGCCCAGTCGCGGCAGGGAAACTCTGGGGAAAACACTACGCCCTGACGGCCCCCTGTGCGGAACCAGCTGTCAAGGGGCCGTTGAGATCGGCGACGTCGTTGTCGCAGTGCACAGTTCGCGGATCGATTGCGGGATCAAGACGCAGGCAGGATCGACGGATCGGTCGCACAGGCCCGCAGTATGCCGAGCACGGCCGCGCGTGCATGGGCGTACGCGGAGTCGGGGTCGAGCAGGCGAGCCCGGGTCACCGCGGCGAAGCCGAGTGCGTCGATTTCGTAGGAGAGGACGCCGGGGTCGGTGTCGGGCCGCAGCTGTCCGGCGTCGATCGCGCCGCGAATGATCGACTGCACGTACTCGTCCCACTCCTTGGCGTGTTGGCGGAGCAGGTCGTGTACCAGTCCGGTCCGGTCGTCGAACTCGGATTGGATGGCCACGAAGAAGCAACCGCCGGGCAGCACCTTGTCGGTGTAGAACGCCAGGCGTGACTCGTGCAGTCGCCACAGTTGCAGGATTCCGGGCGGCGCTTGCAGGGCGGGCCGCACCACCAGTTCCGCCCACTGCTGCCGGGCCCGTTCGACGGCGGCCAACTGCAGCTCTTCCTTGTCGCGCCAGAGCGAGAACAGGCCGGATTTGCTCACGCCTGCGGCCGCGGCGACCTGGCCCATGCTCAGCCCGTCGAGGCCGTCGACGGACGCAAGGGCGACGACGGTGTCGAGCACTGTGCTCCGTGACCGTTCACCGCGCGCGCGGCGGCCATCGGCGACCGGAAGCCTGTTCGTCATGTCGACAATCCTATCCCAATAAGTGCGACCGATCGGTTGCGGTGTGGTTGGGAAGGTGGAAGAGTCGTCATGCGCACGTCCACCGGCCGACAAAGAAGATAAGGGGCACGCCGCCCGTAGACTCCAGGGGGTATGAGGGAGTTGGGTCGACAGGGAGATTTCGCGATGAGAACTGACCGCCCCGACTCCGGCAAGACGACCCCCGGCGCGCGCCTGCGGCAGCTGGCCGCGGTATTCGCCGTCGTCGTTGCGGTCATCGGCGCGGTGACCGCGTGCGGTGGCGCGGCAGAGCGACCGGCGACCGAATCGACTGTCGTCGATACGCAATTCGGACCGGTGCGCGGCACGCTGACCGACCGTGCGCGGGTGTTCTCCGGAATTCCTTATGCCGCACCGCCGGTGGGCGAGTTGCGCTGGAAACCACCGGTGGCCCCGGCGATCTGGTCGCAGGAGC
Source organism: Nocardia altamirensis NBRC 108246 (assembly GCF_001612685.1). Lineage (GTDB taxonomy): Bacteria > Actinomycetota > Actinomycetes > Mycobacteriales > Mycobacteriaceae > Nocardia > Nocardia altamirensis. The sequence continues at coordinate 52,526 of NZ_BDAY01000002.1, forward strand.
GCGACGCGACGAAGCCTGGAGCGCAGTGCCCGCAGCGGTCGTTCGGGCAGGGGCAGCTCAGCGGCAGTGAGGACTGCCTGTTCCTGAACGTGTCGACGCCGCGCACCACCGCCGCGCAGCACCGGCCGGTCATGGTGTGGATTCACGGCGGCGCATTCATCAGTGGCAGCGGCAGCCTGTACGACCCGACCCGGTTGGTGAACGCCGGTGACATGGTGGTGGTCACGATCAACTACCGGCTCGGCGCGCTCGGTTTCCTCGGGCATCCGGCACTGGCGTACGACAACGGCCAGGTCGGCAATTTCGGGTTGCTCGATCAGCAGGCGGCGTTGCGCTGGGTGCGCGACAACATCGCCGCCTTCGGCGGTGACCCGGCCAAGGTGACCATCGCCGGGGAGTCGGCGGGTGCGATGTCGGTGTGCGATCACCTGGTGTCGCCCGCCTCGGATCGCCTTTTCCACGGCGCGATCCTGCAGAGCGGGCCGTGCCAGCTGCAGGCCGATCGGCAGACCGCGGTCACCGCCAGCGAGCAATACGCGCAGACCCTCGGATGTGCCGAACCGGCGGCCGCGCAATGCTTGCGCGCGGCGCCGGCCGAGCAAGTGGCGGCGACACCGTTGCGGTACACCGGATCCGGGCCGGAACTGCCTGGGCCGATCTTCGGGCAACCCCTGCTGCCTGAGGCGCCGCTCGCCGCGTTCCGGGCAGGCAAGGCGGCCAAGGTGCCGGTATTGATCGGCGTCAACAGCGACGAGGGCACCCTGTTCGCGCTCGAGCCGCAGGTGACCGCGGAGCGATATCCCCAGCTGCTCCAGGAGTTCGGCGTGCACGCCGACGCGGTGGCCGCGCTGTACCCGTTGACCGGCTATCCGCAGCCCGCGCTGGCCTGGTCGGCAGTGCTGACCGACAACACCTTCGCGTGCCCGATCGCCGACGCGGCGAAGTCCATGATCCGGACCGGTCCGGTCTATGCCTACGAATTCGCCGACCGCAACGCCGCCCCGGTCTTCGGCGGGCCGACGCCGTTCCCGCTCGGCGCGTCGCACGCGTTCGAACTGCCGTATCTGTTCGACATGGGCGCGGAACGCGCGCCTGCGAGCCAGGCGCAGCGTGACCTGTCGGACAAGATGGTTCGGTACTGGTCGGCGTTCGTGCGCACCGGCGATCCGAACGGCCGCGGGCTGCCCGACTGGCCGCGGCACACCGGCGATCAATCGCTCGTTCTGAAGCCGGACGCTCTCACCACCACGGATGTCGCCAAGGAACATCGCTGCGGGTTCTGGCAGGAAATTCCGGTGCCAGGACGGTGATTCACGGTAGGTCGGTCAGTACCAGTGATGGGCCTGCCAGAATTCCCATGCGCCGATCGGGCTGCCGTAACGCTTGTTCATGTAGTCGTAGGTCCAGCGGATCTGTGTCACCGGATTGAACGGCCAGTCGAGCCCGTGCGTGCTCATTTTCTCCGGCGGTAGCGCCTGGCCGAGTCCGTAGGCCCCGCTTTCCGGATTGCGCGCGAAGACATTCCAGCTGCTTTCTCGCGTGATGATGTTGTCGAACGCCCAGAAATGATGGGGCGGCACGATGCCCATGGCGATCGCTCTGACCGTGGCCTTGGGGATCGAGAGCGTCGAACCGGCGGAGTAGGCATTCGTGAGTGCCGACGGTTTCGCACAAATGGCGGGCGCGTCCGGAGCGTGGCAATCCGTGGCGACGGCGTGTGCGGGAGCCATGCCGAGAAATACCGCACAAACGGCTGCCGCGATCGTAGGAATGACATACCGCATCGGCGATTCCGTCCTTCCGTATCCGATGGTTGAACCTCGAAGCCGGTAGTGCCAATTCAGGAAATCATTAATATTCGGCGCTGTGATGCTGCCACTCCGAAGTGATCGAGAATGAATTAGATTCGAACGCCGAGTTTCGGTCGGCGGCGGCCTGGGTAAGGGCACGCATACCGAACGCGCTGTGACTGAGCGACACGCGGAAGGGTGATCATGCTGTGATGCAGGTCAGCTGCCGCTGCACCTCTCGAAAAGTGGTTGCTACCTGCGTAAATGCCGCTGCGCGTTGCGACGTGTCTACCATGCTTTTCGGCTATTGTTGCTGTCATGAAGACATCCCCGAGTCGGACGCGAATTCGAAGGCGTATCACCGCGTCGGTGGTGGGGGCGCTCGTGGCAGTGCTGATTTCGCCGTCGTCCGCAATAGCGCAGAACGCGCCGCACGCCGATGCCGGGACGGCGACAACCACACCGAATATGGCGCCGAAAGCCCCGCCGAGTAAGGCGCCGGACGGTGGTCCGGCCACCGTTCGCGGCACCAACTGGGCGGGGTATGTGGTCTTCGGGAAATTCAAGAGTATTTCCGCGGAATGGGTCGAGCCTGAGGTGTCGTGCACCGACACCGGCGTGATTCAGCGGGTCGTGGCCTGGGTCGGTTTGAACGGGACGCTGGTCGACGGCAAGCCCGCATTGCCGTTGATGCAGACCGGTACCGAGGCGATGTGTGTGAGCGCGGCAGGCACGCTCGCCTCGCTGCCCGGCCTGGCGATCGTGAACCTGGCGAGCGCGACCATCGTCAACAACCCGGAATGGTTCCGCAACGCGGTACGGGCCGCCCAGACGTCGAATCTGCACCTCGGCAACGCCGCGACGGGAGCGTGCGGAGTCCTCGGCACCGGCTCGGCCCAGGGCGCTGCGGCCTGCACGCAAGAGGTGTACCGGATGGCGCTGTGGGAAGCGTATCCGGCGAATCCGGTGATCTATCAAGACGTCTCGTCGGCGCCGGGAGACAAGATCGCGGCCGAGGTGAGCTTCGACGGCGCCGCCTACACGATGACCTTGACCAACAAGACCCAGAAATGGACGCGGACCACCGTCGCGAAGACCGACGCACCCGTGCAGACCGCGGAAGTCATTCTCGAAGGCCAGCTCAACAGTTCGCTGCCGTCGTTCAGCCCGGTCGAATTCAGCAATGTGAAGCTCGACGGAAAACCGTTGTCGGCCTACAAGACGGTGGGTTACTCGATCGGTGCGACGAACGGTGAGGTGCACCCCGGTGCGCTCGCCAAGAACGGGTCCAGTTTCACCATCGCCAAGTAGGCGCTACTTGCCGGGCGCCGCAGGGCCGATCAGCGGGCCCGACGCGTAATAGGCCATGCAGACCCCGTCGCTGTCGAGATCGGTCGCGGCCTCCAAAACCGAGCTGCCGTCCGGTGCGGGCAACAACGCCGAGCTGTAGTTCTTGCACGGGGCATCGGTGATGTCGTCGATCGTGACAGGTGCGGGGATCTCGTACCAGCGGCCCTTGCCCAAGCTGTCGTTGGCAAGGATGGTTCGGCCGGTGTTCGCCGTCATCGTGCCGTCCACGCTCGACACCATCTGGCCAGACAGCAGGATGGTGCCGTTCGGGCCGGGCCCCGGGCTCCAGGCAGGGAAGGGTGCGTGCTGGGTATAGCCGCCGCCGGCGCCGATACGCACCATCGTGCCGAGGAATCGCGGATCGCCGTAGTTCCAGCCGTCGGTGGAGCGGCGAAAATAGGCCAGGCACTGGTGAATCCGGTCGGTCTTGCAGATCTCGTAACTCATGAAATAGGTGCCGTCCGGCAGCGTGATGACATTCGCCATGCCTGGCCGGACCGTGCGGACGTCGCTCACCACGGTGTCGGTCTGGTTCACCCAGTGCACGGCATCGGGCGAGCGGACCTGCACCAATTTCTGGCTGTGCCTGAGGTTGTCGGTTTCATCGGAGTAGTGGGCGACGAGCTGCCCGTCCGCCGCCATCGACAAGCTCGGCTCCCACGCGCTCGGCAGGATCGGTCCCCAGTCGGTGGGGGAGTACACGCTGTTGGATTCGGCGATGGTGGACACGAACTTCCAGTGCGCGCCGTGATCGGTACTTGCCCACAGTCGTTGTTCGACGTGGCGCAGCACGACTTCGAACAGGTCGACGAACACCGTGTCGGCCCACAGCAGCGTCCCCGCCGGTAACTCGCCGATCGCCGTCGGCAGCTCGAAGAGTGCCGCACAGCAGAGCTGTCCACCCTTGGTCGCCATCGGGTCGGTAATGGTGCCGCGCTGCTGAAAAGTCTTGCCGCCGTCCGTACTCGCCACGATTGCGCCCTGTTGTTGCAGCGTGTTGACGCTGGCCACAATGGTGCCGTTGGCCGCGCCGCTGTGCTGCAGCCGAATCAGGCGTGGATAAAAGCTGCTTTCCGGATACAGCAGCTGACGGGTCGGCGCGACCGCCGAAATCGCAGGCTCGGCAGTGGCCGATGGGGCCGACCCGAGCGCGCACAGCGCAACGATCATCAACGCACCGAGCCGACGCACGGATACTCCCCTCGAAGTTCGGCAGAACGATGTCGCTCAGGAATGCACGCGGGGAAACTCGCTGCAGAATACCGAACTCCTGTCCGAATTCAGCGCACCGTCAGGGTTCACGGCGCGGGTTCGAACCAGGTCGGTCCGTCCACGCATGCGTGCCGGATGCGCAGCAGGTCGGACTCGGGCAGGTGCGGGAGGTCCGACAGGTCGAACCACGCGACTTCCAGCGATTCGTCGTCGTTCACCGCGGCCGTGCCGCCGATCGCGCGGCAGCGGAAGGCGATATCCATGAACTGGCAGATGTCGCCGTTCGGGTAGGTGTGCGGCGGCATGGCCCGGACGAGGACGATGCGTTCGGCGACGCAGCGCACGGCGGTCTCCTCGTAGACCTCGCGTACCGCGCAGGCGGCGGGCTGTTCGCCGGGTTCGGGCATGCCCGCGATGATCGCCCAGTTGCCGGTGTCGGCGCGGCGCCCGAGCAGCAGCCTGCCGTCGTCATCGAAGACCAGCGCGCTGACGCCGGGGAGCCACAGCAGTTGGGGACCGGCGGCGGCGCGGATAGTGTGGATGAAATCAGGGGTCGCCATGCCAACGACAGTAGGTTGCCGAGCGTCGGCCGATTGGAGTGTGCGTCGGCGGGTATGCGGCTGGTGCGGGCTGTTTCGGCTTCGATCGGACAGTTGCCCCGGCATCGTCAACGGCGACGAGTCGCTCGACGGTGAGCAGGCGCGGCGGGTGCGGCGGGTGCGGCGGCACCGAAGCAAGCGGCCCGTGTAGATCCGAGAACAAGGCGTTGCGGTAGTCGAGTGCCGTGGTCGCCCCCGAGAAAGGGGACCCCGGTGTCCATGCCGTTGGTCGATTCCGTTGGCACCGCGCTCGAGCAGGTCGCCATGGCGGTGGGGTGGGATGCCGCCGCGATATGGTCCGAAGTCGACGGCACGATCAACGCGGAGCGCCGGGTCGACTTGAATTCGGCGGCAGTGCTTTTCGCCGGCGACCAGTTGGTGGACGCCGTGTATCACGAGCAGCTCGGTTCGCGTGACGCGGCGATCAGCCACAGCGGCGACAGCCCGACGGGGGAGGGGCGCGGCGACAACGAGGTGATCAGTCTCGAGCTGGCGCAGATCGACCCGCAGGTGACGAGCGTGATCCTTCTTGTCACCAGCTACTCGGGACAGAGCCTCGCCCAGATCGACAACGTGTACTACCGGTTGCTCGACACCATGACCGGCACCGAAATTGCCAGGTGCGCAATCGGTAACGGCCCGCACACCGGGGTAGTGCTCGGCAAACTCGTTCGGGCCCAACCTTGTTGGCATTTCGTGGGGATAGGCGCAGGCCTGTACGCGCATCATGTGGCCGAAGCTGTTCCGCAGCTCGCGCCCTATTTGCCGTAGCCTGCGACGAAATCCGGTTACAGCGGCTGATATCCGGTGCCGATATCGCCGCGGGCGTCCAGGTCGGCCATGATCGCGTTGATGTTGGTGCCGACTTCCGGCCCGAAACAGCCGATGCCGTAATAGGCGTTGACCATGCCGACCAGAGTGGTGCCGAGTACCACCGGAGCGCCGGAATCGCCCTTCATCACACACATTTGGGTCCAGGTCTCGGTGTTGGTGGACCGGACATCGCCCCAGACCACGCCACAGCTCGTCCCGGTGGTGCTGCCCCGCTTGCACGTGATCGCGGGAAACTGTGCGGGGCCGCCGATTCCGGTGATGGTGGTGCCGCCGACGTGGTTCATCGGGGTGACGCGCTGCGGATCGAATTCGATGACCGCGTAATCCAGACGGGAATCGGAGTGGACGATGCGACCCACTGTCCCATAGCTCGGATATATATCGGCCGCGACGCGTGCGCCCGGCTTGCCGCAGTGTCCTGCGGTCAAGCCGACCAGCCGTTGCTCGCTGTCGCGGCCGATGGTGGTCAAGGTGCAGCCGACGGCCTCGTCGATCGTGATGCCGGAGCCGCCGCCGATCGCAGGCGGCGCCTCGGCGGTGGCGACAGCGGGTGCGGCGCCGAGTACGGCGGCAGCGGCGGCGAGAACTAGGGCGCTTCGTGTCACGTGCATGACTCCTCTGGATCGCTCTCCCGATGCCTGCGCACCGATTGTTCGCGACATTCCCGGCTCGACCGCAGCCAAACGGTTTATGTGGCAGTCGAATCTACGACGACGACGCTCAGGATCCGTCGATCGCCAGCAGCGTTCTCGCGCCCGCGGCGAACGCTTCGGCGTCCTCGAGTTGTGGATAGTGGCCCAGGCCTGCGAGTTCGAGTACCGGGGCCGCCGGGCGCAACGCGCGAAGACCGTCGAGAACCGCGACGGTGGCGACCGGATCCGCAGTCCCCCAGAGGAAGCCGAGCGGCTTGTCCCAGTCGCGGACCGCCCCGTGCCAGCGCGCCGCGTTGGTGACGCGCTCGTCGAGGTAGGCGGTGAGCAGATGCGCGATCCGATGACCACGTGCGTGCGCGAGCAACGCCCACTGCGCTGCGGCTTCCTCCTTCGTCAAAGGGTGTCGGGCCGAGAACAATCGCGCGAACTCACGGGTGAACACCGGGCGGTTCGCCAGCCGCGCCGCCGCCGGTCCGAGTGGGCCGCGCAGGATCTGCTGGATCGGCCGCAAGCTCGCCTTCTCCAGGATGACGCTGCCGTTGCTGAGGACCACGCGGTCGAGGGCGCAGGTCAGCGTCCCGTCGATGTCGCGGGCGATGAGCTCGGTGGCGACGGAGGTGCCCATGTCGTGTGCGAGCAGCACGATCGGGCCTGCGGTGTTCGCGGCGACGATCTCTTCGACGGTGTCGGCATGCTCGAACAGGCTGTAGCGGTGTGGCCGCGGTTTGTCGGACAGCCCGAAGCCGAGGAAGTCGATGGTCAGCCAGGCGCGGCCGCCCAGTCGGCCGACGATGTCGCGAAAGTCGAAGGAGCTCGACGGGTAGCCGTGCAGCAGAACGACAGTCGGCCCCGCGCCCGCGGCGGACCGGACGAACAGCGTGCCCGCCCGCGTGCGCACCTGTCGCCCGCCCGCGCGCCACTCCTCGACTTCGCTCGGCATCACAGCGGCGACATTACGGCACGCGCAGCGGGTGCGGGGTCGGCGCGCGACTCAGTCATAGCCCGCTGACCACGGGTTGTGAGTCGAGTCTCGTTCCCGGCGAATACCGCTCACCGGACAGAAGTCCGCGTTTACCTCCGTTCGCCGCCGCTCGCCGGTATCGTCCCTGATCAGAGGCAATGCCTCTGCTCAGAACCACCTGTCGTGCCGAGGAGGTCGCAATGCGGCGACGCGTATCAATACGCCCCATGTGGCGCCACCTGGTCCGTGGTCTCATCCTCATCGGCGCGTGCGTCGGCGGCTCCGCTCGCTGCTACGTCGAGTGGGCAGGCGCCAACCCCGCCGACGCCAAGGACGTGGAGTGCTGGGATTGGTCCGTTCCGCATCAGTGGTACGACGCGGCGCATCGCCGGTGACGCGCTGACCGGTTTTCCTGTGCGGCGGCACCTACCGGTGTCTTGTTCCTCTGGTCTGGCCGTCAAGGGTGGACGTACACGGGGACATCGTCGGCCCACGGTTGCCGAGTGACCATGTCGGCGACCTTCACATAACCGCGCTCGAACTCGCCGGTAGCAGCGTCTACCAGGCGATATTCCTGGGTTTGCCGGTGGATCGGCTGGGCGTCGAGCAGGACGACGCGCACCTCGCCCGGTTCGAAGTGGCAGCGTTGCTGTATCGCGGCGATCAGCTGCTCGTTGTGCATGTGGCCGTCGCCGAAGTTCCAGCCGACGGCGGTGCTGCAGAGGCGCTCGCCCTCGGTGACCACGTACTCGTCTTCACGGCTCGCAGGCATCGCCCGGTGCACGAGTGTGAACAGCGCCCGCCCGTGCGTGTTCATGGCGCGGAAGGCATAGCCGAGATACATCGGGATCTGGGCGCGGTCCTTGCCGTAGTACCGCTCCAGCTGCGCCTGCGGCATGCTGGCGATCGCGACGATGCCCGCGTCGATCTTCGCGGCCGCCGACGGTTTCACGCACCACAGCGTCGTATCCCAGTTGCCCGCGTAGTAACGCATGCCAGGCAGGAACGAAATCTTGCGCGGGAACAGGTTTCCCGCGATCACCGTGCCTGCGACCACCACGAACAGCAGCGCCACCGGCACCGGTCGGGTCAGCTCGCCGAGGCCGAGATCGGCGTGCGCGACGAACAGCGTGCCGACGCCGAAGATCATGAAGACGTTCCACTCCAACGGAACTCCCATCGGGATGGCGGTGAGGATCCCGAGATGGAAACACACCATCACGAACGCGGCGATCGCCGTCGGCCAGCCGCCGTGCGCGAAGAACAACACCACCGGAACGGCCAGCTCCACCGCGGTGGCGGCGTGCGCGACGAGACGCGACAGCCTGCCTGGCCGCAGATCGTCGGGGAAGTTCTCGAAGAACTTGCGCTTGAGCGACTTTCGGCGCACCACCGGGCTGTTGGACATCATCGTGGACACCACGAACGGAAAATGCTTGTTCAGCTTCGAGATCGCCGCGCCCATCCAGATCACCAGGAAAACGACCTTCGCGGCGATCAGCGGGTCGGCGGCGGTGAACAGGAACGCGATGGTGAGCGGCGCGTAGACCTCGCCGCGCGCCGCCAGGAAGATCACCTTGTCGCGCAACCCGAGTACCGCGAGCACGCCGAGGATTCCGGCGATCTGCCAGGTCGGCAGGATCCCGACCGTCGTGTCCAGCGCCGGTATCGGCCCGGTGCCGTTGGACAGCAACGCGATCGAGGTCAGCACCAGCAGCGCCGCGTACAAGGCGACATCCACCGGCGTGCGGCTGGATCCCTTTGTCAGCGGCACCCGATTCGGCCACGGCGGTAGCCGAATGGTCTTGGGCCGCAGCCAATACAGGATCGAGCCGAACGGCGGCACGAACCGGTTGTTCAGCGGCCCGAACCCGCAACCGAGCCCGATCACCTCGAACAGCAGCGTGTACAGCACCACTTTCTCGAAGACGATCGGCTCCGACCACCAGTCGCCGACGGCCGTGAACCCGTCGATGCCCTTGGTGGACAGGACGATCAGCCAGCCGCCGAGGATGTAGAGGCCGACCTTGCCGACATAGAACAGGTGCAGCACGACCGGGGTGCCGAAGCCGACCTCGGCCCAATGCCTGGCCATCGGCCGGATCCGCTCGCCGCGGGTGCCCTTGCTCCACTCCGCCATGTCGACCACCGGCAGTTCGGGCTCGCGAAATCCCATCAGGCGCACTCCGATCCGTGCTGGCGCGCGGGTGCTGACACGACGTGCCTGGCGGGCGCGCGACGCTGATCTCCGACGATAGCGAGCGAAGCTGCCGCTCAGACCGTTTCCGGCGCAGTGCGACACACGGTCCCGGTCACCGGGACCGACCGTTCAGCGACTCGGTTCCGGATGCGGCATCCGCCACGCTTCGGCCAACCGGGAGGGGTGCACCTGTGCGCCGCCGCCGAAGAATTCGCAGAACTTCATGATCAAGGGATCCCACCCGACCGGGTCGATGTACTGGGTGCCAGGCAGGACCAGGTCGTCGGCCACGTGGGCGCGCACGACCCGGACGGTGTGTGCGATGGCGTCGGTATCGATGCCGAACGGCGCGGCCGAGAGCAGCTCGCATTCGAGTTGGATCGGGCACTCGGCCACCCGAGGGGCGGCGACGAGATCGGACGGGACCGGTGTGAGCCCGGCGGCGCCGAACTTGTCCGGCTCGTGCCGGTAGCCCTTGTTGACCTTATGCGGTGACAGTGTCGGCGAACCGGTCAGCAGGGCGAGCCGGTCGACGGCGGTGACCAGGTCCGCGGAGGGCAGGTTCAGCACGCACTCGCGTTCACGGGCCAGGTTGATGGTGGTCTGTGCGCCGGTGTTCATCCCGAGCATGCACTGATCGTCGAGCCACCACGCCGACGACATCGGTGCCAGGTTCGCCGTCCCGTCCGGGTTGCGGGTACTGATCAACACGACCGGGGTGCCGAAATACAGGACCTTGAGATCAACTACGCGATGCATAGGGCCACGGTGCCGTCGCCGCGGTGCGGGCGCTGGCGGAAAGCGGACGCGGCGTTGGGCTGACGACGTGGCGTCGCATGGCCTCTGTTGCTACTCGATGTGGGCGGTGGAGCGCTGGAGGGCGGTCGGGATTGCAGCGTCGAAGGCGCGGAACTACACAGCGCCGATGGCGATCAGGCTGCGGGCGCAGTCGAGCACCGCCTGCTCGGCGGGGCGCGGCCGCCAGCCGAGGACACGCTCGGCCTTCTCGATGCTGTGCCGATTACGTCGGCCGAGGGCGGGGGTGATCTCGCGCAGCGACGGGTCGGCCAGGCGGGCGAAGAGCCGGACCGCGAAATCGGGGAGCTGCCGGGTGGCGACGGCGCTGCCCTGCGCGCCGAGCTTGGTGTGCAAGGTCTGCGCCATATCCCGCATCCAGGTGAACTCGCCTGTCGCCAAGAACCGTTCGCCGCCTGCGCCGGGTGCGGTCATCGCCTTGATATGGATGTCGGCGAGGTCGCGGACGTCGACGATCTCGAATCCGATGCGCGGCACGCCGCGCATGGTGCCCGAGAGCATCCGCGCGATGATGCTGACCGAGCCGGTATTGGCGGCGGTGAGGACAGGGCCGAAGACCGCGCCGGGCAGGACCGTGGTGAGCTCGGTGCGACTCTGGTTGTCGCGCATGAAGTCCCACGCCGCCAGCTCGGCGACGGTCTTGGATCGGCGGTAGGGGATCAGCGTTGGATCTTCGGGATCGGTCCACAGTGTCTCGTCGGTAATGCCTTCTGTCGCATAGGAAGACGGGCTTGCCGCGTTTGCCGCCGAGGTCATCACCACCCGGCGCACTCCGGCCGCGGTCGCGGCGCGCAGCACCCGCAGCGCGCCGTCGCGTGCGGTGGCGACCAGCGTGTCGGCGCTGCCGGTGCTGGCGATGCCGAGTGGTGAGGCGACGTGCAGCACGTAGTCGACGTCCGCCATCGCGGCGTCCCAGCCGTGGTCGGAGGTCAGGTCGGCGACCGCGAAGCTCAGCCGTCCGGCCGGGTCGATTTTGGCGGCCACCGCCGAGGTGACCGCGTTCGCCTTGTCTTTGTCCCGCACGGTGGTGCGCACGTGGTAGCCGCGTCCGAGCAGTTCGACGAGGCACCACCCGGCGACATAGCCGGTTCCTCCGGTTACCAGTACCAGCTCGGCCATGCGGATTCACCTCCGTGTGCCAGAATGAAACGGAGGGGCCTCCGGTCCGGTTTCCACGGTAACGGAGCCCCCTCCGTTTCGCAAGCGAGGCACGAAGGACCCGAATGACGCAGGCAAGACCAGAGCCGACCCGAACCGACGCCCGCAACAATCGCGCGCGGATCCTCGCCGCTGCCCTCGCGGCCTTCGCCGAATCGACCGAGGTCTCGCTCACCGCGATCGCCAAACGCGCAGGCGTCGGCATCGGCACCCTCTACCGCCACTTCCCGAACCGGGAAGCCCTGATCTTCGCGCTCTATCAGCACCAGATCGGCGAACTGATCGACCTCGCGCCGACCCTCTTGCGCGCCAACCCACCCCTCGACGCCCTCCGGCTGTGGTGCGCCGAGGTCGCCCGCTACGCCCAGCGGAAATTCGGTGCCGCCGAGGTCATCCACGCCGCGACCAACGGCGGCCTCGACGACGAGTACTACCGCCCCTTCGTCGCCGCCATCGCCCAATTACTCAGTGCGGGTGCCGAAGACGGCTCCCTCAAACCAGGTCTCGACCCGGAGGACGTCCTGCTGCAACTCAGCGTCCTGTGGCGGATCGACCCCGCCACCGGCGGCGCAGCCAGAATCGACCGGATCCTCGACCTCATCATCGACGGACTCCGCGCGAGCACCCACTGACGTAGGATCATGCCTGCAACAACATGATCGGGGGATTGCTCATCGTGGATGGATCAGACTGGGACGCCCTGCCGCCGGGGGTGGCGCCGCCAACTTCGTCGGAGCCCGGATACGGCATGCCGAATCCAGGAGGCTTGCCCGAATTGTCCACGGTCGCCGCACTATTGGGCCCGGTGGTCGCGATCTACGGAAAAGCCTTGCTGGAATCGCTTGCCGCGCACACCGCCGACGGCGTCGTCCAGCTGCCTCGGACGATCCGTAAGCGCTGGTTCGGCCGGACTGGCGCCGAATCGTCAGATCTCGCCGCCATTCTCGACATCGAAGGCGGACCAGGAGCCGCAGCGATCCTGGTGACCGAGGGTCTGCCCGACGAGGCCCGCCTCGCACTGCTCGACATCGATCCCACCGAATCCGCGCTCCGCGGCAAGGTTCTTGGCTGGGACGACACACTCCAGCGGTGGATTCCCCGCGCTCATCCCGATACCCAAGGCCGGCCGGGATAGGGCTGACCATGCCGTTACCTCGGGCATTGGCCATATTCAATCGAGCGATTACCAATCGGGCCGCGCGGCCGTTGGTCGGGCGGGCGCGGGATCTGGTGTTGGTTGTGCATCGGGGGCGCAAGTCTGGGCGGGAGTATCGGACGCCGGTCAGTGTGTTTCGGCGCGGTGAGTGGTACTGCGTCGCGCTGACCTACGGGCGAAGTGCGGACTGGGTGCGGAATGTGCTTGCGGCGGGGGAATTCGAGATCGAGATGCGGGGTCGGCGGGTGCGGTTGGTCGAGCCGGTGGTGGTCAACGATCCCACCTTGGGGTGGTCTTCGGGGTTCAGTCGGCGGATCCTGCGCCTTGTCGACGCGCCCGAGTATCTCGAGGCGCGGGCCGAAACATCCAGTGACTCAAGTGAATCTGGCTAGCCGCCGCGTCTCGACTAGGCCAGGCGAGTGGGTGTCCGGTAGCGAGTGGCGGCACTAGCATCGGGGGATGCGGATTGCTGCGGCTCAGGCGCGACCGGCCTGGCTCGACCCGACGGCCGGGACGAAGGTTGTTGTCGAATGGTTGACGAAGGCTGCGGCGGCGGGGGTGCAGCTTGTCGCGTTTCCGGAGACGTTTCTGTCCGGCTATCCGATCTGGGTGGCCGACACCGGCGGGGCGCGATTCGACGATCCGGTTCAGAAGGCCGCCTACGCATGCTATTTGGAGGCCGCAGTCACGCTCGACGGCCCGCAGGTGGCGACGGTGCGCGAGGCCGTCGGTGACCTCGGTGTGTTCTGCTACCTCGGGATCACCGAGCGGGTGCGCGGCACGGTGTACTGCACCCTGGTGGCGATCGATCCGGCTCGGGGTGTGGTCGGCGCGCATCGCAAGCTGATGCCGACGCACGAGGAGCGGATGGTCTGGGGGATCGGGGACGGGCACGGGCTGCGCACGCACGAGGTCGGCGCTTTCCGGGTGGGCGGGCTGTCCTGCTGGGAGAACTGGATGCCGCAGGCGCGGCATGCGCTCTACGCCGACGGCGAAACCCTGCACATCTCCACCTGGCCCGGTTCGAAACGTAATACCAAGGACATCACCAGGTTCGTGGCCATGGAGGGCCGGGTCTACTCCTTGGCCGTCGGCGCCGTGCTCGACTATGCCGACGTGCCTGCGGGTTTCCCGCTCCGCGACGAGTTGCTCGCACTCGGGAAGCCCGCAGGCTATGACGGTGGCTCTGCGGTCGCAGGCCCGAACGGCGACTGGCTGGTCGAGCCGGTGGTCGGCGAGGAGCGCCTCGTCATCGCCGATCTCGATCCTGCGGAAATCGCCAGGGAGCGCCAGAATTTCGACCCGGCCGGTCACTACTCCCGCCCCGACGTCTTCGCCGTCACCGTCGACCGCCGCCGCCGCACCCCCGCAACCTTCCTGGACGGCTAGCCGAAATCCGCACCCTCTCTGAGGATCCGCACTGTTTCCGGGCTGCTGGAACCAGTGCGGATCCACAGAAAGGGTGCGGATCGGTGGGCGGTCCCTAGGCGGGCGAGTCGTCTGGCTCACCGCGGCGAACGAGGATGACGCCGGTGAGAATCAGTGCGCCGCCGAGCAATTGGATCGCGCGGGGTGCTTCCCCGAGCAAGGCCCACGCGAAGACCAGTGCCGCAAGGACTTCGAAGAGGCCGACGAACGAGGCGAGGCGGGAGCCGAGGCGACGGGTCGCGGCGATCCCGGAGACGTAGGCGAGCGCCGCGGTCACCGTGCCGAGCAGCAGCACCGGAATCCACCAGGTCACCGTGAAGCCTTCGAAGACAACGGGGTTCGTGGTCGCGTGCAGTGGAAGGATGCCAACCGCACCGGCCGCGAGCAGCCCGAGCCCGCCGATGAGCAATCCGCCTGCGGCGAGCACGGTGCCTGGCAGGCTGCCGTCACCGTGTGCGGACAGCACGAAGTAGCCTGCCGCACCGACCATGGCGGCGAGGGCCCACGCGATGCCGATCCAGCTGGTGGACATTCCCGCGCGCAGGTCGATGACCAGGACCAAGCCGGTGATACCGAGCAGTGCGCCCGCGACGGTCGCGCTGCCGGGCCGTTGGTGGTGCCGCAACCACAGCCAGCCGACCACGGCGATCGGCGCCGTGTACTCGATGAGCAGCGCCACCCCGACTTCCATGTGGGCGACGGCGTTGAAGTACGCGAGCTGGGTGCCGCCGACGGCGACCAGTCCGTACACGGCGATCAGGGATGCGTTGCGGCGCAACAGCCCCCAGTCGCCGCGCAGTTGCGTCAGCGCGATCGGCAGCACCACAGCGGCGGCGAGCAGGACCCGCACCGCCACCACGGACGCCGAGCTCCAGCCCGCGTTCATCAGTCCGCGGGCCAGTGGTCCGGAGAGCCCGAACGACGATGCGGAGAGCACCGCGAAGATCAATCCGGATCGCAGGCGCCGCTGAACGGCTGTGTCATGAGTCATCGTCGTCATGACTAATGACGCTAAGGTCGATCGAGTAATATGTCAACATGACTTTTGACCATGACACGGAGGCGTCCCTGGTCGCCGCGGTGGAGTTGGTGAATTCGGCGGAGGAACCGGACACCTTGACCGAGATCGCCCAACTGGCAGAGTTTTTCGCGCGACACGGCTACACCGGCGTGCACGCGGGCACCGCCGAGGAGCTCGCCGCGGTCCGCGCGCTGCGTGAACCCCTGCGCCGGATGCTGACCAGCGACCGCGAATCGGCCGTGCGGCTGGTCAACGAGACACTGGCCGAGCATCGGGCGGTGCCGCAACTGGCCAGACACGGCGACGTCGACTACCACATTCACGCGACCCCGACCTCGGCGCCGCTGCCGGTGCGGATCGCCGTCGAGACCGCGATGGCGATGGTCGACGTGATCCGGTTCGACGAGATGAGCAGGCTGTCGCTCTGCGCCGACAGCACGTGTGCCGGGATCGTGCTCGACCTGTCGCGCAACCGATCTCGCCGCTACTGCAGCACGGCCTGCGGAAACCGCAATGCTGTCGCCGCCTACCGGGCCAGGCAGAAATAGGGTGCACTGACGGTGCGGGGCAGCGGAATTCAGATCCGCCGATGACGAAGGCCCGGTCGCGACGACCGGGCCCTCGGCATATCGAGTGTCTTGATCGCCTAGGCGATCTCGGACACCCCTGAGCAATTGACCTCCTGCGGAAGGAGGCCGGAGTTGCGGACCGTGAAATCCGTCCGCACCGGACCACCGCCGGTGGGCGGCCGGAAGTACATCGTGCTGCCGTTGCCGATCACGAAACCAACGGAGCCACGCTGGGTTTCCGAACCCGAGGCGCCGGTCGCCAGGTTGGTCCAGTTGAGTGTGACCTCGGTGCCGTATCCGCCCCAGACGCTGCCACCCGCGTGAATGGTGAAGGTCGGCACGCCGGGCGAGTTGTACTGCGCCCCGATGATCTGCCCGGAGTACGGCACGTCGACAACATTCGGGCTCATGCCACGGCAGTAGGTGACGATCCAGCTGTCGGCGGCCGACGCGGTGCCTGCACCGGAAAACGCGATGGCTGTCAGCGCGGTGGCGGCCACGGCAAGTCTGGCGAACGTGAACATCAGTCGATCCTCGCCCTCGTCGAAGTGATGGGAGGGCCGACGCTACAGACAGCCGCGCCGTGCCCCTATTTCAGAGGGCAGCGATTCGGGTCCGTTCCGTAAACCTGAGCGGCAGGCCAGATCTGGTGTTTCCAGACCTGGCCTGCCGTGTTCGGGTGGGGAACTTCTGTGCACCGGAGCTAGGCGGCTCCGGCGCGGACACTCACGACACCGCGCCGATGAACCCACCGATGGCGGCACCGATGGCGCACCCGAAGATGGCGCCGACCAGGAAGAACCAGATCCCGATCAGGATGCCGACCACGCAGCCGACCACCGCACCGGCGAGAATGGCTCCGCCGCCGCCGACGGTATGCATGAAGGGCAGGTTCTGCGAACTGACCGCCGCGGCCGTCGGTCCGCTCGTCGGGGTCAGCGTCAACGACGTGTCGCTGTTCAATGTGGGGCTGACGGTCAATGCCCGGCCCGCGTCGACGCGCAGCGTGGTCGGGATCGCGCCGACGACCGCGCCGTCGTCCGCGACCACCTGCACCGCGTCCTCGGTCAGGACGAACTTGCCGGAGGCGAGGGTGATCAGCGCATTCGAGTGGTCTGCCGCGAGGGTGGTCGTGTAGCCGACCGAGCCGTCGATTCCGCTCACGCTGATATCGGCGAGCTGTGCTTCTCCGTGTGCCGTTGCCATGGTGATGCCCGTGGCCGCAATGGCGAATACTGCTGTCGCCACCAATTTCCTGATGAACATGGGTCTTCCAATCCGTGCGGGTTTCCTTTGACGTTCCCCCGACAAACGGCACCGGACGTAGTGACCATGATGCGCTAGCCGGTCGTTTGCTGTCCATACGGTGTTTACGCAGCTCAAACCAAATTTTCGGTATGGTTTTGTCCCTCGGCGGATGGGGGATTTGCCCGAATGCCGGCTGGTGCGGAACCGCAGGGGCAAGAAATGACGCGACTCGGCGGCGGTGGGCTGGATAGGCTCGCGGCATGTCCACCCCTGTGCAGCCGGAGGAGAAGTCGGACGTCGCGCCGTCGCGGCGCAGGTGGCCGCGCAGGCTGCTGGCCGGCGGCGCCGCGATCGTTGCGGTCGGCTTGGTGGGGTGGCTCGCGATTCGCGACACCTCGCCGGTCGGCCACTTCACCTCGGCGGCCGGGCACGATCGGTTCTTCGCGGCCTATGACCGTGCGATGCGGGCGATGCCTGCGCCGGACGCGACGCTGGATCTGCGGACCGACTACGGCGTGGTTCGGATGTATCGCTTCGACGGCGCGAATCCGACTGCGGCGCCGCTCATTCTGTTGCCAGGGCGCTCGGCGGCCACGCCGATGTGGGCGGATAACCTGCCCGCGCTGCGGAAGCTGCGCACCGTTTACACCATCGACCTGCTCGGTGAACCGGGAAAGAGCATCCAGACCTGCCCCATCGAGGACGACCGAGATCAGGCCCGCTGGCTGCATCAGGCCCTGAAGCAGTTGCCGGACAAGCAATTACATCTGTTCGGCGTCTCGATCGGCGGCTGGACCGCCACCAATCTCGCGATCCACGAACCGGAGAAGATCGCAGGCCTCACCGTGCTCGACCCGGTGCTGACGTTCGCGCCCATGTCTTTTCAGGCCATACTGCGTTCGATCCCCGCCTCGGTGCGCTGGTTTCCGAAGAGCTGGCGCGACAGCTTCAACAGCTGGACCGCAGGCGGCGCCCCGGTCGAAGACGTCCCCGTCGCCGACATGATCGAATCCGGCATGCAGACCTACGCACTACACCTGCCGACCCCCACCGAATTCAGCACCGACCAACTGCGCTCCCTCCCCATGCCCGTCCTCGCCATCCTCGCAGGCAAGTCCGTCATGCACGACACCACCGCAGCCGCCGACCGCGCCCGCACCACCCTCAGCACAGCCACTGTCCGCGTCTACGACAACGCCTCCCACGCCATCAACGGCGAATACCCCACCGAAATAGCCGCCGACACCGCCACCTTCCTCGACACCATCCGCTGAACACCTCGGGCCATCCGGATCGTGCAGATGAGGTGAATGTTATGGATCCATAACATGGTGCCGATGTTATGGATCCATAACATCGTTCCTAGATTTCCCACCTCATCAGTGCTTTATCGGAAGTCTTCGATCCATCGATGTTATGGATCCATGACATGGTGGCTAGGTTGCAGTACTATGACATGATGACCCAGCCGCGGACCCGGCGTCAGCTGGTGCAACTCGGCGCGATGCTCCGTAAGGCTCGTGTCGAAGCCGGGTTGACCCAGGAACAACTCGGCGAGTTGGCCGGTGTCTCTCGACAGCTCGTGAGTCGCGTCGAGGACGGCAGTGCGCGCGGAGAAATCGGCCGGGTAGCCCAGATTGCGACCGCGCTGGGATTGCGGCTGGTAGCAGTACCCGCGTCACAGCGCACTGCGCCTTCCGCGGACCAGCTGGCCATTCAGGACATGCTCAGCCGGATCCGGCGCACTGAACCAGCACCCAACCCCCAGGCTTCGGAGTCAGATGACTGATCTCGTCGTCGTCTTGAACGGATCGCTGATCGGGGCGGTAACCCATGAAGCCGGTCGGTCCCGCTTCACGTATCTCGACGACTACGCCGAGGACGTCGAGGCAACCCCACTGTCGCTGTCGATGCCACTGGTGGCCGGACGCACCTACGACCAACGTGTGGTCGCACCATGGTTGATGAACCTGCTCCCCGATGACGCCAACGTCCTGGACAGCCTCGCTCGCGAGTTCGATGCGCAGATCGGAAGTGCCACCGCACTGTTGGAACACGTCGGCCGCGATTGTGCAGGCGCCGTGCAGCTGATGCTTCCGCAGGATGTCGAGGATGTACTGACCAGGCCCGGCACCTTGGAGATCGTCACCGATGCGCAAATCGGGCAGCGATTGCGGGCGCTGCACACCGCACCGCAGGCATGGACGCGCGCCGATGAACGATGGAGCTTGGCGGGAGCGCAGTCCAAGTTTGCCGTGGTGCGCACTGTGGACGGACAGTGGGCGTACGCGCACGGCAACGCCGCGAGTACCCACATCGTCAAACCGGGGATTGCTCACTTCTCCGGGCAGGCATTCAACGAGCACCTATGCCTGCGCGCGCTGGATGCCGTCGGAATCGCCACTGCCGCATCGGAGTTCATCGAGTTCGATGGGGTCGCCGCGATTGTCGTCGAGCGGTACGACCGATTGCGCCGCACCGATGGCAGTGTGCTGCGGCTGCATCAGGAGGACATGTGCCAAGCACTCTCGGTGCGGCCCGAGCGCAAGTACGCCGCCGATGGCGGACCGTCGGCCACTGAGATCGCGCACTTGCTTGCCAAGGAGGCGACACAGGGCGACGTCGATCGATTCGCCGATGCCGTTGTCGCGCAATACTTGCTCGGCGCGCCCGATGCCCACGCCAAGAATTATTCGGTCATCCTGAACGGCGTCGATGTCACGCTCGCGCCGGTCTACGACGTCGCGAGTTCACTACCCTACCTTCGGAATTCGAGGTCGGGTCTGAGTCGCGTGGCGATGCCGATCGGTGGTCGCGCGAGGTTCGGCGAAGTCACTCTCCATCATGTGGCGAAGTTCGCGCAGAAGGCCGGTACGGACCCTGATCGATTGATCGCCCGAACTCGTGAGCTGGTCTCCGCGTTGCCCGACGCGTTGGCCGAGGCAGGCGGGGCTGTCGGTGACGCGTCGTTGGCATTGCTCCGCACCCGACTCGTCGACGCCGTTGCCGCGCACGCCACGACCATCGACACCACGGACGTCCGCAAGGTCATCGGACGGCCAGGTTCCGACTAGCGAGACGTCGCGGTCGAGGGCTGGCCGCCACCATTGTCGAACAGTTTCGGGTGCGGTCGCCAGACCGTGGCACCAGCTCTGTCTTCGATGAAGAAGGGAAACGCCCCCGAAGAGTTCCTTCGGGGGCGCGACCGCCACGGTGTGGCTGTTGTGGCAGTGGGGAACCGGCGATGCTCAGCTCAGGCCCATTCCTTCGGCGAGCAGCGGCCAGGACTTGTGCAGCGCTTCCTCCCAGTACGGCCAGTAGTGGGTGCCGACCGGGTTGAACTGGTAGGTCGCCGGGATGCCCAGCGAATCGAGCCGGTTCTTCAGGTTGGCCGTGCATCCGTTGACGGCCGCCTCGATACCGACACCGAGCCCGAGGTTGACGGCGCCCATCGGGCCGGGGGCGGTCTTCAGGTAGTACTCGACGTCCTCCAGCATCGGGATGCCGCTGCCGCTCGAGATGTAGAGCAGGGTGCCGCGCAGCTTCTCCGCGTTGATGACCGGATCGTTCTCCGCCCACAGCGGGCTGTCGTCGGGACCGTACATGTTCTCGGTGTTGCCGCCTGCCCACAGCCCGGCCGCCATCTTGACGAACTGCTTACCCATCGGGTCGGCGATCTGCGCACAACCGCTGTAGGCGGCGACGGACTTCCACAGGCCGGGCTTGGCCTCGGCCAACTGCAGCACCGACGTGCCGGAGGTCGACAAGCCGACCAACGCATTCTGACCGGTTGACTGCAGCGCCTTGTCCAGCAGCGGCGGCAGCTCCTCGGTGAAGAAGGTCTTCCACTTGTTCAGGCCGAGGTTCGGGTCCGGCTTCTGCCAGTCGGTGTAGTAGGTGCCGCGCCCGCCGATCGGCTGCACCACGTTGACCGGCTTGTCGGCCAGCCACGCCAGCGCGTTGGTCTGTGCGTTCCAGCTGGCCGTGCCCTCGCCACCGTCGAGACCGTTGAGCATGTAGAGGTTCGGCGCAGGCTTCGACTCGTCGGCCGGACGCTGCACCTCGACCTTGAACTCTTTGTCCATCGATGCCGAGTACACCTTCAGCTGCCAGTTGCGCCCGGCCTTCGTGATGGAGGTCACGGCCGACGGCTTCGTTGGCTTTGCCGGTTCCGCGTGGGCGGTGCCGCCGAGCAACGTCACCGACACCATGGTGGTGAGCGCTACCGCGGTGGCCCGCATTGCCCATGCCGACTGTCCCGGCAATCGAAAACGCATCTGTCTACTACTCCCTTTGCTGACTGTGCCTCGACCGGCACACTGCCGCCCCAGTTCCCCACCACTCCGTCTGTCCGCGAGGTGAAACTGTTACACCTCAGTTTCTCCCAGAGAGCAGCGTCACCAAAACCGGGAAAGACGGGGGCGGCCTGAGGTAAGGAAGACCCATGGCACTCGGGCGCGTACTCGTCATCGGACTGGACCCCACCACACTGACCGAGTGGGATCCCGAGCCGGTGCTTGCGGCGACAACAGTCCGGACGACACCGCGGCTGCCGCCCTGCGGTGGTTGCGGTAGCCGTCGGTTGTTCAAGTGGGAATTCGGCGACCAGCTGGTTCGCCGAAAGAACCACACATTGTTCCTGCGCGATGCGAAGAATTTACGGTCGTAGTGCAGACTAGCCGCCATGTCCGGTGCTTCCAGCCCTACTGTTGCCCTTCCCCATCCCAAGGATCGTCATCCGCTGTTCGGTGATGCCAAAGCCATCGATCCGTCGCGTCCCACGCAGACCGAGTACCAGCTCGCGCAGGAACTCGGACCGATCTATGAGTTGATGTTCGGGCCCGACTATCGATTGCTCGTGGTGACCGGAACTGAACTCGCGCAAGAGGTTTGGGACGAGACGCGGTTCGAGAAGCATGTTGCTGCGCCGTTGGAGCGGTTACGTGAGGTGACGGGCGATGGACTGTTCATGGCCTACAGCTCCGAGCCGGTCTGGGGTATCGCCCATCGGATTCTGACCCCTGGCTTCGTCAAGCCCGCGATGGCGATCTATCACGACGCCATGGTCGCGTCGATCGAGTCGATGTTCGAGTACTGGCAGGGTGCCGGGGCACGGCCTCGGGTCAACCTGACTCAGGATCTGAACAGTCTGACCTTCGAGTTGATCGGCCGTGCCGGTTTCTCGACCTCGTTCTCGGCCTTCGCCCACGGCGGGGATGCTGATCTGCATCCATTCCTGACGCAGCTGAACCGGGCCATGTGGTGGATCTCGACGGTGTCGAATTCCACTCCGATGGAACGGGTTCGGCTCGAACGCCAGCACGGCCAGCAGTACAAGGACGATCTCGTTGCCCTACACGAGTACGGTCTCGAACTGGCCGGCACCCGCGCCGCTGAGCCGCGTCAGGGGTCGAAAGACCTGCTCGACCTGATGCTGACCACCGTCGATCCGGACACCGGCGAGAAGCTGCCTGCGGAGAACATCGCCTACCAGGTGGTGTCGTTCCTATTGGCAGGACAGGAGACGACCGCGGGCACCCTCGGATTCGCTTTGCACTATCTGATGCAGCAGCCGGAGATCGCCGACCGGGTGCGCGCGGAAGTACAAGAGGTCTGCGGGGATTCGCCGATCGCCTATGAGCAGGTCGCGAAACTGCGCTACACCCGCTGCGTCGTCGACGAGACGTTGCGCCTGTGGCCAAGTGCCCCAGGCTATTTCCGCGCTGCCAGGGCCGACACCGAGCTCGGTGGTTGCTGGCCGGTTCGCGAGGGTGAACCGATCTTCGTGCTCACGCTCGGGTTGCATCGCAACGAGGACTGGCACGATCCGCTGACCTTCGACCCGGATCGGTTTCTGCCCGGCCGTGACAAAGGCCCCTACCGGCCGTTCGGGGTCGGTCCACGCGCATGTATCGGCCGCCAGTTCGCGCTGCACGAAGCCGTACTCACGCTCGCGTTGGCGACTCGGCGATACAACTTCGTTCCCGACTCCGACTACACCCTCGCGGTGCATGAGCAACTGACACTCAAGCCCGAAAACCTGTACGCCACACTGGAACATCGCGTCAGCTGACGAACGATACGGCAGGCGGGTCGTAGTCGTCGCTACGACCCGCCTGCTGTCGTCGCAGTATCGGTACGGATCTGGAGGTATGGCCGCAGGTGGACGAGAGTCGAGTACGCGGCATCCTGGACAACATCCCGCTGACACCGCCATGGACTGTCCGGGAGTTCCTCGGCTGGTTGTCTGAGCGCGTTGGCAAGACGATTGTGCTGGATCCCTGGCGGATGCATGTCCCGGCAGCGACTCGGTGCGGGGCGCTGTGGGTGCTGGACGATCGGATGATCATCAAGTTCGATCCGAACAGGTCATCGCGCGGACAGCGGCAGGAGATCATGCACGAGGTAGGTCACGTCCTGCTGGACCACCGGGGCAGCAGCACCTACGAGGTATCGGAATCGCTGTTGACCGAGGGCCTGGATCCGACCTGGGTCCGAGAGATCATGCTGCGCAGCAGCTTCGACACGGATGCGGAGGCCGCGGCGGAGTGGCTCGGGACGCACCTGGCTGGCCTGAGCCGAGGGCGGCCCGATGACACCGACGGCGCGGCGCATCGCGCGGCCTCGCTGTTCGAGCTGATGCGGCGCTGATCGTGGAACCGAGCCCGTTACTGGCGACGGTGGCGACCTCGCTCGTGCCCGGCGCCGCCGCCGCGGCGCTGATGGGGTGGATCGCGGCCGCGCTGGTGTTGCGAATGGTGTTGCTGCTGGAGCGAAGTCGATTGGATTGGGCGGTCGCGATATTGGTCTCGGCCATGCTGGCCACAGCCGTATTGCGGGACCGCGCAGCACAAGCCGTCCTCACGCCGTGGCTGTCACTGGCGGATATCCGGTTGGCGACACACATAGCCGCGCTCTCCATGGCGGGGGCGCTGCTCTGGGTCGGTCTGCTGTGGCAAGGGCAGAAGCCGGTGTCGTGGCGTACGGCGGCGTGGATCATCGCCTGCGTCGCGGTGCTCGGTGCAACGCTGGCATGGCTGTCGGTGTCGGCCAGGTCCGCGAACATCGCGATCGAGGAGTTGCACGACTGGCGGACGCCCGCGTACATGATGGTGTACAGCTTGCCGACCCCGCTGGCCGAAGTCCCGATGTTGGTCACCTTTGTCGGCTTGCTGCGGTGCTGGCGTCAGAGTCTGCCGCGCGCCGTTTTCGGAGGCGTTGCGACAGTGTGCATTACATTGAGCATGGTCGACAGTGGTAGCCGAGTGCTTTCGGCCTGGCTACATTTCGCGGGCGTCCACAACAGTTTCACCACCGGTCGCGCGGCCAGCAACGATTGGCTGTTTCTGGTGCCGGTCGCCGGATTCATGCTGATGACGATTCCGTCCATCGTTGTCTCTGCCACCATCCGCCTGCGGCGCGATCGAGCGAGCCGGAACATCCGGATCCTGTCGCCGATGTGGGCGGACATGATGGCAGCCCGCCCGGAGACCAGATTGCATGTGCACGTACGCAATTCGCTGCCGCAGGTGACCGAGCACCGGATGTGGATCGAAATCGAGGACGTGACGATCTCGGCTGCCCCATGGCTGACCTGTCTGGGTACCCAGCCGACGCCTGCGCAGGTGTGCGCGGCTTTGCGGTCCGCGTTGTCCGATGGTGCCGTCGGTGGTGGTGACCGAGACGCCAGGGCGCCGGAGTGGATCGACGACGAGAAATTCATCCTCGAGGTAGCACGTGAGTGGCAGCAGGGTGTGCCGAGCTCGCCGCTGAGCGTGGTGTGAGTCCAGTGCTGAATGTTGTTGTCCGACAGGACACTAGGCACGGAGTGGCAGTGCTCCGATGTCCGCGATCAACTCCTCCATCATCTCGCGAGTCATCGCACCGGGGGCGCGGGCAGCGAGATGCTTCAGTCCGCGGTCCCGTGCGAGGGTCCACAGCCTGAGTCGTTGGTCTATGTCCACGTCCTCGTCCCGGGCAGGCGTCAAATAAGCAGGGTCGGGACATCGGCACAGTGCGCACAGTTCCGCGGCGAGATCCTTCGGGATGTCGCTGGTCGAGCCGTCGCGCAGCGCCGCGATGAACGCCGAGGTCACTGTGCGGCCGAGTCGTTCGGTCAACGCGTCAGCGATTTGGGGGTTGGTCATGGCGGGTTCGCCATACCGATGCGAGTATTCGACGAGCCGGTCGATCTTGGCGGGTAGCGGCAACGGCATTCGGTTCATCCTCGGTCGGGCGCAGGGAGATTGGCGAGCATGCGCTGCACCGCTGCCCAGCGTGCGGCGAACCGCGAAACCTGTTCGGGTGATGTGGTTTCCGGAGCGCGGTCGAGCAGCCAGCGCATGTACATGAGTTCCTCTTGGTCCTGCGGATTCGGGGCTTGGGGAGTCCGCCGCCAGTAGTGGCCGAGCAGCATTTCGATCATCGACGTGGTGAGGGTGCCCGCCACCCGCATCCGTTCTATTTCGGCGATTGTCCAAGCGCGCAGGATCCGGTCCGCGACCTCGTCCAACCCTTCGGAGACCTCGGCCAGCCGCGCATCGTCCGCCGCGAGTGCCTCGAGGCGCTTCGCGAGACCGACTACTTCGTCGATGACACCGGGCGGAAACGCCACATAGTGCACGTTGGGCGGCGGCACTGTCAGCACGTCCGATGTGTGCGCGGGCACCTCGGCCGAGAGCGGTATCGGCACCGCGCCGGAGTCGTACGCGGCGGTGGCGCCGCCCGGCTGCCACTGCAGGGCATGGTCGAGCTTGGCGAAGGTCTCCAGGTGAAGCTTTCCCGCAGTACCGGATTCGATCTTGCCGAGGGTGACCAAACCGGGACCGCCCGCGTCGCGCACCTGCTGGGACGTGAGCCCGAGCTCGCGTCGTCGTGCGGTGACCAGGCGTCCGAAACGCACCACATCTGTCGTCGCCATCGTCCTCAACCCTGTCGTCTGATCGCCTCGAGTCTATGCAGAAACAACCTCAAAACGCGGCAAGCCTACCTGGTTGTTGACATCTTTTGAACGGAGATCGTGAACATTAATACCAAAATTATGGTTTGTTTGTGCCATCTCTTGCGTGAGGTGTGCGGATGATGTGGGGATTGTGGGCAATCTATATGGGTTCTGTGATGGGATTGTGTAACATTCGCCGCATGATCCCCTGCTGCTGTCGCCACACAGCCTCGTCGGGGGATGTACCGATCTCCATTGAGTGGAGGGGAGAGATCGGTGCATCCCCCGAAAAGGCTGGCGCGTGCAGACCGGGCGGGCGGTTCGGTCAGGGTTCGAGGAACTTGCGGATTTCTGGAGCGAAGGTCTCGGCGAGCTCCTCGGGTGAGTGCAGTTCGTCCGAGACGGTCGCTGTTGCCAGCGTGGCGTGCGGGATGGTCGCGGCGACGCGTTCGGCGAGGGCGGTGGGATGGCGGGGGTCGGTGCCCGCGAAAATGAGTGTGGGGGCGGCGATTTCGGCAAGCTCGGCGACGTCACGAAAAGAGCGGTCGCGGCCGATGGCGGCTGCGGCGGCGATGCTGGCCTGATCGGAGCGGGGGATGGCGTCGCGGACCATCGCGCCGACGACCGGAGGCATCGCGGCGAGAATGGGCGCCCAGGCGGCCTCGATGCCGTCGGTGGCGACGCGTTCGGCGAAGGCATCGAGGAACGCGACTTCGGCGTCGACCGCCGCGTCGTCCTGGATGTCCTCGACGCCCATCAGGATCGCCGCCGACACCAGCTCGGGAAAGGCGATCGCAGCGCGCGCGGTGATGGTCGAGCCGAGGCCTGCACCGCCGAGCGTGATGCTGGACAGGCCGAGGTGATCGGCCAAATCCTTGACGTCCTCGGCATATCGGCGCCAGGTGTGGCGCTGCGGATCCCGGCAGACGGACCGGCCGTAGCCGCGAACGTCGGGCAGGATGACGGTGTACCGATCGCTGAGCCGGTCCGCCAGCGGCAGCAGACTGTGATGGTCGGGCCCGCCGGCATGCAGCAGCACCAGCGGGCGCTCGTCCCCGCTCCCGACGACCTCGGCGTACAACGAAAACCCTGCACCGTCCCGGTAAGTCAGCTGCATGCACCGAAACGTATTGCAGCACCGCACCGGTCACAACCACACCAGCTGCCACGTGATATCGCGAAAAGGTCGCCATGCGCCGGCCATCGGCGTCCTCGTCCGCGTACCCGGTCGCCGGGAAGGCGACCGGGCGCGCGATCCTTGGTCAGCTCACCGAGCCGGTCTTGGCGACGGACTTGCCGTCGAATTCGGGGCTCAGCGGCACGCCGAGCAGATCGAGTGCGGTCGGGGTGATATCGACGAGCGAGTTGCTGGAGTTGGTGGCTCCGGCCTTGAACGCGGGTCCGCGGGCGATCAGGAAATTGGCTGTCTCGTCGGCGGATTGGCCGCCGTGGCCGCCGAGCGGGCGGTGCCCGTGATCAGCGGTGACCAGGATGTGCCACCGTTCCTTGGGCTGTGCTTTGGCGCGTGCGTCGACGGCGGCGACGATCTTGCCGACCTGGGTGTCGACGCTCCGGACGGCGGCGAGGTATGCCGCTGAGGCGCCGCCGTGGTTGTGGCCTGCCGCGTCGACCTGGTCGAGGTGGGTGAACAGGAAGTCGGGTCCTGCTTTCGCGATGGTGGCCGCACTCGAGTCGGCGGTGACGGCGTCGATCTTCGCTTCCGTCGGGTCGTTGGGCTGCTGTGGGCTGCGGACGTTCACATCCGCGTGCGGGTCACCGGCCCCCGCGATGATGCCGATGGTCGGCCACGTGGCGATCGACTCGGTCCGCAGGGCAGGCTTGGCCTTCTCCAGCCGGGTGAACACCGTCGGATACTTCGCGAACGGCGCGGTGGTGACGTTGTTGTCCTTGATGCCGTGCTTGGTGTCCCACACGCCGGTCAGCACCGTCGACCACGACGGTCCGGAAATGGTGATGTGCGGTGCGATGGACGTTCGCCCGAGGGTGCCCTCGGCAGCGAGTTTCAATAGATTCGGGGCCTTGGCTTCCTGAATCTTCTTGTACATCACCCCATCCAGTCCGATGACCACCACTTTGTTCACCGTGGTGTCGGCATGGGCAGGTGCGGTGGTCGCCAGACCCGCGGTCACCGGCAGCGCCGTGACCAGTGCGATCGCGAGGTGGCTCAGAAATTTCCCTTGCGGTGATCTCATGGTCTAGACCATTGCAAGAGGTCCGGTTCCCACGCCAGTTGTTCAAGTGGGAGTTCATCGACCCTTCATTCGACCAACGAAATCCGTTCGCCCCGTGCGTTGTTCAGGTTTGATCTCCCGGGAACAACGCTCGCCCATAGAGTCTGCGGGCGTAGCGTGCGTAACTCGTTCTCGCGGTGGCGCGGAGCACGATGCGTGGCACGACGGGTATCGCCGCGAGCATGATCCGCACGGCTGCTGGGTCGGCGTCGTACGTGAGCAGGCCGAAGATCAGGGGCAGTCGGTGTTTCGGCAGCGCCGAGACCGCGGCCGCGCCGACCGCGTGCCATTCGTCGGAAGTCAGATGCACAGCGGCCAGGGGCAGCAGGTGCTCCTCCTCGGTGTGCAGATGCTCGGCCAGCCCCGCGTGGAGATCTGCCAAGGCATTTCGCAGCGCCGGACCTGTTGTTCGAGCGGCGTCCTCGGCCCACGCGGTCAGCGCACGCTCGACCCGGTCGACGAGGACGGCGATCCGGTCGTGCTGGGCGATGACGTCGTCCAAGTAGTGGGTGGCAGCAGCGGGTATGCGGGGTGCCAGCGCGGGCCACAATCGCCGATCCTCACCCTCGTGGTGATGGTGCAGCAGCGCGAGGACCAGGAAGAGGTGGCGTGCCACCCGCATTCGCTGCTTTCCCTCGGCACCTTCGACCAGCGCCGGAGCCTGGTGGAGCTCGCGCAACAGGGCGGTGTGCACGACGATCATGTCGGTGGTATCGACGAGGTCGTCGAATTCGTAGGCATTCGACTCGGTCTTCACCGCTTCACCGTCGCAGTGACCTGCGGCGGCGGTCTATCCCAGAAACTGGGGCTGTGCCTGCGCACCCGGCTGCGGGACGATGGCGAGGTGCGATCGAGCCGAGGTGATCGAGTCCGTTCGCGCCTCGACGTCCTGGCCGAGGCGGGGTTGAGCGCAACGGAGTTCCTCGGTGCGGTGTGTGAGCACCTGGCCGAGGCGGTGCCCTACGAATCCGTGTGTGCCGGAACGACGGATCCGGCGAGTGGGCTGGTGACGGCCACGGTCAAACGTCCCGATGTCGACATGCACGATGCCGAGTTCGCCCGGCTGGAATACGATCCCGCGATCGCCGACGTCAACCGGTTTGCCGAGCTGACCCGGCGATCGGTGCCGATCGGGATACTGCACGCGAGCACGTCCGGCGACCCGTCCCGCAGCTACCGATATCGCGAGTTCCTGTGCCCACTCTTCGATTTCAGGCACGAACTGCGATCCGTGTTCCGCGATGCCAGCGGGGTGTGGGGCGCGATCGGAATCTATCGCGCGGGCGGTGCGACCGGATTCAGCGACGACGAGGCCGCATTCGTCGCAGGCCTGACGGGTGTGCTTGCTCGAGGTATCCGCCGGGGACTCCTCGTCGGAGTGGCCCGCCTGACGGACTCGGATACCGATCGATCCGGGGTGCTGATCGTCGACCACGCCAACACGGTCGTGCAGACCACCGCGGTAGCCGAGGAGTGCCTGCACGGCCTGGCCGACCTCGGCAGGGGCTCATTGCCCGCCTCGATCCTGGCGGTGGTGGCAGCGGCGCGGGCGCGCAATTCCGTTCCGGCGACCGCGCGAATCCCCAATGCCGACGGCGGGTGGACCACGGTGCGCGCGGGTCTGCTGTCCGGAGCGACCAACAATGTCGTGGTCACCTTGGATCGCCCGCATCCGAAGGACATGGTGCCTCTGCTGGCTGCCGCTTACGGACTGACGCCCCGCGAACGCGACGTTTTGGCGCGAGTATTGCGGGGCCAGGGGACCGCGACGATCGCCCGCCAGCTCTATTTGTCGGCGTACACGGTCCAGGACCACCTCAAAGCCATCTTCGCCAAGACCGGCGTCAGCAGCCGTGGTGAGCTGATCGGCCGCCTGGCCTTCTTCGGCGCTTGAGCTTGCGCTGCTGAGGCGATTCGCGGGCAACCCTGGCTGGTAGCTGAGCGCTACGAGTGTGCGGCGATCCGCTGTAGCCATTCGTGCAAAAGCGCTGTCTCGGTGGTGCTCAGTGGGTGGGCGTTATCGTCGAGGGTGGCGTCGAGTGCGAGGGCCCGGCTGGCCAGTGTGGCCGCGGTGGTGTCGGTGGGTTCGGGTCCTGTGCTGATCGCGGCAAGGACGATATCGCGTGTGCGAGCGGACAATTCGGGGTCGCGGTCGGCCGAGGGGGTGGCGATGAGGCTGAGGGTGACGCCGGTGTTGGTGGCGAGGATCAGGCGGGCCGCGGCATCGGCGGGCGTCCGAAGTCGTCCGGCGGCGGCCGCCTGCTCGAGCAGGCCCATCAGCAGTTGGTGCGCCTCCTCGGCGGCGGCGGGGCGCCGTTCGGGTTGGGGCACGCCGTACATCAGGACGTAGAACGCCGGATGGGTCAGGCCGAACTCGACGTGGCTGTCCCACCCTCTGGCCAGATCCGCGATCGCGTCGCCGGTGGGGGCGAGCGTCTTCTTGGCGGCGAGGTAGCTGGCGAAGCCGTGCGCCGTCACCGCGTCGAGGAGTCCCTGTTTGTCGCCGAACAGGCGGTAGAGGGTTGGCGCCTGGACGTTGGCGGCGGCGGCGACCGCACGGGTGGACACCGCCTCGGTACCGCCGGTGGCCAGCAGGTCGGCGGCGGCATTGAGGATGCGTTCCCGGGTGGAGGCTGTCACAGCAGGCATGTATCGACGATAACAGAATGGGGCTAGCGCTGATATCGAACCAGTGCTACCTTGATGTCGTTATCAGTGATAACCGCTGGTATCGGACACGGAAACGGAGTATTTCGATGACCACGACCAACAGCGCACCGACCACACCCGTGAGCCACCGCATCCTTGGCCGCACCGGGCCGACCGTGTCGGCACTCGGCCTCGGCATGATGGGCATGTCGGACCTGTACGGCCCCGCCGACGACGTCGAATCCATCGCCACCGTCCACGCCGCCCTCGACGCGGGGATCACCCTGCTCGACACCGGCGACTTCTACGGGATGGGCCACAACGAACTCCTGGTGCGGCAGGCCTTGCGCGGCCGCGATCGGGACAACGCGGTGATCAGCGTGAAATTCGGCGCCCTTCGCGATCCGGACGGCGGCTGGAGCGGTTACGACGGCCGTCCACAGGCGGTGAAGAACTTCGTCGCCTACAGCCTGCGCAGGCTCGGCACCGACCACATCGACATCTACCGCCCGGCCCGCCTGGATCCGGCCGTGCCGATCGAGGACACCATCGGCGCCATCGCCGAACTCGTGCAGGCCGGTCACGTCCGTCACATCGGTCTGTCCGAGGTCGGCGCCGACACGCTGCGCCGTGCGGCGGCCGTGCACCCGATCTCCGACCTGCAGATCGAGTACTCCCTGCTCTCCCGCGGCATCGAAGCCGAGATCCTGCCGGTCGCAAGGGAATTGGGGATCGGGATCACCGCATACGGCGTGCTGTCCCGTGGTCTGCTTTCCGGGCACTGGACCGGGGACCGCACCTTGAACGGCCACGACTTCCGCGGAATCAGTCCGCGATTCCAAGGCCCGAACCTGGCGCACAACCTGGCGCTGGTCGACGCGCTGCGCACCGTCGCGCAGACCATGGATCGCAGCGTCGCGCAGGTCGCCATCGCCTGGGTCGCCGCTCAGGGCGTCGATATCGTGCCGCTGGTCGGCGCCCGCCGTCGCGGCCGCCTGGCCGAAGCGCTCGGCGCGGCCGACCTGACGCTCAGCCCGCAGGACCTGGCCACCATCGAGCAGGCCGTTCCCGTCGGCGCCGCCGCGGGCGACCGCTACGCGGCTCCGTTGATGACCGAACTCGACAGTGAACGCTGATCTCTGCCCATCCTGTGGTCCGGCGGGGCCAGGTGTTCCTGTCCCCGCCCTGGCCAAATCTCTTCCACAGCAAGGAATCCGATATGTCTCTGCACGGAAAAGTCGCTCTCGTCACCGGCTCCTCCCGCGGCATCGGCCGCGCGATCGCCCTGCGCTACGCCGAGCGCGGCGCCGATCTCGTCATCAACTACGCCCGTGACGCCGCCGCCGCGGCCGAGGTGCAGGCCATCGCCAGCGCGGCAGGCGGCAAAGCCATCACGGTCAAAGCCGATGTCTCCGACGTCGACCAGATCGACCAGCTGTTCACCACCGCCATCGAGACGTTCGGGAAGGTCGACATCGTGGTGGCCAACGCAGGCATCGAGAAGGTCGACATCCCGGTCACCGAGATCACCGAGGAGGACTTCGACCTGCTGTTCCGCATCAACACCAAGGGACCGTTCTTCGTGATGCGGGCCGCGGCCCGTCACATCGCCGACGGCGGCCGCATCATCAACATCTCCTCCAGCTC
Organism: Nocardia altamirensis NBRC 108246; assembly: GCF_001612685.1. Classification (GTDB taxonomy): domain Bacteria; phylum Actinomycetota; class Actinomycetes; order Mycobacteriales; family Mycobacteriaceae; genus Nocardia; species Nocardia altamirensis. The sequence goes on from NZ_BDAY01000002.1 coordinate 85,010, forward strand.
CACCGCCAGACCGCACCCGGGACTCGGGCTGTACGGCACCAGCAAAACCGCACCCAAGTACCTGGTTCGGGTGCTGGCGCAAGAGATCGGCCACCGCAAGGTCACCGTGAACTCCTTGGTCCCAGGGCCTATTGCGGGCGCGGGCATCTTCACCGATGTCAACGACACCGATCCCTACCAGAAGGCGCTGCTGGACTCGGTACCGCTCGGCCGCCTCGCCACCCCTGGCGACGTCGCCGATATCGCCGAATTCCTCGCAGGGGACCAGTCGTTCTTCATCACCGGCGAGGAAATCCTCATGAACGGCGGGTCCAGCAACTGACCAAGTGAACCCTGGCTATCGCGGTGTGGACCCGACCGGAGTGACCGCGAGTTGCTTTGCCAACTTGCGCAACCGCTTCCGGTACGACACGTGCTCGACCTGTAACCAGTGGCGTTCGGACCGGTAGAAGTCGATGCCTCCGTTCAACTCCGGCCCGTGCACCGGATTCGCTTTCGCGGCGCGGAACCGCGCGGCCCGCCGTGGATCGGTCTTCAGCAGATACAGGTACCTGCCCATGATCTGCGACTGATAGTCCATGATCGGCCAAGTGCCGGTGGAGATTTGGACATAGCCGATGACGAAGAGGTTGTCGTACTCCGGGTGGAAGGCGTGCAGGTGCAGTTCCGGGATCGGGCCGTCGGACCAGTTCAGGTGCTTGCGGTCGATGAAAGGGAACTCGGCCTGACGGTAGCCGGTGGCGTACACGATGACATCGACCTGCTCGGTTGAGCCGTCCGCGAAACGCACACGGTCACCACATAATTCGACGATGTCCGGCTTGACGCCGATCTCGCCGTGGCCGAGGTGGTAGAGCAGCGTGGAGTTCATCACGAAATGCTCTTCCAGCAGCTTGTGTTCGGGTCGGGGCAGGCCGAAGCGAAGTGGATTGCCCGGGCTGTTCAACCGCAGCAGCGGTTTGCCCATGGCGCGGACGAGCGGCCGCGGCATGCGAAACTTCAGGATGAGTTCGTAGTAGGCATCGGTCGGGATGCCGAACATGTACTTCGGCCAGATGTAGTTGCCGCGCCGGACGCTCAGGAAGGTCTGCGCGGCGCTCTGGCTGCTCTCCACCGCGATATCGCATCCGGAGGTGCCCGCGCCGACGACGAGTACCCGCTTGCCGCGCAACACATCCTGGCCCTTGTAGTCCGCCGAATGCATCGTCAGTCCGTGGAAGACGCCCGGTATTTCCGGTCGGCGTGGCGACCAGTTGTGCCCGTTCGCGATGACCAGGCCGCCGTACCTGCGTTCCGAGACGCCGTCGGCGGTGCGGACCCGAACGATCCAGTCCGGCCCGCCGTCGACCCGGTCCGCCGATTCGACCGAGCTGTCGAACTCGATGTGCTCGCGCACGCCGAAATGTGCTGCGTAGGAACGCAGGTAGGACATGATGTGACGCTGGCCGAGGTAGGTCGGGTAGTCGTCCGGGATCGGGAAGTCCGTGTACCGGATGAACGGCTTCGAGGTGATCAGGTGAATCGACGGGTACGCGGCGCTGGTCGGGCAGCCCGGATTCCAGGTGCCGCCGACATCTGACGCCCGTTCGATCACATCGACCGCAATGCCGTACTCCAGCAGGTTCTTCGCCGCGGTCAGGCCTGCGGCGCCCGCGCCGATGACGCAGTAGCGATCGGAGCGGTCCTCGCACGCGGTGTTGGCCACCGTCGGCTCGAGTAGTGTTTCCACGGTCTAATCGTCCTTTCCGTAGCGAATTCCATGGGCGACCAGCCGGACCCTTCCCTCCGGGGTGTACGCGGTCGAGGTGTCGCCGTAGGCCGTGACCTGGCCTGCGGAGCCGACCAGTGGGCCGGGAATATCGATCGAGTCGATCGTGAGCAAGCGCGCCGAATCGCCGATCCGGCGCGAATATGCCTCGCGCAGCATCGTTTCCAGTTGGTTCAGCGGCAGTTCGGGCAGCGGCGACGGCACGCCGAGCACCAGATCACGCATCCGGTCGGCGTCCACCTCGACAGACCGGGCGCCCGGTGTCCACCGGCCGAGACGGAAGACCTGGCCGTGCCAGCCGAGCCTGCGCACCGCGCGGCCCGGTTCTACACGTCCGTCGGTCACGAGAGCCAGCGGCGCGGAGGATATTTCGGGTCCGTCTCCGTAGCGCAGGGTCGCCGTCGCGACCAGGTCCGTGTCACGGCGGATCTCGACGCGGACTTCCCAGGTGCGGTCGGCGGCCCACCGGCCCTGCGCGCTTGCCTGGAACCGGGCGCCGTTGCTGTGCGCGCGGGTGGCGGTGAGATCGATGCTGACGTCCCGGATAGCCGACAGCGGCTGCTCTTCGCCGTCCGGCTGCACCCAATCGCCCAGTGAGCGCAGGAATTCGAGTAGCACGCTGAGCGGAACGGCGGGGCTGGCATCCACGCGGAAGTCGCCACAGGCGAGCAGCTGGTCCGCGGTGAATTCGACCTCGGTCTCCAACAGTGCTCCGCTGACGAACCGGATCGGATTGCCGAGGAAGAGCAGGCGGTTGGCGAGGCGCTCGATCCCGGCCAGGTCGGTCGCAGGCGGATATCCGCGCAGTAGTGTCGGCAGCATGGCCTTACCGAACTCGCCGACAAAGGTGAGTTCGCCCGTGCTGCCCGCCAGGACCTCGCTTTCCCAATGCTGCAACCCTTCGTCGACCCGCATCGCCGACATGTAGGCCAGGGTCGCTTCGTAATTGGTGATGATGCCGAGGCGTTCCCACGTCGGCCAGCACATCGTGGCCACCGGAACCCGGACGGGGCGACCCGGCTGGTCGGCCGCGCTGGCCGCCCACAACCCGATCCGGCTCAGCGCGTCGTTGGCCGCGCCGTATTCGAGCTGGCCGACCATCCCGCCCCAGCGCCCGGCGAGCGATCCGGCCGTGCTGACGAACCGAATTGCCGGGTAATCCGCCAGCGCGGCAAGGATATTCATTAACCCGGTGACCTTCGCGCCGACCGTCCCGCTGATCACCTCCGGTGACTTGGACGGCAGCCGGACCGGTGCGTCCACGCCTGCGTTGTGCACCACACCGGCCAGTCCAGGCCCGGCCGCCGCGAGCAACGCGCGCACCTGCTCCGGGTCGGTGACATCGCATCGGTGATAGCTGATGTCGAGCCCTTCGGCCCGTGCGGCAGCCAACCTGGCCGCGAGCTGCCGGTTCCATTCGGCGCGTGCCAGCACTGCGCGGGTCCGGCCGAGCGTGCGCAGCCGGGCCGCCTCGATCAGCATGCGATCGCGATGCTGGCGGAAGTCGTTGTCCGACAACAGCACAATCGGGTCGTCCGGATCCGGCATGGGACTTCTGCCGCTGATGATCACCCGGCAGCGGTGCTGCTGCGCCAGGCGACGCGCCAGTGCGAAACCGATGCCTCGGCCGCCGCCGGACATCACGACCACATCGCCGGGGCCGAGATCGACCACCGGACCTGGCACGTCCACCTGATCGGCCGCCAGGGTGTAGCGCCTGCCTGCGTGGTGGCCGATCTCGAAGTAGCCCCACCGATACAGTTCGCGGCAGATCAGGCCTGCCATCTCGTCGTCGAGTGGTGCGATCCGCGCGCCGTCGGCCGGAAAGTCAAGCACCCGGACGTTCACGTTGTCGAATTCCCGTGGCAGCCCCTTCGCCAAACCCGCCCACAACCCGCCGAGTGGTTGGGCGATGCTGCCGTCCGCATAGCCGTGCCGCCCGTCCATCCTGGTCACGGCGACATAGAACAGGCGCTGCGCATCCGATTCGGTGCGCCAGTCGTCGTAGGTGTGCTGCAACAGCTCGATCGTCTGCAGCAGCTGGGCATTCCAGTCACCGGTCGGCGAAAGATCGAAGGGCCGTTCGTAATTCAGATCGATGATGCCGTCGATGCGCCCGACCGTCCGGGAGAACTCGGCAACGTCGGCGCCCTCGTGCGGCGGTGCCAGCCGCGACGGTGCCGCACCGGCGCCGGTCAAGGCAGCCATGACTCGCTCGGCCGATGCGTCGCTCCCGCCGAGCACCACGATCCGACGGCCGCGCAGCTGCGCGCTCGGCTCGGGTGGCGCCGCGGCGATTTCCCTTGGGTGCCAGACGAATCGGCGCACGGGGAGTACCGAACGATCGGCGGGCACATCGATGTCGGCGGGTTCGCGGTCGTGCGTCGGCGCGATCGAGCCGTTCGATCGTCCGCGTGTCATGGATTCCTCGGTATGAGGCGCAGCGGGATGCCGCCGACCGGGCGCAGCGACACCGCCGTCGACAAGTGCACGTCGCCGCCTGCGGCGGGGTGGATCGTGAAGCGAGACACCAGCATTGCCAGCGTGAGGTGCAGCTGGGTCAAGGCCATCGATTCCCCGACGCATTTGCGCTGACCGCCGCCGAAGGGGAAGAAGGTGTACTTCGGCCGGTTCTTCTTGGCGGCCTCGGTGAATCGCTCAGGATCGAAGCGCTCGGGCGCCTGCCAGAAATCCGGATGCCGATGCGTCACATACGGACTCACGAAAACGCAGTCGCCCGCCGGGACGTGCCACCCGGAGATCTCGTCGTCGGCCAGCGCCGCACGGGGGTAGACCCAGATGGGCGGGTTGAGCCGCAGCGACTCGTCGACCACCATCTTCGTGTAGGTCAGCTCGGCGAGATCCGCGGTCACCGGGGTCCGGCCGCCGAACACGCGCTGGGTTTCCTCGAAGAGTCGTTGCTGGATCTCGGGCGCGCGAGCCAGCTCGTACAGCGCCCACGCCAGTCCCATTCCGGTGGTCTCGTGACCGGCCATGAAGATGGTCATCAGCTCGTCACGCACCTCCTCGTGCGACAGCGGCGCGCCGCCCTCGCCCTCGGTGCTCGCCAACAACAGGTTGACCAGATCCGGCCGTTCGGCGTGGGCTCCGGTCTGATGCGCTTCGATGATCCGCTCGATCACGTCGTGCATGGCATCCCTGGCGCGGGTGGTGCGCAGGTTGGACGGGAACGGCAGCCACGGGGGCAGCAGCTCCGGCAGGGTGCCGCGGAACACCATCGCCTTGACGGCCGTGTCCATGGCCACCCCGATCCGCTCCCGGTCGCCGTCCAGATCCGTGTCGAACATGATCAAGCCCAACGCGCCCATGGTGATTCGCATCATCTCCGGAATCACGTCACCGCGGTATCCGTCCGGCCCGCGCCGCTCCCAGTCCTCGAGCACGCGCGCGGTGGTGGACACCATCAGGTCGACCATCGTGTCGATCGCCATCCGATGGAGCATCGGATTCATCGCCCTGCGCCGCTGCCGCCACGGCTCCCCGTCGGCAGTCAGCAGTCCGTTGCCCATGAAGATCTTGAATCGTTCGTAGCCGATGCCGCGGATGTAGTTGGCGTTGTTGTCCTGCAGCACATGCTTGATGCCGTCCGGGTGGCACACCAGCGTGGCCGTCATCAACCCGAGCGGCAAGCGGACCGTGTGACCGTAGGTCCGGCACAGCGATTCGAACAAGCCGGGGGCGTTGGTGCGCAGCGCTGTCACGTTCTGCGGAATCCGGCGGGCCCCGAGCGGGCCAGGCGGCAGTCGGAGCGAGGTAGCGGTGTCGATGGCGACCATATCAATCGACCTCTTTCAGATAGTCGGTGACGATCCAGTGAATGCCTTTGAGCGCCAATATGATTTGACCGTTTGGCCGGGTGGCGACGAACAGATTCTCCGCCGCGTCGCGCCCAGGAACCACGGCATACAGCTCGACCGGCCCTGAGCCGGCGACGAGCGCGTCGTTGGTGTGCTCATAGAGATCAAGCCGATCGATCCGCAGCGGCGCCGCGACCGGCAGCCCCCGGTCGTCGCCCGCGGACAACACCCCGGTCCGCAGCAGGCCGTCGAGCAGCACGACCGGAACGCGGAAGTGCGAGAAGGTCGGGTCGCCAGGGGCGAGCTGCAGACAGTAGGTGGCACGCTTGCCGAGCGGATGCAGCCTGGTGTCGGAGGTCGATTCGAAGACTCCGGTCAGCAGGACCGGGGAGCCACTCAGGTGATAGGGGTCGACCACGGGACGCTCCGCCGCCGCATACCAGGGCGTCCAGCGCGGTGCCGCGGGTAGCGCGGCCGCCATCAGAACGGTGGTGCTGAAGTGCACCCGGTCCTGCACCAGCATGGCGCCGTTGGGCGCGACGACATCGGAGGTCACCTCGATGCCGACCGACACCTGGCCGAGGTCGGCGCACTCGTCGAGCACCTCGGCCCTGATCCGCGTCAGGACAGGCCGATCGGCCGCGTACACCTTGAGGAAGCGATGAAATACCAAGTCCTCCAAGGCATACACCTGCATCGTCGGCACCAGTGCACGCGCCGCCTCCAGCGCCAGCTCCGCGACGAACGCGCCTGGCAGCGTCGGCACACCGTTGACCCGATGATCGGCCAGATAATCGTCTCGGCCCAGATCGAAGGTGCGCTCGTATACGGCCCACGAACGCCCGTCCATGACACCGCCCGCGGTCTGGCGATCGAGGTAGAACGGGCGCGGTGTCGGCCCGAGGAAGCCGGGCAACAGCGCGTCGACCGCACCGTATTCCGCGGTACCCAGGTGCGCCACATAGGGACTGCGCTGGACCGCCTGCAACTGACGGATGAAATGGTGCGCACCCTCGTCTGTCGACATGTTCGAGTACTGACCGGTCCGGTCGAAGTAGGCCTTCGTCAATTCGTTTGCGGCGAGCCCGACTTCGTTCCAGAGCGTCCACCCGATGGTGAACTCGTCCCGGCCCGCGCTCGCCGCCAGCGCCGCGGTGCCGAGGAAATCATTGGCCGACGCGTAGTCCACCTCGCCGATCTGGCCGGTGGCCCCGAGCAGCGACCCGAAGTTGCACCACATGCGCGGTGGGCGGGTCGCAAGCGCCGTGACGAGGTTGGTGTAGCCGAGCAGTTTGATATCGCGAATGCTGCGGAACTCGCCGAAATCCTTGGCCGAGATCGGCGCCGACCGATTCAAGCCTGCCGCGTTGATCAGCAGGTCGATCCGGCCCATCGACGCGTGGATGTGCGCCATCGTGCGCTCGACCGCGGCACGATCCCTGACGTCGCAGACGAGATACTCGACGGTGGCGGCGCCCGCTTCCCTGATGCGCTGAAGATTGTGGATCGTCTTGCGCACGTTGGCCATTCGCTCGAACTCGGCGTTCAGCTCGCGTGCGGTCGCCGCGGGGTCCTCGGTGCGCCGCCGTCGCATGTATTCCCGTTTCGTCGCGGCGAATTCGGCGTCGCTGAGCCGGAGATACTGCGCTGGAATCGAATCGAGTGCGCTGGTGCCGAGCACCTGGATCCGGCCGCCGAAATTCTCGGCAACGGCAACAAGCAGCTCGGCCGTGATGCCTCGGCCGCCGCCGACGGCGACCACCACCGAATTCCGTTCCAGCCGTGGGGTTTCGTCCAACACGTCGTCGAGCACGGTCAGCGCGCTGCGGTAGCGGACGCCGTCGGCGTAGTAGGCGATCGGCATCGAACGATCGAGCATCGACTCCGCCTCGACCACCGCGCAGCCCTGTCCGAAGTCGCCGTCGGTCACCACGGCGAACGTGGTGCCGAGCGGCCGTTCGAGCGCGGCGACCTTGACCGCTCCGGTGAACAGGCCGACGTAGGGGGCCGGCGTGGTTTCCGCGAGCGCGCGAGTCAGCAGCACCACGGTGGACGCATCGGGTTCGGCCAGTACGTCCGAGAGCTGCTGCGCCACCAGGAACCACAGATCGTGCAGCGCGCGAAGCGTATTCGTGCGATCGGTACCCACTGCATCCGGCAGGTCGGCGACCAGCCGCAGGTGCCGAGGCCTACCGCACTCCGCCAGCAGATCGGCAACCGCCGCCTGCGTCAACTCCGGCACGTGCCGGACACCCGCACCGGGTCGCAGTGACAGCACGGTGGTCTGCGCCGGTATTGCGGTGCTGTGCAGCAGCTGCGGATCCTCGACGAGTAGCAGCGTTGGCTCGTCAGGCAGGAAGCGGGTCGACGGGTGTACCGCAACCCCGGCGTCAGGCACCAGGCCCCAACCGTGGCTGTCGACGACCGTGGGGGCGAGGGCGCCGTTCTCGTCCCGGAACTGCGCCGGGTCGAGGAAATCCGCAGCAAGCGTGGAACTTTCGACAGGACGCGGAACGACAATGCCCGGCGCGACCGCAGCGCCGATGGCTCCGGAGCGCCGATCGACGCCGGCCTCCGGACCGCTTACGCGGATCGCGGCGTCCGGCGCGCCTTCCTCGCCGCGGCACCGCACGACCACCGCGCCGTCGGCCGCGACGGTACGCAGGGCCGAGATGATGCCGAAGGCACCCTCACCACCGAGGAAGTTCGGTCGCCCCGAGTCATTGCGCGCACCGCATTCGACGTCGGCGCCGACCGCAGCGGCGACCGGTTCCAGGAAGCCGATGACCGGCAGCCCGGCCGCGGCCGCGGTCTCCTCGGTGGTCAGCGCGAGCAGGAAGGCACCTTCCGCGAGGCAGGCCCCGGCGGGCAGCAGCCCATCGAGCAGAGTCCGCTGTTCGTCGGTGGTGTTGCCGTTGATCCCGCCGACCAAAGCCATGCGCAGCTCGCCGGTGCGCAGATACCGCGATGCCACATCGATCGCGCTCATCGCGGCGGTGAAGCCGGTGTCGACGGTCATGTTCAAGCCGTTGAGCCCGAAGTAGTTCGCCACCCGTGCGGGAATGACGTTCGGCATCATGCCGGGAAAAGTGTTCTCGGTCGCCGGTGGCACGAGCGCCCGGATATCCGCCGCGACATCGTCGAGCACCTGGTCGAGCCATGATTCGCAGGCCAAGCCGGGATCGGCGCGCAATGCGGTCGCGGCATCGTCGAGGTAGCAGCGCGTCGCATAGAGGACGGCATTGCGAGTTTCCCCGAAATGGCCGAGTATCACGCCGGTTTCGGCTTGCTGCTCGGTCCAGAATGCGCCGAGGTCAGCGTGGATGGCGCGGGCGCAGGCGAGGATCATCAGTTGGCAGCGATCGATCGCGCGCATCAGCGCAGGCGGCAGCTTGACCTCCTCGATGGTCGGCAGCGGGTACTGGTCGCCGAAGGTGGTCGCGGGATGCGCCGCGGCCGACCACTCGTCCGGGTCGGTCGCACCGGGCAAGCTGGACGCGACAGCCACCACGGCGAGCCGTCCCGGTGTTGGCAGCGTGCGCGCCGCACCGACAGCTCCCGCGGTGCCACTTCCGCCGACCCGCTGGTCGGACACCGGCGGTTCCTCGAGCACCAGATGCGCGTTGGTGCCGCCGAAGCCGAAGCCGGACACGGCCGCGGTGCGCGGCTGCTGGCCACCAGCGGGCCAGCGCAGCGCGGTCTTCGGAATCTCCAGATTGCTCGCATCGATCATGAATTCCGCTGGCGTCTGGACGAACCGGTGCTGCGGTGGAATCAGCTCGTTCGAGAACCCGAGCAACACCTGCACCAGCGACGTGGTCCCCGCCGCCCATCCGGTATGACCGATGACCGACTTGTTCGACGTCACCCGCACCGGCTCGGGACCCGCCATGGTGGCCCGCAGTGTGGCGAACTCTGCGGCGTCCCCGGCAGGCGTGCCCGTGGCGTGGGCGACGATCCAGTCCGGGATCACCCCTGCCATCTGCGGCTGCGCCTGTGCACGCCGGACGGCGAGCTCCTGGCCCGCGGCAGCGGGCGCGTAGATCGCCTTGCCCTTGCCGTCGGAGGCGGCGCCGAAAGACTTGACGACGCCGAGGATTCGGTCGCCGTCGGCGCGCGCCCGGCGCAGGGACTTGAGCACCACCGTCGCCGCGCCGTCGGAAAACAGGACGCCGTCGCTGGTCTCGTCGAAGCTGCGCACCGCGCCGCGCTCCGACAGGCCGTTCAGCTTCGCGAAGAGCACCGACCCGCGCGGGCCGACCGCGAACGCGCCGCCGCACACCGCGATGTCGTAGCGCCCCTCCAGCAAGCCCTTGATGCCGAGATCCACGGCGTACAGCGAGGACGAGCACGCGGTGTCCACCATCATCATCTCGGTGTCGTCGGGCAGCAGGCCCGCCATCGCACCGGCGCCGACCTGATGCGGGAACACCCGATTCTGATCGATGACACTGCGGGGATACCGCTGGCGCAACCGCGCCCGGATGGCCGCAAGCTTGCCGTCCGGATCATCGATCCCCATCCGTCGCAGTGCTTTTCGTGCACGCTGGAGGAAGCCTGCGACGACGACGGCCTCCTCGGCGTGCTGATTGCCGTCCGCGGTGTACCCGACCAGGAAGCCGAACTTGTCCGACGGCCGCCGGACCACCGAATCCATTGCCTGCAGGACCGAGTTGCGCAACCACAGCGTGGTGGATTCGATATCGCCGGGCGTCTCACCTGCGGCGGCCAGCTCCGCCGCCAAGGCAGGATGCGGAACGAAATCGGTGATGAACGCCGAATGTTGGGAATAGGACTTGTCTTCGGCGGTCCGATCCGATGCGTAGAAGGCGCTGTTGTCCCATCGATCGGACGGGACACGGGTGAAACGATCGTCGCCGTCGACGAGTTCGCGCCAGAACTCGTCCGGGTTGTTGGCGCCGGACACCGTGATGCCCATGCCGACAACGACAATGGCGTCCGCCTGGTCGAGGTCGTCTGCGTGGTTCAGGTCGTCTGCCGCGTTCGCACCGTCCGTCGCGTCGTCGGCCGGGGTCGTCGCGACGGGTTGCGCGACGACCGATTCCGAGACGACGGGTTGCGCGCCGACCGGTTGGGTGACGACCGGTTGGGCGGCAGCGTCTCGCGGCGGCGACAGCAGCGCGGCGCCGGTGGACAAACCACCGTCGGCCAGCAGGACCTGCCCGGTCACCCAGCTCGCATCCGACGAGGCCAGGAAGGAGACGATAGCGGCGAGCTCGTCCGGCGTGCCGAGCCGCTGCAGCGGTGTTGCGGCGATGGTCGCCCGCTGCATCGCCACCGCGTCCGGAAACTGGTCAACCACAGGGCTTTCCAACATCCCGGCGGCGGCGGTGTTCACTCGGACACCGAATTCGGCGAACTCGACGGCCAGATAGCGGGTCATCGCCTCGACCGCGGCCTTGGCAGGCCCGCAGGCCAGATAATTGGCCATCACGAGCTGACCGCCGCCGAGCGTCGAGACATTCACGATGCTCGCACCTGGCCGGTGCTGCATCAGCGGCAGCGCTCTGCGCGCACACCCGAGTCCGCCTTTGAGATTCGTGTCGATCGCCCGATCGATCATCGCCTCGTCGACGTCGGCATAGCCGGCGAGGCGGCCGTCGGCGGCGCTGTTCACCAGAATGTCGAGCGCCCCGAATTCCGTGGCGATCTCGTCGAACATCCGATCCCGCTGGGCCGCGTCCGCGACCGAGGCGCGGATGATGTGTGCCCATCCGCCCGCGGCTTCGATGTCGGCCTTGGTGGCCCGAGCCTCGGCGGGCGAGCGAAAGTGGTTGATGATGACCAGTGCGCCATCGGCGGCCAGCCGTAAGGCGATGGCCCGTCCCACATTTCGCGCGCCGCCGGTGACCAGCGCGATCTTCCCTTCGAATTTGCCTGCCATGTCCGCTGCCTATGCCGCACTGATCAGGTCGGCGATCCGCCCGAGCGTGTTGTGCTCACCGATCTTGAAATCCGCGGGCAGCGGCCCGAGTTGATAGGTCTCGCCGATCTTGCGCAGCAACTCGGTCTGCTTCACCGAATCGACGCCGAGCTCCGCCTCCAGGTCGGCGTGCTCGTCGAAAACCTCCGGCGGATACTCCAGTGCTTCCGCGTAGATGCCGACCAGTTGCTGAAAGAGCTCGTCGCGAGCAGGCACTGCGCGCGCTTGCTCGGCGCTATCGGCCGGAGCGGAGCGACCGGATTCGACGGGTGGCGGGTCAGGTGCCCGATCGAGCACGAAATCGGTTGCCGGAGTTGGTAGCTCGACAGGCAGCTCGGCCCGAGCTGACCCGGAGGTGTCAGCGGTGGCCGAGAATTCACTGATCACGAGCCGCGCGATGCGGTCGACACGTGCGGTCCACAGTCGTTCGAACTCGGCGTTGCCCAGCCCGGGAGCCAGTGCCAGCCGCACCTGCTCGGACTGGGTCGACGACCGGGCTCGGTCCTCGCCGAGTGACGCGAGCGTTTCCATCAGCGATGTACCAGGCAACAGCAACGGGACAACGTCCGGTCCGTCGCCGAGCACCCGTCGGGTGATCTTGGTCAACGCATCGAGCGAACCACACTCGACGAACGTGCCGACGCCGGTGTCGCGGACTGCCCGCACCGCGGTGGCGAAATGCACCCGGCGGGTCAGATGACCGGCCAGCGCGGTGACCAGGTTGTCGCTGTTGCGATATGCGCGACCCAGGATCGGCGAGTAGACCTCGACCTCCATCCGGTACTGCGGGATATGCCGTATCCGGCTGGCGAAATCGAAGGCCGCGTCGCGCAGCATCGGACTGTGGAACGGGTACGGCGACTTCAGTGTCACCGCACCGATCCGGAGCGCACCGGCGATGGTGCGCGCGGTGTCGAGCGACGCGCGCGGGCCTGCGATGACCGTCTGGCCCTCGTGATTCTCCACTGCCGCAACGGCATCCGGGTCGCCGATCAACTGCAGAATCCGCTCTGACCTGAGCAGATCGGTACCCAACGCGAGCTGATATCCGTCCAGCTCACCCACCGAGCGCAGCGCCGCGCACCGGTGACAGATCATCTCCGCGCCGTCGGCGACGGAGAACGCGCCCGCGCAGACGAGCGCGGCGATTTCGCCGAAGCTGTGGCCGACCAACACATCCGGCCGCAGCCCGCGCGAGAGCAGCACGCGATGGGCGAGCACCGAGGTGCTGTAGATCGCCAACTGCAGCAGGTCCGGATTCGACGCTAAGAGTTCGTCGATGGCTGGGGCATCCGGCGAGAACAACAGGTCCGAGACAGTCTCGCCGGTCGATCGCTGCGCGACCGCGTCGATCTCCCTGAGCACCTGATCGGCCTCGGGCAGCTGCCGCGCAGCCGTCAACGCACCCGGAAAATATGCCCCTTGCCCTGGAAAGAGCGCGGTCATTCTCTGCACCATGATCGAATCCTTTCCAGCGTCGAAAAACGCACTGTCGCAAAAGAAGTCGGAGATGAGACCCGCAGTCGGCCCACCCGAGCGGGTGGGCCGACCACGGGCTGCGGTCAAGAAATCACAGCGACACCGCCACCAGGCGGTTGGTCGAGGCTTGGACCGGACCTTCGGCCACACCTGCTCCGACGGTCGGCAGCTCGGCCTTGGGCGCAACCGCCGCTGGCGCAACTGCCTCGGCCGCAACCGGCTTGGGACTCAACACGTCCTGCAGCCCGGCCACGAGCTCCGAGGTGCTGAGATCCCCGCTGACACTGCGCCTGCCGCCGCGCAAGGTCCGCGTGGACCCGCCGCCCATCGGCTTCGAGACCAGCAGCAACGGCAGCGCGAACGCACCGCCACCGAGGAAGATGCCACCGGCGGCCAGCAGCGAAACCACCGCAATGCCAACGGCGATCACCGGCACCCCGACGACGGCCGCGGCCAGGATGGCCGTTACCAGGCCTGCGCCCGCGAGCGCGACCAGGGACACCAGGCCGAGCACCGCGGCGAGCGCGATCGCCACCAACGGGAACGCGAACACCGCGACCGGCAGGAACACCGCGTACACGACCGAAAGCGCTCCGGCGATCGCCATACCGGCCACCGCGACGATCGCCGTTGCGACCACCGCGACCGCGGCGAACGCGAGGCCGACCACAATGCCGACCGCGACCATCGCCCCGAGCAGCACCAGTGCCGCACCGATCCCGAGGGCGGTAGCCAACCAGAAGGCCGCGACGATCGCGATCGCGACCGGAATCGTCACCACCCACAGCGGCGGGAACAGCACCGAGACGAAGAGCAAGGCCGCGGCGAACGCGAGAATCGACACCGCCCAGAGGAAGCCGAGGCCGAGGAACGCGGCCGCGACACCCAGGGCGACCACGACGCCGGTGACCACCGTCGTCGCGATCGTGGCCAACAGGCTCGCCCCGATCACACCGAAGATGAGCGGTGCTGCCAGCAGTGCCAGCGGCGGGCAGAAGATGATCGCGACGATCGCGGCAAGCACGAAGCCGACGAAGGCGACCGCCGTCAGCACGAAGCCACTGGCGAAGAGCAGGCCGACGGCGGCGACCGCCACCACGGCCATCGCCAGCATGAAGGCACCGCCTTCACCCAGCGTGAGCGCGGTGGCGCCCAAGGTGATCGCGGCCAGCGTCACCGCAACGATCGCGGCGAAGACGATGTCCGCGAGCAGGATGAACGGAATGGCCCACGGCATGAGCACCATCAGGAGCACCGAGCCGGCCAAGACCAGTCCGGCCATGCCGACCACGATCCCGAGACCGACGACAACACCGATCACTGTGGCGATCGTGCCAAGCGCGAACCCGGCGAACATGAAGCCGAGCCCGAGGACCACCGGAAGTGCGACCAGTCCGAGGAACAGCAGCGGAGCAATCAACGGACCGATGACCGGAAGGCCGAGGATCGCCAGTGCCGCCGCGACCGTGCCGAGGCCCAAGCCGAGGACGACAACGACGATCCCGGCGATCGCGAGCAACTTCGCGATGCCACCGAGGATGTAGCCCATCACGACACCGGCGACGATGGCGACCGCAATCCCCACCAGCGACAGCGCCAGATGAACGATGAAGGTGGCACCGGTCACCACCGACAGGATCGCCAAACCGGCGACTCCCACCACGCCGAGCGCCACGAGCGCCACCACACCGAGCGCGACGGCGACCACGCCCAAGGCGACGACGAGGACGGCCAGGATCGGCAGTGCCAGCAGGCCGAACGGCGTGAACAGCGAGAGCACACCGGTGATCACCGCGAGCGCGCCGACCGCGAGCGCGCCGAGCAAGAGCAGGCCGAACGTCGCCGCGGCGGTCAGCAACAGCCCGCCGACGAGGATGACGAGGGCGCCGCCGAACAGCAGCGGCAGCAGGATCGGCGCCAGCGGCGCAAGCACCGTGCTTATGATCGCCGCCGCGACCGTGGCCAGCACGAACGCGACTGCGGTCAGGGCAATTCCGATCACGAGCGCGACGGCCGCGGCGACGATCGCGGCGACGCCCACCACCGCGATGCCGACGAGCAGGGCGGTCAGGATGAACGGAGCAGCGATCTGGAAGAGCACGAAAGCGGCCACCAGCAGCGGCAACCCGATGAACACCACACCGGCGACCACCGCGGCCAACGCCGCCAGGCCGAGCAGTGCGATGAGGCCCGCACCCAACAGAATCGGCCCGAGGAAGATCGCGCCGAGCACGAGCGCGCCGATCCCGAGTGCGAGCGCGATGCCACCCAGCACCACCGCACCGATCGCCAGTGCGCCGAGCACGAGCGGGGCCAGCACGATAGCGCCGAGCACCAACGCACCGATCACAAAGGGCGCGAGCACGATTGCGCCGAGCACGAGTGCACCGATCCCGAGCGCGAGTGCGATGCCACCCAGCACGGCCGCACCGATTCCCAATGCGCCGAGTACGAAGGGCGCGAGCACAATTGCGCCGATCGCCAATGCTCCCAGCACGAAGGGGGCGAGCACGATGGCGCCGATCGCCAGCGCACCGAGCACGAACGGCGCCAGTACGACGGCACCGATCGCCAACGCACCCAAGACGAAGGGCGCAAGCACGATCGCGCCGACAACCAAGGCGCCCAAGATAACTGGCGACAGCACGATGGCGCCGATCACCAAGCCCGCGATGATGAGCCCAACGGGCACGATTGCCACGCCGACCACCACGAAGCTGTTGTGGGTCGGCAGCAGCGCACGCACCGACTGCAGCAAGGTGTCGCGCACCGGCGCGAATACCGCGCCGAGTGCCGTGCCAGGAGCGATCGCACTCAGCAGCGGCGTCAGGAAGCCGGTGAAGGGTGCGAGCGAGGCCGCCAGCGTCCCGGACTGCACCACCTGTTCGAACGCGCCGATCAGCGCGGTCATCGGCAGCGTCCCCGCGGAGACGGCGGTCAGTGTCGGCGCCACTTCCCGTAGCGCGGGCGCGAACTGCATGATGACCGGACGGATGGCGTCGGCCAGCGGTCCGGACTGCAGCAGCGGCGTCAGGCGCTCGGTGAGGACTTTGGTGATGTCGGCGCCGGCTGCGACGTCGCGCAGCGCCGGAGCGATCTGTGCGAGCACCGGCGACCAATCGGCACCGGCGGCGGGCGCGAGCATCTCGCGCAGGGCCTTGGTCGGATCGTCACCCTTGGTCGGGAATTCGAAGACTTCGCGCGCGCGAGCAACGAGCGTGTCGATCGCGTTGGCCGCCGGATCGGTGCGCTTGGCGCCCGCCATCTCGGTGGCGTTCTTGACGAAGCTCAGCAGGTCCTGCACCGGCTGCTCCAGCGGCCCGGCAGGCACCTGTTCGGCCCACGTGCTGATCTGCGTGAGATTCAATCCCGAGGACGCGATCTGACCGACCGCGCCCGCGATCTCCTCGACGAACGTCGGCGCACGACCGATCTCGCCGTTGGCGGCGACTGTCTCGTTCTCGACCACGGCCGGACGTACGGCCTGACGGACAACAGGCATGGCCGGACTGACAACGGGCATCGTCGCCGTCGGCGCGGAGAATGCTTCCGGAACGGGCGGCACGGCAGGCGCCGCCTGCTCCTGCGGCCCGTGCACGACGTCGGCGAAGGTGCCGATCGGGTGGGCCAGCGGGGTTCCCTGTGCCAACGACTCGGCCCCATCCACCGTCGCCGCCAGTTGCGCGCGGACGGCGGGGTCCAGATTCGCCGTGACAGACGTCCCGAACTGGGTGAGCAGCCCGCCGACCCCGGGGGTCGGCGCGGTCGGCGCGGTGTCGGTATGGGCGACGCCGCCGACATCAGCCTGCGCGGCACCGGCCGCGCCGACCGAGGCCGTTGCGACCGAGGCGAACGCGGCGGCCGCGTACAGGCCTCGCCAGTTGCTCGCGGTCTTCTTCCGGTGCCTGC
Organism: Nocardia altamirensis NBRC 108246; assembly: GCF_001612685.1. GTDB lineage: Bacteria > Actinomycetota > Actinomycetes > Mycobacteriales > Mycobacteriaceae > Nocardia > Nocardia altamirensis. The sequence goes on from NZ_BDAY01000002.1 coordinate 101,928, forward strand.
CACCTGCCTTGGTGGATCGGGTCTTCATGCCGGGTGTGTGGTCGTTTGCTGACTGCATGTCTCGCCTATGCCTTTCGATCATGCTGACCCGTACTGCGTGAGCAACCCCGGGACCTGAAGGTGTGGGGCAGGCCAACGAGTACTGGGGGAGCGCGTGACAGCGGACGGTCAAGGTCGTTGAGGAACACTGAGCGCTCCCTGCAGGAGCAGATAGCTACAGATTTGCCATGCGGGTAGATCGGATGACGCAAGCATCATGATTCGCACGGCTCACTAGCGCAGACAAGTCCCTTTTGGAACACATTCGACATAACCGCAGGTAGAAGACCTGGGGAGAGGTTCCGCTGCGGATAGTTGTTATCGTTTTGCGTCAGAAACCCTCTGGACGCCTCGAAATTCGTCAGGTATGGGAGATTGCCAAAAAATTGCCGGAATCTTGACGCCGTCACTGTTGAATGCGTAGATTTGCCGAGTTCCGCACTGCGGATACCGCGACCTCAGCCAATGCCGAAGCCCGCGTTCTGATATTTGCTGTGCCGTCGATCAGAGGGTTCAGCGCGGGCACGGGTCGGCAGGCGAGCCGAGCGGAGGTGCCGTCGGAAGCGCCGGGCTGGTGACCGCTGTCGGCGGTGTCCGCACGCAGGTGACCGAGGTCGGATGCGCAGGCGGCGAGTCGTCCTGTTTCCCGGCACTGAGCGCCCACCAGGCGATCGCCGCGACAGCCGCGACCACGACGACCAGCAGCAACCCGGAGCGATTGCGGCTCGACGGTTGCGAAGCCGGATTGAGCTGGGTGGTGGCCAGCCTGGCCGGGTTCGGGGTGGCGGCGGGTGTCGCCCCGAGCGCGGCGACGGCCGCCGCGGCGAGGTCCCCCGCGCTGCGATAGCGGTCGCCCGGGTTCTTCGCCATCCCGCGCGCGATCACGGCGTCGAAGGCCGACGGCACCCTGCCCGATTCGGCGGGCCGCGGCGGCGGCGTGTGCAGATGCGCGGCGATCTGCTGCTCGACGCTGGCGCCGGGGAACGGCTGGGCACCCGTCAGGCATTGATGCAGGACACAGGTCAGCGAGTACACATCCGATCGGGCATCGCAGGTGCCGCGCAAGAGCCGTTCCGGCGCCAAGTAGGCGAAGCTGCCGATGGTCGCGCCCGTGGTGGTCAAACTGGCGTCGCCACTGCTCACGGCGATCCCGAAATCGATGAGATACGCGAAGTCATCCGCGGTGACCAGGATGTTCGACGGCTTCACGTCGCGATGCACGAGCCCGGCCCGATGTGCCGCGTCGAGGGCGGCGCCGATCTGCCGGATGTAGGCCACCGCGGTCTCGACCGCGATCGGCCCGGCGGCGAGCAGCGCGGTGATATCCCGGCCCTCGACCAATCGCATATCCAAGTACAGGTATCCATCGATCTCACCGAAATCGTGGATCGGGATGACGTGCGGTTCGCTCAACCTGGCCGCGGCGTGCGCCTCACGCCGGAATCGCTCGCGATATTTCGGATCCTGCGCCAGTTGCTGCGACAACACCTTGAGCGCGACCACGCGATCGGTCCCGGTGTCGTAGGCCCGATAGACCTGCCCCATCCCGCCGGCGCCGAGTAGTTCGAGGAGCCGGTACCGCCCGAAGGGCTTGCCATCCACGCTGTACGACTACCACAGCGCAGTCCTGCGCTCCTGGCGATCAGCCTTCCTGTGCCGACACTCGCGCCGCCGCCGGAGAAAGTTCGGATTCCGACCCTCGGCGCCGCGCATCGAGCAGTGCCGCGACAACTGCCGCCGGACGGAGCTCAACGGGGAAACAGCACACCAGGGTTGAGGATGCGGCGTGGGTCGAGTGCGAATTTGATTCTGTTCATCGTGTGCACGTCGATGGGCGTGCGGCCGAGATGGACCCAGGAGTTCTTCGCGCGGCCGATGCCGTGTTCGGCGCTGATGCTGCCCTCGTGGTCGGCGACGAGGCTGAAGACGCCGTCGGTGAGCGAGTCCACGTCGTCCTTGGCGACGTCGAGCAGGTTGACGTGGATGTTGCCGTCGACGAAATGGCCGAACAGGATCGCGCGGACAGCGGGATGGTGTTGTGCGAGTGATGATTCGAGATCGCGCACGAAGGAGGTCATCGATCCGAGGGGGATCGAGACATCCAATTTGACCACGGGCGTGCTGGATTCGCGGCCGATGCTTTCGGTGTGGCTTTCCCGCAGCTGCCACAGTCGGCGGGCAGGCGGCGGATCCATGACCGCGTTGTCGATCAGATCCTCGCTCGCGGAAAGGATTTCGACGACAGCCGCTTCGGTGTCGCGGTGTGCGGATACTTCGAACAGTGCGAGCACGGGGGAGTGGGTATCGAAGGGGCGTTTGGCGCCGGTGTGCGTGCACACCAGATCGATGCCGTCCTCGGTCATCAGCTCGGCTGCTTCGACCGTCAATCCGCTGCGGACGACCCGGTCGTACAGGCGCAGCGCGGCATCGATGGTCGCGACACCGGCAAGGAACACGTGCGCGTCGGCAGGCGGCGTGCTCAGTTTCATCAGCACCCTGGTGATCACGGCCAGCGTTCCTTCGCTGCCGGTGAGCAGGCCGGGTAGGTCGTAACCGACGTTGTCTTTGCACAGCGAGGTCCAGCGCGACAGCACGAAACCGTCGGCGAGGACGGCCTCGATGCCGAGTAGCTGAGATCGGGTGTCGCCGTTGCGAATCATCCGTGCGCCGCCCGCGTTGGTGGCGACGATGCCGCCGAGCGTCGCCGAGGTCTTCGACGCCAGATCGACGCCGAAACGGAGTCCGTGCACCGAGGCCGCCTGATCGGCGCCGGCCACCGTGACGCCTGCTCCCGCGGCAATGGTGCGGCCGATCGGGTCGACGGCTTCGACGCGGTCGAGTCGCCGGGTGCTGAGCACGATCGATCCGGATTCGGGGATGCCGCCGCCGACGAGTCCGGTGTTCCCGCCTTGCGCGGTGATCGGCACGAGCGCCTTGAAACACGCGGCGGTCACGTCCGACACTTCGGCGGTGCTCGCCGGGCGCACGACCGCGACAGCGGATCCGGCCCAGCGGCCGGTCCAGTCGGTGGTGTATCCACGCGTGGTGGCCGGATCGGTGAGGACATGGGCGGGGCCGACGATATCGCGGAGGGTGTCGAGGAACGGGCCTGGCTCGCGTTCACCGCGCAATCGCAGAATCCGGCTGTTCACGGTCGAGCCTTCCTGTCGTCGCCGTCGGCGTGCTGCGGGTCAGGCGTTGTGAAAGGGCGGTCTTCCAGTGGCGGCACGCGGTCCACAGGTTAGTGTGTTTCCGCTATCAGGTCGCTTCCCATCGTCGGGAAAGCGCGGCGGATGCAGCAGCTTCCCATCGATGGGAAAAGGCGAATCGACGCACCGGATTGATCCGAGTACGGTTCGCGCCGAACGCAATCCACTGAAGATCTTCACGAATGGCCACCCGGCGAATCGCAGTGACCACGGGATCCCCAAACCTCTTCCCTGTGGTCCGAGTCGAGCGTGTACGGCAGCACGCGGCAGCGGGTCGGCGATTCGTGATATCCCGCCCCTGGGTCCCCTGTACCCACACACCTGGGGAACCAGGGGCGGGTCTTTTCCTCTCGGAAAGGAGATCGCGTGCCGCAAGACAACGGCGACACCTATCGCTCGGCACATAGTTTCGCCACGAATTGGGCTGCGTTACTCGTTATTGCGCTCGGCGTGCTCGCCTTTGTCGGGATGATCCCAGGCCTCCTGGTGCTCGACGAACTCGACGGTGCGGCGAAAGTCTTTGTGCAAGTGGATATCACAGTGTCCATGGCGGCCACTTTCCTGGCGGCTACCCTGGCCGGATCGGCGGCGGGCATCACCGCAGATGCGGACGACTGGCGCGTCGAGGTGATCCACCGTCGCCAGCAGTGGTCGATCGTTTTCGGTGTGCTCGCGGCCCTCACCTTGGTGGTCGCGGCTCTTTCGGTGGCTTTCGCGGATAAACCGACACCTGCGGTGAAACCCTCTTCGGTCATCGCCGTATTCGACGGCAAGGCCTACTGCGGACCGCTAGTGCTCGCGCCGGACGGCACCGTCGCCGTTCGCGGCTTTCCGCTCCATCAAGCCACTTCGGTGGTCACGGTCGACAGCTGCCCCACTTACCGCACTCGGTGAGGCATAGCGCAGCAATCCGGAAATGGCAGATACCGGAATTGCAGGTCGCGGCGAATAGGCGGTCATCGGGCTAGGATTCGAAAGCATGACGGGCCTCCGAACTGGATCTTTCGGTCATATGCCCGCGACCGTGAACCGTTTCATCGGTCGCAGCAGCGAACTGGACCAGATCAGTGGCTTATTACTCGACGGAGCGCGCCTCATCACCCTGGTCGGCTCGGGCGGCATCGGCAAGACCAGGCTGGCCGCCGAGGCTGCGCACCGGTACGGCAAGGGCACCGGGATTCCGGTCTTCTGGGTCCGGTTGGCCAGGCTGCCCAAGGATTCCGGCGGCGGCGCGATCGAGGAAGAGATCGTGCAGTCGGTGCTCGATGTCAACTTCTCCAACCGGTCGGCCTGGAATGTGTTGGTAGACACTCTTACTCGCACCGACGCGGTGGGCAGGAATCTGCAGACGGTGCTGGTGATGGACAACTGCGAGCATGTGCTCGTCGACGCCGGTGATCTGATCGCCGAATTGCTGGATGTGGTGCCAGGACTGACGATTCTGGCGACGAGTAGAGAAGCGATCGGCTGGGTCGACGAACGTCTGGTCGCGGTGCCTCCGCTGACCAAGCGGGAGGCCGAGACCTTGTTCGAATGGCGAGCCAGACTGGTCGGCTATCCGGCGACCGACCGTCAATACGCGGACACCGTCGGCGCGATCTGCCGGCAGGTGCACAACAATCCGCTCTATATCCAGTTGGCCGCGGCCAGGCTGCGCTACCAGCCGCTGTCGGTGGTGTTGCGCGAATTGAGCGGTACCGCCGACGACCGGCGGATGCGCTGGTCGAATCGAATGCGGGCCGAGACCGAAACGCGGCACCAGGGCGTTGCCGATGTCATCACCTGGTCCTACGACCTCTGCAGCGACAAGCAGCGCTTGCTGCTCGACCGCATGTCGGTGTTCGCCGCAGGACACGATGTGAACCCGGACGACGAGGACGGCGTCCACCCCGAGGTGGGCGCCGAGCTGGAGGCCATCGAAATCGTCTGTGCCGAAGAGGATTCCGTGTCCGGCGCGGTGGTGTCCGGCCCGACGCTGGTGCGCGAGGAGATCTCGGCCCTGCTGGAACGGCTCGCGGATCAGTCGTTGGTCATCGTGCACATCGCGCCGACGACGGTGCGGTACTCGCTCCTGGAGAGCATCCGACTGTTCGCGGCGCAGCGCCTGCGCGAACGCGGCGTTGCCGAGCCTGCGCGGCTGGCGTATCGGCATCGCCGGTACTACCGGGACAAGGTGGTCGCACTCGGCAAAAGTTGGTTCGGGCCTTCGGAATTGGCGCATTTGGACTGGGCGCGGGCCGGTTGGGGCAACCTGCGGGTCGCGGTGGAGAGCAGCCTGGCGACACCGGATGCGGCCGCGACGGGGCTGGAGATCGCGGTCGGTCTGCTGACCATGCGGGCGCCGCTGCTCCGCGGCACGCTGCGCGAGATGCGCTCCTGGATCGACCGCACGCTGGCGGCGACCAGCGATGCGGGGCCGGAGCTCGCCGCTTTGCGGATCGACGCCATGGCATTCGGGTGCTATATCGCGCACAACCAGGGCCGCACCGCCGACGCCAAGCAGTGGCTGGAAGAGTGCGTCGCCGCCACCATCCCGGATCCGGCGGCGCGGCAGGGCTGGCGGCAGCGCTGGGCGGACGATCTGGGACTGCCCCCGGTCGTCGAGTACGCGTGGGGCATGGAGCTGATGATGCTCGATCGCGATCCCCATGCCATCACGGTGCTGGCTCGCGGACGCGAAAAGTTCACGCGCGCAGGCTATCCCGGTGGTGCGGCGATGTGTGAAATCGTCGAGTCGCTGGCCGCGGGGCTGTTCGGCTCCGCGGAGCAGGCCATGGCGACGACGCGCAGGCACCGCGAACGCCTGCGTTCGGTCGGCGCCAAATGGGCGATCGCCTGGTCCGAACTCGCCTGGGCGATCGCGCTCGCGCGCCACGGTGATCCGGTCGCCTCGTTGGCCTCGTCGCGGACCGCCTTGGCGGGCCAGCTGGAGTTCCACGACCCGTGGGGCGAGATGTGCGCCGTGCAGATCCGCATGTGGGCGTTGGCGCGCATCATCGATCAGCTCAACGCGGCCCCCGAACCCGACACCGATCGGGTGCTTGCGCTTGCCACCGAAATAGCGTGGCTGGCCGGCGGGATTTCCACCCTGCGTTCCGCCGTCGGCGTCGAGCTCGCGGAACCGAGCCCGTTCACCGAGGAAAGCGGGCGGGTGATCGCCCTCTGCCGTCAGGTGCTCGGTGCGGAGACCTTCACGGCGGTGCTGCGGCAAGGCACGCGGTTGCGTCCGGAGGCGCAGGAGGTGCAGCGGCTCGCCCTCGGCACCCTGCCGACCGAGGCGATCCCCGCGATCCCGGTGCCCGCGGCCGCCTCGGGTTCGCCATGGCACAACTTGACGACGGCCGAGCAGGAGGTCGCGTTGCTCGCGGCGGCGGGCTTCGCCAATACCGCGATCGCCGCGCGACGGGGGAGTTCGTTCCGGACCGTCGACGCTCAGATCACCGCGATTCTGCAGAAGCTGATGATCACCTCGCGCACCGGCATTCTCGGATTCGTCCCGCAGGACAAGCTCGACCGGGTGCGCACCGAGGCAGCGCAGCGCCCCGGCCGCAAGTCCGTCGGACCGCGTCGGCCTTGATCAACCGACCTTGCCGAGCGAGCGGTCGGCAGCACTCGCGTCGCGGCGCATCGCCGCCATCATCCGTGCCGCGTCGACGACGAGCCGGTGCAGCACCTCGGCCGGTTCGGTCGCGCGCGGTCCGTTCGCGACGACATCGGTGAACGCCCAGGCCAGCGCCTTGGGCGGGTCGAAACAACCGCGGTCGAAGCTGTGGCCGCACAGCTGGTCGCGCCATCGCTTGTAGCCGTGCACCACGGTGCCGAGGGTGGTGCGCCGGTAATCGGTGTTGCCGTGCAGGTATTCGGCGATCAGTCCGCGTTGGGCCATCCGGCGGGCCAGGCGGTTGCCGGAGATATCGAGGGCGGCGCCGAGTTCGCGCAAGGTCATCGCGTACACCGGGCGTTCGGCCGCACCCGGCACAGTGGACCCCGACGTCATCTCCGTGTTGACGAGGTCGGCGATGCGGCGCGGCGCGGTCGCCAGGTCATGGTTGAGCACGATCGACCAGGTGAAGGGCCGTCGCACGTCGTCGGTGCGCTGTCGCTGTGCGCGCACCACCTCGTTGGCGGCGAGCTGGTCGAGCGTGACGCGGCGCAGCTCGAGGACCGGATAGTCCGACAGCACGGTGTCGACGGCGGTGACGAATTCGCGGACGACGGTTTCGTCGAGTCCGGGAGTGTCGAATCCCGCCGACGTCAGGCGGTGCCGATCGACAAGGTCGCGGACGAGCGGATGGCAGTCCTTGGTCGATCTGGCGAGCCACGGCGTGGTGGCCGGCGCGGTCACCGTGGGTCTGCGGTTTCCGGTCTTGGCACGGTCGGCCGCGCCGGGTTCGACCGGCCGCCCGCCTGGCCGCAACCACGGCGCACCGCCGTAGGGACTGTTCGACCATGGAGTGTTCGGTGGCCTGCGGTCCATTGCCGCGCTGATGGTCGGCCGCGCCCCGGCTTGCCACGGCGTCGCCGCGGTGGTGGTGCCGGGACCGATCGTCCTCGGGGGCGTCGGCGTGGTGCGTGGCGCGAAGGCGGTGGCGGGCGCGGTGTTTCGCGCGGCGGGTGGGCCGGCGACAGTCACAGTGCCCGGGGCGGTCACTGTGCCTGGGGCGGAGGCCGGTGCGGTGCTGTGGCGGGTGGCTCGCGGATCGGAGCGCGGTCCGGTGCCGTCGCCGGGTTGCCTGCTGGATATCGGTGCGGCGACCGGGTTGGGGTTGGCCGTGGCGGGGTCGGCCACTGGACTCGACGGGAAGCGCTGATCGGTCGGCACGGCCTGGCTCGGCTGGGTATCGGTGCGCTGCGGCGCGAACATCGTCGACGTATTGTCAACGGCCGGTGCGGCATTGATCAGCGGCGCGGCGGCCGATCGCCCATCGGGGAGCCAGCTGACCGGTGTGTTGTCGGTGCCGGGTGCGGCCGCAGTGTTGATGATCTCGGCACCGCGTGCGTCCTGCGCCTCGAAACTGTCGGCCGCGGCGCTGAGCTGCTCCCCGAAGGTTTGCAGGGCGGTTGCGAGCTGTTGCAGTGCGTCGAGGCCGCGCTCGGCATCGGGCAGATAGTTCTGCTCGAATGCCTTTCCCGGCTCGTCGTCACCCCAGCAGCGGCCCTCCCGCGCCAGGGCCGCGCGTAGCTCTTCGAATGTCTGCGCGGCTTGCGCGCCGAGGTCGTGAAACTCTGCTCCATTGGCGCGCAAGCCATCCGGATCGATCCACAACATGCGCTATTCCTGGGGAATGTCGAGCCTCGGGTGCGTGGCCACTTCGGGATGGTGTCACAGGTGCGGCCGCTTCCCAGTGCTGGTGGCGGCTGCCGTGGGACGCGACATACCGTCAGTGAACCATCCGGTTGGGTTGGACGCCGCGGACATCGTCATGTCCGCTTCGGATATACCGATGTGGCCGACACACCTATAGGTCGATGATTCTTCCAGTGCCACAAGAGAATTCGTGATTGGGAGGGCCAGAAGTGGGACAGGTGCTTATTCTCGGTGCTGGTGAGTGCGGGCTGCCATTGGCGCATCGACTCTTGCGCGGCGGAGTTGCGGTCACGTTGCTGACCGCTCGTGACGCGGAAGCCATCTTGGCAGGCGGGGTCACCAGCACCCAAGTCAAGTTCGCACCGACGCTCGATCTCGAGTCCGATGCCGGAATCGGCATGTGGCACACGAGCGCGCCGAAGATCAACGGGATCCGCTTCACCATGGTGGTCGACCGGCAGCCGGTGGTGCAGTGGACGGGCAAGCTGAGCCGCCCGGCGCAGAGCGTCGATCAGCGCACGGTCTTCGCCAGATGGCTTGCCGAGGTCGAGGCCGCGGGCGGCGAGCTGCGGATCGCGGATCCGAGCATGGAGCAGCTCGACCGATACGCCGCCGCGCACGAACTGACGATCGTGACCAGGGCGACCGGCATGCTCGCCGACCGCTTCGCGCCCGATCCAGCATGGGTCACGCCGTCGACGCCACAGCGGCGGTTGGCGGTGCTGTACCTGTTCGGTGTTGCGGCGGATCCGGACGATTTCGGCGGCTACACAGTGCTGCCTGGACACGGGGAAGTGGTCTCCTATCGGGGATTGACCGGACTGCCCGGTCGCGAACAGCAGTGCGAGATGCTGCTTTTCGAGGCGGTGCCTGGCGGATGCCTCGACGTCTTCGGTCCCGAGCTCAGTGCGGGCGAACGACTAGGGCATGCCATGCGACTACTGGCAACACACCTACCGCCGGGCACGGCCGAGCGCTACGCGACCGCCGAGCTCACCGACAGCGGCGCCACCCTGGTCGGGGCGGTGACGCCGTCGATGCGCAGGCCGATCGGGTCGCTGCCGTCGGGCCGTCCGATCCTCGGCGGTGGCGACGTGGTGTGCCGCATGGATCCCGGCGGCGCGCAGGGCGCGAACAATGCCGCGCACTGCGCTGCCAACTACGCCGCGGCGATACTGGGTCATCGCGACGGACCCTTCGATCGGCAGTGGATGGACGCCGTTGCGGCACAGTGGCTTACCGACATCGCCCACCCTGCGGCCCGATGGACCGAGGCGTTGCTCGACCCGCCCCCGCCGCTACAGCAACTCGCGCTCGCCGCCCAGCAGGATCCCGTGCTGGCGAACGCGTTCGCCGATACCTTCGCCAGGCCTGCGGCCATGGGCGATCTCGCCGCGCGGCTCGGCCATGAGGTTGCGGATTGACGAAGGCGACAACGCATTGGGACACCGGACCTACGGCGTCGGCGGCGCTATCGGGGCAGTAGGTGGAAAGGTCACCGGCAGCGCGGCCAACGCACGGTGGAACGGGCCGGGGCGCCATGTCAACTCGTGCTTCGGGGTGCCCAATCGGAGGTCGGGCAGCGCGTCGAGCAGCTGGTCGATGGCGACCTCGGCCATCAAGTAGGCCGTAGACCGCGCGGGGCACACGTGCGGACCTGCGCCCCACGCCAGATGCGATCTGTTCCCGACTCGATCGCCCGAATTGATCGCGGGGTCGTTGTTGCACCCGGTCAGGCTGATGACGACCGGCTGATGGGCGGGCAACCAGATCTCGTCGATCAGGATCGGCTGGCGCGGATAGGTGACGCTGAAGTTCGCGATCGGCGGATCGTTGAACAACACCTCGTCGAGCGCGTCGCGCGTCGAGAGGCTCCCATCGAGCACGCCGCCGGCGAATCGATCATCGGTGAGGATCAACACCACCGTGTTGACGATCAGATTGAGCAGCGGCTCGATGCCTGCCCCGTACAAGACCACGAGCTGATTGGCGAGTTCGGCCTCGTTCAATTCGGCAGGGTGCCGCAGCAACCGGGAGGTGATGTCGTCGCCGGGCTGCGCGCGTTTCAGCTCGACCAGCTCGCCGATCGCGGCACCGAGCAGCCGGTTGCCCTGTTCGGCGTCGACACCGTCGAAGAGCGCGATCGTCGCGGCCGTCACCCGTTGCCCGATGTCGGCGGGACACCCGAGCATGGCGTTGATGGCATCGAAGGCGAGCGGAAAGGCGTACTGGGCGACCAGATCCGCCACCCCCACGGCGCAGAAGCCGTTGATCAGCGCTACCGCGCTCTGCTCCACCGAGTCGTGCAGCTGGTTCAGATCGACACCGTCGATGGCCGCGGTGTTGGCTTGCCGGTAGCGGGTGTGCTCGCCGCCCGCGCTGCGCAGCGCATTGGGCCGCCATTCGAGGACGGGAAGCACCGGGCAGTCACTGGGGATCCTCTGCTGCCAGGTCCTCGGGTCGGCCGGAAAGTGCGACTCGTCGTGCATGATGCGCACCGCGGTCCGATGGTCGATCACCAAAGTGGCGGGCACACCGGGGGCCAGCTCGACCGGAACCAGCGCGCCGTACTGCGCGCGCATCTCGCGGTAGGCGCGGTGCGGGTCGGCAGCGAACTCGGCGCCGTAGAGGCAGACGCGTGGACCGTCGGTGCCGCCCGGTGAGATGGTGTGCGACGCCGTTGATCCCATGGATGGCGTGGTCTTCTGGGGCGAGTTCAATGAGGTGACTCCAACGCAGGTAACGGGATTCGGTACAGAGCAGAAACCCCGATGCTCGACGTCTAGGTAGTCGATCCGCATCGGGGGGTGGCGTAGACAGTGCTCGAGATTCGCGTCACGAGGCCTCACCGGTCAGCGCGCGGCTCGGCCGTTCCGGCTTGCGCGCTGATTCGGTTCGGACATGCTGGATTTCGTGTTCGGGCACGAAGCGCATGATGTCTTCGCGTGAGGTGATGGTGAGCTTGCGGAAAATGGACGTCATCTGGGTGTCGACCGTTTTGGCCGCACTACCCCGGCGCGCCGCGATGGCGGTGTTGGTCCAGCCCGCCGCGGCCAGAATCGCGACCTGCTGTTCGGCGGTGGACAGGTCGGTCCAGTGCGTCGTGCTGTTGCGGCGTCCGTTGTGCAACGGAACCGCGTTGATGGTCAACGTACCCAACGCAAGTCGCTGGACCTCGGCGAACTCGGGCCGCAGCGCGGCGCCCTCGGCCGCCGCGGTGTCGTAGCGTTCCGCGCCGAGCACGCCGCGCGCGGTGGCGATCGCCCGCCGGGTTTCGTCGGCGAACGGAACGAGCTTGTCGACATCGGCCTCGATGTCCGCGCTCGACGTCGTCGCGCCGCCGACGAGGTGCGCGATTTCGGTGGCCAGCGTCCGTGATCGGTCGCGGTGCTGGGTCGCACCCGCGACGAGATCGGCCAGGATGCGCGCCAGCGCCCACGCGCGCACGTGCACCGACAGCAGCGCACCCCATGAGTCGAGTTGCCGCATCTGATAGGCCAGCGCCGAACGGCTCAGTGCCAGTGCCTGATTAGGGTCGCCGTGCCTGGTGAGCGCGATGGCGAGGGTGAGTTCCGCGGCGGCCTGTGCCCCGGTCGCACCGGAGGCCTTCGCGTTGTCGAGGTGACGGCGTGCGGTGTCGACGGCCTGCGGCGGCGCGCCGAGCAGACCCGCCGCCTGCGCCTGGCACATCTCGGCGAGCAACGCGCAGGTCCGATCGCCGAGCAGGTGCCATTTTCGGTTGGCGTCCGCCAATATCTCGATGGCCCGCGAATCCCGGTGCACCAGTAAGAGTTCGACACCCCAGGCGAAGTCGACCGCCGCGGGCAACTCGAGATCCGAGCGCTCCGCGTGCCGCCATGCCTGGTCGGTGCGCCCGGTCGCCGCCGCGACACAGTCGTCGAGCAGTCGCGCCGCGGTGTCATTGCTGCCCTGGCACAGGCACATCCAGGAGACCATCGCACCCGCGGTGATGCCGAGATCGTTCGGTAGTCCGCTGACGCCACCGGCTGCGTTGAGCGCTCGCTCGGCCAATCGCCGCATCTCCCAGGGCGTCCCACGAAAGAACGGTGCGCGCAACGTGATGAGCCCGGTGGCGATCTCCACGCCGAGGACAGCCGAATCCGGTGTGGCGAGGCTGCTTTCGATCGCGGCGACAATGTTGTCCCACTCGGCGCGTGCCCAGTCGAGCAGTTCTTGCTCCGCAGGGCCCGCCCAGTGGGTCGCGGCATAGACGACCCGATCACGGAAGTACTTGCGATGGCGGGCGGCAAGCACGTCCGGCTCGGTGCGCGAACGCCGGCGCAGCCGCTGCTGGGCGAAGACCCTGGTGGTCTCCAGCAGAAAGTAGCGGACGGTGTCAGCGGTGCGCTCGACCGAGACCAGTGACTGGTCGACCAGCCGGAACAGCAGGTCTTCGATGTCCTCGTCCGCCAGCAGCACCGCGGTGTCTGCGTCCGGGTCGTCCGCGCAGATCGCGCGCACCGCTGGCAGGTCGACGCCGCCGCTGATGGTCCGAAAGCCGGTCGCCTCCACTGGATTCGAGTCGGATCCCGGGGTGAATATCGACATCCGTTCCAGCAGCAGGCGTTCCTGCTCCTGGCACAGGTCATAGGACCACGCGATGGCCTCCTCGACACTGCGGTGGCGCGGGTCGGCCCCGACGCGCGGGCCGTGGGCCCAGCGCATCCGCTGGTCGTCGACGGTGCCGGTCAACTCGCGCAGGATGGCGGGCAACGGCTGTCTGATCAACCGGCCCGCCGCCAACTGGACGAACAGCGGGTTGCGATGCACCCGCTCGCAGATCCGGCTGGCCAGTGCGGTCTCGCTGCCGTCGACAGTGTGCCCGGTCAGCTCGGCACGTTTGTGAAACAGCTCCAGGGCTTGATGTTTCGACAGCGGTGGCACGGTGACCAGGCGCTCGTCGGTCCAGGCGATCGGCTCCCTGCTTGTCGCCAGGACGGTTAGGCCGCGTACTTCGTCGAGCAACTCCGCGGTCACCTCGCCCGCGGCGGCGAGCACGTGCTCGCAGTTGTCGAGCACCAGAACGGTTTGCAATTGGCGACCGACCGCGTCGGCGCGCGTCAGCATGTCGAGCAGGGCCTGCCAGGTGGGGTGTTCGGTGGATTCGGTGGCTACCACGGTACGCACGAGTTCCTCGGCCACTGCGCCCGTCGCCGAACCGCCGGGCAGGTGCGCGAGCCGGACCCAGAAAATCGGGGTGCGGCGGGCCTTTTGGATCCGCTGCACGGCCTCTGAGGCCAGTCGCGTCTTGCCGATCCCGCCGGGGCCGGTCAGGGTGATCAGCCGCGCCGGGCCCAGGAGGAAGCTGCACAGTTCATCCAGCTCACGTTCACGTCCTACGAATCCGTATTTCGCGACGGGGGGAGCGCCGATTCTTTGTACGCCCCACGTCCCTGAGTCAGCACTGGTAACCATGTCATGACCTCCAATGCCATAAGGGTGCAGCGTAGGTCTGAAAACCGGGTCCCCAGTACGGAGAACACTGGACCGCTGGTCTGCCCCCTATCAGCTACCTAAGTATGTGGTCGGCTGATCGGCGCCGGAGCCACCGATGCCGCGGCGGGCGGGCACAGGTGATCATGGGGAGCTACCCGGTGCGCGCGAGAGTGAGATCCCCATGGTCGGAACCGAGCCGAGTGCTCGCAAGGTCGATCGCGGCGAGCTCGACGCGGCCTGTCCGGTAGCGCGCGGCGCGGACGGCGTGTGGCGGATCAACGGATACGCGCCTGCGGTCGCGCTGCTGCGCGCCGGTCACACCGTGCAGGACGGGCTCGGCATCGAAACAGTCGCCATGCTGCCCAAGCGCATTCGCAAGCCGGTGGTCTTCCAGGACGGCGCCGAGCATCGGGACCATCGACGCGAGACCGCGCGCTACTTCGCCCCGCGCTGGGTCGACGAGCACTATCGCGACCTGATGGTCCGGGTCGCCGATGCGCAGATCGACACGCTGCGCAAGGCTGGGGCGTGCGTGCTGTCGGATCTCAGCTTCAGCATGGCCATCGAGGTGGCGGCGGCCGTGGTCGGGGTGCGTGGCGGCACCGGAATTCAGCGGCGGCTCGAACGATTCTTTCCCGAACGGGTCGGTATGCCCGGGCTGACCAGCCTGCACGGCCTCTACTGGCTGTGCAGGCTTGGTTCGAATTGGCTGCGCGTCTACTGGTTCGATGTCCGGCCCGCGGTCCGGCTGCGGCGCAAGCAGCCGCGCGACGATCTGATCTCGCACCTGCTGGCCGAGGGCTGGACCGAGACCGAGATGCTGGGTGAGTGCCTGACCTATGCGTCGGCCGGGATGATCACAACCAGAGAATTCGTCAATGTCGCTGCCTGGCACCTGTTTACCGACGAGTCGTTGCGGCAGCGGTATCGCGCAGCGGCCGAACCGGAACGGATCGCGTTGCTGCACGAGATCCTTCGCCTCGAACCCGTCGTCGGTTCGTTGCGGCGCCGCACCACCGCGGCGGTCGAAGTGCCCGGTCCGGACGGGCCGGTCGTCATTCCGCCTGGTGCGCGGGTCGACGTCGTGGTCGGCTCGGTCAACGTCGATCCCTCGGTGATGGGGGAGCGGCCGATGACCGTCTGCCCGGGCCGGGCCGTGGCTCCCGGCACCGCGGAAGCAGGCCTCTCGTTCGGTGCGGGCGCGCACCGCTGCCCTGGCGGACACATCGCGATCCTGGAGACCGACGTCTTTCTCAGCAAACTGTTCGCCATCGACGGCGTCTATATGAAGACGGCGCCGCGGGTGACCTTCGACGAGGTGATCACCGGTTATGTCCTGCGCGAGATGGTGATCGCGCTGCCTGGCTAGGGACTACCCCGATTCGGCTCGCTCCTTGAGGGCCTGGTTGAGCTGGTGGTAGCGCCGCTCGAGCATGGCGAGCAGTGCTCCGGCGAGCGGGATGACGATGCCGGAGAGGTGCTCGTAATGCCGCAGGTGCGTGCCTGTTTCGGTCGGGGTCAAGAGGAAGCCGTGCTTGCCGTCGGCGAGGCGTGGGACGGCGAGCCCGCCGCCCCAGCGCAGGTGTCGCTGGTCGTCCACGATGTCGACGGTCACCGGAAAAACCTTGGCGGCGAACCGATCCGAGAACTTCGTGTGCAGCGCCAACGCGGCGCCCGGCTCGGCGATGCCGTCGACGGCGACGAAGAAGGGATTCCAGGCGGGATAGGCGGCGAAATCGGTGAGCACTGCCCATACCCGGTCGGGGGTGGCCGCGATGGTTGTCGCGGTGTCGATCGTCCGCATTCGAGCCCCCGGCTACCGGCCGGCCAGCTCGGCAAGCGTCGGGCTGCCCGGATACGTCTGATGCACTCTGGTCCGGCGCGCGGGCAGCACGTCGGGCAGCCGCACGGAATAGCGCTGGAGCACCTCGTCGAGCACCGCGGCGGTGACGGTCTCACTGAAACGCTGTGCGACGCAGCCGAATGCGCCGCGCCCGAAGGTCGCGACCTTGGGCGACGGCTCGCGCAGGTAGCGGTCGGGATCGTAGGCGTCCGGGTCGTCGGGCACCCGGCGCGGGTCCCGGTTCATGGTGCCGGGGAACAGGCCGACGGCCTGTCCGGCCGGGATGTGGTACGTGGTGCCGTTGTGCTCGAACTCGTAGGGTTTGTCGAGGTATCGGATGAGCGACGACACTGGGTACAGTCGCACCGTTTCGTTCAGGCAGCGGCTGAGCAGTTCGTGACGGGCCGCCGGATCGGGCATCGATCGCAGCCGCGCGGCCAACTCGGGCCTGGTCAGAATGTCGACCAGGGTCCAGTAAGTGTAGGTGCCGGGATAGGCCATGGCGTTCCATAGCACGTACATGAACATCCAGCGCCGGTCCGCCGGAGTCAGCGGTCGACCGCCGAGCCGCGCGCGGTCGATGGCCTGCAGCAGCGGCGATTTCGACGCCTCGAAGGCGGGCAGCTCGTCGCGGATCAGGCGATAGAGCTTGCGGGTGGCCCGGTATTCCGGCATCAGGTAGTGAAACGGCGTGATGGACAGGGTGGTTCGCGGAATGTCGATGCCGTCGCTGATGGGGCGGTAGTACTCGGTGAGGCGCGCGCCGAAGGTGTCCCACAGCTCGTCGCCGACGAAGTAGCGACCCGTCACCTCGTAGACGATCGGGTGGATGGCCTCGGTCAGATCGACGTACCGCGGCCAGTCCACCGCGTGGCGTTTGACGATGTCGGGGACGGTGTCCGGCGTGCGCCGCACGCTGGTCCCCGGCAGCATCTCGGCCATCAGCTTGCGGCCGAGCAGGATCAGCTCCTGCAGCGTTTCCGGGCCGGCCTGTTCGCGTGGGAACCAGTAGCCGACCGTCGGCACCCGGTGCAGCACCTCGCCGACGCCGGCATGGTCGGTGGGCAGGCTCATGACCCGCCGGTAGTGCTCGCCGTCGAGCAGGAAGGTGAAGTCGTAGATGCTCGGCACCCGCAGCGTGAACGCGTCGCCGTAGCGCGCCCGGTTGCGGACGACCAGGCCGATCGGATCGGTGATCACCGACCGCAGTCGGGTGATCACACCGACGACCGGAAGCCGATCCGCGCCTGCCCAGGCGAGCGGAACAGCCTGGGTGCCAGGCGGAGTCTGCACGGGCCTGCGGAACCAGTACTCGGTCGCTGCGGCCACGCCGGTGACGGCGGCCGCCGCGATTGCCCAGCGTTTCGTCGCACTCATCGTGATGTCTCCTCGGGATAGAACTGCCGTGCCCAGGTTCGATAGGCGGCGATGGGGCCGTCGCCCGCGGCGATGGCGGGCTTGCCCAAATACTTTTTGTGATCCCAGATCTGGCGATCCCGCAGCAATTCGACGACGACCATCCGCAGCACGCCGCGCTCGATCAGCATTTCCAGCGGCGTCAACGCGGCCTTGCTGATCGGCCC
>NZ_BDAY01000003.1 GCF_001612685.1 Nocardia altamirensis NBRC 108246
GGTGAACGCGTAGCTGGTGCGCAAACGCGGGCCGTCGACCGTAAGCGGCTCGACGATGCGCGCGTCACGGAACCCGTGCAACACGCTGAAATGACCGAAGTCGACGCTGTTTTCGGTCACCTCTTGCGGATGACTGTGCAGCCGCATGCGTTTGGTGCGCAGCGGCCGCCACCCTGACTGATCTTCGGGTGGTTCGATCTCCCATGGTTCCTCGCCCGCAGGACCGTGCCACACCATGAGCACGCCGCTGAGCTCGCGTAATTCGAGCAGGCCGAGCCGAGCCGCCGGTGGTGGCGCGCCGTACGGCGAATACGAGCAGCGCCCGGACACCGAATAGCGGAATCCGTGAAATGGACAGCGCAGTTCCTCGCCGACCACGGTGCCGCCGTGCCCCAGATGGGCGCCGAGATGCGGGCAGTACGCCTCGGCCGCCCGTGCCGTCCCCGCCGCGGTGCGGAACAGGACGATCTCGCGGTCCATGAACGTCCTCGTCACCAGTCGACCCGGGCGCAGCTCACCGGAAAACGCCACCGCGAACCAGCCATACGGATACGGGGGCGGCGCGTCGGCCGGTTCTCGTGCCGCCAGTGGCGCGCCGAGGGACCGTCGTCGCTTGTCGGGTAATTCGATACGCAGCATGGATTCGACTTCCATCGATCATCGATCGCGCCGCGGCTCTTCGGGATTCGCCGCCGCGGCCGGGCTACCGGCGTGCCGAAACGTACCTCGGGGTCAGCGGACCGTTCAATCGGTACTTGGAATAGGTGATATCCCTACGGGGATCACCTTATTCGGAGAACTGCTTAAGTGTTGTCCGATAAATGGTGGCAGCTGCAGTTTTCCGGAATGCGCTTTCGGTCCGGCGAAACAAGAAAGCGCCGATTCAGGTTTCCCGTTTCGCTACTACGGATGTACCTGGTCTACCTATTCGGCGACTGTAGGCCGACGGTGGGGCCGGTACGGCCGAATCCGGAGATAAAGAGGAGAAAGCTGTGAACAAAGATTCGGAACGGTGGGTGCTTGCCTTCGACGCGTCCTGTGGTACCTGCCGGGAGATCTCCGACGCGGTCGCGCATGCGTGTGACGGAAGACTCGAGGTGCTTCCGCTGGCCAACGCCGATGTTCGGCGCTGGCGCGACCAGGCCCTCGGACGGGAAATAGACTGGGCGCCAACGTTATTACGAGTGACCGGGCCGCGGGTGCGCGCGTGGACCGGTCCGGTGCTCGGGTGGCGACTCGCGCGCGTGCTCGGGCCCGCCGCGACGCTGCGGGTGATGTCCGCGCTCGGGCGGCTGCAGCGGCAAGCGGCAGGCAAGGCAGGCGAATTGCCCGGTGCCGCACCTGATGTCGTCAGCAGGGCGCGCTTCTTTCGGCTCGCCGCAGGCGCCGGTGTCGCGGCAGGCCTGGTTTTCACGGGCAATACGCCCGCCTTCGCGACGAAAGGTGAGCAATCCGCGCAGGCGTGGGTGTTGGCCAACCGCGCGAACTTACCGCGCGGCTACGCCGAGGTGATCGCCTATCCGCTCGCCTACCGGCGGGCGATCTATCAGGCATCCCCGCCCGCGGTCCGCAGTGCGCTGTGGTCCGCGCATCTGCGCGAATACCGTAGCGCCCGTCCGCATTTGACGACCGAGCAACTTGACGTCCTCAACCGCGCCGCAGCACTTGCCGCACGCGAATCGGTGTTCACCGCCCAGGGTGTCGCGCAGCTGCGGCAGGCCGAAGACGTGCACCGGTCGGCGGTGGCCGAGCTCGGCGCGCACGAGGTGTATCAGGCCTTCGGGATGCTCGGCCCGATCGAGGCGGCGACCACGCAGGTCGCCCGCTACCGCGACTGCGAATGCGCCTTTCAGCACGACTATTGCGGTCGGTACACCTGCCACAACCAGCCGGGGCGCGACAACTGCAACTATCTCAGCGACGGCTGTGGTTGGTTCTGGAACGAGCCGTGCGCCGGACTGTGCCGATAACCCTCATCCGGTAGCCCCCTATCGGCGGTCTGCCCGCAGAGGTGATGATCGCCGCCCTGGTCAGGATGGTGGCGTGGATCCGTCCGGCGGGTTCGCGGTGATCTGCTCGGCGCGCCTGCAGAAGGCTTGATCGATCAGCTCACTGGCGGCGCGTTCCGCGATCAGCCGCGCGATGGCCAGGTCCATGTCCAGCTTGGTGCGGTCTTTGGCCTCGCCGCCGGATTGCAGGTATGCCTCGACGGCCAGCGGCCCGTACACCTGGTCCGCATAGCGATCGGCGATCCGGTCGCAGTCCGCGCGAAGGCGTTCCACCAGGTGAAAGGCGTCGCTAGGCGCGAGTCCTGCCTCGACGAGGCGGGCGGCGAGATCGCCGCATCGGGGGTTGGTCAGCCGGTAGGTGTCCACGGGATCGCCGTTGGATGCCAGCGCCTGCTTGGCGTACTCGGGGAGTTCGGGGTCGGGATACTCCTGCGCGGGTGCGGCCGTCGCCGCGGCGGGTTGCTCGGGGACGCCGAGGACCTCGGCCAGTCCGTCGCCGCGGTCCCAGGCCGCGAGCAACTCTTTGATCCCGTTGAGCTTCATCCCTCGACTCAGCAGCCTGCTGATGGTTTCCAGCCGATTGAGGTGATCGGTGTCGTAGTAGCCGACCCGTCCGCGCACTTCTGGTGACGGCAGCAGCCCACGCTCGTGATAGACGCGGACGCTGCGGACGGTGGTGTCGGCTGCCCGTGCCAGTTCGTCGATGGTGTACTCGACATCTACAGCCATGAGATAAGGAAACCACAAGTTCGACCCGTAGGAAAATGTCACGTGGGATAATGAGACGCTATACAGCGTAACGACCAGGTAACGTCTTGGATAACGTGCCGTCGTTTAGCGGAATGATCCTTGCCGTGGCCGCACCGGTCGATTACTCTCCCAGTACCGGTATTGACTGCCGGTTTCCGGGGACTGTTGAGCAGCCCTGATGCCCGCCCGACCACTGGGTACGCGCATCGAAAGTTGGCGTGCCCGCGGCATTCCTCGGAGACGGCCATGAGCACTACCCCCATTCCCGCGCCTTTCAGCGGCGCGTCCGCCAGCGTCACGACCCTGGCGACCGTCTCGACCATCTCGGCCGAGACACTTCCCCCCAAGACCGCCGCTCGACCGGCGTGTGAAGGCATGTCCGACGACTGGGACCTCGACGTCGGCACCCCGATCCGCTGGAAGGTCGCGGTCCGAATCTGTCACAGCTGCCCGCTGTTGTCCCAGTGTCAGGAGTTCGCGCAGACGCTGATCGCGCGCGGCGACGCCCCGCGGGCGCTGATCTGGGCAGGCGTGGGATACGACAACTCCGGCAGGGTCGTCGACGACCTGGACCGGTACCGGCCGCTGCCGATTGATCGGAACCGGCCGCTGCGGATCATCCGCAACGGCGCACGGCCGATCCGCAGCGAACCGGCGCCCGTCGCGCCGCATCGCCATCTGATCCTCGGCCGCCCGCTGGAGCCGACGGGAACCGGCGATCTCTGAGCCGGCACCCCGGCATCGAAACCTCTTGGCATCGAACGGAATTCTGGTGGAACAACCATGACAGCGCTGGCCTTGGAGATCGGTCCGACCCGTTTCGCGGCGTCCAGGGTGGCCCAGGACGTCGAGGCCGACGACGTGCGTCAGGTGCCGATACCCGCCGACGGTGCGTGGGATCGGTGTCTGGCGCTGCTGAAGGAGGTCGCCGAGGGCAGGGAGATCACCGCCCTCGGTATCGCCTGTGCCGGCCCGATCGACATGGCGGCCGGGGTGGTCGCACCCGCCGAAATCGCCGAGTGGCGAACGGGTTTCGCGATCGTCGCGGCAGCTGAGGCGGCCTTTCCCGGTGCCTCGGTGTATTTGGCGGTCGACGGTGTCTGCTTGGCGCTTGCCGAGCGGAACATCGGGGCGGCCAAGGAGGCGATGGATGCGCTGGCGCTGACGGTCTCGGACCGGATCCGCGGCGGCATCACGGTCGGCGGCTTTGTGGTTGTCGGCCGGACCGGCAACGCGGGCAACATCGGTCACGTGCTGGTGCCTGGTTACGACGAGCCGTGTGCCTGCGGCAGCCGTGGCTGCCTGGAGGCGGTCGCCGGTGGTGCCGCCGCGGTGCGCTGGGCGCAGGACCGAGGGTGGGGCGGTGCGTCGGTCGACGAGCTGGTCGCCGCCGCACGAGTGAAGGACGAGATCGCCGCCGCTGCGCTCGGCAGGGCAGGCACCGCACTCGGTCTGGCGATTGTCTCGACGGCCGCGCTGCTCGATCTCGATCTCGCCGTGGTCGGCGGCACGATGGCGGCGGCGGGGCCCGCGCTGTGGGAGCCGCTCAGTGCCGCAGTCGCGGCCCATGCCCAGCTCAGTTATCTGCCTGGCCTGCGGGTCGTGCCGTCGACGCTCGGTGAGCTCGGCGGGTTGGCCGGTGCCGGACTGCTTGCGTTGACGCCGCGCCGCTAGCGGGTAAACATCCCATTGAGTGCGCCGCTATCTAACGGTACATTGTTCTTCGGAACAAGATTGAGTGCCGAATAGAACGGAACGGCTGGTACGGCAAGTGCGAAGTGTGGCGCAGTGACAGAGTGGGCGACGATCGAGGTTTTGGCGCCGGACAGCATGTCGATGGCATCGGTGGGTGACGCACCGCGCGACTTCGCCGGGCTGCACCGGACGATCCAGCGGCTGCTCGCCAAGTCTCCTGCCCTCTATGACGGCCTCAGTACCGCGCGGCTCATCGAGGCGCTCGTCGAGGCGCGGGATCAGGCCAAGGCCGTCGACCTCACCATCGCGACCGGTTCCGGCCCGCATCGGCTGCTGATTCGGCCGATCCTCGGTCCGGCGGGTGATGTGCACGCGGTGCGCATGTGGCTCGCGTCGGCCAGCACGCCGGTCCCGCCGCCGCGACCCGCTGTCGGCGTCATCTGGGACCTCGAAACCCAGACGATGCAGCAGCCGAGCGGCATCACGCAGTTGAGCGGTCTTTCGGCGGAGGAATACGCGCCGCGGACCTCGATTGCCGAACTGTTCCATCGGATGTCGGCCTTCGACCGGCACACCGAGGTCCTCGATCTGCTCTACGACCCCAAGCCCGGCGACAAGCTGCAGTTCGACGTGACCATCACGCCGGAGCAGGGCCGCGCGGCGCAGTGGCGGATCACCATGCGCGCTCGCGACGACCAACGGACAAGGGGCGCTTGGCTGTTGGTCGAGGACATCACCTCCGACAACGTGGCCGCGGAGTGGCCGACCCTGGAACGGACCGGGCTGCGTGAGGCGCACCGCAGGGCGGGCACGCACCTGGCGGTGCTCCAGCTCGAGCATGCCAGCATCTCGCATTGGCTGACCGATCCGGCGCCGTGGATCCGGTGGGACTACCTGTTCCGGCCCATCGATGTCTTCCATCCCGATGACCGCGAGCGGATCATGCAACTCGGCGGCAGGCTGCACGCAGGCGACACGGTGGGGGTGACCGTGCGGACCCTCAACTACAGCGGCGGATACACGATGACGTCGCTGCTGCTCTACCCCTACCCTGGCTACGCGAGCACACAATTGGCGATCGGGCAGGCTGTCCATCTTCGTGACGAGGTTTCCTTACCGGAGTCGCCCGAAGAGTCGGTGCCGAGGTCGACACCGATCGGCTATGACGATCAGCTCCGGCATCGGCTCGCGGGCCGCCGGAAAAGAATTGCCGCCTATTGATCCGTCCTCCCAGGCGTGGGAACTGCTGACAAACTGGAAGTCCCGCTGCTCTCTACCATTTCGAGAGTGAAGACAAAGGCGGCCGAACCGGCGAATTCGAGCGAAGCACTCCTTCGCCGAATGGCCGTGCGGCGGCGTCGCGACAATATCGTGATGGCGGTCTTGGCCGTGCTCGCGGTGCTCGGCGGCGGCCACGCCGTCCTCGACTTCTTCACCCCGCCGCAGCCGCCACCCACGGATACGGCCGCCGTCAGCGCGGTGGGGCGCGCCCAGCTGGCTGGGGCGTTCGCCCAGCAATTCGTCGTGACCTACCTGACCGCGAACAACGGGCAACAGGAGCGGCTCGGCGAATATGTCGGCACCGCACAGCATGTCAGCTTGCCGACGGTGTCTCGACAGGTCGCCGACCCCATGGTCGTTTACGTGTCGCGCGCCATGACGAACCGGAATATCGACGTCTGGTCGGTGACGGTGTCGGTGCGGATCGGCAAGGCGGGCATCGTCACGGCAAGCGATGTCAGGCAATACTTCCGGGTCGCGGTGTCCTTGGCGGGCGGGCGGCCTCGGGCGCTCGCGTTGCCTGCCGCGGTGGCCGGGCCGAGCAAGGGCATCGATCTCTCGCTCGCTTACAGCGGCTCGTGCGGCCCGGAATCGCCGCTGGCGCAAGTCTCTTCGGGTTTCCTCGGTGCGTTGCTCGCCGGTTCCGGTGACGTGAGCCGATACACCGTGCCGAATTCGGGCATCGTCGCGCTGCAGCCTGCGCCGCTCACTGGAATCGAGGCGGTGGCAGTGCTTTCGGACAGCAGGGACTGCGGCGCGAGCGGTGACGTGGCACGGGTGCTCGCGACCGTCACGCCGAAGGGCGACGCGACAGCCGCGCTGCCCGCCATGGCCTATCCGCTGACGCTGGCGCGCAGCGGCGGGCAATGGCAGGTGCGCACGATGGAACCGATTCCGGCGCTGGCGAATCCGCTCGCCGAGGTCGGTCAGGGGGATGCTCGCGGCCCCGCGGGCCCCGCGACGACCACCACGACTACTACGACGGTCCAGGTTCCACCGGCAACTCAGAAGTAGAGATGAGAGGGGTTGGTCCCCAATGAATTACACAATCAGCTTTTTATCCTCCTTGACGAACTTTGCCAGGGTCGGCGGACTGTTCATGATCGTGCTGATCGCGATCGGCGTGCTGGTGAGCTCTGGTGCTCGAGATAAACTGTCACTCGGGCGGACCGCCATGGTCCTCGCAGGGGCTGTTTTCGCCGGCGTGGCGATCTGGGTGCTGCCGTCGCTGATCAACTACGCACGCTACGACTTCGGCACGATCGTTCCGGAGTACCCCATCGGTGGTTATGGCCAGTGAGCCAGGTCATCAAGGTATTCACGCCGATCAAACGTGTTCCCACGATGGTCGGCAAGGCGCAGAACGGGCAGAAGCTGCCGTTCGGGCCGTATACCTTGCCGCAGATGGGCGCATTGGCGGGGTTGTTGCTGCTCACCGCGATTCTCGCGATGAACCTGCCGGTCAACCCGGCCGTCACGTTCGTGATCGGCCTCGTCGCGACCATCGGCACCGTCTTCCTACTCGGCCTGGTGCCCTACACCGGGGTCAGGATGGTCTCGCGGATGCTGTGGCTGTTGCGCGTGACCTTCGTGCGCACACCGGTTTCCGCGTCCGGCGTGCCGATCGATGCGCAGTCGGCGCGCCAGACGCTGTTCATCGAGGAGTCCGTCGTGCTGCTACTCCCGGACACCGACACTGCCCGCGCAACGAAAGCCGTGCAGTCCGAACCGCTGCTCGCGCTCCTCGGTACGGGCAGCGGAGCCGAGCTGCAGACGCGGATCGCGAGCAACGGAAACGGCAGTGGTGCGGAAGGACGTGAATGACTTTGTTCGGGCGCGATATTCAACCCACCGCGGCGATCCGTGGGAATCTGCAGTTCACCCACTCCGGCTTGGTGACAGCAACCTACTTCATCAACCCCCTCGGCTACGGGTTGCGCAGGTCGAGCGACAAAATGGAGGTGAAGCAGGCCCACCATGCGCTGATCAACAATCTGCCAGGTGGCGCGCTGCTGCTCGGGATCCAGGCAGGGCTCAACACGATTGACGTGCTGACCAAAATGGTCGAAGGAGTGGACCTGGACGATTGCGAGGACTACGCGATCGAGGTGGTTGGCTCCTTCGAGCGGATTCGCGACATCAGGCCGTTGACGCGGCTCTATCTGCTCTCGATTCCGGTGGGCGCCAGCAACTCCGGGATCTCGGCGCTGTCGCGGATGTGGCGCGGCAGTACCTCGACGATCGATGCCGCCGCCCTGTCGCGCGCCGATCTGGACGAGTACCTGGAGAAGGCGAACGAGACGCTGTCGCGGATCGGCGGCGACTTCGATCCGGTTCCGGTGCCCGCCGCATTGTTCCAATGGCTGTGGGAGCACTACCTTTCCCGTGGTTCGGTCGCCGATCCCGTCGCACCGACCACCGCGGGCGTGCTCGATGAAGCCACCGCGGCGGTATTCCGCTCGGCGGCACTCGACGAGGGCGCACAGACCGACAGTTCGCGGCGGATCCGGCCGTCCTTCGTCCCGGTGGTCAAGGTGGTGCAGCCGGACTACACGTATGGCGTTTCCTATCAGTCGATGCTCACACCCAACTCATTTCCGTACGGGGGCATGACTTTTCCCGGGGGCAGCGAGTTCCTCAGCGTGCTGGAAGGGCTGGACAACGCCACCGTCGACTGGGGTATCCGGGTTTCGACCAGGCCTGCCGAGCAGGTGCTCAAGTCGAACGAGCAGAACCTGCGCAGGCTCGGCGAGCAGATGGACCAGCGCGACCAGGAAGTGTCCTTCGCGCAGAACACGTTGATGGGCAAGGCGAAGATGCTCGGCGAGTACAACCAGCATTTCGAGGTGAACGGCGGCGAGTCGGAGGTCTCCTTCACCACTGTCATTGCGGTGGGCGGCATTTCGCGTGACGCCACCCTCGAGGCGGTCAACACCCTCAAACGCCGCTACAAGCGCTTCCAGATCGACCTGACCTCCCCGATCGGCGCCCAGGTGGATCTGTGGTCGATGCTGCTGCCCGGGTGCCCGCCGCGCCGGGCGTTCGACGATTTCGCCCACATCGTGCCCTCGGACATGTGGGCCGGTTTCGTCCCGTTCACCACCGCGGAGGTCGGCGACGACAGCGGACCGATCATCGGCGTGAACCTGTTGTCGGGCAACTTCGAGCCGATCCATTTCGGCATCATGGAAGCGGCGTTGCACGACCTGTCCGCCTCGTTCGCGGTCACCGGCGAACTCGGCTCAGGCAAATCCTATTTTTTGAAGCTCATGGCGGTGCTCGTGCATGACATGGGCGGGCAATTCCTGGCCATCGATCGCAGTCAGGTGGGGGAGTGGGCGCACTTCGCCGCGTCCATCGACAACGCGGTGGTGATCGACTTGGCCGAGCCGAAGGTGTCGCTGGATCCGCTACGCCTGTTCGAGCCGAGGATTGCGGGCGAACGGACGCTCGATTCGATTCTCCCGCTGCTCGATCTGTCGCCGACCTCAGGTCCCGGTGCCGCAGCAAGCAATCTGCTCACCGCCAAAAGCATTGTTGAGCATGGCATTCGGAGCCTGCGAGACTTCTACGATGTGGTCTGCCGACTGCGCGACACGGCGGTGCACGACCAGGATTACGCCGATCTCGCCGCTCGGCTCGGCACGGTGGTCGAGCGGGTGCCGGTGCTGTTCGACGCGACGCTGCCGCCGCTGCGCCTCACCGCGTCCGCGACCGTCGTGCGCACGCACAAACTGGCATTGCCGACCGCCGAGGAACTGACATCGCCACACCTGTACAACCGGTTGCCGTTGACCAAGCGGCTGGGCACGGCGCTCTACGAGTTGGTCGGTGTCGCGGCCCGCGAGGCCTTTCTCTCCGACAACGGCCGGTTCGGGCTGCTGGTCGGAGACGAAGCGCACCACTTCACCCAGACCCAAGTCGGCGCGGCGGTGACCTCGGACTTCAGCAGGGACGGCCGCAAGCACCTCGCCGCCATCGGGTTGGCCTCCCATGACCCGGGCGCGGATTTCCAAGGCGCGGCACACAATCTGATTCCCAATCGGTTCGTGTTTCGCCAGCGCGACGAGACGTTGGCGCGCAACAGTCTGGAGTGGCTCGGCGTCGACCTGGACGCGGCGCCGTTCCTGCTGCAGATTCTGCGGGAGGAGACCTCGCCGCCGACCGGGCCAGGTCGTCAGGTGCCGATACAGCGCCGCGGCGAGATGTTCATGCGAGATGCGTTGAACCGGATCGGTCGCGGCAAGGTCCTCGGACCCGCCCGCCCCGACCGCGCGGAGGCGATCACCAGTACCCCGGTGGCGACGAGCGACGGGAATGCCCTCGCCAAGCAGCGCGAGGCGGTCACCTGATGCTCCGCAGGGACGCGGTTTCCCGGACGATCGCTGTCCTGGCCTCATGGGATCCGGCGCACTGGCAACCGAGCATGGTGCGGCGGCGGTGTGGGAGCTGGTTGACCGCCACGCGCGCACGACACCGGACCGCCTGGGTGCTCGCAATGCTGTTCGCCCTGTTCGTCTTTCCCGGAATCTTAGGCGCGGTAGTCACCGCACAGTCGGGCAGCAGCCTCGGCGGTTCCGGATACACTGCGTTCGGCTGGGGTGACGCCCGGGATTCCTCGGGAGTTCCGGTGTCGTACTACATGTTCGTCACCGATACCGGCGGCATCCTGAGCCCCTGGAATACGGCGATGGCCATGGTGCTCAGCCTCCAGTTCGCTGGCTGGCGCGAGATCATCGGTTTCGGTGACTGGATATCCGGCACCGCTGTCAGCCTTTCGTGGGCGGATCGCGTGGGAGCCATCTTCGTAGGGGTCACCGAAAATATGCTCGGGCAACTGCCGCTCTGGGCGATGTTCCTGGCAGGCACCACGATCGGTTCTCTTTTTGTCGGCATATTCGTGGTGACCGGCAAGCCCGCCAAGGCGGCGATGCAGACAGTCTTCATGTTCGGAGTAGGGCTCGGCGGAGTGCTGGTGATGGCCTTTCCACTGCATGAAGCGGTCGCCGGGGACGGTCCCTTCGGGCAGGGCCGCGATCTCGGGGTGGCGCTCGGCGCCGCAGCACTCGGCAACAACGATCCGGATCCGGCGGCCATGACCAAGGCCTTGCAGAGTGGGTCGGCCGACCGCACCCGAAAACTGCTACAGAAGTGGAATTACGGTCACGTCGTCGACAAGCAGCCGCTGTGCAAGATCGCATTTACGAATGGCACGCTCAACCAGAGTGAAAAGCAGATCAAAGAGGGACTGACGAACTGCGGTGACACCACTGCACGGCACGCTGCCGACAATCCGAACGCCGGCCAGATCGGGGTCGGATTCGTCCTTTTCATCGTCAGTCTCCCGATGGCGTGGTTCGGAATCAAGTTCTCGTTCGGGGTGTTCATGGCCTGGGCGGACGGGATATACAACGGAATGGTGTTGGTGTTCTGGGATCTCCCCATGGGCGGGTTCATCTACGGGGACACTCAGCTTGCCCTGATCCGTCGAATCGTCAACATCTTCATGGCCTTTGTGCGGATGGTTGCGAATATCTTCATACTCGCCGTCTATACCGCCGTCTGCGGCAGCTTGCTGGAGGAGTCGGACGACGATGTGCTGCTGATAGTCATGCTGGTAGTGATCGTCATGATCGTCGGCATCGTGCAGTCGAAACGGATGAACGATCGGTTCAACGCCACCAGCGACGCGGTGGCGAATCGGATCGGGCAGTCGATCGCGTCCGGCGGTATCTTCGCCGCGCCGGGAGGGGGTGGCGGCGGTGGAGGTGGTGGTATGGGTTTGGTCGGGCTTGGGAATTCGATGCATTCTTCTCCCGGGCATACGCTCCTCAGTGCGCTCGGGGCAGTGTCGGTCATCGGCAGTTCACCGCTCACGGCATGGATGCTAGGCGGGCGGCGAAACCCGTTGCTTCCCTACGCGGGTCTGCAGCGACGAGCGGATCTCAGCGCGATGGAACGGGAGACCGTGGATGGTTTGGGCGGTGCCCACGGCTGGTCGGCCCAGGCCTCAGCGGACCGTTCCATGCACACGGTTGTCGCTCGCCAAGCCATGGAGAATGCACCAGGCGGTCCGAACACTGCTCGTGGCGCGGCGGCGATTCTGACGGCTCTCAATGACGCCGGGTTGCCCAGGGACCATGTCGGTGGCGCATTCCACAGCCTCGAGGAGTGGAAAGACATGGAGACGATGATGTATGCGCAGAAGGCAGCGGGACGTGTCACGGACGACGCCGATCCGAATCCAGGGGCCAATCCACACATGGCGAAAGTGGTAGCCGCACTCGCACTCGCTCAGGATTCGGCGGCCGAATTGAGAGATTATGGCCCTGCCGTCCAGCCGGTGAAAAAAGTCGCTGCCGACTACTCTGCATTGCAGCAAATGTCGTATGAAATGCACCGACCGTATCGCGAAAATCGTTCGATGACTCGGCTCAGCCAGAGTGAACAGGACCTCGTGAACAGGTTTATAGATCCGGACGATCCCATCCGTTCGCGACGTACCATGCGGCACCTACAGCGCATCGCAGATGGCGAGGATCCGATTGCTATGCACAGCGCCCCGAACAGCGGCGGCGTGGCCCCTGAGCTTCATAGCCTCAGCTCGATTTCGGCATTGCGGATGATGCACGCGATTTCGGAAAGTGAGGCCAACGCGGTGCGGGATACGGTAGACGCGGCAGTGTGGACTCCGACGGATCCCCATCTGCTGCGTGTAGCGAGGGAAAAGATCTGGGCCGCCGTCAGCACGAGCCACTGGCAGCACGATATCCCCACGACTGCGCACAACACCCCAACCAGGCCAGACTTCGTGAACAATCCGGGTGCCAGGTCGTACGGGCCGGGGATGGACGTGGTCCAGGATCTGCTGCGGGAACGGCGGTAGGTTTCTTGTTGCTCTTTCGCTCGATAGTCACCCAGATGCTGGCGCGCTCGGTGTTGCAGCGGGTTGTGCTGCGACACCGAGCGCACTCGTCATCGGCCAAATCTGGTCAGACCGGCCTGATTATCTTCGTTCTCACGTTGGTCTTCTGCGGCTTATCGATTCCGTTGACTTTGTTGACAGCTCTGGCCACGCAGAATTCCAACGCCAAAGAGTATGTGCACGACCAGTGTGAAAGCGTGCTGCGGGACGAGCCCGCAGGCACGTCGACAGTCACGCCGACCAGCACTACCGCCCGGTCCAGCCAGACGCCCCAGCAGACTGCCGCCGGTGCCACCTCTGAGTGGCCCACCGTGAATCCGCTTGCCGGAGCGACCGTTGCGGACGACGACACCAAGACGCCGCCGTGGTATCGCGCGTGCTTCTCGGCTATGCGGATTGCGCCGCCGCAGGATTCGTCGCGGCAAACGAGTAACGCGGGGCAGGCAGTCGATTGCGCGCGGGAGGTTGCCCTCGGCTACCTGGGTTCAGCCGAGTCATCTGGAACCACAGGAGGTTCCGTAAGTGCCCAAGCCATGACGCAAGACATCATTTACCGCGCCTCGACTGCGGCGGTGACCGGATACTGCGCCAAGTCGGGGTCCGTTGGTGTGGTCACGCCCACCGAAACCGCCCCGAGCTGGTGCGGTCAACCGCTCGATCCGAACGCCGCACCGGTCGTCGTGCAGTTGCCGAACGACCTTGCCAGCCAAGGCGCTTGCGGACAACGCGTCGAGCCATCGGCGACATCGGCCGGTGACCTGGTCTTCTGGGATTACCGTGACTCCGGCGACTTCGCGCCGACCAGGGTCGGCCTCGCGTTGGACGCGACCGAAATCCTCACCGAGGAGTCGGGACGCTATGTCCGGCAGGCGATGCCGACCGCGGACGATGTCCGGGTAAAGCGGGTGCTCGGCGGTCGTCGTAGCTGACTAGTGCCGCGTCCAGAATGGTCGGCGCGATTCCGGCCCAAGGCGCCCTTCATCGCGTCCACCCAACCAAAGGCCACCCTCGGTCGCGATAGATGCTGAAGCTGCCAACTGGCTGAAGGCGCCCTTCAGCGGCTCAGACCGACTGAAGGGCGCCTTCGGTCGGGGCTCATAGTCGACGTATCCAGACGCGGCACTAGGCTGCGGCCGGCTGGGTACGCGGGATTACGTCCAGCGGCTGGCGTAATAACTTGCGGGCAGTGCGATCTCGTGGACCTTCTGCCCTGGTTGGGGGGCCTCGATGCACCGTCCATTGCCGATGTACATGACAACGTGTTGCGGATCGCCGTTGTTGAACCGCGAGGCAGGGAAGATCAAGTCGCCTGGGCGGAGGTCCTGGGGTGCCACCTTGGGCAGCTGGTTGTATTGTTGCGAGGCGGTGCGCGGAATCTTCACCCCTGCCTGGCCCGCTGAATATTGCATGAGGCCGGAACAGTCGAACTCGTCGGGGCCCTCCGCGGCCCACACGTACGGCCTGCCGATCTTCGACTTCGCGACCGCAACCGCTCGGTCTGCGGCGGGCGTCGCCCCAGCGGCGCCCTGCTGGGCCTGCTGGCCCGCGATGTTGTGCAGATACTGGTTGCTGAGCTGGTTGATGGCCGCTGCGGTCTCGCTGGCGTTGCCGTTCGTTGCTGAGACGATCGTGTGCGCCTTTTGCAGTGCGGCGGTGAGGATTTGGTGGACGCGCTCATGTCCGGCCTTGGTGTACGCCTGGGTGCCGACCTCGGCGAGTGCCACGTTGACCTCGCGGATCAACTTGTTCATCGCCTCCTTGTCGACCTGGTTGTTGCCGGCGAGGCGGGTGATGTAGTTCACCAGTTGGTTGTCGAGAGTGTTGAAAGCGTTGGCGGCATTGTTTTTCCAGAGTTCGTCCGCCTTGATCGCGTCGGCCGTCTTGCCGCCGCCCGTCTCGCTGATACCGAGTTCCTTGCGTAGCTCGGCGATTCGGGGATCGTCGGTGGGGCCGTCGCCGTAGGCCGCGGCCAACAGCTTCAAGACCTGCATTGCCCGCTGCGCCTCAGGAGTCAGACCGGAATTGCTGATCTGACCGGCCGCGCCAGTGGAATTGCCGTTCCCGGCACCGCCGCCCGCCAGCCCGGCGAGCGCCTGACCGATCATCGGCAGCGCGGCCATCGCCATGGTGCCTACCCCTAGCGCGGTCGGCGCCCACTGCGCGATCGTCTCCGCATCCGGCAGCGGGATCGCGGGCATGGGTGGGGGCGCGGCCGCAGACGGTGGGGGAGCCTCAGGCGGTGGCGGGGCGCCGCCCGGCGCCGCGGCGATCGCAGGTCCGGCCGGCGCGGAATCCTTTGCGCCGGGTGCGGTTGGCGCGACAAGAGGCGCGGCGGGGCCAGGCGCGCTACCTGGCGGTGCGGGCGTCGCACCCGGTGCTGTGGTGGCGGGCGGATTCGTGCCTGGGCCTTGTTGTCCCGGACTGGTTCCGTTGGGCGCGCCTTGGCCAGGTCCGGCGACGCGCGGTCGTTCGGTGGTCCCTGACTTCTTCGCTTCCTTGTTGCCTTCGGCGTCCCCGTCGCCATGACCTTCTTCGGTGGCCGGTGGTTCGGGATCTACCAGCCAGAGCTGCTCGGGGGAGGTCATTCTCGTGCCGCCGGTGTTGTGGTGGTGGCGCCGATTGTTCGCCGTGCGGAGCGGTGCGAGCTCATCGGGTGCCTCCTCCTGCTCCTGCCCGGATCGTTCGACCGAACTCGGTGGTCACAGGCCGTTCGACAGACGTACTTTCTGATACCGATCATCCTGACCGGTGGCGCTCGCACATCCGTTCCCATCGTTGGGAATCCTCGACAATATTGGGCATGACGAGCCCGTGGCAGGCACACCGCCGTAGTCGATGTGGCCGCCCGGAGGGTGGCCCGATGGTGGTGGTGCCTCGGGTGCACGGAGAGGAGTTCTGATGGGCTTTTGGGAAGGCTTCGCGGATATCGCCGGTGACGTGCTCGAAGTCGCGTTGCCAACCGTTGGCACCCTGTTCGGTCCTGGTGGTCGTCTCCTCGGTGGAGCTTTGGGAAATGTGATCGATGAGGCGTTGGACGGTGACATCGACAGTTTCGGAGACTTCGCGGAAGCGGCGGGTATGGGCGCGGGCGCGGCGTTGTTTGGTGGAATGCTCGGTGGTGCGGCTGGCAAGCTCGTCGGGAAGGCCATTCCCGCTCTCCGTGGAGCGACCACTGATTCGCTCGGCTTTGGTATGAAAATGAAGACCCCTGACCATTGGCAATTGGAACTGGCGATCCGTGCTGGGCAGACTCTCGTGAATCCGCGTGCGCTGGGCACGGCTCTCGGCGCCGGTGCTGGAAATCTGGCGTTAGACGGATTTCTTGGGGAAGACAAACCTGTAGCGCTATCTATTCCTGTGAAGGCCATCCCAGACCTCGTGTAGTCGCCAGTGCTGCGTAGCGACTCGGAAGGAGGTAGTGGCGTGGCGGAAATGCCTGAGATTCTCGGTCCCGACCGGGAGGCGATAAAAAATCAGTACCCAGATAATCCTGAGCTTGTTTATGGTGATAATACCCTGGACTTTCTCAAGAAGATGGTACCTATCGTTCGTGCATGGTACGACGCATTCAGCCCCGGTTCCCAGGCCCCTCGGCCCACCCAGCAGGATCCTCCTCAAGTGGCTGGCCCCCATTCCAATTTTGATAAGTATGAGGAGAAGTCCGGGGAGCTGAAAACCGCGTTCCATGATCTCAAGAGGAGCGGTGATGCATTGGATCCCTTGCTGGACAGCGTGGGAAAAGTAAACCTCGATGGCGTAAAAAGTATCGAGGCGCTGATCCGGAGCATGAACACAAGCGCGAAGACGCCGCCTGCGCCACTGAAAGAGGATGACCACATCCTCGGCTACGTCGCTGTCGCTCTCGATGTGGGGGCAAAGGCGATGGACGTGGCGATTAAGAACATCAACGATCTGGCCGTCAGGTTTCCGCAGGTCAACCCGAACGGTAACCCCAACACCACCCCCAGCGCGCCGCAGCAACCACCGCAGGTGATCACGCTGCAGCAACCAGCTCCGCCGCCACAGCCGCAGCCACAGCCACAGCCGCAGATTCCGACGGCGCAACAGCCGAGCTCTCAACAGCCCCCGCGTATTCCGGGGCTGAACGACCCGACCACCAAGCCGCCCAGCAATTCTGAGGCGTTGGACAAAGTCAACCGAGCGCTCGACAGCCTTCAGAATCAGGCCCGCAATGCGCCGTCGTCCCAAGTCAGCCCCCCGCAGTCACCGTTCGGCTCCGACATGGGCATGGGCGGGATGGGCATGCTCGGGCCGCTGATGAACGCCATGAACCAGCGGCAGATGGCTGATCCCTTCATGAACCAGCGGCCACCCGATCCGCGACGCTACGACCAGCCCCCGCCCGCGCCCCCCAAGCAACAGCAGGCTGCCGCACCACCGGCCCCGCAGCAAACGGCCAAACCCGGAACGCCGACTGCTCAACAGATCTCGAACGCGTCCTCGACGCCGAACACGTCCAATGGGCAACCCGGCACGACGCCAGCGAAGGGTCCCAACGCCGACGGCAAATGGGTGTTCACCTATCCCGCGCCCGACGGACGCTCGCAGGAGGTGTCGCAGATGGTCTATGAGGCGCTCGGGGTGGCGTTCGTCGACAAGAGCGGTGGTGGCGCGATGCACGCCTACGAGAAGACGAAGGCCAAGTGGACCGACGACAAGCAGATCGGGAAGCGTGTCGATCCCAACGAGTTGATGACCGGCGATGTCGTCAGGTGGGACAAGCGCACCGCGCTGCTCGTGGTGTTCCCGCCTGACCAGGGTGGCACGGTGGAGGCCATCGTCAACGGCGAGAAGAAGCCGCTCGCCGACCTGTTGGCCAAGGACACCACCGAGTTCGGCGAGTTTCTCGGGTACGCGCATCCGGCGGGCATCGAGCTGGCCGCAGCGGGCGGCAAGGACTCGAATGCGGCGATGGTCGACCCCGCCAACGCGATGCCTGCGGTGACCACCGCGTGAGCGAAGTGTGAGAGGAGGCTGCCATGGCAGGTCTGAACGTCGATCCCGGTGAACTTGTCACGGCCGCTTCGCAATTGGCAGAGGCGGCGCGGGCGGCGGGCGGGGTGCTGCCGAACGGTTGGGTGCCGCCCGCGGGCGCCGACCCGATCTCCCAGGCGACGGTGCCGCGGCTCAATGCCCAGGCCGCCGCGCTGTACAACGGTGTGCTCACATTGCTCGACCGAATCCAGCGCACTGCCAGCGATATCGGCGTTTCGGCCCAGGAATACACGCGGGTCGACGACGATCAAGGCAGGGCCATCGGTGGTCGTGGCGGGTCGCTGGTCACCAATCCGGTCGGCGCGATCACGCCGCTCGCACCGCGGCGCCCGCCCGGCGCGACACCGCCGACCGGGAGCGTCTCAGTCGACCCGCTGATCTTCGCCGAGCAATTGCGCGCGGGTCCCGGTCCCGGCCCTGCGGCCGGATACGCCGATGCGCTACGGACTTTCGCAGCCGCGCTGGAACTCGGCATCGGCACTCAAGTCAGCGGCGCCGCGGGCGCGATGCACAATTGGACTCCGACCGGCACCAAGGCGGCCGCGGTGCTGGAAAAGTATCGCAGCCAGCTGGCTCAGCTGACGGCCGGGCTCGGGTCGCTCGCCGACGACGTCGACAACTACGGCAGGGCATTCGGTACCGCGAAAGCCAAACACCCTACGCCGCAAGAGATCAAAGCCACGCGCAAGGAACTTGTCGCCGCAATGCGGTCCAAGGACGAGGTGCGCATCCAGAAGGCGCTCGCCGAATTCCAGGAACAGAAACTGCGCTCGGCCGAGACCGTTACCGGCTATTCGGCCACGGTCGAGGCCGATGCACCCGAGTCGACGGCCAGAACCGCCGCCGCGTCGAACGTGGCGGCGGCCAACGGCAATGGTGGCGCTGGCGACATGAGCATGCTCAATTCGCTGCTGCCGACAGTGATGAGCGCGCTGTCGGGGGCTGCCCCGTTGAGTCAGCTGGCGAATCCGCAATCCGAATACGCGTCCGACTACCCCTCCGACTACTCCGACTATGGTCTGCCGGACTATTCGAACGCGGGCATGCCCGGCATTTCCGATTCGGGCGTACCGATGGACACCAGTGCAGGCTTCCCCGACCCGAGCTCGACCAGCGATCAGTTCAACGTCGCGTCGATGCCGACGGTCGCCTCCACCGGCACCCAGAGCGCGAACTCGAACCCGATGCCGCGCGCGCCGGCGATCGAGCCGCTGGCCGGATCCCCGGTCCGCGGCGCGAATCCCGCGATGTCCTCGCCGATGATGCCGTACATGCCGATGGCTCCTGGGATGGGGCAAGCCGGTGGCGGCAACGAACGCAACCGGGTGGTGGCCTGGCATCCCGACCGACTGATGTACGTCGACGACACACCACATACCGAGCCGGTGATCGGGGAGCGGCCGAAGATCGCGCCGACCGTCACCCCGGCGACCCCGGCACCCGCACAGAATCCCTCGCAATCCGGAGGTCAGGCATGAGTGATATTCACCCCGACGTGCAAGCGGCCCTCGACGCCGCCAGGGACCTGCGGCACCGAATCGCCGAGCTACGGGAGCGGATCGACGGTATCCGGGCCCGCAGGCCTGCGCTGGACGGCTCGATCATTCCCGAGGTGGATGCCATGGGCAGGCTGCTCAATCTGTATCTGGCGCCGGGCACGGTCGATCGCCACACCAGCGACGAGCTGGTCACCGAGATCATGGCGGCGATCAGGGAGAGCACCGCCGACGCCGCCCGCCAATACCAGGTGATCATGGACACCGTCCCGACCGATCCGGCCGAATTCTCCACTGCCACATCCGGGCAGCAGCCATGACCGAATCCGGCGGCGTCACCGTCGCCGATACGGTGCGGTGGCTGCACGAGGAAGGCCTGGTCCGGTTGGCGGGGATCGGCGCGCGGGCGTTGAATCCCCTGGTCGCCTACACCATCGACGTGGCAACCGGCACCGTGTCCGCGCATCCGGATACCGGCGGCGAGGTCGGCGCGGACGTGGCGACGCTGGCCGCCGACGACCTGCCCTTCCCGGTCGGAACCCCCAAACGCCTGACTATCGTCGGCGTGACCACGACCGAATCGGTTCTGGTCGTCGATCTCAGCGAGTTGCGCCGCATCGCCATTCACGGCGATCGCCCCGAGATGGCAGCGCGCGCTTGGGCCATGCAACTGCTGCTCAACCCCGACATCTCGCTGACCACCAACAGCGCCGACCTGGTGATCGCCGGAAGTCCGCGCTGCAAGCAAACATTCATCCCAGGCAGCGGCTCGACCGTCCTCAACGTCGACGACAAGCACCCGCCGGTCACCACCGTGTGCTTGAACCCGGCCACGGACGAAATCGACCATCTCGACCTCACCGAGAACGGCGGCGAGCTGTACCTCGGCGCGCGGTTCTGGCAGTTGCGCCAGATCATGCGCATCACCGACGACGCGTGGACGGCATTGGCCGCCAGGCTGCAGGCGCCGCAGGAGGAGGCGTCGAGCAGTCCGCCAAAGCCCGACCGCGTATCCGCGCCCGACGAAAAGCTTTCGGAGAGTACGACATGAGTGATATCGATCCCCTCGATCCGGATACCCCCGGCGCCGACGAGCCGGACTGGCGCGCCATGGTCTACGAGGTATTCAATCCCGACCACACCGCCGGTGTTGCCTGCAATCGTGACGGCGAAATAGTCGGGCTGCACATCACCGACGAGGGCAGGGACAACGGCGATGCCTGGCTGGCCGCCGAACTGCTGCGGCTGGCTCGGCTCGCCCACGCGAAATCGCGCGTCGGGTTGCGCGCCGAGATGGCGTACAAGGGCACGCTGCCGTCCACCATCGACGCGTTCGATCTGCCGACCGAAGCGTCGTACCGGGCGATGGAACAGGCCGAGTTCGGCGCGAATTCACCTTGAGCGAGGCAATCCCAGGCAGGCAGGACCAACCATGCTGGATATGGATGACCCGTCCGAGGTGCTCGCGGCGGCGAGCCGCTTCACCGGCGCGATCGGCGCGGCCAACGGGCAGGTCGCCCGAGTCGCGCAGGCGTTGACGCCGCGTGAGCATCCCGGTTCTGCCATCGACGACGCCCTCGTCGACCGCGCCGCGTGGGTCAGGGCCACCTTCGAAAGGGCGCTCGCCGTGAGCGGCGCCCGCGCGGCGGCCGTTTACCGTCGCGCGCTGGTCACCGTGCGCGCCCTCGAGGATGCGGACGCGGTGGGTGGCGTGCGCATCGCTGGATCCGAATCGAACTGAGGCTTATGGAACCCGAGCGCCAGAGTCCCTACTGGACCGAGATCGTGGGTGACAACTGGCCAATGATCGCTCCCGCCGAATGGCGCGGCATGGCCGCTGCCGCGCGGTCGGCCGCCGCGACGCTGGACGTCGGCGCCGCCGAACAAGCCAGGAATGCCTTCGATCAGCACGTTCGTGCGAGTGCGGGGTTGCAGTCGGTCAAGGATCAGATGCGGTTGTTGCAGCCCGATCCGCAGTCATTCGCCGATGCGCTGGTCGCGACCGCGGTCGCGTTCGAGGACTTCGCGGATCTCGTTGCGCGAACCCGTAATCGGATCCTCGACATCGCCGCCGCCGCCACCGGCCGGATTGCCGAGGCGAGCGCGGCCGCCGACGACGAGCGAGGGGCAGGCGACGCCGCCGAGCCTGCCGCGGCGACCGCGGGCATCGTGGCCGCCGCGCGGGCCGAGGTCCGCGATGTGGTGCGCGGTGCGCTGAGCGCGATCGGTCCGGTGGGGCTGCCCACCCTCGACCTCGTCTCCGACACGCTGGGGCAGCCGGGGCCATGGGACGATCGAAAGTCGTTGTTCGGTCCGGGGACTCAGGCTGCTGACCGGCCGCCCAGCGCAGTCAGCCCGAACGATGAAGTGTCGCAACAGAGTGACCCGCGCGGATCGATCGAGTCCGGCCCGTCGCTCACGTCGTCGAACGGCGAAGCGCGCGATCGGATTACCGCGCCCGCGGTGTTCGGGCCATGGATGGTCGATGGTCAACCGTCCGAGCGCACGCCGGTCGGCGCGCCCCCCGCGGTACCGGTGCAGTCGACCGGACCCGCCGGTGTTCCGGAGGTCGGTGCGGCTCGGGCCGAAGCGAGCGTCGACCGCGGCGCCGCGCCGGTCGATCATCCTGTCGCAGGCGACCCCGAGGCGGCGGCAACGTCGCGTTCGACCGGCG
This sequence comes from Nocardia altamirensis NBRC 108246, assembly GCF_001612685.1. Classification (GTDB taxonomy): domain Bacteria; phylum Actinomycetota; class Actinomycetes; order Mycobacteriales; family Mycobacteriaceae; genus Nocardia; species Nocardia altamirensis. The sequence continues at coordinate 21,847 of NZ_BDAY01000003.1, forward strand.
GCGTCCCGGAATCTCGTGCTGCCGAGCGCAATACGGAGACACCGGGACCGGGCGATCAGGACGACACCACCTCGGTTCAGCCCACTGTTGGTCCAGCTCCCGCGGCCGGAATCGCCGCCGGTGCGGTCCCGATAGCGGCGGTCCTCCCGTTGCTGCCGCAGTCAGGTTCGCCCGCTTCCCCTGGAAGCGCTACTGCGGCTTCGGTGTCCGTCGGTCCAGCCGACCGACCCGGTCGCCTGCCCGCCCCGCTCGCCGATCAGCGAGCACCCTCGGTGGATCCGAGGGCGCTAGGCGCGAACGTGACGGCGGACGCGAACACCCCCGGTTCGGGTGCCCGCGGGCCACAGTCCAAAGTTCCACCAACACAACGGGATCCACTGCCGCCGGGGGCAGCCGATGGCAGCGATACGATGCGCGACGCGGTGGCCGCCGCGATGGCCGCTGCGGCGGCTCCCACGTTCATGGTCGGCGAACGTGTCGACGGGGACCTGCAATTGGCTAGGACTTTGCTCGCGGACGTGCTCGCGGTGAGCGAGCCCATCGCGCCGTGGTTGCGCTGGGCGGTCGCGGTGCTGCGGCACTCCGGCGGCGTCAGCGCCTGCGTGACATCGAACGAGGGCAGAGGCTGGATCCCGGCGGGCATCTTCCTGCCGAATGCGGTGTCGACCCCCTGGGTGTGGGCGCTGGCCGACGATTCCGCCTGGGAGGCGGTGGCGGATCCCGCGCGAATACTGGCCGAGTTCGGCCTGGCGTGGCGCCGCAAGTTCGGCGGTCGGCTCACGGCATTGGCATCCTCCGCGCCGGTCGAGGAGCGCCTGCTCGAACAGCTGCCCGGTGTATCCGTGGTGAGTCCGGTGCCTGCGGCGACCGTGAGCACGCTGGCCGAGCCGGGATCGGACCTGCGCGACCGGCTCGGTGTGGTCGGCTCGCGGCAGTTGCAGGATCGCGCTGCCGCGGTACCGCCGGAGCTGATCGGCGCGCGCGTGTTCACCTTGGCCAAGGATGCGCACATCCGGGTCGGCAGGGCCGCGGCCGATCAGACGGAATCGCTGGGGGCCCCGGCACTGCGCGCACGCATTCTGCGCACCATCCAGAAAGGTGTTTCGGTACCGGAAGAATGGTGGGCCGAGCTCCGCGATGTCGACGATCTGCTCGCCGCATCCGTGCTCGCAGGCCAGGTCGATGTGACCGGAGTGTTGTTGGGGGAGTTGCGGTCCGAGCGGGCCGGTCTTTCCGAATCAGGGACATCGGCCCCGCGCGACCTGATATTCGAACGGCGCTGCAATGAACTGGTGCTGCTTTCGGCGAATGCGGCGAATCGGCAGCACATGCGTGACGCCGTATACGCGCACGCCCAAATTCTCGGGCACCCATTGTTTGTGGACACCGCGGAATCGGCGTCCGAGGCGAATGGCCGACGGCCGCGCCGGGTGATCAGCACCCGGCGGGAACGCTGACCGCCCACCAGTGGGAAGAGCAGACAATGAGTGCGTCGGCGGTGGGAAAGGATCTGATGGGACATGCCGGAAAACATCGACATCGACCCCGCAGTGCTGCGTCAGCTGGCTAGCCAGCACGACCAGGTCGCGGCCGACACCAAAGAATGGGCGAAACAACCCGAGGAGTGGCTCAAGGCCTTTCCGCAAAACTACGGCACGATCGCCGATCCGGTCCACAAGGCGCTGCTCAACTACTACGGCGCACGTGAGCGTGCCGGTCTCCAGCTTGCGGCGGAGCACACGCGCATCGCGGAGACGTTGCGCTACTCCGCCGACACCTTCGAGAATGCCGACCGAGATCTCGGCTCGAACATCAAGCGCGCGGGAGACGGGCCAGACAGCAATGGGTCCCCGCACGTCGGCCCGCTTCCGCTCAACGGCGGTGGGCCCGTAGCGCCGAACGCGGCGCCTGCCCCCGGTAGCCGACCGGGCGACGCACCGGCGACAACGGGTGCACCTGGCAGCTCGAACGGTGCACCGACGGGTACGGGGCCGGCGAACGGTCGGCCGAGTGGGCTGCCGGATTCCGGAACACCGGATTCCCGCGTCGCCGCGAGCTCGACCAACGGCACCTCGGCGCCCGTGTCCTCCGCCGCACCCGCCGCACCCACGACGCCGGTCAGTGCCGCGTCAGGCACCGTGCTGCCCCCGCCGGTCACCTCCGGGCCCGGCGTCGGTGGTTTCGGTGGCATGCTTGGGGACGACCGATCATCAACGGCCGCAACGGCAAACGGGCAGCCGCCAATGGTGCCGCCGATGCCGGTGCCGACACCGTTCGCCGCCGCGGTGGCGCGGGCCAGGGACAAGGACGCCGAGCCGGACTACGTGCTCGGCAACGGGACCAACGACGATCTGATCGTTGCCCGAACACTGCTGCAGAGTGTGCTGGCCGCCGTGGATGCCGAGGTCGGCATGGGGTTCGCGGTCTCGGTGATGCGCGGGTCGGAAGGCATCGGCGTCTTCATCACCTCCAACGAAGGCCGAGGGTGGCTGCCCGCGGGCTTGTATCTGCCCCGCGAGGTGTCCACCCCGTGGTTGTGGGACGAGATGCTTGGCGAGACAAGCGGATCGCCGTGGGAAGGCATTGCCGATCCGGCGCGAGTACTGGTGGAATTCGGCATGGTGTGGGGACCAAAGGCCAATGCCACACTGTCGGCGCTGGTCTCGTCCGGCCCGATCGATCCGGGTTTGCGCGCTCAACTCCCCGAGGTCGCCGTCGCGGGCATGGTCGGCCCCGCCGACATCGCGGACCTGCGCCAACCGGGTGTGGACATGTCCGACCGGCTCGGCATTGCCGGAACCATGGACTCGCTGAAAAGCGCAGCCTCCGTGGCAGATTCGGCGCTGCGGGCGCGGCGCACCGAACTCGCCCTCGACGCGCACACCAGAGTCGGGCGTAACGGTGCGCCCGCGGTCGAGGCGGTCGAGGCGCGGCGGCTTCGTGAGCAGATCCTGGCGTTGGCGCAAGCCGAACAGCCGGTGCCGCACCAGTTGTGGGAGGACCTGCGCGACGCGGACGGTTTGTTGATGGCCTCGATGCTGTCGTTGCGGGTGGATGTCGGCCGGGTCGATGTCGGCGCCTTGCGGATCGACGACGAGGTTTCGGCGTTGCGCGCGTTGGTATTCGAGCGTCGCTGCAATGAGTTGGTGCTCATGCTCGGCGCCGAGGCGACCCGGCAAACCCTGCGTGATGCCGTGTATGCGCATGAGCAGATCGTCGGACACTCGAAGTTCGTCGAGCTGCCCGCCGCAGTGGCCGCGGCCGAGACCACGCGGGAGACCGGCGTTGCGGTCGACGCAGGCGCGGTCACCGCGCCCGGCGTCACCACCGGGCCGCCAGCGGGCGTGATCACAGCACCTGTGGTGACGCCGCCGAACGGAAGCTGAGCTGAATGACGGAGACGGGAACCACCAATCCGCCACCCCCGCCGGTGACGACTACTTCGGCTCCACCCCCGCCGGTGACGACCACTTCGGCTCCACCCCCGCCGGTGACGACCACTTCGGCTCCACCCCCGCCGGTGACGACCACTTCGGCTTCACCCCCGCCTGCGACGACTACTTCAACGCCTCCGTCCGTGACGACGACCGGGACAGCACCGCCACCGCCCGCGACGACAACGACACAGACACCTACGACAACGCCGGGACCGACACCGCAACCGCCCCCGCCGCCCCCGGCAACGCCGCCCCCGCCCCCGCCGCCAGGTCCGAGTGACTCGTCAAAACTAACCGCAGGCAACGCCTTGCCCGCCGACGGGCTGAAGAACGGCGATTACAGCCTGAAGATGGTGGACGGGAACCTGGTGCTAGCGGGTCCCGATGGCCGCATCTGGGACTCGGCCACCAACGGCAAGGGTGGCTCGCTGTTCTTCCGGTCGGACGGATCCTTCGATATCAGTGTCAGTGGTCCGTACGGTGGCTACTCGATCTGGCAGAACGGTCTGAAGCTGCAGAACGTCGGCAGCTTGCAGCTGACCGACAAAGGCAAGCTTGTCATTCTCGACAAAGCGGGCAAAGAGATTCACGTCATCGCGGCAGCGGATGGCAAGAGGCACTACGGCGCCCCCAGCGTCCACGTCCCGACCGGCTCGCCGCAGTGGTTGAGGTCCTTGATCGATGCGATCAACACCTGGCTCCGGAAGTGCTACGACACGATCGGCGCACTCAAGCAGGGCGACACCGACGAGTTGTTCAAGATGATGACCGGTCAAGGCTTGCTTGATCCACGCAAGGAGAAAAATACCGGAAAACTGGTCGAACAGTATTCGAAGAAGGGCGATTACATCGTCGGTGTGAAGAATCAGCTGCAACAGGGTAATGCACAGATTCAGGTGCTTTCCTTGGACCAGATACCGCAGAAGATCGGTCAGACTCGGGGCAAGCTCGACGGGATCGTCGACGAGCTGAACGACAAGCTGAGTCATCTCGATCCCGAGGCGGTGATCACCGGCAAGGAGATGAAGCCCGCCGCGGCTGCCACGGCGGTCGACTTGCTCTATCAGGCGGTCGGCCGTGTCAAGAAGGAGCTGGACGCAGCCAACGCTTTCATCGCCGAGAAGCAGCGGGAAGTATCCGACAATGTGCCGCCCGGCAGCACGGGCACCGACCCGGGGCCAAGAAACAGCCTGCCTCCCGTGACCGATTTCCTCAGTTCCACTGCGCCACTTCAGGACATGAAGCCCCTGTTCGAGGACCTGCTCCCCGGTGGGGACCCGACGAAGAAGCCGACTACGGGCGGCTCGGGCCTCGATGCACTGCTCAAAGAGCTCGGCGCTTCCTCGGCCCCTTCGACGAACGGGAGCGGTGGCGCGCCTACCGGTGGCGGGCCTAATCCGCTCACCGCGTTGATGGGAATGCTGCCGATGCTGCCGGTGATTGCGCAGCAGGTGTTGAGCCAAATGCGTCCGCGGAATCCCGAGCAAGAGCGCAATCCCAACCCGAACGATCCGAACCAACCGAACCCCGGAAATCCGGGCGAGGTGCCGCCCGGCGCGCCCGTGAGCGACACCGCTCCGGGCGCACCGGTCACCGCTGCGCCTGCCACGCCACCGCCGCCACCGCCCGCAGGACGGAAGCCCTGGGTGGATATGAAGGTGGAGAACGTGCAACAGAAGGTTCCCGAAGCGGTGGCACGCGCGGTGAACAAAGAATTCAACGACCCGAACGGGATTGACGCGCGCGACGCGTACTCGAACACCTCGGGGCAGGAGACCGAAGACAAGCCGTGGAAGAAGGTCGACGGGACTCCCGCAACCGGCGACATTGTGGAGTGGAGGAATGTCACTACCGGGGAAAAGCTTTCGGGCATCGTGGTGGTGAACGGTGACACCATTCAGTTGGTCACGCACGACAAACTCGTCCCGCTCGACTTGCAGAACCCGCCTGCGGCAGGCAGTGGGCCTTACGAATTCGTCCATTTCCTCCACCCGTCGGGTGTCGACGGCGATGAGGAACCGGCGAAGAAGCCGACCACTCCGCCGAACATCAACGCAGTCGCACCGCTGACGCCGGCCCCACCGTCGGCACCTGCTACGCCGACCCCGCCGCCGCGCAAGTGACCGAATCGCGCAGGAGTGCACCAGATCCCAGCGCATCGGCAGACTCGATCCACACATCGGCATGCGAATCCCGGATCGGCAGGCTCTGCCTCACGTGCCGGGTACGAATCCCGGATCGGCGGATACCATTTCACGTATCGGAGTACGAATCGCGGATCAGTAGGCGCGATCTCATGCGCTGCACGCGAATCCCACACCAGTAAGCCAGATTCCACATATCGGCACGCCAACTCTGGATCGGCGCGCACGATCCGACGGTGAATCACGCATGCCGTATCGGCAGACCGGTCGAGCCTGCTCGTGGGTTCCGAAGCCGGATGCTTCAGGCGCGCACGTCAGGTGTGGCGGGTTGATCCGCTCGGCGTGGCTGATCGCCAGGTACTGCCGGAGCGCCGGGCCTGTCGGTGCCAGGCGCGGGCGGTGGTGCGGAATTCGCATGCGGCGCAGCGGGATCGGCCGACTTCGGGGTGTTCGGTGCGGCCGGATCTCCGGGTTTGGGTTGCGCACCCTTCTTGTCGGCCTCGGCTTGGGCGTTCTCGTGTTGCTTCAGCAATTCGGGCACCAACGACAGCAGCGGCGTCGCGGCCATCGGGATCATCGCGAGCAACGGCAGTAGCGACGACAGGATGTCGGGACCGCCGCCAGCGCCGCCGGTTCCCGCCGCGGTGTCGAGCAAGCTCGGACTGCTATTCTTCGCGTTCGATTCCCCCGCGATCTGGGTGTTCATTCCGTAGGTCGACGAAACCCGTTGGAACACCTTCTTCACCGTTGCGGCGATCTCCGTCATGAGCGGCGCCTCGAGTGTGGCGCGGGCCTGAGCGGTGCCGGCCGCAACCAGCCCGGGTTCGGCGGCCAGTAGTACGGCATTGAGGTCGTCCACATATTTCTGAATGTCGCGCAGAGCCTGGTTTCCGCCTCCGGCGACGACGATCGAGGTGGTGGCGACCTGCTGGTCCATGGTCAGCAGCTCGGAGCGGCGGGCGCCCGTATTCGCGAGCGCGTCGAGATATTCGATGGTCGCCTCGCCGTCGCCGGGATTCTGGTGCGGCCTCGCCGGAGGCAGTTGCGCGGCGCGCGGCGGTGGGCTCGGTTCAGCACGGCCCCACAGTGCGACCGCACGTTGAATGGCGGCCGAGCAACTTTCTATGAACTGCACCAGCCTTGGTGATGCGCCTTTCGGTGTGTACACAGCGACAGCGCGCGACGCGGCATTCCCAGCGAACACCGTCTGCGCACCGGCAGGATCGGCAGCGGTGGTCGTATTAGTCACCATTGCCGATATCCACCTCCCAGAATTTTCCTCATTCGATTGTCTCCGCTTCCCGATAATGGGAAGCGGAATCCGGGTGTGCGGCGCATGGATGCCGTTCGGTTTCTGTTTGGTCCCCAGAATTGGGAAGCGGAGAGTTTTCACTGGTCTCACAATGTGTAGACCGGAATCTGGAGGCGATCGTGATGCGCACGAGCGAGACGGCCGAATGTCGCCGGACGTGACTGGCGATCTGCAGGCTCTTCTGCGAACGATGCTCGGGCTCTACGGGTCCGGGCAGCCGGCCCTTGCCGACGTGTCGGCAAGCCAGTCCGAGTCACGCACCGCCGACCTTACGTCGCTGGCGGGTCTCAACGTCAAAGACTATGCCGGTCGGCTGGACATGCAGAATGCCGTCGCCGCGTCGCAAGCGGACCGGGACGGTGTCGTCCACACCGCGGTCGGTTCGACCAGCGACGGCACCGTCACCGGCCGCGGCAAGCTGGCCCATCAGATCGCCGATTTCGACTCCAGGGTTCAGGCCATCGCCTCGATCGGTGACTCCCGTTTCACCGGGCCCGCATTGCTCGCCGCGGCGCAGAGCACGATCGGCAACGCCACCAAGCAGGTGAGCGCCGATATGGCTGCGGCGCAGCGGCAAGCGGCGCAGATCATGCCGCCGACCGTGCCGAAGACAGTGATACCTGCGCCTCGCCAGGCCGTCACCAGGAGCAAGGCAAGGAGCAGGCATCGACCGCGGCTCGGATCGCCGCAGCGGCCTCGTCGCCGTCCTCCGATCCCTTCGGACGGCACTGCGGGGGGAGCGGCCGTCAGCGCCGCGAGTGGTTTCCTCGGCGCGAAATATGTCTGGGGTGGTGGCGGCGCGGGCGGCCCCACCGGCGGCGGTTTCGATTGTTCCGGTTTGACCCAGTACGCGATCGCCCAAGCCACCAACGGCGAGTTGATCCTGCCGCGCACCACCTACGACCAGGTACACAGCGGAGTTCGGGTGCATCCGCAGGATGTGCAACCCGGTGATCTCGTGTTTCCGGCCAGCTCGTGGAGCTGGAAGGGGCCCGAGCACGTCCAACTTGCCGCGGGCGGCGGCATGGTCATCGAGGCGCCGACTTTCGGTGTTCCGGTCAAATGGTCGCAGATGCCCGACGATGCCGTGGTCATTCGAGTGTTGGGGTCCCGCAACGGAAGACAGGTGTAGCCGGGGGTGTCCATCGAACTTCCCCACGAAGTGGCGGTCGTCCTCAACTTCATGGGCGTGCCGTGGCCGGACGTGGACGAAGACGACGTCCACAATCTCGCGCAGGACGTCCGCACCTTCGCCCAGAACGTCGCGAACACCCACGATTCGGCGACAAGCACCATCACCGACATGGGCACCGTCTATTCCGGACACTCCTATTCGGCGTTGCTGGCCAGTTGGGGCCGGATGAGCAGCACCCATATGGCCGACCTCGATCAGGCGTGTCGAACGGTCGCCACGGCGCTGGACATGGCGGCCAATGCCATCAGCCTGATCAAAGTGGTGGCGATCGCCGAAATCACCGCACTGGTCGGCACTTTCCTGGTTGTGCTCGCCACTCCAGGGGGAGGCCCGCTAGCTCCTTTGCTCTCGATGGCGGCGCGCAAAATCGCTACTCAGGTGGAACAGTCCATCGTGGCGTACGTCCTCGCCGAGGTCGTCGCCAAGGCACTGGAGCCGTTCGAGAAGGCGATCGACGACATGATCAAGGGACTGGCGTACAACGCGGCCAGCGACGTCTTGGACGTGCCGGACAGCTCGTCCAAGCAGACCTTGTATATCGATCCCAATGAGGTCCTTCGCTACGCAGGCATCCTCGACTCCCATGCCGACGACATCCTGCAGCATGCCGCCACCTTCGCCGATTCGGTGGCGACTCTGGACTTCTCGATGTACGGCGGTCCCGACGCCCCAGTCGTCGCGACCGACGCTGGGTCCGGTCCCCCGCTACGCTTGCCGCTCGATCTGCCGTTGCTCAGCGTTCCCGACGGCCCCAAGTCGCTGCTCGCCTCGGCCGACGCCGACCCGGACTTGCCGCCGACCGGCGGGTGGATGCCCGGCGCCACGGTGTCGGGCCTTGACGCAAAATCGGACGGACTGTCCGCGCTTCTCGCGCCATCCGCTGCGAAAGCCGGGCCGGGATCGGATGTGGAATCGGCTGCTGTGCTGGGTGGTTCGTCGTTCCCGCCAGAGCCGCCAGCCGGCGGATTGCCCGCGGCATTCGCACAGGGCGCCGACGAGCATACGCCTGGACCGGATCGCGTACCGGGCGACGGCGTGCCGCTCGGTGCGTCGTCCGGACCGGATGCTCCAGGGCCCCTTCCGCCGGACGAGCGTGCCATCGGACCACTGCTACCCCCCACCGGTCCCACGCCGCCGATGTCATCGAATACCTTTGGCGGACCGCTCATTCCGCCCGTTGATGCGGCTGGTCGACTGCCGGGCGTCGGTGACGGCAGTGCCCATGCCGCGCCGCAACAAGGTGCACCACAACAGGGCTCGCCGCAACAGGGATCGCCGGGTGGTCGCGGTACGTCCGGCCCTGCTACGCCGTGGGCCCGCGCGGCCGGGCTGAAATCGGTGAAGGACAAGGCCGCGAAGGCACCGACCCCGCCACCGGTCACCGCGCCTGCCGATGCCGGATCGGGCCGCACCCCGTGGTCGAAGCCCGATCGCGCCCCCGACGCGGCGAAGGTATTCGCGCCAGGCGGTCGTAAGCCTGCTGAGTCCGACGCACCTGAAAACATCGATGGACCAACAAAGATCAGCGCTCCGGCAAAGTCAGATGCACCGGCGAGGTCTCGGGAGCCGGCGAATTCCGACGCCCCGATGAGGTCCAGGGAGCCGGCGACGCCCGAGGGCGTCGCGACGTCCGAGGGGCCGGCGACGTCCGAGGGGCAGGCGACGTCCGAGGGGCAGGCGAGATCTGAGGGGCCCGCGAAGTCTGAGGCTGCGACGAAGTCTGGGGAACCGGAGAAGGCCGAGGGACCCACGAGGTCTGAGGGGCCCTCCCAGTCCGACACCACGGCGAAGTCCGACGGCACGGCGAAGTCCGACGGCACGGCGAGGTCTGGGGGATCGGCGAGGTCTGAGGGACCCGCGACGTCTGATGGACTGGCGAGGTCGGAGGGGCCCGAAAACCGCACCGGCGGAAATGAATCGACTGCTGCGGCCGCCCGTCCTACGGTGATGGCTCCGGAGGGTCTGCGCCGATGATCCGCGTCGACCCCGGGTAATCCGCGGCTCGCGTGCCCGCCGATTATCCGGTGAGGTACGCGAGCTCGTCTTCCATGGTCGCCACGCGCTGTGCCGCCGACTTGTCGTCAACGGCCCCGACCACGGTCACCTCGACGCTGAGCCGGCCGCAGAAGGTGAGGATGACGTAGTTCGGGACTTCACGCTCCGCTGCGGCCACCGGCGGGTGTTGCGACGCCGCTTTCCCGAATATCCCACGGAAGTCGACGATCTCGAGCCCCGGCGGGTGGCGCGGCGCGGACATCACGCCCCAGTTGGTCGAGGAGAGCACCCGGCTCGGTCCCGTCCCGACGATCCCGGCTTCGAGGGCGGCCGGAAAACGCAGGCCTGCCCGATGCACGCTGCCGTCGAGCAGCCCGGCGCGCAATCGATGGTGCACCGTCCGCGCCAGGCCGACGATGGCCTGGCGCGCACGCGCCGGCTCGTAGATCGCGTAGCCGAGTACGTTGGTCGCCGTGGTCTTTTCGACGATGGGTAGCAGGCGAGTGCGCATGTCCACGGGATAGAAATAGGTCAGCGCGGTTATCGGCACTCGCTGGATGGCCGCCTCGGTGCGCAGGATCGCGGCCGAGAGCAAGGCGTTGACGGTGAGCCCGTTGCGGTGGCCGAACGCGATCAGTGCCGAGGTGTCCTCGCGGTCGAGTCGAATTCGCGCTGAGCACACGGCACGCGGTTTCGGAACGGCCTGCACCGGACGCACGACGGCAAGCCTTGTCGCGTTAGGTGATTCGGTAGGAATCGGTGCGATGCCGCGTGCCTCCGAAAGCGCCTCGAATGATGTCGGAAACGCGTACGGCCCGTTGGTGACCGCGCTGCCCGCGACGAGATCGGTGTAGCAGGACCAGAAGTCGGCCACTATGGCCAGTGCGTGTCTTCCGTCCGCGATGGCGTGATGGACGAGCAGTGTCACCGCGGTGCGTTCGGCGTTCTTCACGATGTGCAGCCCGGACAACGCGTACTGCGGATCAATGCGAGCACCGGCCAGTGGGTCGTCGGTGTCGCCGGCGCGGACGGTGACACCGTGGTGCGGGCCTGGGGTTTCGACGAGCATCACGTCGTGGCCGACCGACTGCAGGCGGGCGGTGAGCGCCGGGTAAGTGTGGGTGAGGACCTCGTACGCCTGAGCGAGCAGCCATGGATCGAGGTCGCCGCGCACCAGCGCCGAGTAGCCGACCACCGTGCCGAGGCGGACGAACATCCGTTCGCTGGAGGTGAGCGGGCGGACAGCACGTGGCTCGGGCATACGTTCCTCTGTCGCGACAAGATGGTCGATCGCCACAGGCAGAGGACCGTCGAGGGGGTGGGTTGACGACGATCCTCTGCCCGGGCACGTGACGACCAGTCCGCTCCACGTTGGTCGTCACTGAGGGGGAGGCGGGATGAGGATACCGCCTCCCGAGGCCAACTTTAACCATAAACAACGGCACGATCAATAGCGTCCTGGTAAATAACGGTGAATAGATCGGACGCCCAGGAAGGGTGGGATCGTCACGTCCGCGCGGGAATTCGACTGCCGATGGCCGGACCCGTGTCCCCACTGTTGGGGAGAAGCTGCGCGCAACCTGGTCGCACAATGGGAACTTGGGTCGCTCGGCGGGGTCGATCCAACCACGAAAGTGCGGCGACTGACCGAGGCATATGGTCAGTCGCCGCACTAGGGAAGGTCGGCGGCCAGAGCCTTCAGGGAACCGCCGACAAGATCCACTATACCCCTAGATGGCGGCAATATAAATAACGGCCCGGTAAATAACGTCACATTAGCTGTCGGATTTGCCCGCGCGGACCGCTCCGTAATCCTTCCCTCTGCTGGGAATGGCCTGGTCTGTTCGCCCTTGCCGGACAGCTATGGTCAAGCTCGAGATCGTCTGAAGGGAAGTCCGAGTTGACAGCGGCTGAGGACGCGTTCTACACGGGTGTGCAAAGTCTGGGATTGGTCGCCGGTGGGGTGCGCAACGATGAGCACGCGGCCGCCGCTTTCCTGGCGGCCACCAACCTTGATCCCGACATGTGCGATGCCTGGCTCGGGCGCGCGATGTCCGGCGAAGTCACCGCCGAGGTGATCTACGGCGCCTACCGATCAGTGCACAATCTGTACCGCGATCAACAGCGTGCGGGACTCGTCGATCGCGCACTGTGGTGCCAGGTCGAGATCGGCATGTACGGCCTGCGCGCCGCGATGGCGGATCGCGATCAGATCGCCATCGCCCAGGCCTGCTCCTATGCGTCGGCGGGCGAGTGGCGCGAGGCCGCCGCGATCATCGAGGATGTGCCGCGCGACGACGTCGCCGAATTCGTGCGCATGTCACTGTTCTTCCGCACCGGCCAGTGGACCGAAGTGCTTGCCGCGCGCACTGCCAAGCCGGTGCTGGAGGACGGGCTGCTCGATATCGCGGCCGAGCTGATGTCGGCCCAGTCACTGGCCCATCTCGGTCGATCCGGCGAAGCGCTGCCGCGCGCGCAACGGATCGTGGAGGAGGCCTCGTCGGGCAACCTGTCCTATATCTGGGCGGACGCGCATTTCTTGCTGGGAATGTTGTTGCGGCACAACGGGGATCACGAGGTCGCCGAGAAGGTCCTCAAGGGCCTGCAAGGGTCGGGACTGTGGCAGGAACGCCCGCAATGGCAGCGCGCGGTCCGGGACAAGACCTATCAGCTCGAGGTCACTCCGGCCGAGGTCATCTCCTCGCGCACCGACAAGTGGGACCCCAAGTCCGGGGACGATCCGGCCGAGGTGGCGGCCACGGCCGCGCGCGCCGAGCGGGAAACCCTGCTGGCCGAGGCGTCCGACCTGCTGCGCGCGCAGATCGGCATGGATTCGGTCAAGGAGCAGGTCGATCGGCTGAAGTCCGGCGTGCTGATGGATCAGGTGCGGGTCAAGCGCGGACTCGCCGTCGACTCCAAGTCGCAGCACCTGATCTTCTCGGGCCCGCCCGGCACCGGTAAGACCACCATCGCGCGGGTGATCGCCAAGATCTTCGCCGGTCTCGGTGTCGTCGACAATGCGGACGTGGTCGAGGTGTCGCGCAACGACATGGTCGGCACCCATCTCGGCCATACCGCGCCCAAGACCAACGCGCTGATCGATTCGGCGCTGGGCGGGGTGCTGTTCGTCGACGAGGCCTACACCCTGATCCAAGAGGGTCTTTCCGGCGGTGACGCCTTCGGTAAGGAGGCGGTCGACACCTTGCTGGCGCGCATGGAGAACGACCGCGACAAGCTGGTGGTGGTCATCGCCGGGTACGACGACGAGATCGATCGGTTCCTCGGCTCCAACGAGGGACTCGCGTCTCGATTCACCAAGCGGATCCGGTTCGCCAGCTACGACCCCGACGAGCTCGTCCAGATCGCCGATCACATTGCGCAGAAGAAGGATTCGATTCTCTCCGAGGATGCGCGCGAGGTGCTGCGGGCCAGGTGCGCCGACTTGGCTGAGCGGCGCAAGAACGGTCGCCGCTTGATCGACCTCGCAGGCAACGGTCGTTTCGTGCGCAACGTCGTCGAGGCCGCCGAGGCCGAGCGCGACTACCGCTTCACCAGGGACAACCTGGATATCGGGTCGATGTCGGATCAGGAGCTGATGACCATCGACGCCTTCGACATCACCACCGCGCTAGAAGGGCTGGCGCGGACCACGTAGGTCTGGCGGAAGGAACGAAAACCGGTGGCGCGCTTTCGAGTAGTGACCAAATACCAGGTCTCTGGTTGGCGGTTCCTGCTGCGTCGGATCGAGCACGCGCTGGTGCGCCGCGACGCCTCCATGATGGACGACCCGGCGCGGGGCCGGTCCACCGCGTTGTCCATCGGGATTGCGCTCGCCTGTGTCGGCATCGCAGGCGCGGCGGTGCTCGGATTCTTCAAGCCGGACAAGAAGATCGCGAACTCCAAGATCGTTGCCGAATCCGATACCGGCGCTTTGTTCGTTCGCGTCGGTGACCGGATGTTCCCGGCGCTGAACCTGACCTCGGCGCGACTGGTGGTCGGATCGGCGGAGAATCCGGTGCGGGTCTCGCGCGCCGAACTCGCGAAGTTTCCGCGCGGGCCATGGGTCGGCATTCCTGGTGCGCCGGGCAGCATCGTCGATTCGGGCGACCGGAAATCGTCGTGGACGGTGTGCGACACCGCGAAACTCGGTGCGGCCGCCCCGGTGAGCCCGACGACCGGGCTCCCGACCGTCACGCTGTCGCCGGTGCGCACCACCGCGATAGGCGGCCCGCTCACCGTGGACGGCGACGCCATCCGTGGGCTTGCTCCCGGTGAAGCCAGATTGTTCCGGGACAGCTCGACGACGTGGCTGGTGTACGCCGACGCAGCAAAGGGAGTGGTGCGCGCGTCGATCGATCTGCGTGATTCGCCCGCCGTGCTCGCCCTCGGCATCGACCCGACGGCGGCCATTGTCGCGGTCTCCAAGGGCCTGATCGGCGCGATCCCCGAGGTGCCACCGATCCGTGTGCCGGTGATACCGGGTGCGGGCGAGACGGCATCGCTGCGTTCCGGGCCGAGTGTGCCCGTCGGTTCGGTGCTGACCGTGTCCACCCCCGATCGGGGTTCCTCTCATTATGTTGTCTCGCAATCCGGTGTGGTGCAGGTGAATTCGGTGGTGGCCGCGATGCTGCGTAGCGCGGATTCGCACGGTTCGGCGTCGAGCCGCATCGTCGGCCCCGATGTGATCGCGGCGAATCTTCGGCCCGGTTCCTGGCCGGGGACCGAGGCCTTTCCGGCCGACCCGGTCAAGCTCGTCGATCCGGCCCGCTTCGGGGTGACCTGCTATCACTGGTCGCGCACGGGGACCGAACAGAACGCCGTGACCGAACTGCTCGTCGGTCGGCAGCTGCCGTTGCGGGCGGAGGAACAGAGTCGCGTCGTCGATTCGGTGACCGCGCCGATATCACGGGGCGGCACCGCCGATTCCGCATATCTGCCGCGGAACACGGGCCGCTTCGTCCAGGTGACCGGTGCCGACCCGGCCTCGTCGCGGCGCGAATCGCTGTACTGGATTTCCGACAGCGGGGTCCGCTACGGGATCGATATCGGGCAGAGCCAGACGGGCACCGATCCGACGCTCGCGGCACTCGGGCTGCGCACACCCGTTACGGCGCCGTGGAGCATCGTCTCGCTGTTCGCGGTCGGGCCGACGCTGTCCCAGCGTGATGCCAAAGTGGTGCACGACGGCATCCCGTCCAACAAGCTTGTCGCTGGGCTCGGCGGTGAGGCCCGGTGACGAGCACGCGCCGATTCGTCCGGCCCGCCCGCATGGAGCGCGGCCCGAAAGCGCCCGCCGTCACCGAGCTGCGGCTGGAGCCACCGACCGAACTGCAGAAGCCGGTGCCCGCGTCGCGGATCAAGATGATCATGCCGGTGGTCATGGTCGCGGCCATGGTCGGCATGGTGGTGATGATGTTCCGCGGCGGCGGGGCGATGTCGCCGATGATGCTGTTCTTCCCGATCATGATGATGGTCTCGATGGCGGGCATGATGGGCGGCTCGATGTTCGGCGGCGCCGGTGCCGGCGGTAGCGCCGCCGACCTCAACGAGGAACGCAAAGACTACCTGCGCAGTGTCGCCGACAACCGGAAGACGGTGCGGGAAGCCGAGATCGAGCTGCACGAGTACCTGCGGCACACCCATCCCGGCCCGGCAGGCCTGGCCAGGCTGATCGGCGGCAAGCGGATGTGGGAGGTGCAGGTCGCCAGCCCGCAGTTCCTGCGGGTGCGGGTCGGCCGCGGCCGGATCCCGAATCAAGTCAGGGTGATCGTGCCGGAGGCGGCGCCGACCTCGGACCTCGACCCGGTCGGCGTGGTCGAGCTGACGAAGTTCGCGAAGGCGTACTCCACCGTCGGCGGGATGCCGGTCGCCATCAATCTGCTGTCGGCGCCGCAGGTCGGGATCGACGGTGATGCCGAGGCGGTGGCGGGTCTGGTGCGGGCGATGATTGCCGAGGTGGTGGTGTTGCACGGGCCGGACCAGGTGGCGGTGGCCGCGGTGCTCACGGATCCCGATGCGCCGCAATGGTCCTGGCTGAAATGGTTGCCGCACACCCAGCACGCCAGCGACACCGATGCGATCGGACCGAGCAGGATGGTGTACCGCACCGTCGCGGAGTTGCGGGCCAAGGTGCTTGCCGGGCTCAATCGTGGTCCGTTCTCGGCGAATTCCGAACCCTCGCTCGACCGCAAGCATTTTCTGCTGATCGTCGAGGTCGGCGGCGCCGGGACCGACCGCGATATCTCGGGTATCGACGGCTGCACCTGGTTGCGCCTCGGGCCCGCGGAGCAGACCTTGCCGCGTGCGCTGAAATTCGTGGTGGACGAGGACAGTTCGTTGCACGAGGTGACCTCGCGGGGCAAGCGGCGGGTCGGCGTCGCCGACACCATGGCCATCCCCGCGGTGACCGCGGTGGCCCGCAGCGTGTCGCCGTACCGGCTGTCCACCGTGGTGGAAGCCGTTGCCGCGGAACAGGCCAAAGGTGGCACCTCGTGGGAGGAGATGGTCGGCATAGCTGATCCCGGCCACATCCTGGTCGAGCGCCGCTGGCCGCGGCTGCGCGACGCCGATCGGTCGCGGTTGAACATCCCGTTCGGGCACGATCCGGCAGGCAGCGTCGTCTATCTCGACATCAAGGAATCGGCCGAGGAGGGCATGGGCCCGCACGGGATGTGCATCGGCGCCACCGGTTCCGGTAAGTCGGAATTCCTGCGGACGCTTGTGCTTTCGGCCATCGCCACGCATTCGCCGGACGTGTTGAACCTGCTGCTCGTCGACTTCAAGGGCGGCGCGACCTTCCTCGGCTTCGACCGGCTGTCGCACGTGACCGCCGTGGTGACGAACATGGAGGAGGAGGCTGATCTCGTCACCCGCATGGAGGACGTGATCAACGGCGAAATGGCACGACGGCAACGGATTCTGCGCGATGCGGGCAACTTCGCCAGCGTCGCCGACTACGAGCGGGCCCGCGAGCAAGGGGCTCAGCTGCCGCCGCTGCCGACGCTGTTGATCATCCTCGACGAGTTCGCCGAATTGCTGGAGCAGTACCCGAATTTCGCGAAGCTGTTCGTGGCCATCGGCAGGCTCGGTCGTTCGCTGCGGATCCATCTGCTGCTGTCCTCGCAGAAGGTGCCCGCCAATCGGATGGGTGAGCTGGAAGCTCACCTGTCCTATCGAATTGCGTTGCGCACCAATCAAACCAGCGATTCCCGCGATGCCATCGGCACCGCAGACGCCTACCATCTGCCGAAGAAGCCCGGCGCGGGTTACCTGCGGGTCGGCTCCGGTGAGCTGCAGCGGTTCCAGGCTGCCTATGTCGGCGCACCGTATGCGCCGCCGGTGCAGGTCTCGGCGGTCAGCGCGCAGCGCGCGCGCCGGGTCGGCGGCGGGTACAAGCCGCCGCAGGCATTCACTGCCGGGCAGGTCATCGACGTGCGGCCCGCGCCACAGCTGGAGCCGGAGCCGGAGGTGACGCCGGATGTGCCGGGGGCCGATCCGTTGACCGTGATGGAGACGGCGCTGCAGCAATTTGCCGGACACGGCCGACCCGCGCACAAGATGTGGCTGCCGCCGCTGGTCGTGCCGCCGACGCTGGACGCGCTGGTGCCCACGGTGACGGCGGGCATGCTGCAGCTGCCGCTGGCCATCGTGGACAAGCCGCGCCAGCAACGTCAGGATGTGTGGACGGTCGACATGTCCGGGGCGGGTGGACATGTCGCGGTCGTCGGTGGACCGCAATCCGGGAAATCAACGGCCCTGCAGACTTTGGTCGTGTCGGCTGCCTCGACACACACTCCCGAACAGGTGCAGTTCTACTGCCTCGATTTTTCCGGTGGTCTCTCGAGTCTGCGCAAGCTCCCCCATGTGGGATCGGTCGCTTCGTCACGCGATGTCGACCGGATTCGGCGCACCTTCGCCCTTATCACGAATCTCCTGGCGCACCGACAGTCGCTGTTCGCCGAACTCGGCGTCGACACCATGCGCGAATTCCGGCGTCGGCGTAGCTCAGCTCGCGAATCCGCGGAACTCTCCGCTCGTGGCGATCTGTTCGGCGATGTCTTCCTCGTCATCGACGGCTGGGATCTCGGCTTCGCGGTGAGCGGGCCGTTCTACGACGAATACATGCCGGTCCTGGAATCCATTGCGGTGCAGGGCCTCAACTACGGTATCCACCTCGTGCTCAGCAGTTCACGCTGGGCGGCGGTGCGACCCGGTATCAAGGACCTGGTGCAGACGCGCCTGGAGATGCGTCTCGGCGATCTCACCGACACTGTCTTCATGCAGCACCGCACCATCGTCGCGGCGATTCCCGCGGATCGTCCGGGACGGTGTATCTCCACCGAGGCGCTACACATGCTCACCGCATTGCCGCGGATCGACGGCAGCGGTGAATCCGATTCTGCCGCTGCGGGTTTGTCGGCCGCGATCGAGCAGATCGGGCAGACCTACCGTGGCCGTCACGCGCCTGAGGTGCGATTGCTGCCCGCGCAAGTCGGCTTGGCAGAGATTCGTGCACAACTGCCCGAACCGGTGACTGCGGCCGATCGACTGGTGGTCCCGTTCGGTATGCGCGAGTCCGACCTCGGCGCCGCTGCCATCGATTTCGGTGTCTCGCCGCACTTTGTCGTATTCGGTTCGTCCGGCTGCGGAAAATCGACGGTGCTCGCGGCGCTGTTGGAAACGATCCGAACTCAGTTCACCCCTGCGCAGGCGAGGGTCCTGCTCATCGACTACCGCCGTACCCATCTGGACGTGGTCCCGGATGAACTGTTGATCGGTTACTTGACCAGCGAGCGTGATGTGGTGGACGGCCTGCCCGCATTCGCGGCGAAGATGCGCAGCAGGCGCCCCCCCGACGGGGTGACCTCGCAGCAGCTCAAAGAGCGCTCCTGGTGGAGCGGTCCGGAGATCTTCGTGGTCATCGATGACTACCACATGGTGGTGCAGCGTGGCATGGGCAACCCGCTCGACGCGATCAAGGACATCATCGTGGACGGCAGGGACACGGGTCTGCACATCATCGCGGCGCGCAACATCGCACAGGCTGATTCGGCGCTGTACGACAATGTGCTCGGTCAGGTCAAGAACCTCAATTCGTCGGGTCTGATCATGGACGGCTCGAAGTTCGACGGCATGCTGATCGGCGACGTGAAGCCGACCAAGCAGCCGGTCGGCCGGGGCATCTTCGTCGAGCCGCTGCTTTCCCGGCGCGATCTCGTCCAGGCGGCGTGGTCACCAGTCACCGGTTGACGAGCAGGCGGGACGGGCTGCCATGCGCTGGCCATCGGAAAGTCTCTCCACTGCTGGGAATAGCTTAACGTTCCTTTTGTATCGCTCATTACGAGCTGGCGCGAGTCGATAGGACGATCCTCATGTCTTTCGAAATCTATCCAGAGCAGCTCCCCCTCATCGGTGCGCAGCAATCCGCGAACGCGGCGAGCTTATCGGCAACAACGGGTGCCATGCAGGTCGCGGCTGTGCCCGTGCCCGCAGCTGCCGACGTCGTGAGCGCCTGGGCCGCAGGATTTCTCCAGGGCTATCAGCCGGGCTTCTTCGGCATGACGACCACCCCTGGCATCGCCCATTTGGCTACCGGTTCTCAGGTGCTGACTCCGGTCGCCGCCTCGTACACCGCCTCCGACCTGAACGGCGGCCCAGCCATCGCCGCCGCGGCCTCGACGCTACCGGCCTAGGGCACGAGAGCTAAGGGTCAAGCCGCCATGCTTCCGTTCGAACTCGGTGCCACGCTGCCGGAAATCGCCTGTATCAGATTGCTGTCCGGTCCAGGCGAGCTGCCGATGAACGCCACCGCCGCCGCCTACGCCAACATGGCCGACGCCCTCGTCGCGGCCGCAGGCGGTTCCGACGGCTCCACCAGAAGCCTGGGGGATTCGTGGCGCAGCGAGACGTCGGACAAGGCGCAGGCCGCGTTTCACCGACACGCGAACTGGTTACGGCAGCAGTCCTCGGTCGCAGGTCAGGTGGCTGCTGCGGCCGCCACAGTAGCCGCAGCCTATTCGGCGGCACGGACCTACGCCGCGGCGACGCTTCCGATCATCATGACGAACCGGGTAGCCTTCGCCAGCCTCACGATGACCAATACGATGGGGCAGAATTCCCCGGCCATCGCGGTGAACGAGACCGTGTATTACCTGTTGTGGCTGCAAACGACTGCGGTCATGAATGGCTATGCGAGCCAAGTGATGGGCGCGATGGCGACCATTCCGCCGCCTGCGCCGCCACCGCATATTGTCATGCCAGGCGGTATGGGCGCGCCGCACCTCGGCATGGATGGGCTCGGCGATCCGGCTGGACTCGGCAAAACCCTGACCGACGCGACGAATGCCGCGAACTCCGCGGCTGAGCAAGTCGCCAATCAGGCGGTCAACGGTGCCGCGGACCCGGTGTCCAAGGCGGCCGAGTCACTCACGGATCCGGCAACATCACCGGAGTCACTTGCCCAGCAGGCAATTCCGGACGGGAACCAGGCCACTATGTCGCCAGCCGACACACTCGCCGATCCCGGCGCGAGCGGGGTCGACGGGGGATTGGCACAGCAAGGCTTCCTCGGCACCTCGCCCTACTCCGCAACCCTCGCCGGCTTGAACGGCGGCGTGGGCAGCATGTCCGCCCTCGGCATGATCCGTGGCGGGCTCGGCTCGATGTCGGGTGCCTCGACCGGGTTCCGGATGCCGTCGAGTTGGCCATCGGGCCCAGGCACTGCTTTTGGCGCCGCAACGCCCCCACCGGCCGGCGCGCCCTTCGCGCCGCCGATGGCGCCGACCGGCGCCACGGCGCCTGTCGGACAACTGCTCCGGCGTCACGAGGACACCGAGCGCGGTCCAGGCCGAGTGTTCGTGCCCGGCATGCAGTACGAGGTGCCCACGCTCGAACAGGCGCCTGCCTTCGGCGTCCTCGAATACCAC
This sequence comes from Nocardia altamirensis NBRC 108246, assembly GCF_001612685.1. GTDB lineage: Bacteria > Actinomycetota > Actinomycetes > Mycobacteriales > Mycobacteriaceae > Nocardia > Nocardia altamirensis. The sequence continues at coordinate 42,855 of NZ_BDAY01000003.1, forward strand.
GACGAGGACGCCATCGAAGCGGTGGCAGCGGAGTCAGTGCTGCTCGGTGTCCTCGGGCCCGACGATGATGCCGAGTTTCGGCCATAGAACGTCCCCGGTGATTGTGCACCGAGGCCGAAGTTGAGACCGATCTGGAAGGAAGATCAAAATGGCATACTCATTCGAAGGTGACCCGGCTCAGGTAAGGGCGACCGGTGTGAAGACCGAGGCGCTTACCCAAGAGATGAACGGATTGCTCGGCCGGATGCTCGGCATTGCGGACCAGCTGCGTCCGATACTGAAATCTCCGATTACCGGCGTGGCGACGCAGAATGCGTTCACGAACAACGATGGCATCGGTCGCAAGATGACGGGGAACATGTCCGAAATCGGCACCAATCTCGGTGTCGGCGCGGCCAAGGTGGATGATCAGGATGCCAATTCGGGCCAACAGGTCAACGCTGTCACCGGGGGCTCCGTAGTGGACACCAAATTCTAGATCGTCGCGGATATTGTTCCCGATGTAGCTGAAAGGAAATGTAATGACTGGTCCAATTGTAATTGATCATGTTCGAATCGCCGCGGCGCTCGAAGAATTTGGTAACGTGGCGAACCTTATCGAAGCCAAGAACGAGGATATAAACACGAATAAAAACGAGCTCATGGCCGGTTTCGTCGGTGTCGGCGCCTCTGGATACGAAGGCGTGATGCGCGATTGGACGGCGAATATGACGGAGTTCAAGGCGTCGCTGGTCAGACTGCGTAATGCGGTCCAGGCTGCGTCCGACGAGTTCCACAGGACCGATGTCGGCGTCGGCCAGCTTTTCCACCGGTAAGGGTGCTGGAACGGAACATGGCCGTCTGAAATCGGTTTCCAACTTTGGTGCAGGTGTGAAGTCCGACCCCGTCGCGATCGACCTGAACGTCGATGCCGCTCTGTTGTTGAAAGACATCGTCGGCATCGACTCTTACCCTCCGGTGCTTGCCTTGTTGCCGAACATCTTTCGGTTCGAGGACCGGGACCGGGTGCGCGCGGCCGTTACGGCCGAACTCGTCGAGATCGGCGTCATCACGGACGGCCGCGTGCACAGGGAGGTAGAGCGCTGGCTGTGGTGTCTGTACCGGCCCGACATAGAGCTGTCTGCTCGGGTCATAGCTACCGGCCGCGGCGGCGAGGCGCAGACCATGCTGCGGCTGTCGCTGGTGCGTGGTGGCGACCAGCACGTGCTGGCGGTGCGGCACGACGACGAGATCGTCATCCAATCCGTGTTCCACGAGCACGGTGGCTCGGATCCGGTGCCTGCCGCCTTGGCGACGGCGTTGGGGCCTTGTCCGCCACTGCGTTTCACGCCGATGACCGCGACGCTGGCACAGTTCACCGAGGTGCCCGCCGATCCGGACGAACGGCGCTCGGCTCTTGCCGAATTGGGCGCACGGCCGCAGACCGCGGCGGCGCTCACCAGGGCGCTCGATGAGATACATCGGCGCGCGGAAGTAGTACTCGTCGAACATCAAGACGGCGGCTCGGTGGAACCGGAGGTGTGCCTCAGCGTGTTGGACACCGCCTTCGGGCGGATCGTGGTGACGCCGAGCGTCGCCATGGACGGTGAGGTCAGGTCGACCTACGCGCCCGGCGACGACGCCGCGCTCGCGTCGGGTATCGCGGCGTTGATCGACCTGCTGCCGAGCCGAAGCTGGTTCGGCGCCAGCAGAATTCGATGAACGTCCGTGGAGCAGGAAACGTCCGTGGAGCAGGAAAGGACGACCAAATGAGCCGACAGGGCACGAATGGGCATGCGGTCGAATCCGCGCCGTCGCGCAGTGGTTATGACGCCTACTTCTCCTCGGACGAGAGTTCCCAGAACCAAGCGCCGACGCCGGGATTCGCCCGTGACGCGGGCGCTCCCGTGATCGGGCAACCACCACAGGGCGATCCGGCCATTGCGCCAGAGGTGCAGCCCGCGCAGTCGGCAGACCCGACCCCGCCGAGTACGAACGCGGCTGCGCGACAAGCGGCCCCGCAGCCGCACCAGGCCTTCGAGCAGTGGCGGGCCGCGAGCACCCCCGATTCGACGACCGGACAGCAGGTCGCCAGGTCCGGCCCTCAGGTATGGACCCAAGGCCAGGAGATCGAACTCGCATCGGGCGTCGAAGTCTTGCCCGCCACGCTGACTTCGATGGATCTGCTCGCCGAGATCACGGCCGCGAACCGAGCCAAGCTGAAGTCCAGCGCCGGAGTGCGCGGAGCGCTCAACAAGGTCGGCTTCAATCTCGGCCTTTCCCCGGCCGAACAACGCACCGAAGACCGGCGCGCCCGTATCCGCCGCCAGCTCACCGCGTCGTATCAGATCGCGGTGGTGAGCGTGAAGGGCGGCGTCGGCCGGACCACCACCACGGCAGCACTCGCCTCGACCTTTGCCGCGCTGCGCCCGGATCGCGTGATCGCGATCGACGCCAATCCGGACTTCGGCGATCTGCCGACCCGCACCGCACCGCACCAGTACGGCCTGACCTTGCGCGATCTCGTGCAGTCGTCGAACCTGGACGCCTTTTCCGCGGTCCAATTCTTCGCCTCGGTCAATTCGGCCGACCTCGCCACCCTCGCGTCGCCGTGGACCACCGAGGCCAACGAGACGCTGACCGGGCAGGAGTACCGCAGCGCCGTCGACATTCTGCGCAAGCACTACAACTTGATGCTCGTCGACTGCGGCACCGGCCTGATGGATTCCGCGACCGGCGCCGCGCTGCTGTCGAGTTCGGCGATGGTGGTCGTCACGCCTGCCACCGTCGGCGGCGTGAAAGGTGCTGTGGCCACCCTCAATTGGCTGAACTCGCACGGTATGCACCATCTGGTCGCCAATTCGGCGGTCGCGATCGTGCAGCCGCAGCGGAGCAAACCGATCGTCGAGGTCGAGGCGATCGAGAAGCTTTTCGCCTCCGCGCAGCGCCCGACCTTCCTGCTGCCCTACGACCCCCATCTGGCCGAGGGCGGCGAGGTCGACCTCCGGCTACTGGACAAGGAAACCATGCTTGCCTTCGAAGAACTCGCCGCGGGCTTGGCCGACGGGTTTCCCGCCTATCTTGCGGGGGGCAATGACCGCGGAGGGTGGGCATGAGCACCGCCATCGCGCCGACCCCGACCCCGGCACCCCAGGCATCGGCGGAGGTGGCGCGGGCGCGGATCGCCGTCATGGTGTCCACCTATCAGGTCGATGTCGTGGTGCCGACGCGATTCACCATCGAGACCTTCATCGATGATCTGCTGGCCGTGCTTTCCCGGGTCATCGAGGACGAGGACGTCGACTTCACCCCGCCGAGCGGGCAGTGGAGCCTGGCGCGACCCGGCGAATCGCCGATGCCGCGGTGGCGAAGCCTGGCCGATCACGACGTCACCGACGGCACTGTGCTGATGTTGTCCACCGTGGCCTCCGCAGAGGTTTTCACGCCGGTCGTCGAGGACATCACCGATGCGCTCGCGCTGATCAACGAACGCGAATTCGCCGAGTACGACGACACCACCGCGGCGATCACCGGGTTGACCGCGTTGGCCGTCGGCGCGGTCGCGATCGCGGTGCTGCTGTCCTGGTCGTGGACCATGACCGGCTCGGTGCTGTGGTGTGCGCTGCCCGCGCTGTCCTTCGGCATGGTCTGCCTGGTCGCGGCCGTCGTTGCGCGGCGCCGCGCGGCCGAGGGCCGGATCTGTCTCGGCCTGACGGTGGCCTCGATTCCGCTGCTTTTCGCGGGCGGCGCGATGCTGGTGCCGCCCGCCTACGATGTGCCAGGCCCGTTCGCCGCGGCGAACCTGGCGGCAGGCGCGGTGGTCGCCGCGATCGCCGCCGCCGTCATGATGCGGGTGACCGGGCTCGGCATCGCCACGTTGATGGCGATCACCGTGCTCGGCGCGCTGGCGGCCGCCGCCGCGATTCCCTTGACCTATCTGAATGTTTCGGTGCGTCAGGTGGCCGGTGCCGCCGTGCTCGTCGCGCTGGTGCTGCTGACGAGCGCGGCCAGGCTCGCGGTGGTGATCGCGCGGATCCGCCCGCCGGATCTGCCCGACCCAGGCACCGAGGTCGCACCGACCACGCTCACCGATATCTTCGACGCCGAATCCGGCGCCGAGCGGCCCGACGACGGCGAGCAGGAGCGCGTCGGCGGCAGCATCGAGAGCCGCGCCAGGCTTGCGGTAACGAGCCTGCGCGGTCTGATCGCCGCGATCGCCACCGTGCTTTCGGTCGCCACCGTCGCTGCCGCGGCCGCTGGGCCAGGCGGTATCCGGGAGATCGTGCTGTCGAGCGCGGTCACCGGTCTACTCGCGATGCGGGCGCGCTGGCATCCGGATCGCGTGCAGGCGATCGCGTTGGTCTCGGCCGCTGCGCTCACCGTGGTCGGCACGGCCGCTGTGCTGGTCGGTGTGTACACGAGCCCGCTCGCCCGACTGGTCGTCGTCTTCGTTGTCGCGCTGGTGGCAGGCCTGGGCTGCGTCGCGGCGGTGACGTTGCCCGGCAAGCGGCTCTCGCCGGTCACCCGGCGGGTGACCGATTTGATCGAATACCTTTTCATCCTTGTTGTTCCGATCATCTCCCTGTGGATCATGGGCGTGTACACCGCGATGCGGGCGATCTGATGAGCATTGGCCGCGCGGTCGCGACGGCACTGGCGGGCACGGTGCTCGCGGTAGGAGCCGCGCCCGCGGCGGCGGTCGTGCCGCCAGAGGTAGTGGTCGGCGCGCCGCCGCCCGACGCTGCGCCAGGACCGGAGGCCCCGACGAAACAAGACAAGGCCTGCGTGGCGACCGGTGTGCTGCCCGACAGCGACCTGTCCCGCACGCCACCTCCCGAACTGGCGCTCGATCTGGCCCAAGCCAGATCGTTGAGCCGCGGCGGCGGGGTCACCGTCGCAGTGATCGATACCGGGGTGAGCGCGAATCCGCGACTGCGCGATCTCGTCGGCGGCGGTGACTACGTCACTGCGGGTGGCGATGGACTGTCCGATTGCGATGCGCACGGGACGCTCGTCGCAGGCATCATCGGCGCGAGTGCCGATCCCGCGGACGGCTTCACCGGCGTCGCGCCGGACGCCAGAATTCTGTCGATCCGCTTCCGCTCGGGTGCGTTCTCTCTCGAACAGCCGATCTCGGACGAAAACCAGCGGCTCGCCTTCGATATCCGGGCGCTGGCCCGTGCCATCACGCACGCCGCCAACCTCGGCGCCGGGGTGATCACGGCCTCGCTGCCGATCTGCGTGCCCGCGGGCGCAGGCATCGATCAGTCGATGCTGTCCGCGGCGATCGGCTATGCCGTGCATGTGCGCGGCGCCCTGATCGTCGCGGGCGCGGGGAACACCGGCGGCCAAGGGTGCGAACAGAATCCGGGGATCGACCCGACCCGGCCGGATGACCCACGCAACTGGCGCGACGTCAAAACCGTTGTCACGCCTGGATGGTTCGCCCCCGCGGTGCTGACCGTCGGCTTCACCACCGCGAACGGCACCCCGATGCCGGAATCGTTGACTGGGCCATGGGTTTCGGTGGCCGCGCCCGGTACCGGCATCGAATCGCTCGGCCCCGGTGGCGGCGGCCTGATCAACGGCGTCGGCGAGCCGGGCAAACTGGTGCCGGTCGGCGGCGCGTCCTTCGCCGCGGCCTACGTCAGCGGCGTTGCGGCACTGCTGCGTTCGCGTTTTCCCAGCGAAACCGCGGCTGAGATCAGTGCCCGCCTGACGAGCAGCGCGCACGCGCCTGCACGCGGCATCGACAACGTCGTCGGCGCCGGGGTGATCGATCCCGTCGCCGCCCTCGGCTATCGCACGCCGCCGCAGCCGCCGGCGGGCTTGGCCGGCGCCGGCGTGCTGACGATGCCGGAACCGCCGCGCGCCAAAGACATTCGGCCACCGCTGACCGCGACGGTGGTCATCTGCAGTGCCGTGCTGCTCGGTCTCGGCGCGAGCTACGGCAGCGCGGTCCTCCGGAGGCGCCGGTGAAGCTGCCGAAGATCGAGAGCGCTGCGATCGAACGGGGACCCGTCGCCGCGATCGTGGTGGGCGGCAGCCTCGTGCTGTCCGGAGTGTGGGCGCGTACGCCGTGGTGGGTCGCCGCGGTGCTGGTCGGAGGGTTGTTGACGGTGGTCATCGTCCAGGTCAACAGCCGCACCGGCGCCCGCTGGCTGCTCGACTGGATCGAGTACCGATTCGGCCGCACCGCACGGGCCGCCGCGCGCACGGACGCGGCGCAGGTCGGCGACGTCGACGTCGCGGCGGGGACATGCGGTATCAAGACCGCTGGCACCACGTTGGTCGCGATGATCCAGCTCGCGCCCAACCTCGACCTGCCGACGGTGATCGCCGAGACCAGCGTGTACACCGAGGACACGATCCCGATCGCGGCGTTGCTGCCGATGCTCGACCACTACGGCCTCGCCGTCGACATCGATGTCGTGACGACCGGCCAGCGGGTCCGGCCGACCGGCAGCTACAGCATGCTCTACGACCAGCTGATCGGTGCGCATCCGGTGGTCGGGCACCGCCTGACCTGGCTGGTGGTCCGGCTCGATCAGGAGCGCAACCTCACCGCGTTGAGCCGCCGAGGACCGGTCGAGCAGATGGCGCCCAAGGCGCTGGCCACTGCGGCGCACCGCATCGCGGGCAGGCTGCGCGAGCGCGGCATCGCCGCACACGCACTGCCCGCGGCCGCGTTGCTCGAGGCGAGCCGGATGCTGCACGTCGGCGTGGAACTGTCCGATCTGCGGGAGAAGTGGAGCTGCCTGGAATCCTCGGCGCCGGGCCGTTTCGTGACGAGCTTCCAGATCGATTGGTCCCGGCTCGACGGCGCCGGACTCGACGAGTGCTGGTCCTGGCATCGCGGCCGGACCACGTTGGTGGTGAGCCTGACCGGTGCGACCGCCGAGCCACGCGCCATCGCCCGCTACGTCGGCCCGCAAGTGACCACCGAACCACCCGACTATCTACGGCTGCTGACCGGGCGGCAATCCACCGCGCTGCTGGCCACCCTGCCCTCGGGCGCAACGGCACACGCGCTGCCCTTCCGCCGCCCACGCAAGGAACTGCCGTGGGACGAACTCTGCGCCGACCTCACGGTCGCGATCGGACCCAACGGCCAGATCCTCGGCGCCATCAGCGGACAGCCACGACACACCCTGGCCTTGCCGCTGTTCGATCCCGCGCGCTACAACCCGCGGCGGCGCACCATCGACGTGCACGCCATGCTGCCGGTGGCGCAGCAACTCGTCTTGCGCGCCATGGTCGTCGGCGCGGACGTCGAGGTGCACTCGACGCGGCCGCAACGCTGGTCGCAGCTGGTCGCCGCGGTCGGGGATCCGAATTCGCTGCGGATGGCCGTCGACCCGAGCACCGGCGCCGCGGAGCAGGAACCGACGCCGGCGACGATCACGGTGTTCGACAATCTGCCGCCGCACGCCTCCGGCGCCCAGACCACCGTCACCATCAGTGATCCGGGCGGTCCGCGCCAGCGCTCGGTGGATCTGGCGATCGACCAGGTCAACGCGACGACCGTCGATGTCAGTATCCCGATGCGGACGGTACGGGTGAATCTGATCGAGCCTTGGGGCGAGACGCGCTATTACGGCGCGGCAGAGCAGCAAGGCTCCAACGGCGCAGGGCCACCGCGGACCGGATTGCCGTCCGGCGGGCATCGCGCGAGCTGAAGGGATAGGTAATGTCTACCACTGTGTCATTGGACCCCCAGTCGGGTGCAGGCGACGTCGCCGAACACCAGGGCGGCGACGAAGAACAGACGCCGAGGCAAGCCGCCGCGGCGATCTTTTCCCAGCGCCTCGCCGAGCTGATCGCCGAGTCGGTCGTGTCGACCGAGGACGGTTCCGCGCGCTCGCTGACGCTGTATTCGCTCGCGCAGCACCTCGAGCTCGCCTATCCCGATGTCCCGGTGTCGCAGTCCGGCTTATATCGGCTCATCAACGGTGAGGCGATTCCCCGGCTCGATCTGATCATCGCGTTGGCGCGCGTATTCGATGTTCCGCCAGAGTATTTCGTGACAGTCTCGGAGCGGAACACGGACAGCTGGGCGCGCTGACCGCTGTTCCCGTCGGTGGGAATCGGCGGCAACGCCGCGCGTTCGGATCCTCGTACGATCCGGGGTATGTCAGAGCAGGACCAGGGGGACATCTTTCTCCGTCATCGCGGCGCGGTCCTCGAAGCTCTGTTGACCGAGCCCGCGGAGGCACCGGCGCCGACGGAGTCCGCGCCCACCGAACCGGAGGCCGCGAGTACCCCGGATCCCGTGCCGACCGAGGGGCCGAGCACCGAGCCGATGGCGCCACCGCCGCCGATGCGGCAACGGCCTGGTGGCGAGCCGAGGGCAAGCGATCGGATCATCGCGCTGCTCAACGGTGCTCCTCCCGGCGCGCCGTTCGAGCCGGACTTCGCCTCGGATCCTGATCCCGTCGCGGCGAGCCGGACCACCACGCCGCAGCCGCAGCCGCCCCAGCAACCGCAGCAGCAGGAGGCGAGCCGCCTCGGCTCGACTCAGGCGTCGGCGCAGCGGCTACTCACCCAGCTGCGGAAGCCGAAGGTCATGCTGGCGGTAGCCGGCGTGCTCGCGCTGCTGCTCGTCATCGTGCTCGCGACCAGTGGCGGCAAGGAGAAACAGGACGCCGCGCAGTTGCCGGTCGTCACGCCGTCGGCGGCGCCGGTGACCTCAGCGCCGCCGACGTCGGGCGCCGCGAGTTCGCTCATCCAGGTCAAGTCCGCGGTGTCGCGCTGTCCGGCAGGCAGCACGCCGGGCATGGACGCGTTCGGCGGGCAGCAGGGGAAGGCCTGGTCGTGCGAGCGCGCGTTCAAGATCGATGGTCAGGTGCTGACGATCGAGCTGGACAAGGAATACCTGATCGATTCGATCGGCATCGTGCCCGGCTGGGACAGCGTCAGCGCGGACGGCGTCGACAAATGGTCCAAATACCGTACGGTGAGCCGGGTTTCGTATCAGTTCGCCGATCCGAAGACCACCACCTACACCCAGCAGACCCTCGATCAGCGCACGCTGGTCGTCACGAAGCTGGACCCGCCGGTGCGCGCGTCGCAGATCGTGCTGACGGTCCTCGCCTCGAAGGGTGATCCGACCGTCAACACCGTCGCCATCTCCTCGATCATGATCACCGGACGTTAGCAGGCCGCCCATGTCGCACCTGGTCTGTCAGTACTGCTCGCACCGCAACACCGGTGCCGAGTCCAGGTGCACGCACTGCGGCGGACCGCTGAAGGCGGCCGAGAAGCTGCTGGCCGCCGCGACGGGACCGCTGGTGACCGGCACGGCCGAGGCCGCCGTGGCAGGCGCGGCGAATGTCGTCAAGGGCGTGGAAAAGACTGTCGCCAAACATATTCCGTGGCGGCTCGGGATCGTCGGCTTCGCCGTGCTCGCGGTGCTGGGGTTCTTCGGTATTCGCGCGTGCTCACTGCCGACGTTGTCGCTTGCCCCGGCCGACCCGTCCAGGTCGTTGCCCGTCGCGCTGCGGACCGCAGCGCAGTGCGAGCAGCCGGACGGGGCGACCAGAACAACCAAGTGCGTCATCGGGGCTAACGATCCGTTGCTGCTCGGGGGTATCGCGGGCGGGCGGCCGTTGGCCTTCACCATGGCTGTGCTGCCACCGGATCGGCTGATGCAGACGCTCGGTCAGTGGCGGACGGCAGGCGGCGTCACCGTGGCGGACGGCCCGGTCTTCGCCGCGATCGGGCCGACCTCGACCGTGTGGTTCGCCGATCAGCGCACGGGGTTCCGCTTGGAAACCGAGGCATTTACCGGCCGCGCGGCCGCACAGACTTTTCTCGCCCGCACCGGACTAGGTACCACAGGACGCCCATAACGTACCGCTAAATAGTGTTACATTAAGTAAGTGTCCAAGCGGCGTGTGGTCCGGGCGGCGAATCTCGAAGGTAGGGAAACACAGTGACAACCACTCGGCCTACGCGCCCGTTCCGGCGATTCCACGACGATCCGACCGATCTGGAAGCCGCGTACTTTCGCTGGACCACCTCCGACCCGCCCGCGTCGGCGATCACCGAGCGGGTCGAGCACATCGTCCGCACCCACCTGGAACTCGGCTCGGTCCGGCGCAGCGGCACGGCGCTGAGCCGGGTGTATCGCGCGAACGGCGAGGACGGGCTCGGGCCGACGGTTCAGATCGTGAACGACGACATGCCACTGCTGGTCGATTCGGTCACCGAGGCGCTGCGGCAACTCGGCGCGACCGTGACCGAGGTGGCGCATCCGATCTTCGATGTCACCCGCGACGGCGGCGGTCGGCTGCGGGCGATAGCTGCTCGGCGTGCCGACGGCGCGGCGACCAACGATGCGGGCGCTGAGCCGTGGTTCGCGGAGTCCTGGATTCATGTCCAGCTCGGCGCGGCCGACGACGAGCAGCTGGTCGAACGGATCGAACGGGAACTGCCCAGGGTGCTCGCCGAGCTGCGGCAGGTGACCGACGACACCCCGGCGATGATGGCCACCCTGCGGTCGCTGGCCGATCCGCTCGACCCGGAGTACGCGGCCCTGCTCGCCTGGTTGGCCGACGGCAACTTCACTGTTCTCGGCTATCACGGATACCGTTTCCGTGCAGGCGCTTCGGTGGTAATCCCCGAGGTGCGGCCGGCGGACGGCACCGGTCTTGGTGTCCTGCGCGAGCCCGGCGGCGACGATGCCGAGCTCTCGATGTTCCGGCTCGACGGACCACCGGTGCGGATCGCCAACGGTTCGGTCGATTCCACGCTTCCCGGATCGCGCGAGGTCTATCTGATCGGTGTCGCCGACTACGGCCCCGCCGCGGCGGGCCCCGATGGTGAGCCGGAGCGACCGATCGTGGGGGAGCACGTGTTTCTCGGCACCTTCACGGTGACCGGGCTGCACGAGAACGTGCTCGATATTCCGGTCATTTCCCGGCGAGTGCGCCAGGTGATCGACTGGGCGGGTTATGAGCTGAATTCCTTTTCCGGTCAGGCACTGTTGGAAATCCTGCAGTCCTACCCGCGCGCCGAATTGTTCACCGCCGATGCGCGTCGCCTTTTCGACACCGTCTCCGCGGTAACGAATCTCGGCGCCCGTCGGCAGGTTCGCCTGTTTCTGCGGCCCGGTGCGCGTGGCACTACCCTCTACTGCCTGGTCTACTTGCCGCGCGACCGCTATTCGAGCGAGGTGCGGCGGCGGATCCAGGACATCCTGCAGGCGGAGTTCGATGGTCAGCGCGTCGTCTATTCGGCGCGGGTCACCGAATCCGATTTGGCGATCGCGTATTTCACGGTACATCGGATGGTCGCGGGGCCGAGGGCCGACATCTCCGACGCGAACCGGCAGCGGGTCCAGGAGCTGATCTTCGCCGCGACCAGAACGTGGGTGGATCGCTTCGTCGCGGTGGCCGCCGCGACCGTCGAGCCCGCCGTGTTGCAGGACTACGCCGCCGCGTATCCCGCTGCCTATCAACAGGATCACGATCCGGCGCGGGCACTCGCCGATCTGCGCCGACTCGACCGGCTCGGTGACGACGACATCGACACCTATCTGTACCGGCAACCCGACGCACCGGCAGGGGAGTGGCGATTCGCCCTGTATGTCGCGGGCACGGGGATCTCGCTGAGCCGGGTGATGCCGATGCTGCAGAGTCTCGGCGTCGAGGTGATCGATGAGCGACCCTATGCCGTCGCACTGCGGGGCGGAACACCGCGGTGGATCTACGATTTCGGCCTGCGGGTGCCGCAAGGACCCGCGCGCACCACGCTGGACAGACCATCGTCCGCCGATCAGGCCGGTGCCGACGAGCTCGCCGACAGCATTGTGCACCAGCGCATTTCGGCGGCCGTCGGCGCTATGTGGCAGGACTGGGTCGAGATCGACGGTCTCAACGAGCTGGTGCTGCGGGCCGGCCTGGCCTGGCGGCCGATCGCGGTGCTGCGTGCCTACGCGCAATACTTGCAGCAAGCCGGTTTCGCCTACTCGTTCGGCAACATCACCAGGGTGCTGCTCGCCTACCCGAGGCTGGCGCGGATGTTCACCGAATTGTTCGATGCCCGTTTCGATCCCGACGGTGACACGGCTGCCGCCGCCGACCGGGCTGCGATGATCGCGGCCAGGCTGCGCGCCGAGATCGATGCGGTGGTCGGGTTGGACGCCGACCGGATCCTGCGGGCGCTGCTCGGACTGATCACCGCAACCTTGCGCACCAACTACTACCGCCGCGACGCGGCCGGAAATCCGCTGGAGTACCTGTCGTTCAAGCTCGACCCCGCCGCGATCGCCGAATTGCCCAAGCCGAGGCCACGATTCGAGATCTTCGTGTGCTCGCCCCGGGTGGCAGGCGTGCACCTGCGCTTCGGTTCGGTGGCGCGCGGCGGGCTGCGCTGGTCGGACCGGTTGGAGGACTTCCGCACCGAGGTCTTGGGTCTGGTCAAGGCGCAGGCGGTCAAGAACGCGGTGATCGTGCCGGTCGGCGCGAAGGGCGGCTTCGTGGTCAAGCAGCCGCCGGCGCCGACCGGTGATCCGGCCGCGGACCGGGAGGCCGCACAGGCCGAGGGAATTGCCTGCTACCGCACCTTCATTCGCGGTCTGCTCGACCTCACCGACAACATCGAGTACGGCACGGGCGCGGTGCTCGCGCCGGACCGGGTGGTGCGCCACGACGGCGACGACACCTATCTCGTCGTCGCCGCCGACAAGGGCACGGCCAGCTTCTCCGATATCGCCAACGAAGTCGCCGGGGAGTATGGTTTCTGGCTCGGCGACGCCTTTGCCTCCGGCGGTTCGGTGGGCTACGACCACAAGGCGATGGGCATCACCGCCAAGGGAGCATGGGAGAGCGTGCGGCGGCATTTCGCCGAACAGGATCTCGACGTCGCGACCCAGGATTTCACCGTCGTCGGTGTCGGCGACATGTCCGGCGATGTCTTCGGCAACGGGATGCTGTTGTCCGAACACATTCGCCTGCTCGCCGCCTTCGACCATCGGCACATCTTCTTGGATCCGAATCCTGATGCGGCGCAGTCATTCCTGGAACGCACCCGGATGTTCGCGCTGCCCCGTTCGTCGTGGGCCGACTACGACACCGCGCTGATCAGCGCGGGCGGTGGCGTGTACGACCGGTCCGCCAAGGCGATTCCGGTCACCCCTGAAGTCCGTGCCGCGCTCGGCCTCGGTGCGGCGGTGACCTCGCTCGCCCCGCCCGAGATGATCAAGGCGATCCTCCTCGCACCGGCCGACCTGCTCTGGAACGGCGGGATCGGCACCTACATCAAGTCGGGCGCAGAAACGCATGCCGACGTCGGAGACAAGTCCAACGACGCGGTGCGGGTCGACGCGAACCGGGTGCGGGTCAAGGCGATCGGCGAGGGCGGCAACCTGGGGATCACCGAGCTCGGCCGGATCGAGTTCTGCGCGTCGGGCGGGAAATGCAACACCGACGCGGTGGACAACTCGGCGGGCGTCGACTGCTCTGATCACGAGGTCAACATCAAGGTCGTGCTCGACGCCGCGGTCTCGTGCGGCGAGCTCGCCGCCGAAGAGCGGGACGCGCTGCTCGGCGAGATGACCGAGGAGGTCGCCGAACTCGTGCTGCGCGACAACATCTCGCAGAACATCGTGCTCGGGGTGGCGCGGGCCAACGCCGCGCCCATGGTCGGCGTGTACGGCAGGCTGATCGCCGAGCTGGAGACCCGCCGCGGCCTGGACCGGGAGCTGGAGGCGCTGCCCTCGGACGTGGAATTGGCGCAGCGCGCGACGCGCGGTCACGGGCTCACCTCGCCGGAACTGTCGACGCTGCTCGCGCACGTCAAACTCACCCTCAAGGCCGACCTGCTGGCCGGCGAGCTGCTCGACAGCCCGGCCTTCGCCGGCAGGCTGCTCTCGTATTTCCCGACGCCGCTGCGGCAACGCTTCCGCGCCACGATCGGCAAGCATCCGCTGCGCCGCGAGATCATCGCGACCATGGTGATCAACGACATGGTCGACAACGGCGGCATCACCTACGCCTTCCGCCTCGCCGAAGAGGTGGGGGCGAGCACCGATGACGCGGTGCGCGCCTTCGTGACCGCGTCCGAGATCTTCGACCTGCACTCGCTGTGGCATCGCATTCGCACGGGCCCCATGCCGACCTCGGTGCGTGACGAACTCGAGCTGGAGGCCAAGCGCACGCTCGACCGCGCTTCGCGCTGGCTGCTGGCGAATCGGCCGCAGCCCATCGCGATCGGCGCGGACATCGCGCGCTATCGGGCCGGTGTCCGCGAGCTGTCGGGCAAGGTGCCGTCGTGGTCGGCGCCCATCGCGCTCGACATGGTCCGGCGCTCGCACAGCGTCGTCGAGGGCGGTGCGCCGCGTGAGCTGGCCGAAGAGGTCTTCCTGCTGATCTATCGGTACCCGCTGCTCGACGTGCTCGATCTCGCCGACCTGGCCGACCGCGACCAAGGCGAGGTGATGGTCCTCTATTACGCACTCGACGAGCATCTGGCGATCGAGCCGTTGCTCACCGCGGTCAGCGATCTCGAGCGGGTCGATCGCTGGCAGACGCTGGCCAGGCTCGCCCTGCGGGACGATCTGTACAGCTCGTTGCGCGCGCTGACGCTCGACGTGCTGGCGGTGTCGGACGCGAAGGAGAGCGCGGCGGAGAAGATCGCGTACTGGGAGTCGACCAATCGGGCCAGGCTCGCGCGCGCCCGCGCGTCACTGGAGCAGATCGTCTCGGTGGGCACGCACGATCTCGCGACGCTCTCGGTCGCGGCACGGCAGGTGCGCGGCATGGCGAGCGGTGGCGAAGCCACGGTGGCCGCCGCGATGGTGGACTAGGACCGATACGGCGGCGGGTCAGCCTGCCGCCGTTGGGGTTCCGCACGCGCCGCAGAACTTCGCGGTGGCGGTCAATTCCGCGTCGCAAGTGCGGCACCGTGGTGTTGCGCTGGCAGCGACTGGCGTGCCGCAGTGCATGCAGAACCGGGCGCCTGCCGGATTCGGGGTCCGGCAACCGGCGCAGATTGTCTGCGCCGCAACGGGTAACGCAGGCGCTGGCGTGTTGTTGTTCCCGGTGTGCTGCTGAATCGCGTTGATGCCCAAGGCTGCACCGAGGAACCCGCCCTCGCCGCCGGTGCCGCCCCGTGCGAAGCCCTCGCTCGCGCCCAGTGCGAGCTCGCCCGCCGCGTAGCGCTGGAAATCACCGGCCAGCCGGATGTAGGTGGTGTCCTTTGCCAGTCGTTTGAGCCGCTCGGCGTCTTCCGGGGCGAGCGTGATGTCGAAGTTGCCGAGCCGTGGGATACGCAGGCCGTACTCGTACAGGGCGATATTCGTCTGCCGCAGCACCGCGGACTCGATCGGCTCCAGCTCACCGGCGAGGCCGAGCACCGGCCAGTCGCCGCGGGAAATACCCTGGGTGACCGCCACCTTCATCGATTTGAGGAGCAGGTCCGCTGACCAGTTCTCCACCACCGCCGGGGCGGCGAGATCGGTCGTGCCGACCAGGGCGGTGATGAGTTCGGCGGGGTCGCGCACCGACAGCGCGAACTCGCCGAAGACGCGCAGCGTCACCACCTGCTGACTGACCGGATCGGTGATGTCGGCCAGTCGCCCACCGAATTTGATGCCGGTGGTCTCCCTGGTGGTCACGAAGTACAGCTCGGCGCGATAGAAGTTGCCGCCGGTCAGCCCGTCCACCAGCGCGCCGAGCACCGGAAGTTCGTTCGCGTCGACCCGGTGTCTGCCCGGTCCCATGGTGGCGACCACGTGTCCCGACTTGACGAACAGCGCGATCTCGTCGGCGTTGACCATGGCGCGGGAGTAGCGGCGGATGTTCACATCCGGCCACTTGTAGACCAGCTGGTTCTTGTTGCCGTCCGGGACGGCGATGAACTCTCGATCGAACCAAGCCATAGCAGCTCCATCTGCGCAGATACCCGTTGAGCGTACCGATATTGGGCGGCTCGCTCAACCGAGGTCACCCCCTGGCCAGGAAGTTCCGTCATCCCACGCCTGGAAGACACCGTATTGAACGTACCGTCAAGTGACGGTACATTAAGTGTCGATATGATCGTCGTCACCGGAGAGGGCATCCCATGACCACCACTCGACCACCCGCGGAACCGTCCGCGCCCGCCTACGGGTTAAACGCCGAAGACGAGGGGTATCACAAGGCGCTACGCCCGCGTCAGCTGCAGATGATCGCGATCGGTGGTGCGATCGGCACCGGGTTGTTCCTCGGTGCGGGCGGTCGGCTCGCGAACGCCGGGCCGGGCCTGTTCCTGGTGTACGCGGTCTGTGGCATCTTCGTGTTCTTCGTCTTGCGCGCGCTCGGCGAATTGGTCCTGCATCGCCCGTCTTCGGGTTCGTTCGTCTCCTATGCGCGCGAGTTCTACGGCGAAAAGCTCGCGTTCTCCGTCGGCTGGATCTATTTCTTTCACTGGTGCATGACCGGCATTGTCGACATCACCGCCATTGCCACCTATATGCACTACTGGCACGCCTTCGAAGTATTACCACAGTGGCTCATCGCCCTGGTGGCCCTCGCCTTGGTGGTCGGCCTGAATCTGATCTCGGTGCGCTGGTTCGGTGAATTGGAATTCTGGGCGGCCCTGATCAAGGTCGCCGCGTTGATCACCTTCCTCATCGTCGGCACCATCTTCCTAGGCGGACGGTTCAGCCTCGACGGGCATACGACCGGATTCAGCGTGATCTCCGAGAACGGCGGGTTGCTGCCCGCAGGCCTGCTGCCGCTGGTGCTCGTCACCACCGGTGTCGTCTTCGCTTATGCCGGAGTCGAATTGGTGGGCACCGCGGCCGGTGAGGCGGAGAACTGCGAGAAGATCATGCCGCGCGCGATCAACTCGGTCATCGCCCGGATCGCGTTGTTCTACGTCGGCTCGCTTGTGCTGCTCGCTCTGCTGCTGCCGTACACGGCCTTCAAGTCGGGGGAGAGCCCGTTCGTGACGTTCTTCTCCAAACTCGGCATCGACAATGCCGGATCGGTGATGAACCTCGTCGTGCTCACCGCCGCGTTCTCCAGTCTGAACGCTGGCCTGTATTCCACCGGCCGGATCCTGCGCTCGATGTCGGTCAACGGCAGTGCCCCCGGTGTGGCATCGCGGATGTCCAGCGGCGGTGTGCCTTACGTCGGCATCCTGTTGACCGGTGTCATCGCGCTGTTCGGCGTCGGGCTCAACGCGCTGGTGCCCGAGCAGGCGTTCGAGATCGTGCTGAACATGACCGCGCTCGGCACGGTCGCGGCCTGGGCGGTGATCATCCTCTGTCAGTTGAAGCTGTGGCAGCGGTCGAAGGCCGGGTTGATGGAGCGGCCGAAATTCCGGTTGTTCGGTGCTCCCTATACGGGTCTGGCCACGCTGGTGTTCCTGGCCGCTGTGGTCGTGCTGATGGCGACCAGCAGTGACCCCGTGCAGCGTGGCGCGGTGTTCGCCGTGCTGTTCGGCGCGGCTCCCGCGCTGGTCATCGGCTGGTTCCTCGCGCGGAAGCGAGTGCTGAACATCGCAACGCTGCGCGAGGGCTACACGGGACAGTTCCCGGTCGTCGCCGAGCGGCCCGAGCGAAAGGACAATCCCGTCGTCGTCCTCGTCGACGAATCCGACGACGAGACCCGCTGACCGATCCAACGTGGCCGCCCCGGATTCGGGGCGGCCACGCTTTACTGTCCGGACGATTTTCGCGCGCGCACCACCGCGAGGACGCCGCCGCCGACCGCCACCGCGCCGGCGAGGGCGAGCAGCCACCACCCGTAACCCGTCAGCAGCGCAATGACAATCACGGCCGTTGCGCCGACCGCGGTGAGCAGCGCAGGTGTCGAAATCGGATCCCGGGGCGCCATGGCGTGCGCGGTCGGCGTCTGGCCGGGCAGATCGGCGAAGAGCGCGGCCAATTCGGCCTTGGTGGTGACCGCGGCCGCGCGCGTGCTGCGTTCGTCGAACTCGACCAAGCTCAAGCGGCCTGCGACGAGATGGGCGGACAGTTCCCGCAATGCGCGCTCGCGCGCATCGGCGGTAATCCTGGCTCCTGGCAATTCCACCATTACGGAAGAATATTCGCCCGCCGTAAGAGCCCGAAATCCTGGCTTTCCAGGAATGGGGAATAGGCCTGTCGCGCAGCCGAACTCCCAATGGTGGGGAGATCCTATGCTCAATCGCAGGTGCGCAGAGAACGAGGAGTAGCGTGACCAGTGCAAGGGGAATCTACAGTTCGCTCACCGAACGGTGGGACTGGCAACTGCATGGGTCTTGCCGTGGTCTTGATTCATCGGTGTTCTTCTCGCCGGATGGCGAGCGCGGTTGGTCGAGGCACGCGCGGGTGCGCCGGGCCAAGTCCATCTGCGGTGTGTGCCCGGTCCGCGACGAGTGCCGCAGGTTTGCGCTGTCGGCTCGCGAGCCGTATGGGATCTGGGGCGGGATGTCGGAGGACGAGCGACGGCGCTATTGGGACCGGAACCGGCGCAGGACGGCGCCCGGCCGCGCCGCGCCGACTTCATAGCTTTGTTTGGCGATCCATAGTTAGATGTGCCGCTATTTAGTGGTACAGTACTCTTCAGTAGAGCAGGTTGATGCAATGCGTCCCGCCCTGCTTAGGTAGATCTGGCGACGGATCTACCGATGTGTGCCCGTGCCTCCTCCATCGATACTTTGATCTCGACGAGGAGGCAGAGGGGTTTGCCATGGGAAACGTGACACTGTGGATGCAGATGTCGCTCGACGGCTTTGCGGAAGGGCCCGACGAGGGAATCCACTGGCCAGTGGTCGACGAAGAGTTGTGTGGGTCGTTCTTGGATGAGTTGCGGTCCGCGGACCTGTTCTTGTACGGGCGCAGGACCTACGAGATCATGGCGGCCTTCTGGCCGACGGCGGATGCCGATCCCGCCATTTCGCCGTTCTACGTCGAATTCGCGCGGTGTTGGAAGTCGACGCCGAAGCTCGTCTTCTCCCGCACGTTGCGCACCGCGGGTTGGAATACCCGGGTAGTCGGCACGTCGCTGGTCGAGGAGATCACCGCACTGCGGGAGCGGAGCGACCGCAACATGGTGCTGTTCGGCGGCGCCGAGACGGCGTCGACCTTCATGAAGCACCATCTGATCGACGAGTACCGGCTGTTCGTGCATCCGCTGCTGCTCGGTGGCGGCGTTCCGCTGTTCCCGGCCTCCGTCGACACGTCGGGCCTGCAGCTGGTGGACATCGCGACCTTCGACAGCGCGGTCGTCCAGATGCACTACCAGCAGACTCCGGTGTCCGCCCGATGCATGCCGGCGGTCGCGTCCTAGCACGTCATGCGGCGGCGGACGCCTGCTGTCGGCTGGTGTATACCCCCCCGAACGACTTTCGTTGCCCGTTTTGTTGTGCTACGTCACAGTCGGCGGATACCCTGCATATGCAGGAGCATATGCACGTGCACGAGAGCCTGCCGAGAGGGAACGCTGATGCTGGAACTCGCTGGTACCGCACGACCGCGCGAGATGCCATTGGTCGAACAGCGAGCGGCGGCCCGACCTGATCACTTATCGACAGCGTCGAGTGGTTTCGTCGGACGCGCTGCGGAGCTGGACCAGATTGCGCGGTTGCTGCTCGGCCCGGCCCGGCTGATCACGCTGATCGGTTCGGGCGGTATCGGCAAGACCAGGCTCGCTGCCGAAGCGCTCGGCGACTTCCAGCGCAATCATCGGGTCGTCGTGCACTGGGCGCGCTTGGCGCGCCTGCCGGGAGGCGCCGCAGCCTGCGTGATCGCGGCGGAGGTCACCAGGGCGGTGCTCGGCTCCGAGGCCGAGGGGTGGGAGGCCACGGTGGAGGCGCTGAGCGCCGCGCGTGGCGAACGGCGAATCCTGTTGATGATGGACAACTGCGAGCATGTGATCGATGGCGCGGGCCGGGTCATCGCTGACCTCCTCGACACGGTGCCTGGTCTCACGATCGTCGCGACGAGTCGCGAACCGATCGAATGGGTCGACGAGCAGCTGCTGAGCGTGCCGCCGTTGACTCGGCAGGAGGCCATCGATTTGTTCTGTGAGCGTGCGGAATTCGCGGGTTGCCGGGTCGGCGAACGCGATCAGCTCGCCACGGTGGCGCAGATCTGCGTCCGGGTGCACAACCACCCGTTGTTCGTCCGCCTGGCGGCCGCGCGGCTGTTGCGGCAGCCGTTGGCGGTGGTGCTGCGCGAGCTGAGCGGCACCGACTCCGATCGGCGGATGGACTGGTCACACGGGCCCCGGGTCGGCGCCGAAGCGCGGCACCAGCGGCTTCGCGACGTGATCGGCTGGTCTTATGAGCTGTGTGCGGTGCCGGAACGGCTACTCCTCGAACGGATGTCGGTCTTCGCGGCCGATCTCGACCTGAATCCCGCCGAGGAATCCGACGGCCGCCGCGTCGGCCGCGGCGCCGATCTGGATGCCATCCTTTCGATCTGTGTCGACGAGGAGCACGGGTCCGGCGACGGCGCGGTACGACTTGCGCGCGACGAGATCGAAGGACTGCTCACGCGTCTCGTCGATCGGTCGCTGGTCTCCCGGCGGATCACCAAAACCAGCGTGCGGTACTACCTGGTGGAAAGCGTCCGGTTGTTCGCGCGGCGCGCGCTGTGCGAGCGGGCGGACGGCGGGCCGGATGAGTTGGCGCGGTTGACGAAACGGCATCGCCGGTACTACCGCGACATCGTGATCCGGGTGCGGGCCGATTGGGGCGGCCCCGCGGAGCGCGTGGCGCGGGACGACTGGATGCGTCCGGCGTGGAACAACATCGTTGCGGCGCTCGAACTCAGCGGTGCGGACACCGGCGAGCGCGCGGTCGCGGTCGACCTCGTCGCGGCAATGTTCCCGCTGCCCTTGGTCTTCCTCGGCGATTCGGTGGCCGAGCTGCGGGACCGGATCGAGCGGGTGCTCGCGATCGGCGACGCGACGCCGCCACGACCGGACCGGCCCGATATCCCGGCCAGGGCGATGGTCGCCTGGCTTGCGCTGTGCCAGGGCCACATCCAGATCGCGGCACCCTTGCTCGACGAGTGCTTCGCGGCATGCGGGCTTGCCACGGCCGAATGGCGGCGTAGTCCCGAAACCGACGCCGGACTGCCCGCTCCCGCCGAATTCGCCTGGGGCATAGAGCTTGTGTTCGCGCGTCGAGACGCCCGTGCGGCGATCGTCTTCGCCAGGGCGCGGGACAAGTACCGGCGCGACGGCGATCGAGCAGGCGTGGTGGCGAGTGAACTGTCCAGGCGGCTGGCGGCCGGTCTGCTCGGGTCCGCCGAACCGGGCCAGGAGCAGGCGGATTGCGGACCCGACCACGAGGGCGTGCGCGAGGGGATGGCCGTCGCCGATCTGATCGCCGCTGGCGCACTGACCCGGCATCGAGATTCCGTGCGCGCGTTGACACTCGAGCGGCAGGCGTTGCAGCGACTGGTGGCGACCGGCGATCGCTGGGGCGCGCTGTGGGCGGTGCAATCGCGGGTGTGGTCGCTGGCGCGCAAGGTGGAGAGCTCGGCGCGCACGGTGGGCAGCGGCAAGCGCGATGTGGTCGAGGTGGCCATCGAAGCCGCCCGGCTCATCGGTGGAGCCAATACGCTGCGCGCGCGGCTCGGCATCGACATCGCGGGCCTCGGCCCCTACGCCGATCGGCACCACAGCGCGATCGAGATACTGGCCGATTTCCTTGGGCACGAGGCATATACCCGAGCCGAGCAACAGGGCGCGCTGCTCGGTGCGGAGTCCGACGAACTACCGCGATTCGCGCTCGGCACCTTGGCGATCGACGACCTGCCGCCGGAACATCCCACCCGCCAGCATGTTCCGTCGTATTGGGACGATTTGACGCTCGCGGAGGAACAGGTCGCGGTGCTGGCAGCGGCGGGCTGGACGAATACCGCGATCGCAACGCGGCGCGGAAGTTCGTTCAAAACCGTCAACGCCCAGATGGTTTCGGTATTTCAGAAGCTGAATATCACCTCGCGCGGCGAGATTATCGGATTGGTGCCCGACGACAAGGTCGATCAGGTGCGCGCCGAATCGGTGCAGCGACCACGTCGCCGGGCGCGAGCGCAGCGCGTGTCGTGACGCCATGGCCGTCGTCGGCGCACCAGCAATCCCGCCGCTGGGAACAGCGGTAGCCTTTCCCGGCCGATACGATTTTCGGAGTCACTCGAAATACCTTGGGCGACATAAGATTCGAGATCGAGAGGCAACACGTATGGCGGAGGAAACGCACTCGGTCGACGACAACGCGCACGCCGATATTCCGCTCGGTCAGCCGACCGCCGCGCGCATGTACGACGAAGCGCTCGGTGGAAAGGATCATTTCGAGGTCGACCGCGCGGCGAATGCGCGGCTGTACCGGCTGATCGGTGAATCCCAGGTGCGTTCGACGGCCATGGAGAACCGGCGCTTTCTGGGGCGGGTGGTGGAGTACCTGTCGAAGGAACGTGGTATCCGTCAATTTCTGGATGTCGGCTCCGGCTTGCCGACCGTGCGCAATACGCACGAGATCGCGCTGGAAGCCGACCCCGATGCCAGAGTCGTCTACGCCGACATCGATCCGATTGTGGCCGCGCACGGTCAAGCATTGCTCCGCAGCGGCACAACCCGGGTGATCACCGCGGATATGCGAGATCCCGCCTCGATACTCGGCCATCCGACCACGCTGGAGATGATCGACTTCGACGAGCCGGTCGCGGTGCTGTTCATCGCGGTATTTCATTTCGTGACCGCCGCGGACGACCCGGCCGGGATCGTGGCGGCCTTCCGCGATATGCAGGCGCCAGGATCGTGTATCGCCCTCTCCCATCTCACCACCGACGGCATGTCCAGCGAGGAGCAGAAGGGGTGGCACGCCGGGTTCGCCGGCGCGACGGTGCCGTTGGTGCTGCGCGATCAGGGTGCGATCCGGAGCCTGTTCGAGG
This sequence comes from Nocardia altamirensis NBRC 108246, assembly GCF_001612685.1. Lineage (GTDB taxonomy): Bacteria > Actinomycetota > Actinomycetes > Mycobacteriales > Mycobacteriaceae > Nocardia > Nocardia altamirensis. Next base: position 65,710 of record NZ_BDAY01000003.1, read on the forward strand.
GGTACGACCTGGTGGAGCCCGGGCTGGTCCGGCCGTGGCAATGGCGGCCCGGCGCACTCGATTCGCCAAGGACCGCGTCCCTTTTCGGTGCGGTCGGCGTCAAGCAACCGAGCGTGTAAGCGTAATGGCACGGCGGGTACGCCGATATCGTTGGCGCAACGGTCCGAGCACTCCGCGCGGCGCTCGGCCTGGTGTGAGTGGACGAAGGGACAATGACGTGACCGAAATCCCGGACATTCCGGTGATCGGGATGGCCAGTGGCGGGCCAACCATATTACGGATGGTGCTCGGTGCACGCCTGCGACGATTGCGCGAAGCCAGCGGTGTGAGCAGAGAGGACGCGGGAGAGGCCATCCGGGCGTCCGAGTCGAAAATCAGCAGGCTCGAGCTCGGTCGGGTGCCTTTCCGGGAACGTGATCTGGAGGATCTGCTCACCCTCTACCGTTTCACCGATCGCGGTGAGCGCGAAGAATTCTTGGCGTTGGCCAGGCAGGCGAACGCCTCGGGGTGGTGGCAGCGCGACAGCGATTGGCTGCCGCGCTGGCTGGGTACTTTCGTCGGGCTCGAACAGGCCGCCCAATTGATTCGCGGCTTCGAGCCGCGATTTGTCCCTGGGCTCTTGCAGACTCCGGAGTACGCGCGCGCGGTGCTGCGGTTTCTGCACCCCGATGAGCCGGACGAGATGATCGAGCGCAGGGCTACGTTGCGCCTACGCAGGCAAGAGATTCTCGATCGGCGGCAGCCGCCTTCGCTGTGGTACGTCGTTACGGAGTCGGCATTGCGATTCCCCTTCGGCGACACCGAGACCTGGCAGGCACAACTGGAATGCCTCGCGGATGCGGTGGCGGAATCGAATGTCACGATCCAGATATTGCCGGACGACGCGGGTGGGGCCGCCATTGCCGGTGGACCGTTCACGGTTTTGCGTTTCGTGGAGCCGGAGGTGACGGATGTCGTCTTCGTGCCGCAGCTGACCAACGGTGCGTTGCTGGACAAGCGCGCGGATCTCGACGCGTATCTCGCGGTGGCGAGCCGGTTGTCGGTGGCGGCCGCCTCGCATGAGCAGACCCCGCTGATGCTGTCGGACTACCTGGCCAAGGACTGACGTCGGCCCAATCGCCTGCTGTGCTGCTCGTTGTCCTGTCCGCGCGGCCTGACTCGGTAGCTCGATCGGTAGCAACGTAGTTCAGGCGGCTTACCGGCTGCTGGTTGCGCCGCTATCTAACGTGACGTTAAATAGCGGTACAATCGGTTGGTGTGACGCAGAGAGGAACCGAGTTGTCGGCTCCAGCAACCCGATCCGGGCGAGTGGGCCGCAGGCTCGTGGCGGGTATCGGGCTCGGCGCGGTGATCGCGCTGGGGATCGCGGTGGCGATGATCGTCGTCGACCGTGGTTCGGCGGCGCAGGCGGCGGACGCGGTGTGCCCGGCCGACGCGCAGTCTGCCTCGGCCGAATGGGCGCCGAGGAATATCGACGTCGACGCGCCGAACGACCGACATCCGTTCGTGGGCAACGGATATCTCGGACTGCGCGTCCCGCCGCGCGGGACGGGCTATGCGGCCACGGGAGACAAGAGCGGGCAGCCGCACTACGACGGCGCGTTCGTCGCCGGACTGTTCGCCGTGTCGCCCTCGGCCGATGCAGGGCGTGAAGTCATTGCGGCCCTTCCTAATTGGTCGACGCTCACGGTCGATGTCGGCGGCGAGCAGTACGACGCGACCACCGCGACCACCCGGATCTCGAATTTCGTTCAGACGATGCACCTGCGCTGCGGGCTGGTGCGCACCACCCTCACCTGGACCGCGGCGAACGGCAAGGTCACCGATCTGGTCTACGAGGTGCTCACCGATCGCTCCGACCAGCACGCGGGCGCGGTCCATCTCACCCTGGTGCCGCACTGGTCCGGCGACATCACCGTCACCGATGTGCTCGATGGCGCTGGCGCCCGCCGGATCACCGGCGCAGGCACCGACGCGCCCGCCGACGACAGCGTCCGCGTCGGGTTCCGCACCGAGGGCACCGCGGTGGCCGGGTCCGTCGCGTCGGTGTTGCGCACCGACGCCTCGGCGACGGTGCGCAGCGCACCGGGTCGTGATCTCACTGTCGCGCAGGCCGCTCGATTCCCGGTGGTCGCCGGAAACACTTACGAGGTCACCAAATTCGTCGGCGTCGACACCGCGCTGACGGCAGCGGATCCGGCCGAATCCGCGTTCGCCGCGGCCTGGCGGGCGGCGTTCAAAGGGTGGTCCCGGCTGCTCGCGAGCACCGCGGCCGCCTGGCGTGACCTGTGGGCAGGCGATATCGAGCTGCCCGGCCGCGGCGATCTGCAACGTGCGGCGCGCGCCGCGCTGTACTCGTTGTACGCCAATACCGCTGTGCGACAAGATAACAGCATCTCGCCGGTCGGCCTCGGCAGCGACGAGTACGCGGGTCAGATCCGTGGCGACGCCGAGCGCTGGATGCACCCTGCGCTGCTGCAGTTCGTGCCGGAGTCGGCGAGATCGGTGCTGGAATACCGCTTCCGGACGTTGCCTGCGGCCAAGGCGAACGCGCGGCGACTCGGGCTTCGTGGTGCGCTCTACCCGTTGACCAGCGGCAGTCGCGGCGATCTCGACGAGTGCCGCGGCTGGGAACCGCCACGGTGTCTTACCCAAGTTCATCTGCAAGGCGACATCTCGCTGGCCGCCTGGCAGTACTACCTGGCGACCGGAGACAAACATCAGCTGCGGACCAGGGGCTGGCCGATCATGCAGAGCATCGCGGAGTTCTTCGCGTCGCGGGTCACCTCGAATCCCGACGGCAGCTTCTCCGTGGAGAATGTCGCAGGACCTGACGAGAACAGCAACGGTGTCAACGACGGCGTGTACACCAATGCGGTTGCGGCACTAGCTTTGCGCAATGCGGCGAAGGCTGCGGAAACACTGGGGGAGCGGTTCCCCGTCGAGTGGCGCACGATCGCCGACCACGTGCGGATGCCCTTCGACCCCGCGCGGAACATCTTCCTGCAGTACGACGGTTACCAAGGCGCGCCGATCGAGCAGGCGGATGCGGTCTTGCTCATCTATCCACTGGAATGGCCGATGCCCCAGGATGTTTCGGCCGATCTGCTGCAATACTACGCAGCGCGAACCGATCCAGACGGCCCGGCGACGACCGATGCGATGCATGCCGTCGCCGCGGCGACGGTCGGGGCGCCCGGTTGTGCGACGGCCACGTTTCTCGAGCGCGCGGCCCGGCCCCTGGTGCGGGCGCCCTACGGGCGACCCGCTGCGGCGGGTGCGTTTCTGCAAGCCGTCACCAACGGATTGCTCGGTCTGCGGTGGCGGGCCGATGAGGTCGAGCTCGATCCGATCCTGCCTGCCGAACTCGGCACCGCACCGCGTCTGCGCGGTCTGCACTGGCATGGGCGGACTTTCGACGCAGAGCTCGGCCCCGACGGCACCACGATCACGCTGAAAACCGGTGCGCCGATGCGGGTTCGGACACCGGCCGGAGTACAGGAGGTAGGCAAGGGCGGGTCGCTGACGGTTCCGACGCGGCGTCCTGACCGCGCGCCCACCGGCAATCTAGCGCGCTGCAAGCAGGTTTCGTCCAGTTCGGACGAGGCAGGCAGCTACCCGGGCGCGGCCATCGACGGCAGCACCGCGACGAGTTGGGCGCCGGACGGGCCGCAAGGCAACCTCACCGTCGATCTCGGCGGGCCGACCCGCATCGGTCGAGTGCTGCCACACTGGGCGTCCGCCGCACCGATCTCGTCCACCGTGCAGATATCGGGGGACAACCGCACGTGGACAACGGTTCTCGTGGACAAGGTGACCGGCGCCTTGCCGACGCCGACCGTCACCCGCTACGTCCAGCTCGACGTCACGGCGACGGACCCGGCGACTCGCCCCGCAGTGCGGGAACTCGAGATCGGCGGCGAGCAATGAGCTCTGCTGAGCAGCGCTCGCTACGGCACGCTCGCGGTCGCGGGAGCGACAACCCTGGTGTCGGTCCCCGCCGGGCGACTCGCGATCGTATCGACTTGCGCCGGGCGACTCGCGATCGTATCGACTTGCGCCGGGCGACTCGCGATCGTATCGACTTGCGCCGGGGGACCGGCGATCGTGTCGACCTGCGTCGAAGGATTCGGGACGGTGTCGACCGGTGCCGGGGAACTCGGCAGGTCGACCGTGCCCTTGGTATCGGCGATCAGCACTTCCTCGTACATGCTCAGCATCGACTGGATGGTCGGGGTCTGCGATTCTTTCGGCAGCCTGGCGAGATGATTGAGGATGTCGCCTGCACGCAAGTACATGTGGTCGAGCGGATCGAGGTAGCGGTCGTCGGCCCACCAGAGTTGCGCCCTCGAATAACGGCGCAGGAGTACGACGTCGACCCGGGGCAGGCCATCGGCGCGGACCCGACCGCCAGGGGTGTGCAACCAGTGCAACTCGACGAGCAGCAGTTCGGGCAGCAGCACTTTGCTCATGATCAGGTCGGGGTCGGCGGGCCGCTTGCGTTCGTGGTCGTCGATGATCGCGAGCGCGTGCGCGATCCCGGCCAATTCCTCGGTGGTGGCACTGGACATCCACGGCCGCAGGCCGAGGTCCCAAGCGCGCCTTTGCAGGTCGGCGACGGTCGGCAGCTCGACAGCGACGCCGGGCAGGAAGCGCCGCTGCGGGCGGTACACCACGCGGGCGATGTCGATCAGGATCGACCACCAGAAGGCGAAGTTCAATTCCGCCTGGTCGGCGGGGTGCACCTTGGTGTGTCCGGCGGGCAGCGGCATGGTCCTCGCCCGTTCCCCCGCCGCGACCAGCGTGTCGAAGTCGATCCGAATACCGTTGTCGCGCAGGAAGGCCAGCGACCACCACAGGATGTGCGGCTGCAGCCACTGCCTGCCTTGCGAGCCCGCGTAGGAGTTGCGGAAGTATCGGACGAGGCGCTGCTCGGTGCTCAACTCGTCACCGTTGAGCTGGACGCTGCGGGACATGGGCAGCGGCAAACCCTTGTCGGCGGCCTTCGCGGTGGAGAAGGCTGCTGTCGGGTCCGCGGCTGCGGCCTTTCCCGCGGGAAAGGCGCGGTAGAGCGAGATCGCCGACACCACTGCCCAGGTGCCTTCGAGTAGCAGGAAGCCGTAATCCCGACCGGCGTAGGCGAGCGCGGCAAGCACGGTGCCGCCGACGGCGTTCGCCGTCAGATACGAAGCAGAACTGTCTTTCACTACGCCGGCCTGAGCGGCGATGAATCCGGATAACAGGAGTAGTGCGCCGAGAACTTGCAGGACTTGACTCATCGTGGCCTCGTGTGTCGCTCGCCGCCGCACCGGGTGCACCAGCTCGGTAACGCAAAGCTCGGTCGATCTGAAACTCTGGGTAACGAATGCTGTTGGGGCGTCGGTCAATGTGTGGTCCAAGATCGCCGTTATCGTGCAACTCCCGGGTAGCACCACGCATCAGGAGACGCGGGGCATACTCGTCGGTTTCTACTTAGGCAGAGTCGTGCCCGGCGCTGTTACCTGGTCAGGCAGTGGTCAACCCGCCGCGGGCACCTGATCGGTGATGATCATGTAGAAGACACTGCCGTCATGCGAAGGGGCTTGCAGCGGCGGCGTCAACAGTTGATCCGTCGTGTACTGAAGCACCCGAATCGGACTGTCGTCTTGGTGGATCGAGTTGTTCGCACCGACCCAGGTTTGCGACTCCGGTTCGAGGAAGGTGAAATCGAAATTCGAGTTTCCGCCCGGCTTGGCCAGTTGCCGATCCATCGACATATCGACCTGCCAGGTCTCGGGGTTCGGCTCGAACGCCAACGGATTGGGGGCCAGGGTGCCGACGAGACCTTCCGGGTCGCTCGTCGCACTCTGTCCGGTCCAGAACTTGTGATGCACCGTCACGACGTTCCACTGGTCAGGGGGACTGCTCGGCAGATCGCGACAGAGGCTCGGCATCTGCGACAGCATTTCGTCGTCGGCGATCATGCGCTTGACCGCATCGGCATCGGGGGCATTCCGGAATATGTGCATCAATTTTTCCTCGTACTGAGAAACTCTTTCGAGCGTATTCCAGTTGCCTTCCCTCCTGAGTTCGACACGACGCTCGAGCAATCTCGTGCGGACTTCTTGCGGCATCTTTCCGTGGGTAGCCTCTGCTAGTTTTTCGCCTCTCTTCAGGATCTGCTCGGCGCCGCGGAGAACGTTGCCGGTGTGCGCGGTCTGTTGTAGCTCATGATTTCTTTCGGCCTCGTCCCGCAGCTTTCTCAACTCGCGAAGCGTGGCGGTTGCCCTGTCATCCTGCAACAACAAGTTATCGACAACGGCGAGCTCTCGGTGCGCTGTCGGATCGAAGAATGCGTTGTGCTGCGGCAACATTTCGCCCTTGGTCAAACCGAGGTAGTGATTGACGACTCCGAGGCAGCCGGTGCTGGTGATGGTGTCGATGTCTTCGAAAGTCGGCTCGCGGCCCGTTCGTTGCTCGAATCGGTGTAGGTACTCCCGGACCGTCCATACGCGTGGCGGCGCCAACCCGCGCGGCGCCGTCGTGGTGCGTTCGAACGGTGGCACGGGGGTGTCGGCTGGAGTCCTGTCGGCGTGCTCGAACCGCTGATCGTGCGCCATAAACTCGCGGCGATCCGTCACCACCTTGTCGGCGGCTGTCCGATAGCGTGGGCTGACTCCCAAGCCGGTGATCCACGCGAGACGGTCGCCGATGCGCTGGGTGATCCGGGCGAGCACTTCTTTGGCTTGGCTGAGCAACCATCCTCACCCGGTAGTCCGCGGCCCCCTCGAGTGCAGCAGATGCTACTGTCGCGCGCCGCGCCGGGTGCGCTCGTCTTCTCGGCAGTGGGAGGCCGTGACGCCAATTGGGTTGGGTGTGCTGGATTCCCGTCGGTCGGGTGTGGCCGACGAGGTTCGGTCGGTGCCGAACCCCGTCGGGCGTCGGGTCATGGCACGAGGACCGCCGCGCCGGTGAACCGGCCACCCTTGAGGTCGCGCAACGCCTTGTCCGCCTCGTCGAGGGAGTACTTGTTTGCCGTCACGCGCAGTGGATGCGCGGTGACATAGTCCATGAATTCCCGTGCGTCGTCGAGGGTATTGGCGGTGACGCTACGAATCTGCTTCTCCCAGAACAGGTCGCGGTGGTAGTCCATCGCCGGGATGTCGGGCAGGTAGATGGTGGGCAGCACCAGGATCCCGCCGGGGACCAGCGCCTGCAGCGCGGGCAACATCAGATCGCCGACCGGCGGGAACAACAGGGCCGCGTCCAACGGCTCGGGCGGCGGATCGGTGACACCTTGCGCCGAGCTGGCGCCGAGCTCGATCGCCAGCTCCATGGCGTCGGTTCTGCGGGTCATCACGTGCACCCGCGCGCCACGGGCCAGCGCCAGTTGGGCGGCGATATGTCCGCTGCCACCGAAGCCGTAGATACCGACGACACCGCCCTCGGGCAGGTCGGCGAGATTGAGCGCCCGGTAGGCGCTCACCCCGGCACACAACAGCGGCGCCGCTTCGAGATCGGAGTACTGCTCCGGCAATGCGACAGCGAAATCCTCTGGCACCGTCGCGAATTCGGCGAACCCGCCGTCACTGTCCCAGCCGGTGTACTCCGATTCCTGGCAGAGGTTTTCCGCGCCGGTGATACAGAACCGGCAGGTGCGGCAGGTGCGGCGCAGCCACGAGATGCCGACCCGGCTACCGATCGGTGTGCTGGTGGCCGACCCGCCCGCCACGACCTCGCCGATCACCTCGTGGCCGGGTATGACGTGCTCGCGGTGCACCGGAAGATCGCCCATGGTGACGTGCAGATCGGTGCGGCACACGCCGCAGGCGAGCACCCGAACCAGCAGCTCGTCGATGGCCGGCTCGGGGACCGGCGCGGAACCCGGTGCCACCGGATTGCCGGCGAGCGGTCCAGGTTCGGTGACCCGCCAGACCCGCATCGTCGTCGGTGTGCCGGGCATTCGCGGCCCGGATAGGTTCAGCTCATTCGAGGTGCTGACGTTGCCCATCGGAATCCATTTCTGTGCGATCTGGCGTGACTCTTAGGTGGGCACGCTAGGCGCATAGGTAGGTTCGTCGAATCAGTGTCAGCGTCGGTCTTGCTGATAGATCATCTATCGGAAGATTGCCTTTCTCAATGCTGGGAAGTGGGTCTCGACATGGCACGTATCCTGAGTTTGTCCCTGTTCATGGCCTCGACACCCTCGGATATCATTGGCGATTCCTCATTTTGACTTCCGGGGCACAATTCGAGTTTCGATGAATGGCGATGGGCTGCGGTATTTTGCCGCTGTCATATATCGGCGGTGCATATTATGGAGAATTCGCACATGGTGTTTCCGCGACGGAACCGTCGGCTCGTCGTGGAGGGCGCGAGTGCAGGCCGGATCGAACCGTTGCTGTCCGCGGAGGAGTTACTCGACGCCATCCGCGGCTCACTCGACAACAATCATCCGCTCGCGCGCTTGGCATTTCGGCTCGCCGATCTGCACCGTGGTGACGAGAGCACGGACGGTGCGGCCGCGCACCGCGGCGCACAGGCCGATCTCGTGCACGACATCGATGTGTGGATCGAACGCATCGTGCCGCAGCATCGCCGCGGCGGCACGGTGCACACCGAAACATTGGGTTCGGTCATCGATCGCATGGCGGCCGCGCAGGTTCGCGCGGACGCCGTGCTGACGGGAAACCCGAACGCGAGCGCACCCGAGGTGCACGCGGCGTGGTATCGCCTCGCCGAACTCGTCGACGGCTACAACGATCTGGTGACCGCGGTAGTCGCCGGGCACCGGCGGCTACCGGTGCCCCATCGGATGAGCGGTGACCTCGCCGGCTGACGAGCTAGCGGGCCCGAGCGCGACGACGTTCGATCTCACCGGCGACCCGTGGCTGCTGATCGGCGGGGACGAGGGCATGGATGTCCTCGCGCGAACTGATGGCCAATTTGTGCAGGATCGAGGCCATCTGGGCGTCCACCGTCCGGTTCGAACTGCCGCGCCGGGTGGCGATCGCCGAGTTGGTCCACCCGGCCGCCGCCAGCACCGCGACATCCTGTTCGGCGGCGGACAATTCATGCCACGCCGAAGGCCGATACTGCCGGACCGGGTGGTCCACCGGCAGCCGGTCCAGGGACAAGGTGCCGAGCGCCAGTTGGGCCACCTCGCCCAGTTCCGGTCGCAACATCGCGCCCTCGCGTTCGGCGGCGGCGAATGCCTCCGGCCCGAGCACCTGGCGTGCTACCTCGGCGGCCTTCTCCGTCTCATCTGAGAACGGGCCGAGATTCTTGATGTCGGCGCCGACGCGGTGCCGCAAGGTCGCGGCGCCGCCGGTGAGCCGCGCGATTTCCAGCGACCACCGCAGCACCTGCTCCGGTTGTCTGCCCTGCGGTGCGCGGGCGTCGGCGACCTGCTGCGCGAGCGCCCATGCCAGGAAATGGATCGCCCAGACCGCGCCCCATTGGTCTCTGGTCGAATCCTGGTAGGCCAACGCCTTTCGGAGGATGGTGACCGCCTGCAGCGGGTCGCCGTGCTTGGTCAGCGCAAGCGCCCAGGCCATTTCGGCCCACGATTGGGTCCACAGCGCGCCGGACTCGGTGACGGTCGCCACATACGCAGCGGTGATCTCGCGTGCCTCCTTGGCGGTGCCGAGGAATCCCGCGGCAAGCGCCCGGAACAATTCGGCCATCGCGGCGCCGCCAGGATCGCCCATGGCGGCGAACTGTTTGCTTGCCCTGGCCAGCACCGGGATCGCGCAGGGTGCGCGGTCCACCAGCATCAACTGGCACCCTCTCGCGAATTCCACCGGCGGCGGCAGACCGAGATCACGCGTGGGTTCGGACCGCCAGTCGGCCGCGCTCGCCTCGGGAAGGCACAGCGCGACACACTGGTCAAGCGTCCGCATGGCCTCATCGACCTTGCCCTGGCAGAGGCCGACCCAGCTGATCAGCGCCAAGGCCCCGACTTCGAGTTCGCGCGGCGGCGGGTCGAGCGCGCGGGTGGCGGCCAACGTTTGTTCGGCCCAGCGCCGAGCCTCGCGCAGCGAACCTTTGTAGAACGGGACGCGAGAGCCGATCAACCCGACGGCGATCTCCAGGCCGACTTGCGCCTCCCCCGGGGTGGCCAGGCTGCCGTCGATGGCGCTGAGAATGTTGTCCCATGCCGCGCGGGCCCAGTTCAACAACTCCACCTCGGCGGTGCTGTACCACGCGGACTGGATGCGGGCGACCATGTCGCGGTAGTACCTGCGGTGGCGTCCGGTCAGTCGGGTCCACTCGTCGCCCGGGTGATCGAGCAGCCGCTGTTGGGCGAACACGCGGCAGCTCTCCAGCAGCGAGTACCTGACCGCGCTCGGTGTCATGTGCACCAGGACCAGCGACTGGTCGCTGAGCCGTTCGAGCAGTCCGGCGACCTCGTCGACGGCAATGGAATCCGCGCTGCCGTCGGCGTCCGCGTCGGCGCAGACCGCCTCGATCGCGGCTAATTCCGCGCCGACGTCACCATCGGCCGCGCTGCCCTTGTCGTCCGGTGCGATGTCATAGCCCGCCGAGAACACCGACATCCGTTCGAAAAGCAGGCGCTCTTTCGGCGCGCACAGGTCATAGGACCACGCGATGACGTTGCGGATCCCCTGCTGGCGCTCGTCGGCTCCGGCGCGCGGCCCGTGCGACCAGGTGAGCCTGCGATCGCCTGCACCGCCGGTGAGGTCGTCCAAGATCATCAGCAGCGGCTGGCGGCGCAGCCGCGCGGCCGCCAACTGGATGTGCAGCGGATGGTTGTGCACGTGCCTGCAGATCGAGTCGGCGAGGGTGACCTGGTCCTCGTCGACGATGGCGTGGCCGGACAGTTCGGCGCGCTGCCGGAAGAAGTCCAGCGCATGCCCGCGCGACAGCGGGGGGACCGGGACGAGTTGTTCGTCGACCCAGCCGATCGCCTCACGGCTGGTCGCCAGCACGGTCAGGCCGGGCACCGCGTCCAGCAGGCCGGTGATCACCTGGCCCGCGCCGTCGAGCACGTGCTCGCAATTGTCGAGCACCAGCACCGACTGCCCCTTCGTCACGGAGCCACCGAGCGTATCGATCAGCGTCTCCCACACCGATCGCCCGGAATAGTCGGCCTCGACGATCGAATGCGCGATCTCCTCCGCGACCGTTTCCGCGCTCGCGCCCTTGGCCAGCCTGGCCAGGCGCGCCCAGCGCACCGGCAGGTGTTTGGCTTTGTGGTACCGGTGCACGGCTTCGGCGGCCAGCCGGGTCTTGCCGATGCCACCCGCGCCGATCAGGGTGATCAGCGGGGCCGAGCTCATTAAGAGGGTATTGATATGTTCGAGCTCGGATTCTCGGCCGATGAAGTCGTTGGTTGTTGCCGGTGGTAGCGCACCAGCTTTGCGCGAACGTGGTGCTGACACATTTGTGAGACTAGTCATCTATTTGCCGTTATGGGCCGCGAATCCGGTTGTGCGAGTCCGGAAGTCTGTCGTCGGCGTACCCGGTGCCGGGCATGCCGATCCGTGACAGGGCATGCGCTGTGGCTACTGGGTGATCAGCGCGATAGCAGTGTACTCGGTTCGCGGCCTAATTGGTCGACCGTTCAATCTGGGCCGTTATCGCCGCGCCGAGCGGGGAGACGTCGAAGGGTTGCCCCGGTGGCATCCACGAATTGCGAGCGGGCCCGCCATCGCCGCGAATGCAGTCGCGCGGGAGATGTCGCAACTTCCGGCAGAGTAAACCGCGAGAGCAGAACTGATCGACAGCGCTACCGGTCGGCCGCGCGTGACCTGTCGAATTCCCATCGAAGGGATTGGCCGAGAGTTCGCCACCAGCGGGTCACCGGCTGAGCACCGGGTGTCCGTCGTCGTCCAGCCGCACCGAGAAGCTTTGGCGCAGAAGGTCGTCAGGGTCGGGATGGTCGGACCGGGTGTGGCAGCCCCGGCTTTCGGTGCGGGCCGCGGCGGCGAGCAGCACCGTTTGTGCCGCCAGGGTCAGGGCGGTGTCCTCGATTCCGGCGAAGAGCTCAGCGGGCGGGTGGGCCTCCGGTCCCCGCTCTGTCGTCTCCGCGGCCTTGGCGCGCAGCGTTCGATGTTGTGCCATACCGGCTTTCATCCGCTCGTGCGCCTCGTCGAGCCCGGCTCGATCGCGCACGATCGAGGCATGATCGGTCATCAGCTGTTGGAGCAGTCTGCGATCGGCGGCGTGGTCTACCCGAGCGGGGATGTCGCGCACCCGCACTCGGACACCGCGGCGTTCGGCGGCGGCCGCACCGACTCGTGCGCCGACGACGAGACCTTCCAGCAAGCTGTTGGACGCCAACCGATTCGCGCCGTGCAGTCCCGTTCTGGCGACCTCGCCCGCGGCATAGAGGCCGGGGATCGGAGTGCGGCCGTGCGGATCGGTCACCACGCCGCCACATTGATAGTGCGCGGCAGGAGCGACCGGGATCAGCTCGGCCTCGGGATCGATGCCCGCCGCGCGACAGGATCCGGTGATCGTCGGAAACCGTTGGCCGAAACCGGTTATGGCGCGCGCGTCCAGATAGACGTGATCGGTGCCGAGCGCGCGCATCCTGGTTGCGATGGCCCGCGCCACCACGTCACGGGGTGCGAGGTCGCCACGCGGATGAACACCGGCGGTCACCGAGTTCCCGTCCGCATCCACCAGCACCCCGCCCTCGCCGCGCACCGCCTCGCTGATCAACGGCCGCCGACCCCGCCCACCCTGCGTGTACAGCACGGTCGGGTGGAACTGCACGAACTCGAGGTCGGCAACGGCGGCACCGGCGCGCAGGGCAAGTGCGATGCCGTCGCCGGTGGCGCCGGGCGGGTTGGTGCTCGACGCGTACAGCTGGCCGAGGCCGCCGGTGGCCAAGAGCGCGGCAGGCGTGTGCACAACACCGAATCCCTTGTCGGACAGCACGACAACGCCATGGATGCCGTTCGGTCCGGTGACGATGTCCCGCGCCGCCGTGCCGAACAGCACCGGCAATCCCGCCGCGTTGAGCGTGCGCTGTACCTCGGCGCCGGTCGCGTCGCCACCCGCGTGGATGACCCGCCTGGTGCTGTGCCCGCCCTCCCTGGTGCGCGCGACCGCGCCGTCGGCGCGGGTGTCGAACACCGCGCCGAGCCGGGTCAGCGCGGCCACCGCGTGCGGTCCGCCCCCGACGACGGACCGCACCGCGGCCGGATCACATAATCCCGCACCGGCGTCAACGGTGTCGCGCACATGGGATGTCACCGAATCACCCTGCGGCGCAACAACAGCAATCCCGCCCTGGGCGTAGTGGGTCGCGGTGTCGAGCGGGCCGCCTTTGGCGAGCACCAACACCCGCAGCCCCCGCGCCACCGCCGTGCGAGCGGCGGTGAGTCCGGCGATGCCACCGCCGATCACCACCAGATCGGCATCCGATTCCCACTCGATCGTCGGCACTGTCGCCACGGCTCCTCTCCTTGTCGATCTGCAGGTGTCGGCTCATCGAGAGGCCTAGGCGGACAACGTCATCGGCCTCTGGGCGGCTTGGTGAGCGGTGCGTGCACGGGCGGCGGGCGTCGCGTGCTCATTGAGCGTTCTCCGGTCCGTAGGGCTTGCACATCGGGTGGTGCGGCTACGGATGCGGACGCGACTGCGTAGGAATGACACCCCCGACTCGCCGTGACCCATTGAATGTACCGATGTTTAACGGTACATTATTTGACGTGGAACGTGAGGCAGGACACATCGCGCCAGCGCTGTGGATCACAACATCGAGGCGGAGGTAACGCGGTGGCGGTGCGGCAGGTAGCCCAAACACCCGAGATAGTCCGAAGTACCATCCCGGCGCGGATGGATCGACTGCCGTGGACGAAGTTCCACTGGCTGGTCGTCGTCGGCCTCGGAGTCTCCTGGATTCTCGACGGGATCGAGATCCAGATCGTGTCGAGCATGAGCGGCGCGCTGCAGAACCCGCAGACGCTCCATCTGACCAGCGCTCAGGTCGGGGCGACGGCATCGGTCTATCTAGCTGGTCAAGTCGTCGGCGCGCTCTTCTTCGGTCGGCTCACCGACAAGCTCGGCCGCAAACGGCTGTTCATCATCACCCTGATGATCTATCTGCTGGCCAGCGGCGCGGCCGGACTGTCGTTCGACTGGTGGATGCTGCTCGTCTGCCGATTCGTGGCAGGCATGGGCATCGGCGGCGAGTACACCGCGATCAACTCCGCGATCGACGAGATCATCCCGGCCAAATACCGCGGCCGGGTCGACATCGCCGTCAACGGAACCTATTGGGGCGGCGCCGCGATCGGCGCGGCAGCAACGCTGGTGTTGTTCAACGAGAACATGGTCCCGATCGAATGGGGCTGGCGGCTCGGCTTCTTCATCGGCCCCCTGCTCGGGATCGCCATCATCTTCGTGCGCAAGAGCATTCCGGAAAGCCCGCGCTGGCTGTTGACCCACGGTCGTGCGGAGGAAGCCGAGCAGACCGTCGACGCGATCGAGCGTCAGATGCGCGCCGACGGGATCGCATTGCCGCCGGTAACGGCCAAAGACGAGCTGGCCATCACGAGCCCGCCCCGCCTCACCCTCTGGGAATTGGCCAACGTCTTCTTCAAGAAGTATCCGCGGCGATCGTTCCTCGGGTTCAGCATGATGGCGACCCAGGCCTTCCTCTACAACGCGATCTTCTTCACCCAGGGCATGGTGCTCGTGCACTTCTACGACGTGCCCCTTTCGCACACCGGCTACTACTTCTTCCCGTTCGCCATCGGGAATCTGCTCGGCCCACTGCTGCTCGGACCGCTGTTCGACACGATCGGGCGCCGGGTGATGATCTGCGGCACCTACGTGATATCCGGGTCGCTGCTGTTCGTTTCCGCTTGGGCGTTCCACGCCGGAATCCTCAGTGCCGCCTCGCAGACGTTGCTGTGGTGCGTCATCTTCTTCTTCGCCTCGGCCGGTGCGTCTTCGGCGTACCTCACCGTCAGTGAGATCTTCCCGCTCGAGCTGCGCGGGCAGGCCATCGCGTTCTTCTTCGCCATTTCCCAGGGCGTCGGCGGCGTGATCGCGCCCTTCCTGTTCGGGCACCTCATCGGTGGCGAAGACAACCCGAATCCGGACCGGAACCCGCTGACCGCAGGCTATGTCATGGGCGCCGTCATCATGGTGACCGGCGGCATTATCGCGTGGTACTTCGGCGTCAATGCCGAACGAAAGTCATTGGAGGACATCGCAGAACCCTTGTCGAAGGCTCCTCCACCGGAGGCAGCGAACCCAGCGGTGCAGCTCCGCTGACCGGATTCGCTGCCGCGCGATTCGGCCCCGCCGTCCTCGGGGCCGAATCGCGCCTTTTTGCGTGCTGTTGCCGCGCCGGACCTTTCGGGCCGCCGGCGTCCATTCAGTCATGGGTTGTCGTCGGATTCAGTGGCCGCGCCGAACTTCTCGAAGTCGATGGGGTGGTAGTCCGCCATGTCGTCGACTATCGGATTCTGCTCCCATTCGGTGAGCTCGGCGTCCCAGGCGGGGTAGTCGGGATGGTCGGGGCCGATGATCGTCGCGCCGCGGAGGAACGCGCCGTCGGGCCCATGGGCAAAGAAGCGCACCAGGATTCGTCCGTCGTCGAGACGGCTGGCCGGTGGGTAGTCCGCACTCATGGGATCCTCAACTCTTTGTACAGGTCGTCGAAATAGGCGAGCAGATGCTGCGCGGCGGCCGCCGATCGAAGAAAGGTAGGCGGCGGTGCGGTGTTGGGCAGCAGGATGCCTGGGCCCTGGGTGTTGCGGATGCTGTCGTACCAGGCGAAACCCTCGGCGAAGAGTTCCCTCTCACCTAACCCGTCGGGCTGGGTGAAGTACTTGATCTCCTCGGAATTCAGCCTCACAAAATGGCCGCACACCGCCTGATGCACCGCGCGGAACTTCATTTCTTGGCTGCGGTAACCGAGGGCCGCATCGACCGCGTGCCCGAACTCGTGCCGCCATGTCTGTATGCCGGACCGCAGCGTGCGACCGATGAGCACTGCGCGATGCTCCAGGAGGTAGACACCGCCGACATCGCGCCACGTCGTTCCGTCCGGCCACCCTCCTGGCTGCAGCTCGGCAACGTTGCCCTCGGGCCAGACCGGGTGCCCGATATCGACCACGTTGCCGTCGCCCAGCCAGATTCCGCCATGTGGTTTTTCGCGCATATAGGCGGCGACACGATCATGCAATGGCTTGGGCAGTCCAGCCAAGCGCTCGGCGTTGAATGAAGCGAGCATCGAGTTGTCGGTGTGAAACTGATTCCCATAAATCTGGGCAAGGAGCTTGTTCCCTGTGCTCGGTCCGAGGCCGGTCTGCGCCGGTGTGCCTGCCCCGATCAGATTCATGCCATGGCGGCTCGGCACATCGGCGGCGAGCAGTGTGCCTACGCCGCGAGTCGTGGTGGTGGCAATGGACTTTCGATAGAACATGTCGACCTGGCCGATGCCCTCCCTGGCCTTGCCGGCAAACCGCGCGGCGATCCGCAGTGCCGTGGCAGCGATGTCATAGCTCAACTCCACTCACCTCGAGACCCACTCGCATCGCGATCGTAGGCTCGGGCCGATGGCGCACCTGTTCCCACTCCTGCGAGTACCGGCTGCCTCGGTGAACTGGCACGGGAAAGGCCCTGCCGACGCTGAATTCTCAGCGACGACAGGGCCTTTCGTGACCAGTCGGGTTCAGCCGGTGAGCCTGCCGTACTGGACGAGTGCCCAGCCGAGGGCGCCGATCGCGGCGGTATTGAACAGGCCGCGCACGATATTCCACGTCACCCAGGATGATTCGAACGCTTCCCGCAGCCCGGCATAGTCGATCGGCCCGGTCGCGTCGTTCGCCACCGCCATCGCGTTGTTCAGCGGAATATTGAACGCACCGCTCACTATCAGGCTGATGAGGTTGAGCGCGGCGCCGATGCCGATCCAGATCAACACCGATCGCGTATCGGAGCCCAGGAAGAACAACCCCGCGATGACCGAGAAGCCGATCGAGCCGAGGAAGCTCAGCATGAACACCGGATTGATGATGACCACGTTGATCTTGTTCATCACCTCGACGAAGGTCTTGTCGTCGAACTTCCCGAGCGCGATCATCACCGACACCGAGTAGGCGTAGAACAGGCCTGCGAGCAGCCCCGTGGTGATGAGCGCGAGGATGAGCGCAGTGACCCCGGGCAGGGACTGCGCACGCTCGGTCATCTGGTCTCTCCAGTGCTCCAGACACCGGATGCCGCTGCGGCACGGGTGAAGTCGGTGAAGTCGCGCGGCTTGCGGCCGAGCGCCCGCTCGACCCCGTCGGTCGGGGTGGAGTTGCGGCCGTCCAGCACGGTATGGAACAGGTAGTCGAGCAGGTCGATCTGTTCCAGCGGCATCTGATAGTGATTGAGCGAGTCGATGAAGTCCTGGCGTGAGCTCGGCGCGTACCCGATCTCCCGCCCGAGCGCCGTGCTGATCTCCGCCGTGGCCTCGGCGAAGGTGAGTCCGCGCGGTCCCGACAGCACGTAGATCTCGCCGAGATGCTTCGGATCGGTCAGCGCGGCGACCGCGACGTCGGCGATGTCGTCGGCGTCGACGAACGGCTCGGGAACATCGCCTGCGGGCAGCGTGATCTCGCCTGCCAGGATGTAATCGAGGAACCCGCCCTCGGTGAAGTTCTGCGAGAACCAGTTGCAGCGCACGATCGTCCAGCCGAGACCGGAATTCTGGACGAACGCCTCGCACTCTTCAGCTTCGGGCTCACCACGCCCGGAGAGCAGGACGACCCTGGGGATCTCGGCCTGCTCCACTGCCTTGACGAACTCCTCGATGATCGCCGGAGCGCCCGTCGCCGCGAGGTCGGGATGGTATGCGACATAGACCGCGTCGACACCGGCGAGCGCGGGCGCCCAGGTGGTGGCGTCGGCCCAGTCGAACGGAATTTCCGCCGTGCGCGATCCGGACCGAATGGCGAGACCGAGCTGAACGAGTCGATCGGCGACGCGGCGACCGGTTTTACCGGTGGCGCCGGTGACGAGCGTCAGGCGCGGCGGAAAATTATCTGGTGTGTTGCTCATGATATTGCCTTTGCTTGATTTTCGCGGGGAGAAAGCAGCGCAAATCAACCCGTGGAATGTGTGTGTGGAATGGCCGATCGGCCGGATTGTTCTTTCGCATTCCACTCGGAATGCAGCATTGGTCGATGATTCGAATTAACGCATTGGGGGATCTCCTCGTGATCGGGTTCCGGCGCACCGGAGTCCGGCGGCTGCACTGCCGCCCGGCGGCACCTTCGACGCCACCTCGGTGGGCGACCGGACCTTAACTCTATCACCTATACTATAGGAGCAATACTATATTTCGTCTACCGAACGTGCGTTCGATCGGCCGAAACCGTCGATACGCTGCAGTCATTACAATATGATCTATAGTATAGTGTGCATAGTAATGATGCCCGCGTACCTGCGGGTAGGTTCGGGGCCGATGCACGCGAGCGGCGAGGGAGTGGCGAGGTCATGGCGGATGGCGAACTGTCCGACGAACTGGTCCGGCTGTGGCGGCTGCCGACCGGGTCGGGACTCGGCCGCCGGGCCGCCTTGGATATCGACACCGTCGTCGGAACGGCGGTAGAGCTGGCCGATCGCGCAGGCCTCGCGGGCGCGACCTTGCCGAAGATCGCGGAGAAGCTCGGAGTCACCCCGATGTCGCTCTACCGCTACATCGGGTCCAAGGACGAACTGCTCACCCTGATGGGTGATATGGCCTTCGCGCCCGGCGCGGAACTCGCCGACGCCGCGACATCGTGGCGTGCGGGATTGCGGGCGTGGGCAACTGGGCTCTGGTCGGCCTATCAACTGCACCCATGGCTCGCGGATCTGCCGATCTCCAGTCCGCCGCGCGGACCGAACGCGATCGCCTGGATGGACGCCGGATTACGCGCCATGCGCGACATCGACCTGGACCGGATGACCAAGGTCGGCACGCTGACCCTGCTCAGCGGGTACGTGAATTTCGCGGCGCGCATGGCGCAGCAACTCGAACAGGGCCGGCGGCAGCGCAAGATCGACCCTGCGGTCGCCGCGCGCGAGTACGGGCAGGAGATGGCGGAACTGGTGGCGCCCGCGCAGTTTCCCGACGCGGCCGAGTTGTTCGCGGTCGGCACGTTCGCCGCGCAGGCGGCGCCGCCGACCGGCAATCCCGCCGATCCGGAGGACAACTTCCTCTTCGGCCTCGGGGTCATTCTGGACGGCGTCCAGGCCATCGTGGGGAGCGGGTCGCCACACCGGCCGTGACCCCTCGTAGGGTGTCGTCTATCGGGCCTTACCTGCGGTATCGACGCGGCCGCTGAGTCGACTCTGCAATTTCTTCGGAAATGTCGCGGATGCGTGCACGTCGCCGCAATATCGCGTTGATGTGCTCGATACATCGGTATTCGACGTGCCGCATGCATAAGGTGTCTCCGCGCATAAGGGGGTGCGCGGAGTGTTGCTACCTAAACTCGATACCTATTGAGCGACCAGTTTTGCTCTCGTATCGTGAGCGAATCGAAGATCGTTACCAAGCGGTGGTTTTTACACTGTTTGGGCGACTGGACGAGGTCGGGTTAAAAATGGAAAACATGGCAACCGCTGGTGTGGCGCCATGTCGGTTCGATATGTGTGGTTCACGACCATGAATTCGCCGACGAACAATTCGCGCACGGTTGCGGTGATCGGCACCGGTCTGATCGGCACCTCCGTCGCGCTCGCGCTACGCAATCAGGGCATTCGCACCTATCTCCATGATCGGAATCCCGCTGCCGCCGCCGCTGCGGCAGCCCGCGGTGCGGGGATTCTCGGACTACCGTCGACCGCGGTCGACCTCGCCGTGGTTGCGGTGCCACCCGCGGGCATCGCCGCGGTGCTTGCGGAAATTCAGGACAAGAGGCTGGCTCGTGCCTACACCGACGTCGGCAGCGTCAAAACAGCGCCGTTGGCCGAAGCCGAGGCCATGGGATGTGATCTGACGACCTACCTCGGCGGGCATCCCATGGCGGGCGGCGAGCGATCCGGACCGGCCTGCGCAAGGCCTGATCTGTTCCGCGACCGGAACTGGGTGCTGACACCGCTGGCCACGACCAGCGCCGAAACCCTCGGCACCGTCATCGATGTCGTCCGAATGACCGGAGCGCGGCCGATCATGATGGCGCACGCGGAGCACGATCGCATCGTCGCGCGCACGTCCCATGTGCCGCACGTGATCGCCGCCGCGCTCGCGGCCAGCCTCGACAGCGCCGACGACGCGATGCTCGGGCTCTGCGGCGCCGGGATCAAGGACGCGACGCGGATCGCGGCGGGGGACACCGCGCTGTGGACCCAGATACTTCGGGCGAACGCGACCGAGGTCTCGAAGGTGCTGTCGGAAATCGCCGCCGATTTGACGGCGGTCTCGCAGGCGCTCGGCTCCGACGTCGACGCGATGACGGCACTGCTGCACCGCGGAAACACCGGCCGCGCCTTGCTGATCGGCGAGCACCGCGGAGCCGACCATGGTTGATCATCGCGTCGTCCTGCACGGCGAATCCGCCGTGCTGCTGTCCTGTGCCGCTGGGCCGTGTTTGTTCGGCACCGCATTTCTCGCACTCGAACTGCTTCCGCCGCTGCCACTCTGGAATGCGGCATTGCGCGTGCTACCCGCAGGCCTACTGCTGATTGCCATTCGTCCTGCACTGCCGCACGGGATTTGGTGGTCGCGCATGACGGTGCTCGGCGTGCTCAACTTCAGTGGCTTCTTCGGGATGCAGGCACTGGCCGCGCATCGCTTACCCGGCGGGGTGGTCGCCACGATTTCCGCGGCGCAATGCATTGTCGTCCCGTTTATCGTGCTCATGTTCGGACAGCGGGTCGGACTGCGCCAATTCACGGTGCCGCTACTCGGCTTGTTCGGCGTCGGGCTCCTGGTCATGCGCGGCGACACCAGGCTCGACGTCGTCGGCGTCGCCGCGGCAGGCGCTCTTGCGCTGTTCTCGTCGACCGGCATGGTGCTCACCCGCCGCTGGGGCGTGCCGCCGAACACCCACCCGGTCAGTGCGGTCGCGTGGCAGATGCTGGCGGGCGGGCTGATTCTGCTGCCGTTGGCCGGTGCCCTCGAAGGACCGCCACCCGCACTGACCTACGACCAATTCGTCGCGACGGCCTGGTTGGCGATCGCGGCGACCGCGGTGGCGTTCGCCTGTTTCTTCGGCGGCCTCTTCCACGGGGTCGAGGCGACGACGGCGTCCCGATTGATGTTGCTCGGACCGGTGGTCGCGGTGACCCTCGGCTGGTCTTTCGCAGGGGAACGGCTGACCTTCCTGCAAATCTCCGGGATCCTGCTGGTGCTTGCCGCCCAGTTCGGTGGTCTGGAGCAGCGTGGCACGTCGTGGCAGCTCCGGATGCCGAGCGGACTCGCGCCGTTGGCCCACCGGATCAGGCACCCGTACCACGCCGGAACCTGATGGCAGGCTGGGGTGCTTACGGCGAGCTACCTAAGCACCCCAGCGCGGTCCCGCTCGTTCGATTCAGGCCGATTCGGGCATGCAGTGCGCGAGTCGCAGCGTGATCTCGACGAGCTCGTTGAACGGGGGGCGTCGGGTGCCGTTCGGCGCCACTTCCCAGTACCGGATCCGGTGGTCAGGGCCGGGCAGCGTGATCAACGCCCCCGCGGCCGTCATCAGCACGCGATGCCGGTACAGCGCGCCGAAGCGCGGCACCGAGCGGTCGGCGGCCCTGGCCCCCTGGGTCAGCAGCATCCAGAAATCCGACCGGTGATTGGCGATGACCGGCGTCGGCAGGTCGCGGCGCATCAGTTCCCCCAGTACGCGTTCCGCGAGGCCGATCGGCAGCTGAATGCCATCGACGCTGCCGGTCCGCAGCAGGATCTGGCCGTGGTCGTCGACGGCGGCATCGAAGCCGTTGTCGGCCCGGTACCGTGCGCACATCTCCGACACGGAGGTGATGGCGAAGGTGGACATATCTTCCTCACAACGTCCTTGGTGAAAAGTTCGGCTCCTTCGAGCGTGCGGCCGTAGGTACCGCAGGTGCATCGGTAGCCGCTCACCTGCTGATATCCGCCCGGTCTAGGCAGCATCCGCTAGCGCATTCCCAGCGATGGGAGCTTCGGCGTGCGCGCATCGACGCCAACCGAACAACAATCAATCAGCGATTCAGACCGCGGGTTCGAGAGGTTCGCATGCCGGAACACCCCAATGGGACCGACCGCCCGTTGCTGCATCCATGGGCGAATCGGCGGACGCGCCGAACCATGCTGTCGCGCAGGCAAACCCATCCATGGGGCGGTCGCAGGCCGTCCGAGTTCGATGTCGCCCAGCGGCTCTCGCATCCCTGGGCGACCCGGCCGCTGGTTGCGGCGGAACCGGTACCCGAACAGGCCACCTCGGGTGTGCTCGAGCCGGGCACCGAACCGTCCTCGGGTCGTAGCGGCCGCTCCCGACCGAGCGGCCGCCGCCTCGGCGCCGGTCTCGTGCAGTTGCCGAAGAGCGCCGAGGTGGATCCGCGCACCGTACTGCTGCCGAACCCCGAAGTCCCTGAGCGCAAACGATTCTGCTGGAAATGTGACGAGCCCATCGGCCGGACCACCGAGTCGCAGCCGGGGCAGGTGGTCGGCGACTGTCCGAAATGTAGTGCGCCGTTCAACTTCCGGCCGCTGCTCGAACCGGGTGAGCTGGTGGCCGATCAGTACGAAGTGCAAGGCTGCCTGGCACACGGGGGGCTCGGCTGGATCTATCTCGCCGTCGACCGCAACGTGAGCGATCGGTGGGTGGTGCTGAAGGGGCTGCAGAATCCGCTCGATTTCGAAGCGCATGTCGTCGCGCTCGCCGAACGGCAGTTCCTTTCCGAGATGGCCTATCCCGGCATCGTCAAGATCTACAACTTCGTCAAGCACCGCTCCGCGCGCGGGGTGCCCGACGGCTACATCGTCATGGAGTACGTGAGCGGCCGATCGCTGCGCAAGGTGCTCGACCAGCGCGGGCCGGAGCGGATCTCGGTGGCCGAGGCCATCACCTACGTCATGGAAGTGCTTCCGGCACTGGACTATCTGCATTCGCTCGGCTTGGCCTACAACGATCTCAAGCCCGACAACATCATGGTCAGCCAGGACGAGGTGAAGCTGATCGATCTCGGTGCGGTGGCAGCCATGGAGTCCTACGGCAGCCTCTACGGGACGCCGGGTTATCAGGCGCCCGAAATCACCACCACCGGACCCACTGTCGAATCCGACATCTACGCGGTCGGCCGCACGCTCGCGGTGCTGACCCTGCCCATCCCGATCGGTCCCGACGGCAACTATGTGCACGAAGTGCCCGCGCTGGAGCAGCATGCGGTGCTGCGGCGCTACCCGTTCCTGCACCGGCTGCTCAAGCGCGCGACCGACCCGGATCCGTTGTCCCGCTTTCCCTCCGCGTACTCGATGTACTGTCAGCTCGGCGGCGTCCTCAGAATGGTGCTCGCGGTCGACTCCGAGCGCGAGCACCCGCAGGCCTCGATCGAATTCGGCAGCTTGCGAGGCGATTTCGGCACCGACACGCTGCTCGGCCGGACCGACGGCATGGTGGACGGCATTCACCGGGCCCCCGGCCTCGACGTATCGAGCGTGATCGCCGCGCTGCCGGTGCCGTTGATCGACAGCGAGGATTCGAGCGCCGAATTGCTCTCGACGCTGCTGCACGGTGATCCACAGCGGGCCATCGACGCGGTGCGGCGCGCCCGCGATCGGATCGAAGCGGGGACCATCTCCGCCCCACCGTCTTTCGAACTGGAGAGCGCGCTCACCGCGATCCGGGCACACCTGGATCTGGGGGAGTCGGACGCGGCCGCGTCGCTGCTGGCCGAACTGCGCCCCACCTACGACGCCGATTGGCGCCTCGATTGGTACACCGGCGTTTCCGCGCTGCTGCGCGGCGACTACGACGGCGCCTATCGGCTGTTCGACACCGTGCACACGGCGGTCCCCGGTGAAATCGCCCCGCCGCTGGCCCTGGCCGCCTGCGCCGAACTGGTGCTCCAACGCGCGGCGCCCGCCGAGGCGGATCGGTGGCGGCGCGCGGGAGTCGAGCATTATCGGACGGTGTGGCGCACCAATCACGGTGTGGTGAGTGCGGCGTTCGGGTTGGCGCGCATGCTCGCGGCGACCGACCCGGACGCGGCCGTCGCGGTGCTTGATCGGGTGCCGAAGGCGTCGCGCAATTACGCCTTGGCGCGCCTGACCGGTTGTGTGCTCTCGGTATCGCGGCCGATCGATGACATCACCGAGGCCGATTTCGGTGAGGCGGCGGCCAGACTGCTTGCGCTGCCGGACGAGCCGAGGGCGCTGCAACTGCGCGTCGTCGTGTTCGGCGCCGCCCTGGAGTGGTTCCGGGCGGGCCATCAACCACACGACCCCGACCCGTCCCTCTTCGAATTCCCGTTCAACGAACCGGGCATGCAGCGCGGTCTGGAATCCGGGCTGCGCGCGTTGGCCAGGACCGCACCCGATCGGCTGCATCGCTATCGGCTCGTCGATCTGGCCAACCAATTGCGTCCGACGACGGTCTGGTGAGCGCGCGAGCCGGTCGCCGGCGATCTCTCGAGTTGTGGTGCGTTCGGCGCTGTGTGCGTGCCGGATACGGCTGGGAATACGTGCTGCCCGACCGGGATGCCGAGCGCACATGGACCCTCGGATGTGGTTTCCTTTGTGTATGACGGCGGGTGTTGAGTACACGATCGATGAACTGGCGCGCGAGGCCGGAACGACCGTGCGAGCCCTGCGCGTCTATCACGAGCGCGGAGTGCTGCCCTCACCGCAGGTGAAGGGGCGCACCGGGTATTACGGCACCGACCATCTCAACCGCGTGCACACGATCTCGCGCCTGTTGTCACGCGGCATCAAGCTCAACGGGATCAGGGAACTGCTCGAGGCATGGGATCGTGGCGACGATCTCGGCGACATCCTTGGCGTCAGCGAGGGTGACGAGCCGGAGTCGATCGTCTTGTCCGGCGCGGACACGATCGCGGCGACCGCGCTCGGCGAGCTCTACAGCGACGTGCCCAACGGGCTGGCCAGGGTGGTGCAGGCGGGGCTGTACGAGCCGGTCGACGCGACGACCTACCGCGTCGCCGATCGACAGCTGGTTCGCTTCGCGGACGAACTGTCCGAGGCGGGCGTCCCGCACACGGAGGTGCTCAACGAAGTCGAGCGATTACGCGCCGACTGCGAACGCATCGCGCGCCGCTGCGCCGACCTGTTCGATCGGACCGCCGGGCAGGACTTCCGATCCTCTGAGCGAACTCCCGACGATCGCGCCGAGCTCGCGCATCGACTGACCGTGGCCACCGCGGCGCCGGGCCGGGCCGCCGCCGACCTCACCCATCGGCTCCTGATCCGGTATCTGGAACTCGATTCCGAATTCGCCGAGGTGCTCGCGGAATCCTGACCTGACCGGTCGATCCGCTGTTGAATGTTCCGCTACGTAGCGGTACGTTAGTTATGTCACTTAGGTGGCCGATGCGTACCGAAACGAGGAACTCCATGGATGCAGCCAATCGAGTCGACCGGTCGCGGTCGATGGTCGCGCGGATCGCTGTTGTGATCGCACTCGCCGCGGCGCCGATCGCGGTCGCCGCGTCGGCTCATGCCGAACCGATCGCGATCGAACCAATGGTGATCGAACCGGCGGTGGTCGAGCCGGAGCAGGCGGGCGCGATGCATGAGATTCAGCGACCGGGACCCTGGTATCCGCTGCGCCCGCCGTGGTGGGGAGGAGGGTACCCAGGTGGTTGGTACGGGGGATACCCAGGTGGTTGGTACGGCGGGTACTGGCCATGGTGGTCCGGCAGCGCGTACTGATCGATGACCACGTCCGGTCACCCGGCCGGCGAGCAGCGTCCGCGCCGCGGCACCGCGCTCTCCGTCGCCATCGGGATCTGCCTTCTCTTGCTCGCGGTGCTCGCGGGCTGTCTGCTCAGGGACGAGCCTGCGCCCTCGGTCGCCGCGAGCCGGGCGGTGATGACCAGCAATCCGCCGATCGATTTCGGCGTCACCGCGGGAAAAGTGCTCACCAATAATGGCGGCATCATCACCGTCACTGGTTTCCTCGGCGCAGAGACGATTGTATATACCACCGCGCGAACCAAGGTTTTGATGCTCGGCGGAACTCGCCTTTCCGATGTGCGGGTCGGCGATACCGTATTCGTGCACGGCGACAAGAAAACCGACGGCACGATTACCGCGAAGGTAATTATCGGCGGCAGTTCATGGCAGCGCCCTGTTCGGTGATCGAACACTGACAACGGTGCCGCGCCGACGAATTCAGCGGGCACCGTGATTGGGCAGCATGCAGCGTCAATGAACACGGTATCGAGGCGATCGGGCGCGCTGGCCCTCGCCTCGACTGCCGTGAGATTCTGTGCGCCGACTCAGCAATTCGAGGCGTTGGGCTTACAGACGTACCAGCTGCCGTCGGGCCGCTGCACGCGAGTCCAGGTGGGGGATTGCCCGTCGGCGTCGCGTCCGCCTGACTGTGCCTGCCTGGAGCGCTGCCCGTTGTAGTAGTCGCGCCGGTTCTGATCGACCCGTGCGCGGTCCCTGGCGTCGACCGGGGGGTTGTGGTAGCCGAGCGGGTCGGTGCGCCGTTCGGGCCGGTCCGAGCCGTTGTTCGAATTGCCGTCGGACGACGAATCGGGCTTGGCCTCCGCTATACCCGGTGCGTGGGTTGCGGCCACGCCGGTCATTGCACCGATGATCGCGGCGGCGACCAGCAGACGTGCCATCGTCTTGCCGGTGGTGGTGGTCGTGGACATGTGGGTCTCCCATCGCGAGCAGGGCTCCGTCGGAAACTCCGAATCACTGCTCATCGTACCGTTATCTAATGGCACGATAGTTGGTGGAGCGCTGGTGTGTCGGCGGCCACTTCTCGGTGCTGGTAAGGCCGGCGCCGCGGGACGGCAATGACGTCGGCTTTCGCGACCCGTTTCCCACCGGCGGGAAGGCGATGGACACGGGTACCGGGCTTGACAGGTGAAGATGGCATACCACTTGCGGCCGGCCCACCTGCTCCGGCCTTGCGACTCACCGTGAGAGAGAAGCACATTCGATGAGGTTCAGCCATGCACTACGCCTCGGTATCGGGGCCGTCGCCATCGCCGTCGCAGCTACTGGATGCGGTGGCGGCAACGATGCCGGCGATCAAGCGAAGGAGGGCAAGCTGACCATCGGCATCAAGTTCGACCAGCCCGGCCTGAGTATTCGCGACGCCAACGGTTCGTTCCGCGGGTACGACGTCGAGGTCGCCAAGTATGTGGCGGGCAGACTGGGTGTCCGGCCCGAAGACATCACCTTCAAAGAAGCGCCGTCGGCGCAACGCGAGACGATGATCATGAATGGCGAGGTCGACTTCGTCGTCGGCACCTACTCGATCACCGAGGGCCGCAAGGAAAAGGTCGACTTCGCCGGGCCGTACTTCGTGGCGGGGCAGGCACTGCTTGTGCAGATGGCAAACACGGATATCACCGGCGTCGAGTCGTTGACCGGCAACAGGAAGGTCTGCTCGGTCAAAGGCTCCACTCCGGCGCAGAACATCAAGGACAACTACGCCAAGGACATTCAGCTGCTCGAGCTCGACACCTACTCACAGTGTGTCGACAAGCTGCGCAGCGGTGCGGTCGAGGCGGTGACCACCGACGACATCATTCTCGCCGGGTACGCGGGGCTGGCGCCCGGCGAACTGAAGCTGGTCGGCGCCACGTTCAGCGTCGAGAAGTACGGCATCGGCCTGAAGAAGGGCGACCGGGACACCCGGGAAAAGATCAATGACGCCATCGAGCAGATGGTCATCGACGGCTCGTGGCAACGCGCCTTCGAGTCGACGATCGGCCCGCTCGGCGGTTCGACACTGACCCCGCCCATCATCGACCGATACTGAGCGGACGGCAGCGGATGAGCGAATTCCGGGTGACCGCCGAAGGTTCCGTGCTGCCGCTGCTGCGGAATTCGTCGCACGTGAATCTCCCACGCCCGCCCGGTCTTTCGCCGGCGTTCGGGGCTGTCGTCGAGATGGCCGAAGCCTGGCTGCGACTGGTGCTCGATGAACTGATGTCCGCGAAAACGGCGGGTCCGCCTGCGATACCGGACATCCGAAACCTGTTGAACTGGGCCGGAGTGACGAGCCCTGACAGCACCTCCGAGCTGGCGACCGGGTATCAGCACCGCATCGCCGACATGACTGAGTACACGAGGTATTTGAACCGGCGCGACACCGACGTGCGTCGGCAGATCGCCGGGATGGAGCGGTCGGTCCATGACACCTTGCTGGCGATATGGGTGGGCATTGATGCAGTGACCGACGCGCTCGCCGTGGTGCGCGGCCCGTTCCTGCTGCCATGGATCGAGGCGATGCTCGTGGCTCGCGTAGTCGAGATATTGACAGATGTGCAGGACGAACTGACGTAGCCCGCGGTCGGGTCACCGCCCGCACCATGCCGAGCCGGCGGACGCGCCGCGTGTCGGCAAAGGTAACCCCGTGGTGACCTCGGGCGATTATGCTCCGGCGCATGGCGGACAGTCTCGAACGAAGCCGCGGTCAATCCCACCGTGCCGCGGGTTTCGTCGGCCGGGACCGGGAATTGGCGAAGATTGCGGCCCTGCTGTCCGAGTCGGTCCGATTGGTCACGCTGATCGGTTCCGGCGGTATCGGGAAGACCTGGTTGGCGACCGAGGCCATGCGGCGCTATCGCTACGACACCGGCGCCGCGATCTATTGGGTGCGGCTCGCGCGGTTGGCGCGGGATGCCGACGAGGCGATGGTCGAGGAAGAGGTCGCACAGGCGGTCGTCGAGATCGACTTCTCCAGCCGATCCGCGTGGGATGTGTTGGTGGACAACCTGATCGGCCTCAGCTCGGCCGACGGCGCGGTGCCGATGGTGCTGGTGATGGACAATTGCGAGCACGTGCTCGCCGCGGCGGGACAGGTGATCGCGGAGTTGCTGGAATCGGTTCCAGGACTGACGATTCTGGCCACCAGCCGGGAGGCGATCGGCTGGGTCGACGAGGGATTGGTCGTGGTGCCGCCCCTGACCCGCGACCAGGCCACCGAACTGTTCCAGCAGCGGGCGGCGGCCGCAGGCATGCCACTCGGCATCGAGAACGCCGAGACCATTGCCGACATCTGCAGGCACGTGCACTACCACCCGCTCTATCTCCGGTTGGCGGCCGCCCGATTGCGGTACCAGCCGTTGCCTGGCGTGCTGCGCGAGTTGAGCGGGTCCGCCGACGATCGTCGACTGCGGTGGTCGCACGGACCGCAGACCGGCGTGGACAGCAGGCATCGAGCGATGGGCGATGTCATCGACTGGTCCTACGAACTGTGCGGCGAGCAGGAACGTATCCTCCTGCAGCGGATGTCCGTCTTCGCCGCGGGCTATGAGGCGAATCCGGAAGACGAGCAGGACGGCTGCGCCGTCGGGGCGGAATTGGCTGCCATCGAAGAGGTGTGCGCGGATCGACCGCCTGACGAGCACGAGGCGGTCGCGGACTCGGCGGAACCGACGCTGCGCCAGGACGAGATCGAAGAGCTGCTCGGCCGTCTGGTGGACCGATCGCTGGTGACGGTGCATTTCGGCGCGGACATCGTGCGGTATTCACTGCTGGAGAGCATCCGGGTCTTCGTGCGGGAACGCCTCGACGAGCGGGCGCCGGCGGAATGGCGGCGGCTACAACGGCGGCACCTGATCCACTATCGGACCAAAGTGGTTGACGCACAGACGAACTGGTTGAGTCCGGCGGGACAGGGCATGGTCGACTGGGCGCGGGTGGCCTGGGACAACCTCCGCATCGCGATCGAAGCCAGTCTCGCAACGCCGGAGGACGCCGCGGTCGGTGTCGAGCTGGCCGCCGGTCTGATCGCGTTGCGCGCGCCGATGGTGCGCGGATCGCTGCGCGAGGTCAGGCAGTGGATGCAGCACACGCTGGACACCGCGCGCCAGGCCGGCGGCGACAACGCGGTGACCCACATCCAAGCACAGGCCCTGATCTGCTGGGCAGCGCTCTGTCAGGGCAGGCGCGAGGACGCTGAACACGCGCTGCAGGCATGCCTGGCGATGGTGATTCCCGACCCGGACTGGCGTCGAGAGTGCGATCGGCATGAGCTGCTCGCGCCGGTCGATTTCCTCTTGGGCGTCGCCTTGATGATGCTCGACCGCGACCCGCGCGCCATCGGCGTGCTCGGCCGTGCCCGCGAAAAGTACCTGGGATACGGCAGGGACGGCGCCGCCGCCGTATCCGAGTTGTTCGAGGCACTGGCCGCCGGCCTGCTCGGATCCGTCGACCAAGCGGTCGAGATCGCGCAGCGCCATCTCGACCGCACCACGCGCGCAGGCGCCGAAGCGGCGATTTCGTGGGCGCAGCTGGCATGGGCGGTCGCCGCGACCCGACAGGGAAATACCGACGCTGCGTTGACGATCGGGCGCACGGCGTTGGCATGCCAGCTGGAAATTCGTGATCAGTGGGGAGCCGTGTGGGCGGTTCACGTCCGGATGTGGACGTTGGCGCGGGTGGTGACCGAGATGACGGCGGCGGGCGATTCGGGGATCGGCCCGCCGAGTATCGAAATCGCCCGGCTGGTCGGCGGAACTCGCGTATTGCTTGCCAGCATCGGCATCGAGATCCAGGGGCTCGGTCCGTTCGCGGATGCGACCGACCACGCCATCGACGTCGCCCGGCGCGCGTTGGGCTCGGACGAGTACGAAGCGGCGGTGCGCCAGGGCGAGCGGTTGCGACCCGAACGCCGCGAAGTGCATTCGCTCGCACTGGGATTGCTGAACCTCGACCGGCTCGGCCGCAGCCGAACCAGGCCTGCGCACAGTTCGGTGCCGTGGGACGGTTTGACCGCCGCCGAGCAGGAGGTCGCGTTGCTGGCGGCCGCGGGATTCGCGAACACCGCGATCGCTGCGCGCCGGGGCAAATCGTTCAAAACTGTTGACGCGCAAATGGCTACGATCTTCCAGAAATTGATGATCACCTCGCGCGGCGAGATCATCCGGTTCGTTCCCAGCGCGGAATTGGAGCGGGTACGCGCCGAAGCGGCCGGGCGACCGACCAGGCGATCCACGGGCAGCATACGCAACGAGCACGGTCCGCGCAGCAGGTGATCGGTGTCGCCGCCCGGGCGGGCGAGGTCAATCGTCCTCGACGAGGTCGTCCCACAGGGCGTCGTATTCTTTACTGTAGGAATCGAAGTGGGTGAAGGTCTTATCGTCGACGCCGTTGGTCACCGGCGTGGTTCCGTAGCGGTAGCCGATCTCCTCGGCAGCCTGTTCCCTGGTCTTCGCACCGCTGACGTACTCCGCGTATATCGCGTTGAATTCCGGTGTATCCGTTGATATTCCGATATCCGGCCCCTTGTTGTCGAGAATCCGTTGTCGTGCGTCGCGTGCCGCTATGTCGGCATCACCTTCGGATTTGAAACGCTCTAGTACGTTGTCGATCACCCAGTCGTCGTTTGTGGTGTTCTCGTATGGAATCTCCTTCGGGTGATAACCATCGGGGTGGGCATGGTTGATTTCGTGGGCCAGGATTCTGACAATCATCAGCACGTCGCCGCGGTGTGCGATATCGATCTCGATCACGCCGATGTCGAATCGAGTCCTGCTGCCCTGCCCCTTCGGGCCATACCGGATTGTCCAGCCGTCCGCTCTGAGATCGCGGGCCCGCTGCGCCAGTACGGGGTCGTACCTCGCGACGAAGCGGTCGACCCTGGCGCCGAGGCCTGACAGCGGACCTCCGCCGGAGCGCGCGCCGGGACCCGCATGCGGTCCAGTCGGAGTCCGTGCCGCACCGGGTACGGCGTAGCGGTCGACCACCGCGGTCGCCTCGACCGCACCTTTTGCCGCAGTTCCTGGCGCCAGGGTCTGATCGTGCAGAACCTTCGATTCACGCCCGACGTCGCCAACGATTCGACGCATCAAGTCGGCGAGGACGGTGATCGGGCTCTTGCTCAGCGGTATTCCTCCAGATGCCCCGGCAGGGAACGTAACAGGGGGCGAATGGACCTCCCAGCTGTGGTAACCGGGGCAAGACGGAAGCAGAGCGAGAATGTCTGTCAACGATTCTCGATCGGTGAAATGAGGTGGCGTCGCGCTCGAGCCGAGCGGGTGGCATTCGACGGTACGGACTGAGCGATGATGCGGTATCGACAGTGGGTGCGCCGGCCCGATCGGTGCGACAGCACCGGGTGTAGGGCGCCTCGATGAGTTCGCCGGTGTCGGAATTCGCAGAGAAGCTCGTGTTCGGGGGTCAGTTCCCGAGGGGAGATCCCGAGGCGTTGCGCCGGCTGGCGGCCACGTGGCGCGAGATCGCCACGGGCGCAGCCGATGTGCGGGCGTCGGTCGCGAGCGGTATCCAGCACCTGGCGGGTGCCGTCGACGAGGGAAGTCACGTCGGTCGCGCGATGCACGAGTCGGCAGCGGCGCTCACGACGCACTCCGAACAGCTGTCGGGATTCGCTGTGGCCGTTGCGGATTGGCTGGACGACGTCGCCAACGACGTCGAGCTGGCATGCACGGAGATGACGCTGCTGGTGCTGATGGTGCTCTGCGCAGGGACTTCGGTGGCCGCAGCCGCGCAGGCGCGTGCGCGGTTTCTGGCGTTGTTGGAGGGTTTGGTCGGTCGGATCGGCGCGGGCTCTTCGGCCGTGACGGTGGCGCGGGCCGGCCTGTTCGTGGCGGAAGGGGCTGCCTTCGGCGCGACGCAGGCCGGGCTCAACCTGGGGATCCAGCTGGCGCAGCCCACTCGGCGTGGGGTGGATTGGGCGTTGGTTGGCACGGCGGGGCTGGCTGGCGCCGGGTCCGCAATGGGCGGCAGGCTCGGGGCCGGAGTAGTCGCCAAGGTCGTCGGCGCGAACTTGTCCGCAGGGTGGGGGCGCGCGGTCGTTGCCGCCGGAGCCGGAGTTTTCGGTGCGCTCGGTGGCGCGGTCGCCATCGGACGGCTCGATTCGCCTGTGACACAACTGATCAGCGGCGGAGTGCTGGGGTTGGCCGCGCACACGGTGAGCGCGGCGCGACAGGCTGCCCCAGCTGTCGATGTGCCGACTCTCGATGCGCCGCCAACCGGCGCCGACGCCAAGTCCGTGTCCGCTGAGCGGCTGTTGATCGACGGCAAGTCCGCAGCCGCTGAGCGGCTGTTGTTTTCGGAATCGGTCGGGGACGGCGAGGCCGTGGCCCGGCTGGCGCAGCTCGCCGAGCAGGGAGCGCGCGAGCAGCTGATGGCACTGTCGTCGGGGGACGGCTCGTCGGTGGAGCTGATCGGTCCCGCAGGTCCCGGCAAGCCGCCAGGCGGGGACGGCGCTTTCCTGTCGGGCCCGAACGGTGTTGCCGGACAACCCGAATCGAGCGGAATATTCTGGCTCGGCGGGTTCGACGGCGGTGGTGGCGACGGCGGGTACGTCCCGACGCGGCTACCTGGCGACGGCGGCGGGGTGCGTCCCCCAGGCCCGCAGCCCGGCAGCGGACTCCCCGCCGAGTCCGGGGGATATTCGACGACGGACCGGGCAGGCCTGCACCGAATGAGCGTGTTCGGGTCCGCGGTGCGCGGCGGGGACGGTGCAGGCGGTGCCCCGGCGTCGATGGGGGCAGACCTCGGCTTGTCGTCGGTGTGGCGGGATGCCGGTGGTGCCGTGTCCGATGGTTCGGTCGCCAAGCCGGAGGCGCAGTCCGCACAGGTAGGTGTGCTGGAACGGAATCCACTGCGAGAGTTCGATATTCGGCCGGACACGGAGGCAGATCTCGGTGCGCCGCCAGCGACTCCCATGAGAGTTGAGCCGCCAGCGACTCCCACGAGGTTTGAACTGCCAGGGACTCCCGCCACAGTTGAGCCGCCCGCGACTCCGACGAGAGTTGAATCGCCAGCGACTCCCACGAGAGTCGAGCCGCCAGCCACTCCAACAACAGGTGCGCCACCGGCAACCCCAACGACAGCCCCGACGACACAGCAGCCCCCGGCGGCCGGGCAGGCCGGTGCAGGCACGGGCACCTCGGGGTGGGTGCCCGCGATCCAGCCAGGATCGGTGGCGCCGAACCCGAACAGTCCTGGTGCACCGGATGATCCGACACTGCGACCACCGGAGCTGGACGAGACGAACCGGCAGCCGCACGTTATCGCCCGCCCGGGTGCGGTCCAGAGTCCCGCGGACCCCCACGATCCACCAAGGCCTGCGGCGCCGGTCTCCGATGTGCCTCCCTCGATGCCGGATCCGGTGGAGCCCGTGCAGTTTCGAGCCGTCGACGAGTCCGAACCGGCAGGGCCTGCGCACGAAAACGCGGGTGCCGCCACCTCGGCCGACCCCGGCGGATCCATCGCGCCGGGTCAGGGTCACAGCGCTGCTGAGCAGACTGGCGTGCCTGACGCGCCTCGGGGCGGGCCAAGCGAGCCGGGCCATGGCTACGGCGTCGGTGGGCAGACCGGTGCCGCGAGCGCGGACGGGACCGTCGAGCCGAGCGACGATCAGCGCACGGCTGAGCAGACCGAGGGACAACCTGCGACCCATGACAGCACGACCGAGCCGACCCACGATCAAGACACCGAGCCGACCGAGGTACCGGTCGAGGCTCCATTCTGGATGAGGGCTGCCGAGTACGCCGAGGCCACGAGCAAAGCCACGGCGGACGAGCGTTTTCTCGATCCGATGCGACTGGTGTTCGAGACCGCCGACGTTCGGGCGGCCGAGCTGCCCGCCCAGGCGCGAGTGTCGGTGCTCGGTGTCGAATCATCTACCGGCGCAGCGGGTCTCTGGTCACCGAGCGTCGCGGTGCTTGCTTTCGGCGATGTTGCGGACGCGGACGAGGTGTGGGGGTTTGTGCCGGACCCCGTGGCCGACTGGGCCGCGTTGCCCGCTATGGTGCGCGAGGCGGGGGACCTGTATCAGCGCGCGGCGCGAGGCGGCCGCAAGGCGGCAGTGGTGACGGTAGCTGCATACGACCCGTCGGGGGGTGCGCTGGATGCCGCACGCCGCCCGCGGATCGTGGCTGAGCTGGTTTGGCAGTTGTTGGACGCGAGCGGCGGTAATGCGGCGCGCCCACCGGAGATTCATTTGGTTGGTGGCGGTGCAGGCGCCGAGGTGGTTCGGTTGGCCGCCGATGTCCTCGATTCGGATGTTGCCTCGGTCTTCGTGAAGGACGTCGGCGCTCTTCCGCTCGTGAGCGCGATTGTTCGGCGCGGACAGGTCGTCGCGGAGCGCGGTCACGCGGATCACCTGTTCGAGCGGTACGCCGAACACGAGCAGCGGCTGCGCGAGGCCGGATCGGCCTACTCTCGTGTACTGGCCGGTGCGGCGGACCAGGACGACCAGATTGCAGACGAGTACGACGCGCGGCAGGTCGAACTCGCCGCCGCTCTGCGCGAGCTACAGATCTACGACGAGTATGGCGTCGTCGACTCGCGCCCACTGTCCGCCGATTGGCACCCTGAAGGGTGCTCGACCGTCGATGAGGTGGTCGACGGTCTGCGGGACAGCCGCGGCATCGAGCTCGAATTCGATGGCGGCGGTCGTGACCTGGCGACCGCCCGCGAAGTGGCCTCGGCTATCCGCGACCACGGTGCTCCGTCCGTTCTGCAGCGGGTCAACATCGACGAGCTGTCCGGCACCGAGGGAGTCGCCGTCAGCATTCTGCATAGCACTCTGATTGCACAGCGATCGACGGTCATGCTCCTCAACCGAGCTTACGTAGGCGATCCCGATCGATTGCGTGCGGCATGGCAAGCGTTGGTCGAAGCCAACCCGCGGCTTGTGGTGCCGGATCGGCCGCTGTACTGCCTTGTTGTCAACGAACTTGGAAATGTCCTGGTCCAAGCCGGACGGTGGCGCGCGGAGAAGGATCTGCGTGGTTTCCTGCGCGAACTCTGGATACGCACTCGCACCGGCGCGGAATCATTCGTCGACTGGACTCGAAAAGAGCTGAGTGCCGGAGCTTTTCACAGCGACGGAACTTTGGACATTCGGGGCACGCTGGTCGCGTCGCATTTTGCCGTGCGGATAGATCGGGCGAACGCGTCCGTCGCGGAACGTGCCGTGCATGATCGTGTCAAGCAGATGGCTCGCGTGTGGACCGCGCAGCACCCGCTTCGGACACCACCCGCGAACGAATCGGAGCGGGCGCAGACGTTGGTGAATATGGCCCTTGGCGAGGCCATGGCGCGGGCACACGGTGTCGCACTGCCCGGATTCGAGATACCGGGACTGGACAGCGCCACGGTGCGTGAGCTCGTCACGACCGTGCGTACGACTCTCGCCGAATACCCACTGATCACGCTCGTCGACATCGGATTTACGCCACAAGGCGACATGGAGAATGGCTACGCGGTTCGGTCCTGGTACGGAAACACTCGGCGGGCAACGTCGCTCCGGTTCAATGAGCGGATCGGCATCAGTCCGGAAGTGAACCGAACAGAATCACAACGGGCGACCGCGAGCGGGTATCTCCGGGGAAACGCCGACACCCCGACAACTCGTACGGTGCTGCACGAACTCGGACACGGACTGAGCCACGCGGGCGACTGTGCTGTGGAGCCCGGCGTGGTGAACATTCTCTATCGTCACCATCTGGAAACTGGCGGCACCGATGCCGGGTATGCCGCATGGGTGGTCAGGCTGTTCAGCAAGTACGGCCTCCGTGTCAACGCATTCGGTGAGGTTGATGCCGACGACGTCGAGGCGCCAGCCGAGTCATTCCTGCAAGTCGAGACCTATCGACGGCTGCCGCCAGGGGCCGCGGCGGAACCGACCGAGGGCGAATGGGTGCTCTACCACCAGCTGGTCGACGCGGCTGAGCGGGCGGCGCTGGAGCCCGGCGCGCCGCCACGCCGGAACCCACCGGTAATGGATCCCAATGTGGTGAGCGGGGCGGCGGATCGCGCGCGGGAAGCGTTGGCCCGCCGTCTGACCGAGCAGCGGCTGGCACTTCCCGAAACCACAAGAAAGGCAGGCGATCTCGAAGCTGCCGACGAGCTACGACGACAGCTCGAGTTGATCGAGAGGTTGGCCGCCGCACGGCTACGGGCTGCGCTGGCGCACGCGTCGGCGGACGGGCCCGCCGAATACGACTGGGCGCAAGCGCTGGATATCCTCGACCAGAAACTCGTCGCGCTGGTGGCGGCCGCCAGTGCCGTGGATGCCGTGGCCGCACCGAACCCCGACGCGGGTAACTGTGCGGTGTCGTCCTTGCTCGCACTCCGAGATCTGTTTCCGGACAGTGATATTCGGCTACTCGCCGAGGAGCGGAGAATGGCGGGCACCGACCTCGGGAAGATCATCGCGGCGGCGGGCGGTGCGCCGGAGGATCTCAGCCGCGCCGAGCTGCGCGCCCGCTTGCTCGACCCGGCCGATCCGGCCGAAGCGGCGCTTGTGCTCACGCAGTGGAAGGCCCCGGACGACAAGGGTTCTCAGGGGCATGTGGAACTGGCGGTCAACCAGCGAGACGGGGAAGTGGCGAAGGAAGACGGCACCGTGCTGTCCGTCAACGAATCCCGAGTGCGCGAATTCTCGACCGACGCGCCCCGAGAGGTGTTCCAGGACTTGGCGATCCTGTTCGATGCCAACGGACGACCGCTGCGCCCACTCGACGCGCAGGAACGGGAACAGTACGCCACGCAGCTACGGATACCGTTCGGCCACACGCCGGGCGGCGAGTGGCTGGAGACGATCGCCGGACTCCGCGAGCTGTTGCGGAGCTGGACGGATGTTGGCAGCGCCGAGAAGAGGGCAGATCTCGAACACTGGATTGATGTGCTGGAGGCGGCGTTACGCGGCGCGACGGTGCTTCGGGATCACTCCGCGCGGCAATTGGTTGCCCGAGGTGCGTCAGCGCCGATACCCGGTCTGTTCCAGGGCGAGCCGAACCTACTAGAACTGGAGCGGTTACGGCAGAACGCGCGGGCGCGACTCGTCGAGTTGCTGCCTCCCGGCCCGGTTTCCGCGCATCTCGAAGCGCTGCATGCCCAGTCGCGGCGGTACTCGCCCGAAGTCAACGAGCTCTATCGGCACTATCGAGGCATCGATACGAGCCTGTCACTTGCCGAGACGTTCGGCGAGTGCGCGAGCGGGCTCGGGGATCTGAAGCGTTTGACTCAGGAGATAGCCACTGTCGCAAGCGATGTGCGGCAACAGTCCGATCTGGTCGCCCAGGCCGAGAACGAGATCGCCGAGCGGTTGTCGGAATCCCGAGATCCGACCCCGCTCGTCGACCGGTTGAATCGGCTGCGGGACAAACAGAACCGGGGCTTCGAGGACCTGCACACCCGGTTGCAGACGCAGGCGGAAGTCATCGGGGGAAGCGTGCTCACCGAGGCCGTCGCCGGGTTGCGCGCCGATGCCGGGGACGAGCTCCGTTCGCTGCGTGCGGATCTCGCCGAAATCCTCGCCGCAGGTGGTTTCGACGGTGACATCGACAAAGCGCTGAGCAAGGATTCACGGGTACGTCGCTATTTGGCCCGTGATCTCGAATTGGCGACGTCGGCAGTGATCAACGCGCTGGCCCAGGCGGCGCGAATCGAGCTGCTCCCCACCGAGTTGACCGATCCCGACCGGGTCGCCGACATCGCGGACATGGTGCGGGAGCTCACCGCGAACGGCCACAACGAGCCACTCGCCACGGCATGGGGTGTTTTCGCGCAGACCTTCGACGAACTGCAGGTCATCGCGGGCTGCGATCGGCTCCGATCGCGCATCCAGGTCATCGACACGATGGAACGAGCGCTGCTCGACGCGCGGATGGCGGTCACCCAGATGCTCGACCAGCCGGGTCCCGTGCTCGACGACGAGGCAGCACGGTATCTGCGATTGTTGGGTCTGGTCTACCGGGTCGATCGCTGGGCGACGGCCGTCGAGGACACCGCGTCGATACCGGTGCTGCCGGGGCTGGCGCACGGCTGGGTCGAGCAGATGTCGGTCAAATATGCGCTTCCGCCCGAGCAACTGCAGCCAGGCCGGGATACTCAGCGTCGCTTGCTCAGCAAGCTGCAGCTGACGCACGACCGTTTGCAAGCGATCATCGACACGGATCCTGCCGATCTGACTGCCGCGCAGCTGCAGGAGCGGACGCGGCCACCCGACGAACCAACCGACGCCGCGGCGCGGGTTCCGTACTCGGCCGACCCTTTTCACGCCCCCACCGGATTCGAATGGGAGAGTTTGGCCGA
This sequence comes from Nocardia altamirensis NBRC 108246, assembly GCF_001612685.1. Taxonomy (GTDB): domain Bacteria; phylum Actinomycetota; class Actinomycetes; order Mycobacteriales; family Mycobacteriaceae; genus Nocardia; species Nocardia altamirensis. The sequence goes on from NZ_BDAY01000003.1 coordinate 104,843, forward strand.
CCAGGATGCGGACTGGCTCCTGTTCAAGGACGCGCTGGTGCAGGAGTATCTCGAGCTTCGGCAATACGCCGACTGGGGTCGGGCCGCGCATCAGCGACGCGGCGACCTGACCGTGTTGAACGCGGCGGTGGACAACGCGGTGGCCGATGCGGCGCTCGACCTGGCGGGTCCGGGGCACCCGCCCGCTTACGGTCCCGAGGATCGTGCGCGCCGTGATCGACTCGGGGCCAGTCTCTTCGCGTTGCGCGCCGAGCTCGTTGCGGTGGCCGCTGGTGCGGTGCACCGGTTTTCCGACGCCGCCCCAGGGACGGGAATCGCGTCGATCACGCAGTTGTGGCCGGGTTCCTCGGCAGCTTGGGAACTCGAAGAGTTGTCCGAGGACCTGCGCACCCAGATCGCCCAACGGGTCTCGGCAGACCCGGAACTGGTGACGTGGGAGTGGGCGGACGAACAGCTGCTCGATCCGTCGGCGGCCGCCCAACCGGATCTGCGGGAAGCACTCGAGCACTACCGCGGGCTCGAACTGCTACTCAATCTTGCCTCGGATTTTCATCGCGCCGAATCCTGGGTGCGCGCCATCGACGCGGTGGACGCGGGTCTGGTTCAGGCGCGATCGTGGCGGGATCGCGACACCGGACCCGGCTTCGGCTGGGATGCTCGCCTGGCCGAATTGACCGATCTCGCTTGGCATCTCGACAGCATGGCGCGCACACGCGAGGAGCTGATCGCCGAGGGGGCGACGCGGCAGGAGGCGTGGGACGAACTCGGCGATCTCGATGAGCGACTCGATGTCGAATTCGCGAAGGCCGGGGCCTGGGGCGCGGGCGCGAATCTGCAGCACATCATGATGAATGCCCCGCAGACCTGTTTGGTTGTGATGTTCAACGAGGCCGCGCAGGGCAATGGCCCGCGGCCGGGGTTCCGGATTCCCGAAAACCGGATCGACGAGATTGTGCTGTCCGGCGTCGACGGTCACGACGCGGCGCTGTGGGCGAACGCGAATTGGCGTCGCTTCCGGGATGTGACGGCGGCCTTCGAGTGGGTCTCCGAGTCGCCGCGATCCGAACGCGCTGCGCCACTGCGGCGCACCGTAGTGCTGGCCCTCGATTACCAGCCGATCGATGCGAATGCCGGCGCCAACGCCGTCATGATCAAGGTGGACGACAACGGTCGCGTCGTGGCCGCCGAACCCGAGTTGCAGCACGACGACGCAGGCAATCCCGTGGTGGGGGTCCGCCACATCGAGGGTGACGATGCGGTGCGGGTGTGGGCGGCCATGTTGTCGGCGGATGCCGCCGCCGCAGGTGTGCACGCACTAGCGTTCCAGGGTGATCTACCGGTGGATCCGCTGCACGGTGCGGAGCCGGACAACGCGGGCGACCGGCAGATCCCGCGCGGGCGTATTCACGGCCCGCCGCCCGGTCCGGATCCGGACGCCAACGCAGCGGCGTCGAGCGCGCGGGTCGATGCCGAGTCCCGATCCGGCGGGCCCGCAGTGCAAGTGGTGCGTCCGCGAAGCGTGAAGAAGCTGACCGGAGTCGATCTCGGCATCGTGCTGGTCGACGGGATCGGGCCGCAGGAACGGCAGTCGAGTGCGCCGGAAAGCGCTGTCTCGCTCGAAAACTCCGCGCCAGCAGATGTCACCACGCCGGATCCGGCGCTGGCGGCCGCTCTCGCCCAACGACCGCAGGCGGAAGTGATCATCCTGTCCGGCGATCTCGGTGCTGTCGCGGAACGCGCGCGGGCGATCAGAGACTACGCCGACGGTAGCGGCAAACAGCGCGAACGCCTTGTCCTCGTAGCTATTCCGGAAGGGACGCCAACGCTCGCCGCAGCGCTCGAAGCGAGTGGGGCGGTAGCGTCCGAAGAGCGGGTGGCCCAGGCACTGTTCGAGGTCGTCGACGAGGTCGTCGTCGTTCCCGATGGCGCTATCGCGGATGGCGTGGTGCAGCTGTCCGCGATGCTCGGCGCGGCGGTCACGACGGCCACCGCCGCCGGTTTCATGGCGGTGCTGCACAACGGTGGGGTGGTGCCCGGCATCACCGGTGCGGTGCACGACCTGCGCGGTCGGCGAGTTTCGGTGGTGGCGGCGGATATTCGGGCCGATGCCGCCGCGCCGACCGGCAGTCGGCCCGAGACACCATGGTCTACGCCCGATCCGACGGTGGCGGCCGGCGGCACCCCGTGGTCCCCTCGGACAGCCCCCGCGCCGCGCTCGGACCCGCCGACCGTTAGCCGCCCGGACCGACCTGGGGTACTGGAGATCGGCGGCGTCCGTGTCGAATTGCCCGCCGACGGGGTCACCGGGCAACGGGCAGGCCTGGTGGTCGTCGCCAGTGGTGAGATCTCAACGTTGAACGAGACGGCGATCCGATTGCTGGCCCGGGTGATGGCCGACGCCGGGCGGATCGTGGTGTGGGACATTCTGCAGAATGAGATTCTCGGCGCGGTGGGCGACGCGCAGTATCGGGTGATCAATAACGCTTTGCACGATCTGCGCAAGGAGCTCGGTAACACGAGCATCGTCACCGTGTCCGGTTTCGGTGTTCGCTTCGACGGCATCGCCGACCGAATCGTCGTCGAAACGAATGTGCTGGAGGCAGGGCCCATTCGGCTCGAGCGACCAGGCCGCCGGGTATTCGTCCGTGATCAGCTCGTCGAGCTCGGCCGCCTGGAATTCGATCTGCTCGAATTCGCACTGCGGAATCAGGGGCGGGTCATCTCATCGGCGACCATGCGCCGGAAGCTGCCCGAGGAAACAATGCCGGGGACGCGAGACCTCGAGGAAACGGCTATCGCGGTCAGAGGAGCGTTCGTGCAATTGCGACGCAAGATCCCGGATCTGCCGCCGGTCATGGTCGTTCGCGAGCTCGGCTGCCGATTCGGCAGTGCGACAGGCGGTGTCGTGCTGGAGACTACCGAGTCGGGCACTCGCCGCGTGCTTGTCAACGGCAGATCGGTCCCGCTGGACTATGCCGACCGGGAGTGGCACAGTCAGCCGGTCTTCGAGCTGCTGCGAGTTTTTCTGGCACATGCCGGACGCATTGTTTCACCGGAGATGATTGCTGCCGAGCTGTACGGTGGGCTGGCGGCGGAGGTCACCGTCCGGTACATCGTCGCAGCAGCCCGGCGCAGGCTCGGCGCCGAGCGATCCATTGTCACAGTTCCGCATTTCGGTTGGCGTTTCGATGGTGTCGGTGACCGCATCGTCGTCGACGACGGAGTGATCGAGGTCGGTGGCGTCCGGTTGGAGCCGCCAGGTAGGCGGGTTTTCGTCGGTGATGATCTGGTCTCGTTCGGTCGCTTGCAGTTCGATCTGCTCGAACTGTTGATGAGAAATGCAGGTCGAAACGTCGAGCGCGACAAGATTCTTGCCGTATGGGGTCGCGACGATGTCTCGGAAAACAAGGTGACGGACGAGCTGTGGATCCTGCGCCGCAAACTCGGCGATCCCGGGTCCATCGCTCGGGTCTACCGCTCTGGTGCGCGGTTCGACGGGATCGGTACGCCAATTCTCGTCGAGGAAGGCGCCCTTGTGGTTGATGAATTCAGGGCAGAGCCGCCCGGTCGGCGGGTTTTCCGCGACGGTGTGCTGGTCTACGTCTCCGCAGTGGAGTTCGATGTGCTTGCTTTGCTCATGGCGAACGCCGGTGTGGTCGTCCCGGTCTCGGCGTTTCTCGGTGACGAATGGAATCTGCGGACCGCCCAAATGGTGAAGGCTGTCATCGGTCGACTACGTCATCGAATCGGCGATACGAACCCACGCGCGCGACGCATCACCTCGATCGAGGGAGTTGGCTATCGGTTCGAGGTCGGTGGTGCCCCTACCGACCCGAGCATCGGCGACACCGATCGGACCGACCCCGCGCATTGAGTCGGTCCGCGGTGTCGGCTACCGGTTCAACGACTATCCACCGCAGTGAATGTTTCGTCGTCCCAGCCCGCGTAGTCCTGCCACGCTCGGATGTAGTCCGCGGCGAAGATCGGTCCGGGGAGATCGGGAATGTCGAAGGCGGCGACCATGATCGGCAGGTGCGCGGTCAGCACCTCGTGCAGCCGGTTCAGCTCGGTCGTCACCCACGTCGCAAGATCCGGCGACATGCGCCGGTGCGCGGTGTACCAGGTGCCGCGCGCATGGATGCGTTCGAGTGCGTACGCCGCGGCCGCGGTGCCGATCAGTTCCTTGGCGGTGGGGTCGTCGGTGTTGAGTGCCGCGGTGGCCAATGCCGTTGCCGCCAGCCGTTCTGCCGTCGCGGTGGCCAGTTCGATGGCGGCCGAGTCCGGCCCGAGCGCATTGCCGGTCGACCGGTAGCTGCCGTTGTGCAGGTCCGCGGCGATCGTGCGTTCGCGTTCCGCGAGTGTGTCGATGTACCACGGCATTCGCGGCGTATCCGGTAGTCGGAGTGCGGTGAGGTCTCGGCCCTGCTTGCCCGCGGTGACCTGCATGATCTGGTTCTCACCCTCGGCTGTGATGATCGCCTCCAGATTGCCGACCCAGTCGACGATGTGGTTGACGCGCAGTGCGCCCTGGGCCGCGGCGCGCTGCCTGCACATCATGAGGACTTGATGGGCGGTGTTGGACAGCAACGGTTTTGCGAGCATCGACCACACCGCATGCTCCTGCCCGTCACCCGTGGTCGTTGCCCGCAGGTCGCGCAGCCGCAGTCCGAGACCGCTTGCGGCATAGACCGCGGCGAGTCCGGTGACCAGATCTCGTTGCACGGCATCGCGATCGGCCATCAGCATTCCGGAACCCGGCCTGCGCTGGCGGGTGTAGTTGACCAGCCCGGCCAGCGCGGCGCGAGCGCTGGCGATGGCGGCGTTGGCCAGGTCGAGGCGACCGTTGCCGAGCACGCTGATGGCGCGGTGGAATCGCTTGCGCGGCGGCAGCGTGCAGTCGAAGCGGCCGTCCGCGGACATCCGAGCCCAGTCTCCGCCGAGCAGTGCCGCGCGCGGCAGCCGCACCTCGTCGAACCGGATCATCGCGTGGTCCATCGGCGCGGAATCCTTGTCCGGCAGGCGCATTACGTGCACACCGTCGGCCAGCCCATGCCGCGTGCGCAGCCTGAGCAGGAAGGGCAGCACGCCCTCGTCGCGTCCGTCGACGAGCAGACGTGCGGTGACCACCGCGGTTTTCGGCTCGCGGACGTCGGCGACATTGGGCATGATCTTGACTGCGCTGGCCGCCGGTGTGGTGAGCCGGAATTCGCCTGCGGCGGCGTCCCAGCGCGCCGTGGTCTGCTGGTCGGCGCCGTTGGTGCCGCCGAGTTCGGTCAGCATCAGCACACCGAGTGCGGCGCCGGTGTCCAGCTCGGCGAGGCAGTCCTGCTGATAGCGCGACCCGTTGCCGAGCGCGAGGATGGCGCCAACCGTCAGGTCGAAATGCCCAGTGAGCACAAGCAATAGCCTGGGGGCTGCGACCTGCGCCCAGTCACAGAGCGCGCCACGCAGATGCGCGTCGGCGGCGATCTCGCTGGCCGGGCGCCCGAGCCCAGCGATGACCGCGCGTAAGAGTGTGGGGGCGATCTCGGTTTCCCGTGCGAAGGTGAGTCCGGAGGGCGGCAGATCGGACAGGCCGACGACAAGGTCGCGCACCTGGGCGTGCAGCGACGTGTGCGTACCGAAGATCACCTCCCGCAGTGCCTCGACAGTTGGTGTGGTTGCGGCGGTGTCGAAAGGCCGAAGCGGTGGCTCGGCGTACGTTTCGTTGGCGGTAACGTCTGAAGTTGTCATTGCACTCACCCTGACGCTGGGTTCGGCCCGCACAGAATCGCTCGAGGTGGTGGCGCGCGGGCAGGTTTCTCCGGGCGGACGCCGGTGGGCTGCCCGGTGCTGTCGGCGGTTCGCTGGTGCGCGGCTATTCCATACACGGTCCTTACCTGAGATTCATCGGCGGCGTCTCGGGGAAGACGACGGGTAGTTGGGCCAGTGCCCGATGGAATGGCCCAGGGCGCCACACCAATTCGTCGGCGGGGACGGCGAGCCGCAGTTCCGGCAATGCGTCGAGCAGCAGGTCGATGGCGTCGTGCGCGATCAGTTGCGCGGCCGACCTGGCGAGCGCGGGGCAGGCATGCGGCCCGGAACCCCATGCGAGGTTCCATCCGTTGCCCGCGTAGTCGCCGGTGTTGAGCTCGGGGCCGTTGTTGCACGCCGCCATGCTGGTGATCACCGGCTGGTTCGCGGGTAGCCAGACGTTGTCGATCACGATCGGCTGCAGCGGGTAGGTGATGCAGTAGTTGGCCAGCGGCGGATCGGTCGCCAAGATCTCGTCGAGCGCCGAGGCGGTCGACGGTGCGAAGCCGAGTTCGTTGCCCATGAAACGTTTTTCGTTGGTCAACATCAACAGCACCGTGTTGGCGATGAGGTTCTGCGGTATTTCGATGCCCGCGGAATAGCAGGTGACGAGCTGGTGGATCATCTCCGTGTCGGTCAGTTCCACAGGATGGCGCACCAGCCGGGTGGTGAGATCGTCGCCGGGCACCGCGCGTTTGAGGCGGGTGAGGTCGAGCAACGCTGCGTCGAGCATCGCGTTCACGGTGGCCGTGTCGACCCCTTCGAACAGCGCCTTGCTCGCTTCAGCGACTTGCTGACCGATCTGTGGCGGGCAGCCGAGCATCTGATTGAGCACATCGAAGACCAGCGGAAGACTGTACTGGCTCAGCAGATCCGCGGACCCGGTCTCACAGAACGCGTTGATCAGCGGCAGGGCGGCCGATTCCACCATGGTGTGCAAGGCGTGCTGGTCGACCCCGGCCAACGCGTCGTTGGTCGCTTTGCGGTACCGCGCGTGCTCGACCGTGTTTCCGTTGCTGCGCAGCGCATTCGGTCGCCATTCGACCATCGGCATGATCGGCAGGTTCGCGGGAACGGTCTTCTGCCACGGTCGAGGATCGGCGGACATGTGCTCGGGATCGTTGAGAATCCTGACCGCGGTGCGATAGCCGATCACCAAGGTGGCGGGCACGCCCGGCCAGATTTCGACCGGCACCATGGTGCCGTAGCGACTGCGCATGCTGCGGTAGGCGCCGTGCGGATCGGCCGCGAATTCCTCGGTGTAGATCGGGATTCGCGGGCCGATCGCCTCGATCGGCATGGGGGGATTCGTTGTTGGTGCGGTTTGAGCGTGCAGAGGCACTGCAGAGGTTCTCCTTGGTCGGGCGAGAGATGTGGGGACGGCATTCATGAGCGCACGCGTAGCCACCGCGAACCGGAGTATCCGGATCGCGGTGGAGGTGTGCTGGTCTCGGCGTGCCTACCGAGGTAATCGGAACAGCGGGAACAGGTTCGCGGGCAGCGGATTTGGCGCACGATAGAACGTGGACACGCTGGAACTCCTCTGCTCGCGCGGGCCGGTGAGCAACCTGGCGGTCCTGCTCATGAAACCAGCCGGTATCTCAAATATGTTCGAATGCACCGGGTTTCAGTCAATCTCTTCTGACGATACGCATCGGCGCACCCGTCGCTGTTCCCTGCGCTGGGAACAGCAACCGCGGCAGGCTCGTTCAGCGCTTGGCCGCCGCGGCCGCGGGTTGCCGCGCGGCCGCCCGATCCACCGCGGCGAAACTGTAGAAGGGCGGCAGCGGATGCCCCGCCGGATCCGACCTCGGCTCGATGCCGAGCTGGGACCAGCTTCCTGCCTTGCCGACGCGCAGGACGGGAATGCCGTTGACCGTGTGGATATCTCGATCGACACCGCTGCGCTGCAATGCCATGGCGGCGGGCGGGCCGACCAGCGGATGTGGGTCGCCGTACTCCCGAATCGGCAGCACCACCGGACTACCCGGATTCGCGGCAAGCGCACGGCGGAAAATCGGATGGTTGGCGACCAACCGCCCGAGCGTGTCCCCGGAGACGCAGGCGAACGTCGGCAGGCCGTCCTGCAGCACACTGATGACCGCGCGACCGCAGCGCACGTGCGTGAGCAGCAGAATCGGCGGCGTGCCCGCCGCGAGCACCGCGTCATACCAAGGCGCTCTTCGTGCGGGCCCGAAGTCCCATGCCTGCGGTTCGCCTCGACCCGTCGGCAATGGAGTGACCAGACTGAAGTAGCGATCGCCCCGGCGAATCCGCTTCCCCGCGTACTGCTGGTAGGCGGTGTCGCGCTGGTCGAGCATCGGCAGCGTCACCCCGATGCAGCGACCGTCGGCGGCGGTCAGCGCGGTGATCACGACATCATCGGTGGCGTATTTCTCCGGCCCGTGGAAGTTGGTCCAGAGGAGACTGTTGGGCACCATGGCGATCCGATCTGCATGCTGATCCGTCCAGCACAATGGTCCAGAACTCGGTGGGCCGCGCGCATGGGGTGATGCCTGACGGCTATCCCGTGGCATACCTACCTACCAGGGTGACCAGGCAAGGTCTGCGGCGAGCGATGCGTGTCGCCAGATCGGCCATGGTGTGGGGCCGGCTCGAGCCGCAACGTTCCTACGTGCATAGCAAACATCGCGCAGGGGTTCCCTGATGCCGGTCAGTTACCGATCGGTCAACGATCAACGTGGCTCCCACACTGTGGGGCCACACCTCGGCACCACCGCCGGATGTGCTGGCTGCGCACCCCTACAGGAGAATGTCATGGCACTGCCAACGATGCCGATCGGTTCGGCGCGGACCGAGCATTTCGTCCTTCCGAAGCAGTGGGCGTCGATGCGGAAAGCCGAAGCGCTGGAACAGGAGACCGGCCGCCGCATCGTGCACTTCGAGAAGGGCGATTTCCAGGGCGACGAATTCCTGCCTGCGCCGCACATCATGGAAGCCTGCACGGCGGCGCTGCGGGCAGGCGAGGTGCGCTACGTCCCCGGTCCAGGCCTGCCCGAGCTGCGCGACGCCATCGCCGCCGAGCTGACCAGTCGGGGCAGGCCGACAGCCAGGGAAGAAGTGCTGGTCACCATGGGTGCCAAGCATGCGTTGACGCAGACGCTGCTGACGCTGATCGGCGAGGGCGACTCGGTCGTTTTCCCCAATCCGGGCTATCCGCCGGACGAGTTCTGGGTGACCTACGCGGGCGGCCAGGTGCTCTACGCACCGCTGACCGAGCCTGATTTCGCTTGGGATCTCATGGCATTGGAGTCATTGCTCGCCGAACACCGGCCCGCCCTGTTGATTCTCAACTCCCCGCAACGCCCGAACGGCATGGTGGTCGGCCACCTCGCTGATATCGCCGAATTGTGTGTGCGCTACGGAACATTGGTGCTCAGCGATGAGATATTCAGCCATCGCGTGTATGCACCGGCCGAGCACGAGTCGATCGCCGCATTGCCGGGCATGGCCGAAAGGTCGATCGTCGTCGACACTTTCAGCAAAACCTATATCATGACCGGATTCCGGATCGGCTGGAGCGTGGCAAATCCGGAGCTGTGCACGTTGCTCGATATCTTCCAGCAGAACTCGGTGACCAACGTGCCCGCGTTCGTCCAGCAGGCCGCGCTGGCCGCACTGACCGGACCGCAGGATCACGTCGCGCACACCACCGCGTTGTTGCGCGCCAAACGGGACAAGATGGTCGCCGCGCTGAATCAGATGCCCGGCGTGACCTGTCCGGCGCCGGACGGCTCCTTCTACGTCTTCCCCGATACTCGCGCGACGGGCCGGTCCGCCCAGCAGGTGAGCGATTTCCTCACCGAGGAGTTCTCGGTGGCCACGGTGGCGGGCACCGCCTTCGGTTCGCTGGGCGAGGGCCATATTCGCCTCACCTATGCCTGCCCCGACGACGTGCTCGACGAGGGCATCGAACGGCTCGGCAACGCGTTCGCCGCCATCGAGGCCGGTCGTGCCTGAGCTGCTCCGCTTCGGTGCGTCCGTGTTCGACAGCACCGATCGCGGCATCGATGAGAAGCCGCTGGATTCCGCTTACCTCGAGATATTGAGTGCCTTCGTTGCCGACACGGCGGACAGCTGCTCGTTCCACGGAAAACGGCTGGCCGAAGCGGGTTTCCACGGTGGCCCGCTGCGGTCCTACGCCGAATTCGGCGAGCTGCCGCTGCTCGCGCCCGGTGAGGTGTCGTCGGTGCCGGACGGTGCGCTGCTGCCGGACCGGCTGGCCGCGGCGGCGGTGAACGGCCTGTTCGGGCTGGCCTCCGAGGAACGGATCGCCAGAAAGTTCCTCACCACCAGTTCCACTGGGCGACCGAAGGGTTCGTACTACACCCACGAAGATTGGGCAGCGGCAACGCAGTTCGGCGATCGGTTGATGCGGGAGGCCGAACCCGCGGACTACGCACGAATGTTCAACGGTTTTCACAACGGCCATGTCGCGGGCAAACTGATGGAGGACATCTTCACCACGGCAGGCTGCGTGGTGGAGAACAATCATCATCTCAACGCAACGCCCGAACAGATCCTCGGCCAACTCGCCGACGGGCTGAGCGCTTTCGGCGGGTTCAACGCCATGGCCCTGCCGCCGTGGCGCCCGAAGCACTTGGCCGGCAACAAGGGCGCCACCCTGGACACGCTGCTCGACGAGGACATCGACAACGTCATCGGCGCGCAGATCCGGGTCATTGTCGGTGGGGGAGCACCGTTTCCGTCGGACGGCAGCCTCCAGGAACGCACCTGGAGCGCGAATGATCTGGCCGGTTGGCCCCCATCCCAGTTCATTCACACCTATGGCTCCGCCGAGGTCGGCATCGCGGCGGTCGGCTGTTCGGCCGGGCCCGCCCTGCACGTGCTCCAGGGTTTCATCTACACCGAGGTGCTCGACGAGCAGACCGGCGAGCACGTGCCCGACGGCGGGCGCGGGCTGGTCGTCCTGACGGGGCTCAAGCACGGCAGCCGATATCTGCGCTACCTCGTCGGTGACGAAGCGACCTACCTCGAAGGGGCGTGCGCCTGCGGCCGCACTTCCCCACGGCTGCTGGACATTCAGCGTGTGCTGGAACTGGAGCGGCTCAACACCGGATGTGCGGCGGGTGGGGTCTGATGCTGTCCAACATCGTCAACAACTCGGTGCGGCTGTCGAGCGAACGCCGCGAACTGCACGGGTGGGACGTCCCAGGGTGCGCACCCGAAGATCTGTCGCTCGCCTTGAAGAAGGTACGCAATACCGCACCCGCCGATCTACGGAAAACTGTTGCGGCGCTGTGCGATATCGGTCGGCGCGGCGACTGGCTCAGCGAGGCGGACCTGGCGGAGTTGGCGGCGCGCACCGGCAGTCCGCTGTCGTTTCTGCGCCGCTCGGTCGCGGCGGTCAACGCCTGGCTCGCGTCCGTCGACGTCTACGTAGCCCGGTTCGGCGTGCCTGCCGACCACACGGTGCTGCACGGTCCCGGACGCAGCTATCAGGGCGGTATTCCGACCGCGATGATCCTGGCAGGCGACTCGACCTCGCTCACCGCATGGGCACTCGGTCAGGCACTGCTCTCGGGAAATCCGTTGGTGGTCAAGCCGAGTACGGTCGAGCCGTTGTCGGCATATCGGTTCGTGCACGCCGTGCTGTCGGCCGGGTTGGACGCACCGAACCTGGTGCTGCTCGACAGTTCCGACCTGGCCGAGCGGCACCTGATCGAGCGTGCGATCCGCGCCTGCGGACAATCGGTGATCTACGGCGAGGACACAACGGTGCACTCGGTATACCACTCGATCGACCTGCCGCCACAGCACCGCAAGATCGCCTTCTGGACCGGACGCTCGGGTGCGATCGTGTACCCGGACGCCGATATCACCGCTGCGGCAAGGGATCTGGTGCACGGAACGGCGGCAGATCGCGGCAACATGTGTAACTCGACCAAGAAGGTATACGTCCCCATCGACCTGCGCGACGAACTGGAGCGAGCATTGATCGCCGAGGCGGATTCGATCCGGCGCGGCGACCCGCTCGACCCGGCAACCGAGCTGGGTCGGCTCGAACCGGCAGGCCGGAAAATGGCCGAAGAGCGCTGCGCCGGTGCGGAAGTGATCTACGACCGGGACGTGCTGCTGGTCCGCTGCCGAGACGGATCCCCGTTGCTTGCCGAGGAAACGCCGTACCCGATTCTCGGCATCCGGTACTACCGCGCGGACGAGGACCCGATCGAGCTGGCCAACCGCACGGTGCGGCATACGCCGTCCGGAATGGCGTTGGCGATGAGCGTTTTCACGCGACAGCCGCGCCTCGAGGTCGTCCGGTTGCGGGCGCACAAGGTGCTGCGCAACGCGCCGACCAGCCAGGTCGACTATGCGTCGCGGCATCAGGGGATGTATCTCACCACGGCACTGATGCGGACGACGGTGCTGGCGTGATCATTGTCGTCGGCGCGGGTTCGGCGGGCTGTGTCGTGGCCGATCGACTCACCGAGGATCCGCGCGAGGTCATGCTGCTCGAGGCGGGGCCGGACTACCCGGTGCGGTTCCCCGACGAGATGCTCGACGGACGCTCGATGGCCACGACCCACGACTGGGGTTATTCCGTGCCACGGCCGCGAGTGGTCGGCGGATCTTCGGCCACCAACGCCACTTTCGCCTTCCCGGGTGATGGCGTGTACGGCGACTGGGATTACTCGGCGGTGCTGCGCACGCTCCCGATCTCCGTCTACGGTCCCGAGGAACTCACCGAGGTGCAGCGCGCGTTCCTCCTCGCCGCCCCCGACGCCGCGCCGATTCCGATGAATCGTGTTGGCGCAGTGCGGCAGAACGCCGCGATGACCTACTTGGCCAGGGCGCGCCGCCGGACCAACCTGACGATTCGGTCCGATTGCCTGGTGCACCAGCTGCTCGTCGACGACGACCGGGTCGTCGGGGTGCGCGCCGGTGACACCGAGCTGCGCGCCGACCACGTGGTGCTGGCCGCGGGCGCCTTCGGCAGCCCGATGATCCTGCTGCGGTCCGGTATCGGGCCCGCCGAGGACCTGCGCCGCCTCGGTATCCCGGTCCGGCTCGACCTTCCGGTGGGAACCGGCCTCACCGACCACCCGCTGTGGGAACTCCGTTATGCCACTGCGAAACCCACGCCGGGCGGCCCGGATTTCCAAGTGCTGCTCAGCCTGCTCGATGCCCAGATCTTTCCCACCTCGGCGCGCCGCTGCGGCATCTTGGCCAGCCCCACCGGGGCGTACTTCGGTCTCACCGTCTCCGCGATGCACCCGAACTCCGCAGGCACGGTACGGCTTTCCTCGGCGCACCCTGAAGCGCCACCGGTGATCGACTTCCGTCACCTTGCCGATCAGGCCGATCGGGACGTGATGGTCGCCGCTGCTCAGCTGGCGCGCACGCTGGCCACCACTGAGCCGATGGCCAGTTTGGTTCGCCGGGAGCTGTATCCGGGTCCCGAGGCCGATCTCGAGGCGACGATCGTTCGGGATGTCACCACCTATCACCACGCGTCCGGTAGCTGTGCCGCGGTGGTCGAGCGGACCGGCCGAGTGCACGGGTTGCGTGGGCTCTCCGTGGTCGATGCCTCGGTCCTGGCTCCGATCCCCGGTACCAATATCCACCTCACCGTGCTCGCACTCGCCGAACGCTGGTGTCGGGTGTTCGCCGGCGATCAGGCCGACGCCGCCGGCCCGAGCGTGCCTGCGGCACCGGCCGATCCGGCGCGCTAGATCAGTTCGCCCTCGCGACAGAGGCTGGGGCGCCGCCACGACACCGGCGGCGGTGTCGTTCCGTCGAAGTGCCAGCCCGAGATCGGCCCTGCGGCTTTCCACCACAGGAAGCCGTTCCCGTCCTGCATGACCTCGAAAATATCTTCGCGCCCGTCGATGAGCTGGTCGCCGACGCAGTAGTCGGTGTAGTCGGTGCCGGGTTGCAGTGCGCCCGCGCTGAACCTGCCGCGCGGATTGGCCTTGGCGCCGGGGTTCGCAACGGTGGTGCGCGCGTCCGTTCGCGGGCCGCGCAGCCACCGTGCGTAGCCACAGGTGAACTCCCAGCCGCCCGCAACGACCGTGCTGCCGGGTGCATGCGCGGCACCCGCCCAGAGACAGTCGGCCCCGGGGTTCGCCTGGGTTGTTCCGGACGCGACGCCGAGGCCGAGCAGTCCGGTCGTCAGCACGGCCGCGGCGAGGCGGCGGGGGAGGGTGGATCGAGTTGCTCGACCGGTCGTGATCATCGACATCGTCATCCTTCGTCGGTGTCCTGCTTGCCGACGAGGTCCGAGCTGGCAAGCAACAGCGTACCATCAAATGATGTGCCGCTGAGTAACGGTATGCAACGAAGGGTTCACCAGGGGTGGAAAGGGCGCCGAATCCGGAATCAGGCCGGAACGGCGTGGCGCATGTCGTGCGTGACCTGCTCCGGAGATCCGGCGACGACGTGGCCGAGCCCTGCGGCCAAGGCGGCGATGGCGGTGCCGACACTGCTGACGCCCGCGATCATCGCGGAAATAGCGAGTTCCGCGGTGGCGGGGATCTGGGTCTGCCCTCCGGAGCCGAGAAGCTGGTGCAGCACGGCCCGGACACCCGAGGTCAAATTGCTCGGCGGCGTTGTCGTCATGTCGCGCAGTTCCGGTGCTTTGCCGTGCAGGTAGAGCAGCGCCGCGCACACGCACACCGCGGTCACCGCGCTGCCGACGACCAAGAGCAGTGCGAAGAAATTGCTTCGGGTCCCGAGGTACAGCACCACCGCGCAGGCGGTGGTCAGTGCGGCGGCCGCCGCGAACATGCCCCAGGTGCTGTGCAGGGAGATGTAGTCGTTGCCCGGCATCGTCGCGTGCAAGTGTTCGCGGTCGATCCGGCCGAAGGCGTTGGTGCTCACGTCACCCCTCGGCCCGGTGGCCGAAACCCAGGGTTGAAAGAGCAAGCCGAAGGTCAACAGGCTCAACGCCGCAATACACCAGAATTTCCGGTCTTGGCGCGGCGTGGCGGGATAGGGGACTGCTACGGAAGGTGAATTAGCCATCTTCTCTGATCATTTCGCGAGGATGTTGACGGGTCGGAATTCCACCGGTACGCGTCGCTGCGAATGCGGAGTTTCGAATCAGAATCGATGGGCGTCTGTGGCCATCTGGCCCAAGGCTAAGGCTGCCGTGTTCGGGTGGTCAAGGCGTATCGGGCCGACCCTGTCGCCGTCGGGCGGCCCGTAGATTTCCAGGACATTTGACCAATTTCGGCGAATTGCCGTGCTGACGGGCGGGTTTCGGACCTCGGTAATCGCCGATAGCTAGCGGCACGCTGGATGACGTGCCATCTAATCGTGATGCATCACACGATCGGCGGGGGTCAGTGACCCGACTTGATGAGAGATACGCGCACCGGTGACGGATCGACCTCGGCCCGGCGATTGCGCGCCCACTGGGCGGTCGCCGCAAGCGCCGAGAATATTGCGATCCCGCCCGCGAACCACGCCCACGAGGTGAGACCGGCGGTGGCCCAGGTGTATCTGTTGACGCCGGGCAGCGCATAGGTGCTGTTGCCCGAGGCCCAGCGAATCAGCAGGCCCGCGACGCTGCCCGGGTCGCGCGGTGGCCCGTTCGCGACCATGTTCCTGATGTTCGGCGCCTGCCGGTTCATGTGGACCAGGGCGAAGGCGACGAAGAGCGACATGGCCACCGAGGACACCATCACGGCGGTGGACAGCGCCTGAGTACGGGCTCGAAGGTTGAGCACCGCGAGGACGACGGTGAGGATGACGGCGATGCAGGCGAGGACGGCCCAGGCGCCGTTGATCTTCGCCATGGGTGGTGGCGAGCTCGACCAGAGGGCGACCAGGGAACTGGAAATCTCGAACTTCCCGAACGGCGTCGCCTTGATCGTGCCGTCGGTCGCGGACGCTCTGATCCACGGCTGGAACAACGCGAAGAAGGTGATGAGGTTGCCCACCGCGGCGCAGGCATAACCCCAGTGGCCGCGGAGCCAGGCCAGCTGCAGTCGGAGCGCGGTCACGGTGGCCACAGCGTCCAGTCGCCTGCGCGCGGCGCGCTGCTCTGGCATGGGCGTAATAGCTTGTGCCTGTTGCTGTTTGCCCGCTTGCCACGGCGTTGGCTGCACCATCGAACCAGTTTAGGGGCCGGACCGCGGCGAATCCCGGTCCGCACCACCACTGCCGGGAAGTGTTGCCGGACAGTGGTGGTGCGGACCGTGCGTCTCAGGCCTTGGGCTCGGCCGCAGCCGGGTCGGGATCGGACTCCGGTGCGCGAGTGGCCGGCCGGGCACTGCGGGTGATGACGATGGGCAATTGCGACGGGATGCGCAGGTGGATGCGCAGCGGGCCTGCCGGACGGTTACGCATCCACTGGGTGCATGCGGTCACCGCCGAAATCACCGCCATCGCGGCGGCGAACCAGGCCCAGGCGGTGAGACTGGCGGTGACCAGGGAAACTTTGTCCAGGCCCGGCACCGGGTATTTGCCGTTGCCGTTCATCCAACGCATCAGCAAACCGATCTGGCCGCCCAGATCCCTCGTGTTGCCGTACCCGAACATGTCGCGCAGTTCCGGCCCTTTGCGGTTCATGTGGATCAGTGCGCAGACCACGAAAAATGCCGTGGCAAGGGAGGATCCGGCGGCCACCCGGAAAAGGATCTCGGTCCGTGCCCACAGATTGATCACCACGGCGGAGACGGTGAAGGCGACGGCGACGGTGGCGAGGACCGCCCACGTGCCGTTGACCACCGTCGGTTTCGGTGGCTTCCCAGACCAGAGAAAGACCAGGGAGCTCGAAACCTCGTATTTTCCGAAGGGCGTTGCCTTGATCCAGCCGTCGAGCGTTGCGGCATTGATCCAGGGCTGGAACAGCACCGAGAAGGTGACGAGGTTGCCGATCGCCGCGAACAGATAACCCCACTGCCCGCGCAACGCGGCGACGTGCGGTCCGAGGGAGGTGACGAGGTGCGCGACTTCGATCCGGCGGGCCAATCCAGCGCGCGCGGTGCGGCCCGTCGGGCCGGTGTGCCCGGGTGGCTTCTTGCCCGCTTGCCAGGGTGTTGGCTGCACCATCATGCGAGTTTAGAAGCCGATGCTGCGTGATCTCGGTGCGTGCTCACCGCTCGTGGGAAGCTTGCCGCATGGCCAAGGGTAATCGGCTCGGTCAGGGGAATCCCCCTTCGATCGCCAGCCATTTTGTCGGCAGGACTCGTGAGCTTCGACAGATCGGCGAGTTGCTCTCCGGCATGGTCAGGTTGGTCACCCTGGTCGGTGCGGGCGGCATCGGCAAGACCCGCTTGGCGGCCGAGGCGGTGTCGCGCTACACGAAGAGCAGGAAAGTTCCCGTCTATTGGGTCAGCTTGGCGGGCACGGCCGCCGGCGCGGAGGTGGCGGCGCTGGAGTTCGAATTGGCGCACGCCGTGGTCGATCTCGACTTCTCCGATCGTTCGCGGTGGAATGCCGTGGTGGACCGGCTCAGCCGCTCGGATGCGGTCGGGGTGGCGCTGCAGTCGGTGCTCGTGCTCGACAATTGCGAGCACGTCCTCGCTGCGGCGGGCGACCTCATCGCCGAACTGCTCGATGTGGTGCCAGGACTGTCGATCATCGCGACGAGCCGGGAGCCGATCGGCTGGGTCGACGAGCGGTTGATCTCGGTGCCGCCGCTCACCTCCGAGCAGGCCCTCTCGTTGTTTCGGCATCGTGCGACGCTCGTCAGCCAGCCGCTGGCCGGCGCCGACGATGCGCACATGGCAGGCGAGATCTGCCAGCACATGCACTATTTCCCGCTGCACATCAGGCTGGCCGCCGCGCGGCTCACCCGCCAGCCGCTGCCGCTGATCTTGCGCGACCTCAACGGAGCCGCGTCCGACCGGCGCATGCAGTGGTCGCAGCCGCCGCTCGGCGGTGCCGACGAGCGACACCAGAGCATTCGCGACGTGATCGCGTGGTCCTACGAACTGTGCGAGGACAACGAACAGCTGCTGTTTCGCCGGATGGCGGTGTTCGCCGTCGATGCCGACGTGCCCACCGACGACGCCGTGGTCGGTGCCCAATCCGGCGGCGGGGGAGCGGAATTGGCCGCCGTGGTCGCGGTGTGCGCCGACGAGGACGGTGCCGACGGACGACTACGACTCGGCGCCGCCGAGATACCTGAGCTGCTCGAGCGCCTCGTCGACCGCTCGCTGGTGGCCTCGCACATCTCGACCGATGCCGTCTATTACGCACTGGCAGAAAGCTTTCGGGTCTTTGCCCATCAGCAACTGCGGCAGCAGCCCGACGCGGACGACGAACTCGCCAGGCTGCTCGCGCGGCACCGGCGGTACTACCGCGACCGCGTCATGCATGCCCGCGCAAGCTGGTTCAGCACGCAGGACAAGCCGTTGCTCGAATGGGCGCAGCGGTCGTGGGACAACTTCGGGATCGCGATCGAGTCGAGTGTCGCGACCGCCGACGACGCGTCGATCGGCCTGGAGATCTCGCTCGGATTGCTCGCACTGCGCGCACCGTTGTTCGTCGGGTCGCTGCCCGAGATCCGCCGCTGGACCGAGAGCGCACTGGCGGCGGTGCGACGGCCGGGGCGCCCACACTCCGAGCCGGAAATCGCCGCGATGGGTCTGCTCGTCTGGAGTCTCATGTCGGAGGGCGCCTATCGCGCGGCCGAACGCCTGCTCGAGGCGGCCGTCGCGGCATGTCTGCCCGACGCGGCGGCGCGCGCGGGCTGGCGGGACCGGCCGGACGCCGACCTCGGGCTCGCACCCGAAGTCGAATTCGCCAGGGGCTGTGAGCTGATGCTGGCACAGCGCGATCCGCGCGCCATCGCGGTGCTTGCGCGTGCGCGCGAGATGGCCACTGCCCGTGGCGATTACGGTGTCGCCGCGATCAGTGAAATGATCGAGTCGTGGGCGGCGAGCCTGCTCGGGACCGCGCCGCTCGCGATGGCGACGACCCGGCGCTACCTCGACAACGCCACCCGCGCAGGCGCAACGATGGCCACGACATGGGCCCAGGTGGCCAGGGCGATCGCGCTGACGAAGCACGGTGACCCGGTCGAAGCGCTCGCCGCGGGCCGGGCCGCGCTGGCCGATCAGGTCCCGATGGGCGATCGCGTCGGCGCGTTGTGGGCCGTGCACGTCCGGGTGTGGTCGCTGTCGAAGATCATCGTGAACCGCGGCGACGGCGTCGACAAACGGGCACTCACCCGCGAGCTGGCCCGCGAGGCCGCGCACCTGATCGGCGGGGCCGAGACACAGCGCAGGATGTTCGGCATCGTGCTCGGCAAGCAAGGCCTGCTCGCCGATGAGCACACGGCGGCGATCGAGACGATTCGAAACGTCCTCGGCGCCAAGGCCTACGACGCGGCGGTCGCCGAGGGTGTCTCGCTCCGGTACGAGTTCGCCGAGGCGGAACGCCTTGCGCTCGGCGACTTCTCGCTCGGAGCCGCGAGCGCCGACACCATGCCGCCGGACGAGGTCGCGGCGACCTGGCTCGACCTCACCGAGTCCGAGCAGGATGTCGCGGTGCTGGCGGCGGCAGGCTGGACGAACAGTTCGATCGCCGCCCGGCGCGGCAGTTCGTATCGGACCGTGGACGCCCAAATGTCGACCATCTTCCAGAAATTGCACATCACCTCCCGCAAGGAGGTCCTCGATCGACTCCCCGCCGATCAACTTCCCCGGGTGCACGAAGCGGCGAAAGATCGCCCACGCCGCCATTGACTCCGGTTGCGCCACCGATTCAGCGGAGTAGCTCCATAACCGGGGCGAACCTCGCCATGTCGTGTTCGTAGACGGTGATGTAGTCGAAACCCCAACGGTCTCTGCGTTCGCTGAGCACGTCGGCCATCTGTGCCGGGCTGCCACGCGATAGTCGGACCGGCCCCTCTCAGCGGTGGGAGGGGCCGCGGACTGGGCTGTGAGAGCTTGTATTCGGCACAGGTGCGCCTGTCCGAGCGGTGTCGGTGCCCTGCCTGGCGGAGGAGGGCGATGGCGAGTACGGCTGAGCAACTCCGTGCCGAGATCCCGGTTCCCGTGCAGGAGATGGTGTTCGGCCGCGCGTTTCCGGAGGGGGATCCCGAGCGGATGCGTCGGCTGGCGCTGGCATGGCGGGCGCGGGCCGAGCTGTGCGCCGACTTGCAATGCAAGGTCGACGCCGCGCAGGTGCACACCGCGGCTGCGCTGAGCGAGTCGAGTCGAGCGGGCGCGACGGTGGCCGCCCACGCGAGCGCGTTGCGCGCTGACCTGGCGCAGGCCGCGGAGTTCTGTGCCGGAAAAGCGCGACAACTGGAGCAGAACGCGCTCTCCGTGGAGAAAGCCCAGTGGGAGATGTCGGTTTTCGGGGTGGCCGTGATGTATCAGCTGCTGTGCGCTGGCGGGTGGGGCGGCATCGCGGGGATCGGGGTCGCGACGCGGGCGCGGGAGCGATTTTTGGCGATGCTCGGGAAGCTCGTCGCGGTGGTCGGCGCGGAATCGGCAGCGGCTGCGGTCCGTTTTACGGTGCGCGCGTTGAGTTTCGGTGCATTGCAGACGGGTGTGGACGTCGCCGTGCAGCTGGCGCAAGGTGACCATCGAGATGAGCTCGATGGTGAGTCGATCATGCTGGCCGCGCTGGCCGGCGTCGGTGCCGGTGCGGGTGGCATGGTCGGCGCCCGACTCGCGATGAATGCTCCGGCCGCGCGAGAGTCGTTGGGACGCCTCTTCGTCGCCGGAGCGGCCGGTGCGAGCGGCGTGCTCGGCGGTGCGGGCGCGGTGGCGCTGGCGACCGGAGAGTTCCAGGTGCACGGTGCGCAGTTGCTCGGCGCCGCGGCTATCGGGATGGCGGTCGGCGCGCGGGTCGGCGCGGATACCGCAGCGCGCCCTTCGGCGGCACCGGAAGAGTCGCTCGCCGTGCCGGATTCGCCGCGTGACCTTGTGAAAGCCGTTGCACAGCAGCGTGATACCCCACACTTCGCCGACCCGCCGGATCTCCTCGCGACACTGTCGCGGATGGCTGAGCGCGAATCGTTGGACGCGTTGTGGCGCTCGGATGCTGTCGAGATCGTGGGACCGGGCGGGCTGGGCGGCCACGGTGGCGCGGCGGGGCCGACGCCGCCGGGCGGGACGAGCGTGCGTGGTTCCGATGGCGGCGCGATGGCGTCGGGTGCGGTGAGCGGCGGTGGCGACGGCGCGACGTTGCCGAGTTCCGGCGGTGGCGACGGCATGGCGACGCCGAGTTCTCTTGGTGGCGAGGGAATCTCGCCGCCGACATGGAGTCAGCCGAACGGCGGTGGCGGCGCAGGCCCGGCACCGGCTCGGTTCCAGGTCTGGCGTCCCGAGTACTCGGGAGGGGGAAACCTCGACGTCCATGCACCACGTTCGGCACCGGAACCTGGTCCGTTCGGCCCGAACGACGGGCCTGCGATGGGCGGGCACCCCTCGATGTCGGCAGTGTGGGAAGCGGCACCTGCTGCGTCGGTGCACGACGGGTCGACGAGCAGACCTGCGGTGCTGGAGTTGCCCAGGCCGCAACCGGAAAGTGTTGTTGTGCACGATATCTCGCCACAGCGGCCGATGGCATCGGAGCCGGGCGCGCCGTCGGCGGGGCGACCTGATGCGGACCACTCGACCGGCAGGCCACAGTCTGCCGCCGACAGCCGCGACGCCGGTCCGAGACCGGCACCCACCGCATCCGAGACCGGCACCGCAACTGCCACCGGCACCGCAACTGCCACCGGTACGGGAACCGGCACCGGCACGGGAACCGGCAGTGGTACCGGCACCGGAACTGGCCGCAGTTCGGACACGCACGCGTCAGGAACCGGGACCGGCACCTCGAACGCGGCCGCCAGCACGGCACTACCGATGGCGATCGTGCCGGTTCTTCCGGTCCAACCCGATCCGGAAAGTCCAGGCGCGCCGCACGATCCGACACTCGACAAACCCGAACTCGATCCCATGGGCACACCGGGCGAGATCAGGCAGCCCGGCCGGATCGACGATCCCACCGAGATCGGTGATGTGCGAGAGCCGCTCCCCCCGGTCGGCGACGTCCCGTCGTCGGCAGCGCCTGCGGTCCCGCCGATATCGATAACGATGGATGCCGAATCCGAGACACCGCAGGACGGACCGGAAGACGACGGACCGGCCGCGGCCGCTGCCGATCGAGATGCCAACGCGGACAGCGAATCTGGCGAACCGTCGGACGCCGGTGGGTTGCCGCTTTTCCCGATCGGAGGTGCGTCACCGGGCGAGGCGACGGAACTCGGCGCTGGCACGCACGCGCTGTACCGCGCGGTTTCCGAGGAATATGTGCAGGTCAAGCAGACCGTCACCGCGCTAGCACCGCTATTCGGCATCGAGTCGGCGGAGCTGGCGCAGCTGAAGGACATCCATGACCAGCTGGTCGATCAGCGCGCGGTGATCGCGGCGGACCTCGGCATCGACGTCGCGAACGTGCCCGAAACCGCACTGATCGAGCAGGCCGAGCAGCAACGCATCGACACACCGGAGACGACCGACCTGGGTCGTGACCTGGTGCTGGTGCAGGTGCTGATCGAGAGCGTCGTGAGTCTCGCGATTGTGCAGCCACTCGCCGAGAGTCTCGACCGGATCTTGCGGGAACTTCGCGAGGCGCGAAGCCTGCGCGCCTATGCCAAGAAGCAACTCGAGCTGGCGCAGGCGCGAGTGCCTGACCTCGGCAGCGAAGGACAGATTACGACGCACGAACAACTTCAGCGGGTGCGCGCGCTGCGCGACGCCACGCGCGCGACGTTGACCGAGTTGCTGCCCAAGGGCGCCCTCCGCGATCAGCTGCACGACGTGTGGCGCGCTCCGTCTCGATATCCCCACGCGGTGGTGGCGGCTGGATTGCGGTATTTGCAGCTCGACGAGCTCGTCCTGGCGGTGGAGGAAATGATCGCCTGCGAGGCCTGGTCCCGCGATCTGGCGAAACAGACCGAACATCTCGACCAGCGGGCCGTACGTCTGGTTGCGGCGGAAGACGTCATCACGGATCTCTGGGCCGAGATCGCCGATCTTTCTCGGGAGCTGAACACCGGCGATGTGCGCCTCGGTACCGAGGCACTGCGTGATCTGCTCCAGGAACGCGAAGCGATGCGGGGCAGCGATGCCGCCGATCCTCGGCTGGAGAAACGGGAGCAGCTCGACGCTTTGGCGACTCGGATCGACAACGTGCAGCAGTTCAGGGCCGAATCCTTCAGGCCGTGGCAGGAATTGATGACCGCGGTCCACGAATCGGTCGCCCAGCTGGGAGATCGAGGGGCGCTGGGGTCGGGCTTGCGTGCTGTGCTCGCTAACGCAATGTCAGCACGCGAGCAAGTGGCAGGGTCCGTCGCGCGATGGATAGCTGTTTCCGGTGGCAATCGGGCGATGTTGCAGGATGTATCGCACCCAGCACGGGCAATGCTGGCCGAGCAGCTGAGCGCGGCGCGCAATGCTCTGTTCGAGGCACTTCGTGCGGCCGGGGTCACGGGGATCCTTCCCGAAATGTTGGATGATCGGGACACGGTGTTCCAGCTGGTGCACGATATGCAGGAGCGCTACGGCGACCTGCCGGAAATCAGCGAAGCGTGGCGGCGGTTCCTTCCTCTGTTCACTGTTGCGGGACTCTTGGGCCGATATGATCTGGCAGATGGCCGGCAGCGAGCCATCAATCAGCTTGGCGGACAGCTCGAATCCGTCTATTCGGATTACGAGCGGGCAGTAGCGCAGCGCTTGCCGTCCATCAACGCATCCAGGGCGTCCTTTCTCCGGCTGTTCGTCCATGTCGAGCGTCTCGAAACGATCG
This sequence comes from Nocardia altamirensis NBRC 108246, assembly GCF_001612685.1. Lineage (GTDB taxonomy): Bacteria > Actinomycetota > Actinomycetes > Mycobacteriales > Mycobacteriaceae > Nocardia > Nocardia altamirensis. The sequence goes on from NZ_BDAY01000003.1 coordinate 128,387, forward strand.
CCGCGTCGATCACCCGAATCGCCGACGCGGCCACGGAGACAGCGATGGACATGGATCGGCTGCATGACATCGGCGCCAGGCACGGCCTGCGATTCACCGGCATGCGCGCCGATTCGGGCACCTGGCCGCGATTCGAGACGCGGTTGGAGTCGATTCGTCGCCGATTGCAGTACGCGCTGGGGGTCGATCCTGAGCTGTTGTCCGATGCGGAGCTCGTCGTCCGCAGACAGATGGCCCGCTTGTCGCCGCACGCGATCGAATACACCGGCGACGACGGTGCACGAGCGCGCATCGATCCGACCTGGCAACCGGTTGCGGAAGCCCGACTGGACACGTCGGGAACGGAAGTCGCACAGGTGTGGGAGATGGTCAAATCAGCCCTCGTGCCGTCGCTGGTCCGCGAGTTCGGTGAACTTCGGCTGATCGCCGAATGGCGCACGGCGGTCCAAGAACGGGTGCAGATTCGGCGACTATCCGCAGAGTTGGACGCCGGGTTGTCGGATCTTGCTGCACGACCGGTTGATTCAGGCTCGGACAGCCACCCGATGCCACCCAGTCTCGGCGACATCCGCGCTCCGCGCTCCGATCTGCTTGCGTTGCGTGCGGAAGTCGCCGAAGCGCGTGACCATGCCATCTCGCTTGTCGTGGCAGCGGGTGCCGCGGTCGGTGTCCGTTCGATATGGGACCTGGCACCAGACTCGGACACGTCGAAACGGCTCGCGCGGTTGCGCGCGCACGCGGCCGCGGAGATCGCGCGGCAGTGGAGTGTGGACGCCGACCGGGTGACCGCGGACTGGGTAGACGAACTGGTGACCATCGAACTGGCGGAACCGGATTCGACTACGAGCAAGACGTTGGCGCTGATCTGTGCCGTCGACTCGATGCTCGTGGCCGCCGAGCAGTTCCATCGGGTCCGCGGTTGGGCCGCCGCCATCGATGCGTTGGACGGCAAGCTCGGCCAGGCCAGGATATGGAAGGACCTGGCACGGAATCTCGACGAACGCAATGTCTGGGCGGCGCGGTGGCGGGAATTCGAGGGGCTGGCCGGCGCCCTGGACAGTATGGCGCGGAATCGGCGGTTGGCACTGCACGACCGGGACGCCGCGATCACGCTGCTGGATGCGCTCGGCGCGGCGAATCGTATCCCGAAGTCGGAGTACGTCGGCCACAACGGATTACAGGCCGAGCACTTGCGCCGCATTCGGTCAGCGGCGCACGACGTCCTGGCGATCCAGCTCGCCAGACTCGGGCACACCGATATCGGTGAACTGACTCCCGAGCAGGTGGCGCTGACGGTGCAGCGGCTGCGGCGCCTGCTCACGGACCGGCCGTCGCCGTCGGCGTTCGCGGCGTTGGACCAGGCCTACCGGGTCGGTCAAATCGACGAAATGCTCCAGCTGGTAGACGAATCCAACTCGCTGGCCGCGGAGATCGAAGGCTTCGAACGCGATCTGTCGGACGGTTTCGCTCGCGTGTCGGAGCTGCCGGACGACCGGTGACGAGTCACCGGACACCGGTCAACGCGGCCGACACGACCTCGGTGACCGCACGCTCGACCTCGTGTCCCAGCCTATCCGGCCGTAGCGCAGCACGCCCCTAGGCCTCGCTGAGGCACCGAGTTCACACCATCCGCCGTCGCCGCAGATAGTCGACCAGGTCGTCGTACCGGCCGACCGTGTCGGCGAACATCACTATGTCGCGCGCACTGTGGAGCCACGTGGCGACTGACGGCCGCACCTCGTCGAAGGCGCCGTCGAAATCTGTCATCCGGACCGGTCGTTGGTAGTTTTCCCGAACCGAATCCCACAGCGCCCGTTCCGAAGCGAGGTCGCACAGGTAGGCGATGTCGGCACCGGAGAAGTGCTCGGTGCGCAGCACCAGCGCCACCAGGTCGATGTTCTCCGTCGGTCGCGCACGGAGGTGAAAGCGCAGAATCGCTTCCCGCGCACCCGCATCGGGCGGATCGACGAGGAGCAATCGGTCGAATCGGCCGGGCCGCAACAGCACGCTGTCGACATCCCACGGCTGACTGGTCGCGCCGAGTACGAAGACGCCCTCGTCCGCACTCGCGACCGAATCCATCTCGCTCAGTAGCTGATTCATGACGTTGCGCAGGCTGTTGTCCGGCCACGGCCACGCGCGGTGGAAACCGAGCAGGTCGAGCTCGTCGAGGAACAACACGCAGGGTGCGTTGCGCCGCGCGACCTCGAATACCTCGTGCAGATTCTGTTCGCCGCCGATCGCGGCCCCGAGCACATCGGACATCGCGATCGGGTAGAAGCGGGCGCCGAGCTCGCCGGCGACAACCTGGGCCAGAAAGGTCTTTCCGCATCCCGGCGGCCCGTACATCAGCAAGCCACCAGGCAGGCCGCGGCCATACACCTTGCGCAGGTCGGGATTTCGCATCGGAGTGAGGTAGGTGAGCTCGAGGCGCTGTTTGACACCGTCGAGGCCGCCGACGTCGGCCAGCAGGCTTTCGGGCCACTCGAGATCGGCGACCGTCGGCTGGGCGATGTCGGCCATCTCGGCTTCGGCTGCGTGCCAGTCGAACTCGGACGGAGTCACGACGTCGCCGAATTCGATATGCAGGCGGGAGGCGGCAGTGGCGAGCAGGTCGATCGCGGCAGAATTTCCTGGATCGCATTGCAGCACTGCCGAGCAGTGGGCGACCGCCTCCGCGGATCGGCCCGCGTTCATCAGTAACGTCGCCAGGTGCATCCGCAGTGCGATGTCGTCCGGGCGGTTTCCGACCGCGCGCAACAGACTGTGCAGCAGTGCGGGCAACTCAGCGTCCGTCACAACAACCCCTTACCCTGACATCACACACTTCGAAATCGCTGGGATCCGACGGTACCGATCCGCCAGGTGGTGGTGCTTGCCAGTTCTGGGAGGTGGTTCCTGCCGCTGGGTGGGGACGCGGCCAGTCGGGGACATGTCGAATGCTGGTCGCCGGCAGCGCTGCTCCCTGGCGCGGGAAGCGCATAGTATCTGCGGATTGCTTCCGTCCTAAGCATAGGGATTTTCGTCCGGTCTCCCTTTTCTGGGCCCGTGACCAATTCGGCTCGATGGTGGGGCGGAGGTGCTCCTGACCGGGGAACAACCGCCAATAGGCATATCGGGCATAACGGTGATTGCGCCTACCGATGCCATACGCCTACCTACCGGAGGACTGTCGGTAGTACCCGACAAGCGTGTTGCCCAGTGTGGGCACGGGTCGTGCGGCAGGAAGGGTGAAAAGTTCAATGTCAGTGTGCTCGTTCAGAGATTTTCGTAAGCGTCCGGCTGATCTGTCGGACATTGCCGCACAGGTTGGCAGCGTGGAAGTGCTCTATCAGCGGATCCGTGAATTGCGCGCGGCGGGAATGGATTACGCGGCGAACACGATCGCGCACGAGATGCTCGATCTCGGTCTGCTCGATGACGCCTACGGGCAGGGAGCTGCGGTCCTCTCTTTGCCGCGCACCGCGGGGTGAGTCGCAGACAACCCGGTTGACCGGTCCTGTCGACATCGAGGTCGACGGGGCTCGTTCCCGCTTCTGGGATTGTTGAGAGTGCAACTTGTTCGTGCACCGTACAGTTGCCTGTACAGCAGGTAGGTCCGGCACAAGCTCGAACACCGGAAGTGTGCTGGGGAGGTGAAGGTGGGCGGTATGTCCGAAGTGCATCCGATGCGGCAATAGCATGACCGGGATCAACCGTGCCGTCTCCGCGTTGAGTGATGCGACGGTCCAGATAACTACCGCAATGACCGATCGGTTTGGCGGGGCGCTGGTCCATCTGTACCGAGACCACGTGTCTGTGCGGGTCAAGAGCGCCCTGCACGTTGTCGGCGATGTGGACGGGCCAAGTGCGTCGTATCAGCGTGCCGCCGAGGATTGGTATCGCAATCCAGCAATGGCAACAGCGGCATTGCACGTTACGACACCTCCCACTGCCAATTTCGACTGGTTCGATGGGTCGTCTGCTGCCAGTATCAATCGGGAAATAGACGACAGTCTCCACCGAGTCAACCCTCGATATAACGAGCATGATCCCCGCTGGGCGAACAATTGCATCAGCGTCGCCAACGCGCATGAATTGCGGCGACGTGGATTCGATGTCGAGGCCGGGCCGGTCGCAGAGAAGCTTCCCGACGGGTTCTATCACGTCCAAACGACACTGGCCTGGGGACAGGAATTCACTCGAGTAGACATGAACGGCTTGCGCCACATGTTCCGAGAACCTGGAGCGCGCGGCATCCTTCTGACGGATGATCACGAGCTCAACGTTGAAAACGTGCCGGGTGTGGGGCTTCGCTTTGTCGATGGTCAGCCCAATCCCCCCTTGACGGATGCGACGCATCTCGTCCGAAGGGTGGAGTCGGTGTGGGCCATGCGAGTGGACAACGTGCTGGGAATTCCATCGCGTAGCATCCTCGAGGACCTCGGCATCCGATTTGTGGACTCGGCAGAGCGACAATAGTTTTCGGCCGCCCTGCTCATCTTCTCCGCGCTGACAAACGGTCCCCGGCCTGCGCGTATAGGTTGGCGAGCATGGAAATGATTGCGCACGACCCGGATTCGATCCCGGCGGCGATCGGTGGCTGCTGGAGATCGACGTCATCGCCGCAGCCTGGGCAGTAATCGCCGGGAGTGCTGCCGTAGGCAGCGGACCGGACGAATCACTTACCCGCAGTAGCGGTATCGGCGAGCAGTGCGAGGAAAAGGCGTGACGCGACGTCTTCGTACGGCTCGGCCATCGGATCCCGGTGGGTGTGCGCGCCCGGCAAAGTGGCCGCGAATCTTCGTGCGGCGGTGGCGAGTGCGTCCATGATCCCCGCTGATCGTTGGAATGGGGATTTCTTGGTCCAGGCAAGCGATTTGACGGATTCGGGGAGCAGTTGCTCGCAGGCGATTCTGAGGCACAGCTTGTCGATCACCTGGTCGTCATTGGTGCGAAAGAGCGCCTGCGGCGCGAAAGTCGCGGCGACTTCCCAGAATCGGACCGTCTGAAATACCCGCACGAAGCGATCCGCGTATCCGTCGAGAACCAGGGGGTAGAAGTCGGGGACGAGCCGGTAGTAGCTGAAGCTGCTCGCCACCTGCTTCCGGATCATCTGGTCGACGTCGTGCCGCGCCGGTGGCGAGTCGATGGGGTGCCGCGGTGTCTTTCCGCCGCCGAGAATGACGTCGGCGCCACTGCCGGTGAGGATCGCACCCACCTCGCCGAGTCGGTCGAGCACCGGCCTCGCGGCGAGAAGCGGGATGGCGTACGAGACCGACCACAGCTCGGGAATGCCGAGCCGCGCGATCGCCTCGCCCGCCAACACAACCAACGCGGCCTGGTCCAATTCGACGATCTCGTGCGGCAAGCCGAGCGCGGACGCCGCGGCCTGCGCGTTCGCTCGATCGGTGCCTTCGGCGGTCACCATCGTGATCGCTTGCGGACGAATTCCGAGGTGCGCCAACGCCGCTGCGACCAGAATCGAATCGACGCCGCCGGACAGGAACACCACCGGATCACCGGAGTACGCCCCGAGCAGGGCCTCGAGCCGCGACAAGAGCTCATTTCGGATCAGCGCCGCCGCCGCGACGGGATCGACTACCGACCGCAGCCCCGGATCGGGCGAGGTGACATCGCCCAGATCGGCGACGTACTGCGCCGCCGCGCCGGTCTGCTCGGCGGTGACACTGCCGATCCGGTGCGATGCGGTCATGGCTGTCGAAGCCCCTCGAGCTGGGATGAATACGGCCGACTTACCTTCGCACGAAGATCACCGGCCTCCCATGCGTGGAAACCCGGCACGGGCGGGTCAGGTCCCGCAGCCGGTCGGTCAGCGCGCCCACGGCGCGATGACCGGCGGCTGGCCCGGGATGAGGCCCTGTCCGCCGACGGGTAGCACGACGACCGCTTCGAAGGGTTCGTCGTGGGGATTGGCCATGGCGAACTGCTGGTGGGCAGGCACGATGAGGGCGTCTCCAGCTGCGACAGTGAAGCTTTCACCGTCCATGGTCACGGTCATCGCGCCGGACAGGGCGACGAAGATCTCCTCGCGATCGAGGGCGTGCGGCGGGGCATCGACACCAGGCTTGATGGTGAGCCGCCACGCGCAGTTCTCGGTGGAACCGCGGCTCGGCGCGGCAAGGCCGATGAAGCTCGCGTGCTCGTTCTCGAAGCGGGGGGCTTCGGCGGCGGTGATGAGTGGCATGTGGTCTCCCGTGAAATCGTTTGGTGGAGTGGACTATTGGGCCCAGGGCGGGCTGACCGGGTCGCCTCCTGGCGCCTGGGCGTATGCGCCGACAGGCAGGATGGCCACGGCCTCGAACGGTTCGTCGCCCGGCACGGCGATGCTGAAAACGGTTCCTGCCGGAACCACCAGCGCGTCGCCGCCGCGGAAGTCGCGGGTCTCGCCGTCGATGGTGACGCGGGCACTCCCGGACACAGCGACGAAGATCTCTTCCCGCGACACCGCATGAGCGTGGCCGGGATTGCCGGGGTGCATGGTGAAGCGCCAGACGCTGTTCTCGGTGGCGCCCCGGCTCGGCGCGGCGAGGCCGACGGCGGTCATGAGTGGGGCCTCGAAGGTTGGCGCGTCGGCGGACTTGATGAGGGGCATGGTGTATCTCCAGATATTCAACTAAGGTGTTCAACTAGAGTTGAACATATTGAGGCGGGAGCGTCAAGGATGGATTTCGGAGTCATGCTCGGACAGGCCTATCAAGGATTCGTGCAGCAGCTGCACGCCCATCTCGCCGCGCACGGCTACCAGCTGACCGGCGCTTCCTACGGCTACACACTCCGCGCGCTAGCCGAAAGCCCGCTCACCGCAACCCAATTGGCCGGACAGCTGGGCATCACCGCGCAGGGCGCTGCCAAGGTGGTCGACGAGATGGTCCGGCACGGATACGTCGAGCGTCGACCGGACCCTGCGGACAAGCGCGCCAAAATCCTGCACCTGTCCGATCGAGGCCGTGACGTCCTCGGCACGGTCCGCAAGTTCCACGCCGACTACGAAAATCAGCTCATCGCCCGAACCGGCGCCGACCAGGTCGCCACCGTTCGCGCCGTGCTCACGGAGATCATCGCAGCGGCCGCGGCTTCCTCTGTCGACCGGAGCTTCCGGCCACTGTGACCAGAGCGCCAGCACTCATGGGGCGGTCGAAGACAGCGGATGTGTCCGGCTCATGTGAGGCACATGAGGGCGATTCCAGCGGTGACCGTGCAGGTGGCGAGTATCCGTGGGGCGCCGAACTTTTCTCCGAACAATGTGGTGCCGACGATCGCGGCGACGATGATGCTGGTTTCCCGCAGCGCGGCGATCTCGGCCAGGGCACCGCGGGTTTGCGCCCACAGGATCAACCCGTAAGCCGCGATGCTGAGCAGTCCACCGGTCAGGCCGATGTGCCAGACGGGTCGGATCCGCGCGCCCAACCCGCGCCCGTACCGGCAGAAAACCAGGAACGGGATCGCGACCTGGCCAAGCAGCATCAGCCATGCGATGTAGCCGAGTGTGCTGTGCGCCAGTCGGATACCGATCCCGTCGACGACGGTGTAGGAGGCGATGACCACGCCGGTAGCCAGCGCGGCGGCGATGGCGCTTGGTCGGCTCGGGTTGGTGCGATGGCCCCAGCACACCAGGCAGACCAGGCCTGCCGAGATCAACAGCACACCGACGAACTGTCCTGCGCGTGGTGTTTCGCCGAGCAGGACGGCTGCGGCAACGGTGACGACCAGCGGTGCGGTGCCCCGCGCCAGGGGATAGGTCTGGCTGAGATCACCGAGTCGGTAGGACAGCATCAGTAGACCGTTGTAGAGGGTGTGCAGCACTGCCGAGACGGCCAGGTACGGCCAGCTACTCGGGCTGGGGCCAGTTGCGATGCCTATCAACGGAATAGCTGCGAGCACACAACCGAGCGGCACCAGGGTCATCGCGGCGATCTTGTCGGGGATCCAGTGTGCGATCGCGTTCCAGCTGGCGTGCAGCAGCGCAGCGGCGAGGGTGGCGGCCAGGATGGCGGCGGAGATGCCGGAGAGGGAGGGAACGGCAACGAGCGGTGATACGAAGGCAACAGCCATGATTCGGACGACTCTCTGTCATTCGGCCCCGTCGCCGGGGCAGCACAGTGGAGTCCTCCAGGCTTTTATCCCTTCAGATGTCGGCGGTCCGGCCAGTTCCCGGGCCGCCGAGGCGTAGCTCGGTCCAGTCCACGCACACCTGATTGTGTTGTCGCTGAAGCGGTGTGCGCGCGGAACCCTATACGCGATCGTCGCCGACAGTAGCCGAACCCAGCGGTCCACGCGAATCGCTGAGGTCGTGCCTACCCGCTGTGGGTGCATCGGCTGGAACCGGCGCCGGTACTCGGCCGGGCTGACGCTGAGCGCACGGACGAATGCGCGGCGCATCGCCTCGGGTGTGCCGTATCCGCAGGCGCGGGCGGTCGCTTCGACGCTGTCCCTGGTGTCCTCGAGCCGACGCCGCGCCGCTTCGATGCGCACCCGCTCCACATAGCGTCCAGGGACATCCCGACCTCGGCGGAAAACGCCCTCGTGAAGTGGCGCGGCGACATGCTGGCCCGTCGCGCGAGGGCGGCCAACGACAAATCCGCTTCGGGATGCTCGGCGATCCACTGCTGCACGTCGCGGACCGGTCGTCGCTGGGCCATCTGCGTCGCCAACTGGACGCTGAACTGCGACTGGTCTCCTGGTCGCCGGAGGAACATCACCATGTCCCTGGCGACGGCCAATGCGGTATCTCGGCCGCAGTCCTCCTCGACCAGCGCAAGCGCCAGGTCGATGCCCGCAGTCACCCCGCCCGAGGTCGCAACGGCGCCCTCGCGCACGAAGATCGGCTCGGGCAGCACGTGCAGGTCAGGATATTCGGCAGCCAGCTGCTCGCATTTGGCCCAATGCGTGGTAACCCGGCGACCCGCCAGCAGACCGGCCTCAGCTAGCAAAAATGTACCTGTGCATACCGAAACCAACTGCCGCGCACGGGAGCCGTGACGACGTAGCCATTCGATGACCGGCGGGTCGGGCAGGCCTCCTTGTAGTCCGCCGGGGACGACCAGCATGTCGAGGTCCGCGACGGTGGCGAGATCGACGTCGGGGGTGATCTGCAAGCCACTGGAGGTCCGCACCGGCAAGCCGCCGAGGCTCCCGGTGGCCACGTCGTATGCGGGACTGCGCAGCCCCGCCGGCGCATAGTCGTTCGCATTGACGAACACTTCCAGCGGACCGGTCAGATCCAGGCTGTGCATTCCCGGGTACGTGACGAAGAGCACCCGTCGAGTTCGCATGCCCCCAATATGTCACGGCCGTCCGCCATGGCCACAAGGTCACATCTCCCACCTTTCAGGACACCACCGATCGACAACGAACCAGTCGGCCTTGGCGACGTTGCCGGCGTCGGGAACTGGGTTTCCGGCCGCCGGGAGCGGCGGACAGCAGCGTGTGTCCGCATAGGATGCGCTTCTCCGCAATTGTTGAGTTGCTGCTGCCGCCAATGTTCCGGGATGATCTCGGGCCGTCACAAATCTTCGGATCGCGGCGTCCGGCTGCCTCGAACCGCGCGGAATTGCAGGGATCCGTAAATCTCACGTTTGCGCGCATTGATGACGTAATTTGATGACCCGTGAAGCATCTGCTGACTGTGGCGACCATGGTTCTGGGTCTTTCCATTACTACCGGGCAGATACCGGCCCGAGCTGAGGTTGATACGCCGGAATATTCGACATCATCCGACCCGTCCATGCGCGGCGAGGAGGGTCCGAACCCATTCCAGCAGTGGATCGATACCCATATTCCCGCCCCGACGAAAATGCTGCCGCAAGCGGCAAAGCCTCTCGGGGCGCCGAGTGATCTGCCGCAAGAACTGACGATGCTCTGGAAAGCGCTGCAGTCCGCACCGACCGGTGACCCACTGTTCGATACTTGGCCCGCGGATCTCGCCCGTTATGCGCCTGGCGACATTCTGGAGTGGCGAGACGTCACGGCGACCGCAACACCGACGATGCTCCTGCTGAACCTCACCACCATTTCCCGCGCCACTCTGCTGAAATTCCGCACCACCAACTCTGCGGGTGAGCCATCCATCGGCACCGCGACACTGGTGCTTCCTTCCACCCGATGGACCGCGCCCGGCAGCCAGCCCATCCTGGTGAACGCACCGGCCACCAACGCGCTGAACAAGCGCTGCACCCCTGGTTACGTGCTCTCCCATGGCATGGAAGTCCCGACCGGCAACGACTTCACACCGTCGCCGACCAGCTGGGCGCTTGAGCATGGCTACGCGCTGGTCATCCCCGACCACGAGGGCCCCCTGATGGCGTATTCGGAGCCGACGGTCGCCGGACACAACCTGCTCGACTCCATCCGCGCGGTCCGCAATTTCGCCCCTGATCAGTTCGGCGAGAGCAATTTCGCCTCGACCGGGTACTCCGGCGGTGCCATTGCTTCGCATGCCGCAGCCATGCTGGTGCAGGAATACGCGCCGGAACTGGTCCCGCATTTCGGCGGTGCGAGCTTCGGCGGGTTGATCACCGACTATCGCCGGTTCGCGCACGCTTTCGACGGTTCCTATATCTCCGCGTTCGTCCTCACCACCGTGCTCGCACTCGGCCGGGAACATCCCGAAATCCTCGGCCTGATGAACCATGCGGCGCAATGGGTGGCGACGTCACCCCTCAAGGAAAACTGCAGCGGTAGCTTCGGTGCTCTCGGCGTAATGCCGATCCCGTTCGATGCGGTGGCGAACATCGACAAGCCGCTCGACAGTAGAGCGGCCGAGGCAATCTTCCACCATCTGAGTATGGACGGCCGGAAATCGGGAGTACCGCTGTTCGTCTACCACGGTGTCCATGATCCGTGGATTCCCGCGTCCGAGGCAGCGCAGCTCTGGCGCGACCAATGTGCGCTGGGTGTTGCGGCGACTTCGAATATCGTCGGCGGTGATCATCTGGCCGCCTACGTCAGCTCCTATGGCGCCACCATGGATTGGCTGGATCAACGATTGCGTGGTGTGCCCGCGACCGGAACCTGCACCACGACACCCGGCGAACGGTGAGACAGCGCCGCACGATGTGGCCGGGCACCGACCCTGCCCTCAGATCGGACGAGTCGGAGTCCTTGCGTCGGGGTGGTCGCCGGGTACCGCGGTGGGGTTCGGGATAGGCGCCAGCACCCATCGGGTCATCGCCGACAGTTCACTGGTAGGGGCAGGAGCGTGACTGAGATCGCGGGCCCGATCAGGAAACTGAACGGTCGGGGGACTATTCGAAGCGGGACATAGAGGGCGAAACCGACGGTGGGCGATTTTTGGGCAATCATCCTAGTCTGCTCGGGGTGTGCTGGATGGGGAATTGGTGAGCATCGATGATGAGCGACACGCCGGTACGTGGTCGCGGTCATAGGGGAGCGCTACCAACGGGGTAGGGGCGGTGGGTAGGCGACGAGTCTGTCCGTCGCTGACCATCAGTGGGTCTACGGAATCGTCGCCCGGAAGGCGGATCGTGGCCCATTGATTCGGGACGGAAGTAAGCGCTGAGCGGCCGCGGAGCGTGCTCCGAAGAGTCTTTGCAGTTCAGTGCGGTATTGCGGGGTGAGTCCCGAGCACTCGGGTGCGGGTTCCGCGGTGGCGCCCCGAGGGGCGCCGTGGGTGCGCGAGAGGGGACTTGAACCCCTACGTCCGTGGACACCAGAACCTAAATCTGGCGCGTCTGCCAATTTCGCCACTCGCGCGTGATGGTACGACCGTGCAAACTCTACCGGGCTTGACCGACTTCGCGAAGCTCCGGGCGGGCGTGGCGTACTGACGAGTAACCCTACCAGGGATTATAACGATTTGATAACTGTCAACATGAGGAGCGCTCATGTTTCGTACGCGTTAGTAACCGGGCAGACCAGCGGCTTCAAACATGAGGGAGGGTCATGTTCGCCGCAATTCTGGTACGCACGTACCTAAATACTCGGCGGTAGAGCCTTAGGCGGCGAGCAAACGTGAGGATTTCCTCATGATTCTGTGGAATCCTCGCCGTTATCAGGCCCCAACGCTGAGGAACACCTGCGCACCGGAGGGAGCGACGTGCCTCGGCGGGCATGTCGCCAGGAGAAGGAAGTCGAACCGACTTGACGATCAACGAGAGCACCGAGACCGGTACCGGACAGAGCGCGAAGGTGGTCGCATCCGCCCAAGCGGGCGGAACCAGGGCGCCTCTGCTGGATCGACTGCTGAGCGGCATCCCGTACGCGCTTGCCTTCGGCGGACAGGGCGCCCAGTGGCTCGACGAACTGGAAGAGATCGGCCGTGACAGCGCGCTGGAGCCCGAACTGACCGCACTGGTCAACGAGGCGGAAGCGCTGCTCGAACCCGTTGCGGCCCAACTGCTCGTGGTCAGGCCGGTCGGCTTCGACCCGATCGGCTGGATGCTGGAAGACGAACTGGTCGACACCGACCAGGGCGAGATCTCGGCGGCTCCGTCCCCGCAGGTGCTTCGCTCTGCGGCGGTATCGATGCCCGGCGTGCTGCTCTCGCAGCTGGCCGCGGTGCGGGCGCTGCGGCTCCAGGGTCTGGATGCGGCCGAGCACGCGCCAGTGGCGATTGTGGGGCACTCGCAGGGCAGGCTGGCGGCCACGGCCGTCGAGTCCGGCGGGCAGCGCGACGCCGAGATCCTGGCGATCGGCCAATTGATCGGCGCGGCGGCCGGTTTGGTGGCCCGCAGGCGTGGACTGATGCCGATCGGCGAGCGTTCGCCGATGGTCGCCGTGTCGAACGTTGACCCCGAGCAGCTGCGTGCCGTCGTCGCCGAGGTGTCCGATGGCGTCGACCCGGCCGCGGCCGCGGTGGTCTCGATCCGCAACGGACGCAGGCGCGCGGTGCTCTCGGGCCCGCCCGCCCAGCTGGAGCGGGTGCGTCAGGCGTGCGCCCGGATTCATGACGAACAGGCCCGCGAGCGCGAGGCCAAGGCGCGCGGTGGCGCGATCTTCGCGCCGGTCTTCGAGGATGTTCTCGTCGACGTCGCGTTCCACCACCCGGCCCTGGCCGACACGGTCGACCTGGTGACCTCGTGGGCGAACCAGTGTGGCGTTGACGCGGCGCTGGCGGGCGCGCTCACCCAGGAGATCCTGGTCGATCCGATCGACTGGGTTGAGGTTGTCGACGGCGTCGTTGCCGCTGGCGCGCAATGGATTCTGGACATGGGCCCCGGCGATCTGCTGTCCCGCGTCACCGGCGGCTCGCTCAAGGGCACCGGCGTCGGCATGGTGGCCGCCGCGACCAGGACCGGGCAGCGCAGCCTGCTCACCCCTGGCGCCGCACCGGAGACGGCAGCGCCGTGGCAGACCTTCGCACCCCGCCCGGTCCGGTTGCCGAACGGGCGGATCGTGGTGGAGACCGCGTTCACCCGGCTCACCGGACGCTCGCCGATCCTGCTCGCCGGTATGACGCCGACCACCGTTGACGCGAAAATCGTTGCGGCCGCGGCGAATGCGGGCCACTGGGCGGAGCTGGCCGGTGGCGGCCAGGTGACCGAGCAGATCTTCGCCGACCGGGTTGCCGAGTTGAAGACGCTGCTGGCGCCGGGCCGCGCGGTCCAGTTCAACTCGCTGTTCCTCGACCCCTACCTGTGGAAGCTGCAGCTCGGCGGCAAGCGCCTGGTGCAGAAGTCCCGCACCGCGGGCGCCCCGTTCGACGGAGTCATTGTCACCGCGGGCATTCCGGAGCTCGAAGAGGCCGTGGCGTTGATCGGTGAGCTCACCGAGGTCGGCATCTCACACGTCGCCTTCAAGCCGGGCACCGTCGCCCAGATCCGGGCCGTGCTGCGGATCGCCGCCGAGGTGCCGGACTACCCGGTGATCATGCACATCGAGGGCGGCAAGGCAGGCGGGCACCACTCCTGGGAAGACCTGGACGACCTGCTGATCGAGACCTACGCCGAACTGCGCAACCACTCGAACGTGGTGGTCTGCGTCGGCGGCGGCATCGGAACCCCTGAGCGCGCAACGGAATACCTCACCGGTGAGTGGGCCGCAGCGCTCGGGTACCCGGTGATGCCGCTCGACGGTGTGCTGGTCGGCACCGCGGCGATGGCCACGCTGGAGGCGACCACCGCCCCCGAGGTCAAGCAGCTGCTCGTCGATACCCCTGGCACCCCCGACTGGGTCGGCGCGGGCACCGCGTCCGGCGGAATGGCATCGGGCCGCAGCCAATTGGGCGCCGACATCCACGAGATCGACAACGCCGCCTCGCGGACCGGCCGCCTGCTCGACGAGGTCGCCGGTGACGCCGACGCCGTCGCGGCCCGCCGCGAGGAGATCATCGCGGCCATGAACGCTACGGCCAAGCCGTATTTCGGCGATGTGGCGTCGATGACCTACCAGGACTGGCTCGAGCGCTACGTCGAGCTGGCCGTCGGTCTCGACCGCCGCAAGGACTTCGACTGCGGCACCGACCTCGGCGAGGCGATCGCCGACGCCACCCGCTCGGTGTGGCTCGACATCACCTGGCGTGACCGGTTCGCGGAGATGATGCGCCGCACCGAATCTCGCCTGCACCCGGCCGACCGCGGCGAGATCCCGACGCTGTTCGCCGACGACACCGCGTTCGAAAACCCGGTCGCCGCACTGTGCGCGCTGAAGGAGCAGTACCCGGCCGCCGAGCACACCCTGCTGCACCCGGCCGACGTTCCGTTCTTCGTCTCGCTGTGCAAGACCCCCGGCAAGCCGGTCAACTTCGTTCCTGTCGTCGACGGCGATGTGCGCCGCTGGTGGCGCTCGGATTCGCTGTGGCAGGCCCATGATCCGCGCTACTCGGCCGATCAGGTCTGCGTCATCCCCGGCACCGTCGCCGTCGCGGGCATCACCCGCGTCGACGAGCCGGTCGGCGAACTGCTCGACCGCTTCGAGCAGGACACCGCATACTCGTTGGTGCGCGCCGGCCTCGTGCCTGCGGCCGTCGACGCCCGACGCGTCGCAGGCGTGACCACCGGCCCGATCGACACGGTGCTTGCCGCGCCGGACATCGAATGGGCCGGACGCACCACCGTCAACCCGGTGCACCGGCTCGGCGACCACGCCGACTGGACCGTGGACGGCAAGGGCGCCGTGCACCCGCCGAGCGGGGCAACGCTCACCGAGACCACCGGCCCGGACGCCGACAACGCCTACGTCGAGCTGACTGTCCCGCTGTTGGGCAGCAACGTCGTTCGCATCCGCATCACCGTGCCGACCACCACCTTCAACGGCGGCGCCCCCGTCGTCACCGTTGCCGACGCACACGAGTCGATGACCGCGCTGCTCGCCGTCGCCGCCGGGCAGTCGCTGCCCGAGGTGAAGGGCGGGACCGCGCACCTGAACATCGCGTGGACCCCGGACCTCATCGCCGATCACGCAGGCGTCACCGGTTCCGGCCTGCCCGCGGCGCTGAGCACGCTCGGCCGCACCGCGCCCGACGTCCTGGTCGGCGCCTGCTGGCCCGCGGTGTTCGCGGTGCTCGGCGAGGCACGCGCCGCGGACGGCGTCGGCGTCATCGAGGGCATGCTCGACCTGGTCCACCTGGACCACCAGATCGAGCTGGCCGGCGAATTGCCGACCAGCCCCAGTGTTCTGGTGGTGCGCGCGACCGCGGGCGAGGCGCTCGACACCGATCTCGGCCGCGTGGTCGAGGTGCGGGTGCAGATCACCGGCATGCTGGACAAGCCGGAAACCGGCCTGTCCATGCCGAAGGTCGCCACGCTCGTCGAGCGTTTCGCCATCCGCGGCCGCAACGGAGCGGGCGAGCTGACCGATCCGCCGCGCGCGGCGGGCACCGTGTCCGAGGCCGCCATCGACACCCCGCGCCGCCGCAGGCGCGATGTCACCATGATCGCGCCGCGCGCCATGCACGCGTTCGCCGCGGTCTCCGGCGACCACAACCCGATCCACACCAGCGATTCCGCCGCCAAGCTCGCCGGGCTCGGCAGCCCGATCGTGCACGGCATGTGGCTCTCGGCCGCCGCGCAGCACGCGGTATCGGCGATCGACCCGTCGAGTACGGTCCCCGCGCGGACCGTGACGGCGTGGACCACCCGGTTCCTCGGCATGGTTCGCCCCGGCGCGCAGATCGACGTGCGCGTCGAGCGGATCGCGGTCGACGCGGGCGCCGAGATCGTCGAGATATCCTGCCGTGCCGCAGGCGAATTGGTGATGACCGCGACCGGGCGCACCGCCGCGCCGCGGACCGTCTACGCGTTCCCCGGCCAGGGCATCCAGCGCAAGGGCATGGGCCTGGACGCGCGCACCCGCTCGAAGGCCGCCAAGGCGATCTGGGAGCGCGCCGACAAGCACACCAGGGCCGCGCTCGGCTTCTCCATCCTGGCCGTTGTCCGCGACAACCCGACCTACCTCAAGGCCCGCGGTGTCGAGCACCGGCACCCGGACGGCGTGCTGCACCTGACCCAGTTCACCCAGGTCGCCATGGCGGTGCTCGGTGTCGCTCAGGTTGCCGAGCTGCGCGAGGCAGGCGCCTTCGTCGAGGGCTCCATGCTGGCCGGGCACTCGGTCGGTGAGTACAACGCGCTCGCCGCGGTCGCCGGGGTGCTGCCGCTGGAGGCGGTGCTCGAGGTGGTGTTCCAGCGTGGATCCGCGATGCACGAGCTGGTGCCGCGTGATGCGCAGGGCCGCAGCAACTATCGGATGGCCGCCATCCGTCCCTCGCAGATCGGGCTGCCCGATGACGAGGTGATCGGTTTCGTCTCCGGCATCGGCGCGCAGACCGGCGAGTTCCTCGAGGTCGTCAACCTGAACCTGCGCGGCTCGCAGTATGCGATCGCGGGCACGGTGGCCGGACTGGAAGCACTGGAGACCGAGATCGACCGGCGCCGTGCCGAATTCGGCGGCAAGCGGGCGTTCATCCTGGTGCCCGGCATCGACGTGCCGTTCCATTCGACGGTGCTGCGCAAGGGTGTTCCCGAGTTCCGGACCAAGCTCGCCCAGCTGCTGCCCGAGGACCTGCACCCGGAGATCCTGGTCGGCCGCTACATCCCGAACCTGGTGCCGCGCCCGTTCTCGCTCGAGCGCGCATTCATCCAGGAGATCGCGGATCTGGTGCCCTCGGAGCCACTTGCCGAGGTGCTCAACGACTTCGAGTCGTGGGCGGCCCGTCCGGCCGACCTGTGCCGCGTGGTGCTGATCGAACTGCTCGCCTGGCAGTTCGCCAGCCCGGTGCGCTGGATCGAGACCCAGGACCTGCTGTTCACCGACGCCGCGCACGGCGGCCTCGGGGTGGAGCGGTTCGTCGAAATCGGTTTGGGCGCAACGCCGACCGTGGCGAACCTGGCCAGCCAGACACTGAAGCTGCCCGCGTTCAGCGGCGCGACGGTCGAGGTGCTCAACATCGAGCGCGAGGCAGGCGTCGTGTACGCCACCGACACCGATCCCGCGCCGGTCGACGAGCCTGCCGACGAGGTCGTCGTAACCGCTTCGGCCACACCGCAGGCCGCACCGGTGGCCGCTGCTCCGGCGGCAGCCCCGACCGGTGGCCCGCGTCCGGACGACATCGTGTTCACCGCCGCCGACGCCACCCGGGTGCTCATCGCGCTCTGGACCAAGCTGCGGCTGGACCAGATCGGCCCGGTCGACACCATCGAGGGCCTGTGCGACGGTGTCTCTTCGCGCCGCAACCAGCTGCTCGTCGACCTCGGCTCCGAGCTCTCGCTCGGCGCCATCGACGGTGCCGCCGACGCGGACATGGGCGCGCTGTCGGCCACGGTGGAGCGGCTGGCCCGCACCTACAAGCCGTTCGGCTCGGTGCTCTCCGATTCGATCGGCGATCACCTGCGCAAGGTGTTCGGACCGTCGGGCAAGCGCCCGGCCGCCATCGCTGAGCGTGTCACAAAGGTGTGGCAGCTCGGCGACGGTTGGGGCAGCCATGTCATCGCCGAGGTCTCCCTCGGCACCCGCGAAGGCGCCAGCGTCCGCGGTGGCGACCTCGGCGGGCTGGTCTCCGGCGCACTGAGCGACGGCGCCTCGGTCGACGCGGCCATCGACGCCGCCGTGCAGGCCGTCGCGGCCCGTCGCGGTGTCGCGGTCTCGCTGCCTTCGGCCGGTGGTGGTGGCGGTGGCACCGTCGACGCTGCCGCGCTCGGCGAGTTCACCGAGCAGATCACCGGCCGCGACGGCGTGCTCGCCACGGCGGCAAGGGTGGTGCTCGAGCAGCTCGGCCTGACCGAGCAGATCTCCGCACCCGAGGCCACCGACGACTCGCTCGTCAACCTGGTCGCGGCCGAATTGGGTTCGGACTGGCCGCGTTTGGTCGCTCCCGCGTTCGACGCCCGCAAGGCCGTCCTGCTCGACGACCGCTGGGCCACCGCCCGCGAGGACCTGGCCAGGCTGTGGCTCGGCGACGACGCCGAGACCGCGGAGCTGCCACTGAGCGGCTACGTTGGTGCGGGCGAAGCCGTTGCCGCGCAGGCCAACTGGTGGCGCGAGCGGGCCAAGCACGAGGCACGCTCGGTGCTGGCAGGCGTCTACGAGCAGATCGCCGTTGCCGCGGCGAGCACCGAGGAGCCGGGCCAGTGGTCCTCGGACATCGCGGTGATCACCGGCGCCAGCAAGGGTTCCATCGCGGCGGCGGTCACCGGGCGGCTGCTCGGCGGCGGCGCGACCGTGGTGGTCACCACCTCGCGCCTGGACGACGAGCGGCTCGGCTTCTACCGGAAGCTGTACCGGGACAACGCCCGCCACGGCGCCGCCCTCTGGATCGTGCCCGCGAACATGGCGTCCTACCAGGACATCGACGCGCTCATCGACTGGGTCGGCACCGAACAGGTCGACAACGCGGGCGGCGCGAAGATCAAGACCAAGGACGCGATGACGCCGACCATGCTGCTGCCGTTCGCGGCGCCGCGGGTGGCAGGCGACCTCTCCGACGCGGGGGCCCGCGCGGAAATGGAAATGCGCGTGCTGCTCTGGTCGGTCGAGCGGCTGATCGGTGGCCTGTCCATCCTCGGCGCCGACCATGATGTCGACGCGAAACTGCATGTGGTGCTGCCGGGTTCGCCCAACCGCGGCCTCTTCGGCGGCGACGGCGCCTACGGCGAAGCCAAGGCGGCCCTCGACGCGGTGGTCACCAAGTGGCGGGCCGAGAAGTCGTGGTCAACCCGGGTCACGTTGGTGCACGCGCTGATCGGCTGGGTGCGCGGCACCGGCCTGATGGGCCACAACGACCCGATGGTCGCGGCCGTCGAGCAGGCAGGCGTGCAGACCTGGTCCACCGCCGAGATGGCCGACGAGCTGCTCAAATGGTGCACCTCGCGCGCTCGCCAGGTCACCCTGGCAGGCCCGCAGCAGATCGACCTGACCGGCGGATTGGCCAGTGCCAAGCTCGATCTGCCCGCGCTGGCCAAGCAGGCTGCGGAGCAGGCGGCGGCCGACGAGGCGACAGCTGAGGCCGGCGTGACGATTTCGGCGCTGCCCGCGCCGCCGACCATGTCCTCGGTGCTTCCTGTCCCCGAATGGGGCACGGTCAGCACAGATCTCGCGGACATGGTGGTGATCGTCGGTGCAGGCGAGCTCGGCCCCTACGGCTCGGCGCGCACCCGGTTCGAGATGGAGGTCGACGACGAGCTCTCGGCCGCGGGCGTGCTCGAGCTCGCCTGGACCACCGGCCTGGTCACGTGGGAGAACGACCCCAAGCCCGGCTGGTACGACGCCGAATCCGGTGACTACGTACCCGAACACGAGCTGGCCGAGAAGTACCACGACACCGTGGTCGCCCGCTGCGGCGTACGCCGCTACGGCGACGACGGCGCAATGATCGACAACACCGCGCCGCTGATGACGTCGGTGTTCCTCGACCAGGACCTCACCTTCACGGTCGGCGGCGAGGCCGAGGCCCGCGCCTTCCACGAGGCCGACCCCGAGCACACGGTCATCGTTCCGGTCGCCGATTCGGCCGACTGGGTGGTGACTCGCAAGGCGGGCACCGAGATTCGGGTGCCGCGCAAGGCCAAGCTGTCGCGCACCGTCGGCGGCCAGATCCCCACCGGCTGGGATCCGACCATCTGGGGCATCTCCGCCGAGATGGCGAATTCCGTTGACCGCGTTGCGCTCTGGAACGTCGTCTGCACTGTCGACGCGTTCATCAGCTCCGGCTTCAGTCCGGCCGAGCTGATGAGCTGGGTGCACCCGAGCCTGGTCGCCAACACCCAGGGCACCGGCATGGGCGGCATGTCCTCGATGCGCTCGCTCTACGTCGACAACCTGCTCGGTGAGTCGCGGCCGAACGACATCCTGCAGGAGGCGCTGCCGAACGTGGCGCTCGCGCACGTGGTGCAGTCCTACGTCGGCAGCTACGGCGCGATGGTGCACCCGGTGGCGGCGTGCGCCACCGCCGCGGTGTCGGTGGAAGAGGGCGTCGACAAGATCCGCCTCGGCAAGGCCGAAGTGGTCGTGGCAGGCGGTTTCGACGATCTCGGCATCGAAGGCATCGTCGGCTTCGGCGACATGTCTGCCACCGCGGACTCGGCGGCCATGCGCGCCAAGGGCATCAGCGACCGGTACTTCTCCCGCGCCAACGATCGCCGCCGCGGCGGCTTCGTGGAATCGCAGGGTGGCGGCACCGTGCTGCTCGCTCGCGGTGACGTTGCGGTGGAGATGGGCCTGCCGGTGCTCGGCGTTGTCGCCTTCGCGCAGTCCTTCGCCGACGGCGTGCACACCTCCATCCCTGCGCCCGGTCTCGGCGCGCTCGGTGCGGGGCGTGGCGGCCGCGAATCCCGGTTCGCCGCCGAGCTGCGCAAGCTCGGTGTCGGTCCGGACGAGATCGCGGTGCTGTCCAAGCACGACACGTCCACCGCGGCGAACGACCCGAACGAGTCCGAGCTGCACGAGCGGCTCGCCTCGGCCATCGGACGCTCCGACGGCGCACCGCTGTTCGTGATCTCGCAGAAGGCACTGACCGGGCACGCCAAGGGCGGCGCGGCCGCGTTCCAGCTGATCGGCCTGTGCCAGGTGCTGGAAAACGGTGTGGTGCCGCCGAATCGGAGCCTCGACTGCGTCGACGAGAAGATGCAGGCCTACCCGCACCTGGTGTGGGCGCGGGAGACGCTGCGCTTCGGTGAGCGGTTCGCGCTGAAGGCGGGCCTGCTGACCTCGCTCGGCTTCGGCCACGTCAACGGCCTTGTCGCAGTGGTGCATCCGGAGGCGTTCATCCAGGCGATCGACCCGGCCCGGCGCGCGGACTACCAGGCACGGGCGCAGCAGCGTCAGCTGGCAGGGCGGCAGCGGTTCACCGAGGCCATGTGCGGCGGGGCACCGCTGTACGAGCGTCCGGCGGACCGTCGTCTCGGTGGCGACGGCACGCCTGCCAAGCAGGCGCGTCAGCTGGAAGCCGATGTGCTGCTGTCGACCGACGCGCGCCTCAACGGCGAGGGCAAGTATCGGGCGGACGGGTTCGGTTGTGGCGCCGGGATGTTGGCCGCCGGGGATGGTTCGCGCCCTGGCGACCAGAGCACCTCGTAGGCTCCGGCGTATGACGATCCTCGGTATCGGCTTGGACTTGGTGACCATCTCCGAGTTCGCCGAACAGCTCGAACGTGCCGGAACGACGATGCTCCGCGAGAGTTTCACGGCAGGTGAGCGGCGCTACTGTCAGAGCAAGGGGACCGACCCTGCACGGAGTTACGCGGTGCGGTGGGCGGCGAAGGAAGCGGTGATCAAGGCATGGGCCTCGTCGCGCTTTGCCCGCCGCCCACAGATCGGGGACAACCCGTATCCGCTGATCGAAGTGGTCAACGACGCGTGGGGTAGGCCGAGCATCAAGCTGCACGGCTTGGCCGCCGAGTTCCTGCCCCGCGCTCGGGTGCACCTGTCGCTCACGCACGACGGCGACACCGCTGCCGCGATGGTGGTGCTGGAAGATCCAGGTGAATTAGCCGACCTCATCGCGGGTCGCGAAGGGCAGGACTGACCTCGACTCGGCGCGTGCACGGCGGTTGCCGGGCACGCGCCGAGTATTGTCATGACCTCGACGGACGCCCCAAGATTTGGAATCAGCAACAAAGGGCACGAGAAAACTTGGGCTACGATTCCATAGTCTTCAGTCATTCTGCCGGGTGATCCTGGTTTCAGGGCAACGTGGCCTAGTCGTGCGTTTAGAGAATTAGACAAACATCGGTGTTCCACGCCGAGTGCGGCAAGGTTGCGCCCACCCCCGACCGAACGATCGAGGAGTTGGCCGATGACCGGATGGAATCGCATCGAACGTGGCACCGGGCGCCCCCTGGTGCTGCTGCACGGCGGCGGTGCGTCGGCAAGCTGTTGGCTGCCGGTGCTCGACCAGCTGAGCGTCGATCGGCGCGTCCTCGCCCTCGACTTTCCCGGGCACGGGGAAACCCCGGCGCCCGGACCGGACATCGAGGTCGATCTCCCTTGGCTCACCGAGGAACTCGGCATCGAATTGCGCCGCCTCGGCATCAACGGCCCGGTGGATCTGGTCGGCAACTCCCTGGGTGGGCTCGTCGCCTTGGAGGCCGCGAAGCGCGGGCTCGCGAGCACCGTCGTCGCTCTCTCGCCAGCGGGGTTGTGGCGCAACGGAATGCCGTTGCGGCTGCAGTTGATATTCCGGACCGGATTGCTCGGCGCACGGCTCACCAGGACCAGGGCTGGCGCCCTGCTCGGCCGAAAGATGATGCGCGCGTTGACCTTGTGGCCGGTGGTTGCCAAGCCGCAACAGTTGAGCCCGGCCGAGGCGATCGATCTAGCGCGCGATCTCGACCGATCCGGTCCGACCCTGCGGCGCGCACTTCAGGTGGCAAAGTCCATGAGTTTCCAAGGCGGGCAGGCGATCACCGTGCCGGTGACCATCGCGTTCGGCGCCATCGACCGGATGGTCCCGCCGCGCAGCAAGCACTACCCGGAACTGCCCGCACAGGCCAGGAAAATCATCCTGCCCGGGTGCGGCCACGTGCCCATGTGGGACGCCCCGCAGCTGATCGTCGACACGATCCGGGACGGGATCTCCCCGGCCCACCCGGTGCAGCAGTCGGCCGTCTGACGCCTCAGCGCTGACTGGCCGAGCGTGATTCCTTCTCGGCGACCAACAGATACGCGACCATCAGTCGCTTGAGCTCGGAGACCGCCTCGGCATTGCTCTGCTCGTCCTGCACCGAGAAGTTCAGCATCGAATACACGACGTGCACCAGCACCTCGGCCATCATGGTGCGCCGCGCCCGCGGGGTGCGCGGGGTCAGCGGCCGCAGCATCTGCGCGACGACCTCCGCGAACTCCTTCTCGTGGATGGCGCCGGTCGCGCGTGTCGACGGGGTGGACTGCATGGCGAGCCACACTTCGCGCCGCGACGGGTCGGTCATCCAGAGGTTCGCCATGTGATCGACGAACTGATTCATGTGCCGCAGCCAGTCCAGCGAAGGGATCTCGCCGTGGAAGTCGGCGAGCTCGCGCGAAACGGCAACGAGGTCTTGTCGATTCAGCTCGCAGACGATGACGTATTTGTTGGCGAAGAATTGATAGAGCGTGCCGATGGGAACCTCGGCTCGCGCCGCCACCTCTTCACAGGTGAACGATTCGAACCCGACCTCGACGAGAAGTTCCCTTGACGCCTGTAAAAGCGCGTCGAACTTTCGTTTGCTGCGTTCCTGCGTCGGCCGTCGCCGCGGCATGAGCTCCTGTGGGTCGTCCTGCAGCTCCAACGCAGGGTCCAGCCGCTGTTTCCTGGCCTCCGCGCGTAGTTCCACATATCCAGGCTAACGGTATGGATACGCAGGCGACACGCGCACGGCATCTGCGTGTTCCGCTTCTGTCCGATTTCACTACCCATCCGGATCGAATATGGCACCGAACACATACCGAGCGCGCGTGGCTTCGGACGCGCGAAAGGACCAGGAAGGCGCGATCAGTGGTAGCTCGATCAGTGGTAACTCTCGGCGTCTCCACCGAACGTGGCGCCGTGCACGCGGTAGCTTTCGCCGATACCGGCGCGAGGCTACCCGAGCGCGTGCTGCTGCATCGGGTGCAGCAGACGCACGGTGACACCAAGGCCGATGTGGCGGAAGCGGTCGAGACGGTGATGGATGAACTCGCCGCCGAGCTCGGCCCCGACCACGAGATCGCGGGTGCGGCGGTCACCTACCGGGACGCCGCCGAGCGCCGCGCGATCGTCACCCGCTTGGCGTCCGGACGGTGGCACACCGCCTCGCTCGTCTCGCCCAAGACCGCGCACCTCAGCGTGGCAGGCGTGATGAGCTGGCTCGACGAATTCGACGATCTGCTGATCTGCGAGATCGTGCCCGGTTATCAGGCATTCACGCTGATCGACCGTGGCCGTCGCCGGATCCTCGCCTCGCTCAGCCAGGCGGGCGGCGCGACGGCGGAGTCGCTCGGTGCCGCGGTGACGGCGGCATGGGACCAGTTCGAGGCCGCGGCGGTCCGGCCGGACGCCGTGGTGCTGATCGGGTCGGCCGCGAACAAACCCGCGGTGGTCGCGGCCGTCGACGGCTTCGGCGCGCCGGTGATCCCCAGCAAGACCGCGGCCGCCGGTGCGGCGGCCGGTGCCGCGCTGTACGCCATGGCCGACGTGGCCGGGGTCGGTGAGCCGGAGGAGCGGGTGCGGCGAGTGCGAGGTGGTACTGCGGTTTTCGCGGCGGCCAGCGTGCTCGCGGGTGGTTTGGTCGTCGGTGGGGTCTACGTGGCCGGTGGTTCGGCGCGGGTACCCGGCACCGTCGTCAGGGACGCCAACGTGACCGCTGACGCCAAGGTGGTCCGCAGCGAGACCGGTGGCGCGGGCAAGCCGGGTGAGGGTCGCAACGGCGCCGATGGTGCGGTGTCGGACCGTAGGGCCCCGATCCACGGGCCCACCGTGCCGGATCTGACGATCGTCACCATCGACGATCCGCTCGACGTCGGGCCGCAGTACACGGCCCAGCGGTGGGGCATCAGCCCGCAGGAGCAGCCGGAGGCGCTGGTGCCCGCCGAGCCGGCACGGGACGCCGAGACGAACGCGGCGGCGCCACTGTTTTCCGGCTCCGGCCTTCCTGCGCCGACCACCAAGGTCGGCGCGCCGAACGGGTCGTTGCTGTTCCCCGGCGAGAAGCCGCCGCCGGAAGCGTTCACCCCGGAGTCGTACACCTGGTGGGACAACCACTTCCGGATGATGGTGCAGTGGGCGGCTCAGCAGTTGATGCCCACATAACGCACGGTTCGTCCACGGACAACCACGAGGCCCGGCACCCCCCTTCGGTGCCGGGCCTCGTGGTCGATCAGTGAGTTGTCTTGCGCCGGTACAGCACTCCGGCCGCGAGATAACCCACCGCGGCGATGCCCGCGCACCAGAGCACGGCAAGCAACGCGCTGTTGCCGATCGGGGTGCCCATGAGCAGTCCGCGCAATGTCTCGATCACCGGAGTCACCGGCTGGTTCTCGGCGAACCAGTGCAGGGCGGCAGGCATCGAATGCGGCGGCACGAAGGCGCTGCTCACGTACGGCAGGAACATGAAGAAGAAAGTGACGGCGTTGGCGGCTTCCGGATTCTTCGCCAGCAATCCGAGCGCGGCCGCCAGCCAGGACAGCGCGAGCACGAACAGCGCGATGACGCCATAGGCGGCCAGCCAGCACAGCGGGTCGCCGGTCGGCCGGAAGCCCGTCACGAGCGCAACCAAGATCACCAAGGTGGTGGTGATCAGATTGCGCAGCAGGCTTTCGGCCACATGCCCGGTCAGCACCGACGAGCGAGCGACCGCCATGGTGCGGAAACGATCGATGATGCCGTTGGAGAGATCGGTGGACAGGCTGACCGCCGTTGTCGCCGAACCGAATCCGGCACACAGCAGGATGATGCCAGGCACGACGTAGTCGATGTACTTGCCGCCGACGTTCATCGCGCCGCCGAATACGTAGGTGAACATCAGCAGGATCATGATCGGCACCGCGATGGTCATGATCACCGTGTCCGGACTGCGCAGGGTGTGCCGCAGGTTGCGGCTCAACATGGTGGCCGAGTCCTGCGCGGAACGGGTCAGCGCGGCAAGCGGATCGACGGCCTGCCTGGTGGAAATCGTCACTGTGCCGCTACTTTCTCGGTGGTGGGGTGCCCGGTGAGCGCGAAGAACACGTCATCGAGGTCGGGGGTGTGGATGGCGAGGTCGTCGATCGCGATCGCCTGATCCTCGAACCGATCCAGCAGGTGTTTGACGGTGCCGACACTGCCGTCGGACGGGATCTGCAGCAGCAACTGCTCGACGTCGATCGTGGCGTCGGGCACCGCCTGCGCGGCGGCGGCCAGGCCGTGCCGATCGGCGAACCGGAGTTGGATATGACCGCCGGGCGCGAGCCGTTTCAGGTCGTCCGGCGTGCCGTCGGCGACGATCTTTCCGTTGTGCAGCACCGCGATTCGATCGGCGAGCTGGTCGGCTTCCTCGAGATACTGGGTGGTGAGGAAGATCGTCACGCCGTCCGCGACCAGGTTCCGGATCACCTGCCACAGCTCGCGGCGGCTGCGCGGGTCGAGGCCGGTGGTCGGTTCGTCGAGGAAGATGATGCTCGGGTCGCCCATCAGGCTCATGGCCAGGTCGAGGCGGCGGCGCATGCCGCCCGAATAGGTCGCGACGCGGGCATCCGCCGCGTCGGTGAGGTCGAATTGTGCCAGGAGACGGGCGGTTCGGCGCTGAGCCTCCGGCTTGGGCAGGTGCAGGAGCCGTCCCATCAGCCGGAGATTTTCGGCGCCGGTCAGCACGTCGTCGACCGCCGAGTACTGGCCGGTGACTCCGATGAGGCGGCGGACAGCGTCGGCCTCGTGCGCCAGATCGTGCCCGGCGATGCGGATCTCGCCGCTGTCCGCGCTGGTCAGGGTGGCGAGGATGCGCACGATCGTGGTTTTGCCCGCGCCGTTGGGGCCGAGCAACGAGAAGACCGTTCCCGGTGCGACCTCGAGGTCAACGCCGGCCAGCACGGTCTTGTCGCCGAAGGCTTTGGTCAGCCCGCTGATACTGACGGCGGGGTTGGATGGGAGTGTCATGGTGTCCTCGGTGAGAAACTGTGTATGCCTTAAACTTGGTTTATATAGTACGCAGTTTTTGCCGAGAGGGAAGAGGCATCGAGAGGAAGGGGCGACCCGATGGAAACGCCGGACGCCGATGGGCCGCTGGCCAAGGCTTTCGCGCTGATGTGGGGTCTGGACGAGCCGGGAACCCGCGGACCCAAGCGCGGGCTGAGTCTGGATCAGGTGATCGACGCGGCGATCGAAGTGGCCGATGCCGAAGGGGCAGCGGCACTCTCGATGAGCCGGGTCGCCAAACATCTCGGCTTCACCACCATGTCGCTCTACCGGTACGTGGACAGCAAGGACACGCTGCTTGCGCTGGTGTCGGATCGCGCGATCGGCCTGCCGCCCGAACTGCCGGTCGGCGGCGAGTGGCGGGCCGGGATCGAGGCGTGGGCGTGGGCGGTCTCCCAATCGATCCGACGGCACCCGTGGTTCCTCGACCTGCCGCTGTCCACGCCGCCGATGGGGCCGTACAACATGGCGTGGCTCGATCGCGGTCTCGCCATGTTCGCCGACACCGCAGTGCCGGAATCAATCAAACTGCAGCTGGTGATGAATGTTTCGCTCTACATGATCGGCCGCATGCGGGTGGGCCGCGAGATGGCCGTCGACGACGACAACGACGAGTTCCCGGCTCTGCTGAGCCGAGTACTTGACCCGCAGCGCTTCCCGGCATTGACGCAGGCCCTCAACGCACAGGCCTTCGACGAAGCCTTCGAGGACGACATCGAAGAATGGGACGCCGATCTCCGCTTCGGACTCGACCGTCTCCTCGACGGCTACGAAACCTTCATCCGCTCCTTCGACCAGCGGTCCTAGATCGACTGGTCCAGGGCAATTCGGCGACATGGACTGGATGCCCCTCGACAACGTGAACCGCGCTCGTCGATACAGCGACAACGAGCGCGGTCTCACCCTCCGATGGTTTACCAGGTTCCGCAGAGCTCCGGGCTCGGCGCAAAGCCGGTAGTGAGGTTGTGCAACAAGCAAAGCAGCCCTTTCGTCGAGCTCCCTGTCCCCTGCTCGCTACTGCCCGTTCCCCGCTCACCAACCTCAATGGTGTTGTCGGCCATCGCGATCGGTGCGCCCACTGTCGCCATCACGCAGGCACCAGCCACCAGCACCCCCGCCATCGCACGTCGAATACGCATAATCCCTGTCCTTTTCGATCCATAGATCCCGACCGAGAACAGTCAACGACGACGACACCATCCAGACCAGACAGATATTGCAGCGCCCCCGATCCCTTGGGCCCACCAACCCCCCTTCGTCCGGCATCATATCCACCAGTGGGACAACCGCTTCCGGCGATGTTGCAGCGGTCGACGGCTCGCGCTAGATATCACGTCTCGCCGAGCCGCCGCACGGGTCGTTGCGTGTACGGGGTGCGGACGGTCGCTGCCAGTGCATCCTGGGCTCGCTGGCGCAATTCTGGCGGTATAGCCAACCATGATCTATGCACCGGGTTGTTCAACCGGGTCGCGAGAGTTTGTACTCGCCGGAAGTCGCTGCCAGACATTTCCTCGGCATACGCGCGTGGATTGGCGATCGCACAAGCCAGCACGGCCGCATCGTCGAGATGGCGGTCACGGTCACGTGAATCCTCCAGGTAGGCAGCACCTTTGAGTACCAGTGCGCCGAGGACGTTGGGCACACTCACGGTGATGATGCGCCCTTCGGATACCTCGATATCGCAGTTGACGGTTTTACGGAGTGCTGAAGTTCCGGCGGGAATGCGAAAAACTTCATGTCCTGCCACGGTAGGGCGGTGACTCGGCGCCAGATGGTCGGCAATCATGACATCGATCTGCTGAGGTCCGCGAAGGAATCGGTGCACAGGAGCATCGCGTTCGGTCGGAATGCAAAGCTGATAGCCGACCGACTCCAAGGCATATCGGGCCTGGCCGAATGTCGTTGCGCCAGTCTCGATGTGCAGGACCATGTCGATGTCGATCGTCGCCCTGTTGATCGGCAGGTCGGCATGTACGGCGTGGATCTGGATCATCAGGCCACCGACCAATGTCCAGAGATGGCCGGGGAAAATCGAGACAAGTTCGGCCACCTGAGGCCACGGTGGGCCCCAACCTCCGACCGGTGTTGGTATCTGCCAGCGGATTCGGCGGTGACTATCGGTCACGGTGATGTATTCCCTCGAGCAGAGTGGTGAGTTCGTGGTGGCCGGCCCGGTGCTCACGAGTGTTGAGCGACTCGGTCAGATCGACGGCGACAGCCGCCCATGGGGCACCGCCGCCGACGAATGCTTCTTCGAAAGTTGTTGCGCGGAGGACTATCTCGCCTGCGGGGTCGGGAATCAGGTCGAAATGGTCGACCAGGGCCGCCAGCTCCGTTGCCGGCACATAGCCATCGACTCCGGTTGTCTCGGACGTCAATTCGAGGCGTTGCCAGTACGGATGCCGGGTCGCGGATGCTCCAGTCAATGCGACATCGGCTCGTAGGTTGTGCACCGCGACCGGGTCGCCCCGGAAGCGATGGGTGGTAGCGCGGTTGTCCGTGAGGTGCGCCAGCTCGTCCGCATCCATCCTGCGAAGCCGATGGGTGAGTCGGGTCCGTTCGGCAGGCGACACCCACGCGGGATCGGAACCGGACAGCAATGTCAGCGCGGCCCATGCCATGCGCTGAGTCCATATCCGTCCCGGGTGTCTGCGCTGCCGAACGAGCCGATGGACCGAGCTCGCGTCGACCAGCAGTGTCCGCCCGACACGTCGAACTACGTCGAGTTGACCGGCGGATGCCATGCGCGCAACCTGCCGGGGCGTGACTTCCAGCAGCTCGGCAGCCTGCGCTGTCGTCATCTCACTCATACACATATAGTCTCTCAAGCGACTATATGTGTAAATAGATAATGCTCAGTGGCTAAATTGTGGCGAGCTGTTCCCGGCCTCTGCCGCGACTATACCGACAGGTCGCGGCGGAGTTTGGCTACGTGGCCGGTGGCTCGGACGTTGTATTGGGCGACCTCGATTTTGCCGGTTTCGTCGACGAGGAAGGTGGAGCGGATGACGCCGGTGACGGTTTTGCCGTACATGGTTTTCTCGCCGAACGCGCCCCATGCGGTGAGCACGGTCCGATCCGGGTCCGAGAGCAGCGGGAAGGTCAGCTTCTCGGCGTCGCGGAACTTGGCGAGCTTGGCTGGCTTGTCCGGCGAGATGCCGAGCACGTCGATTCCTGCACCGTCGAGCTCGGCGAGGTTGTCGCGGAAGTCGCAGGCCTGTTTGGTGCAGCCGGGGGTGCTCGCGGCGGGGTAGAAGTAAACGATCACCTTGCGGCCGCGGTAGTCGGCGAGCGAGACGTCCTTGCCGTCGGCGTCCGGGAGCGTGAAGTCGGGGGCGGTGTCACCCGGGGAGAGTCGTTGGGTATCGGTCACGTCCTGCACGGTAACCGAAGGCTCGGACATGGTGCGCACGGACGGAACGACACTGTGTGGACCGACAGGCAGGCCTCGAATCCGGCACCGGATCACTGTGTGGACGGACAGCTCGCCGGACTACTTCGCGTGGACCGATAGACTCGTCCGGGAGCTGAGGGTGACCGTGCGAAGGCCGAGGACGCACCGCGATTCGAGCCCTGGGCGCGGCACATCAAATACAGGAGGCCTGAACGTGGCAAGGGATACCGAGCGGATCGAGCAGGAGATCGAGGCCGCGCGCACACAGCTGGCGAGCACGCTCGACGAACTCGCGGTGCGCGCCGATCCGCAGCGGATCGCGAGCGACAGCAAGCAGATCGTGCTGCGGAAGTTGAACGAGCCGAAGGTGAAGTACAGCCTGATCGGCGCGGCCGCGCTGGTGTTCGGGCTGATCCTGCTCAAGATCTTCCGCTGAGCTAGCGCAAACAGCAGAACACCCGGTGTGCGATCACACCGGGTGTTCTGTTTTTACGGCGGTCAGACCGTGGGGCAGGCGAACCCGTCGCCGTCTGGGTCCAGGTGCGGGCCGTAGCCCGGTTCGCCCCGAAAAAGCGGTGCCCGCCCGGCATTCCTGGCGGCGTCACAGTTGGCGAAGGCGCCGCCTGCCGAACCGGTCTGGGTCAGACCGGCCGATCCGGTTGCGGCCGAGCCGGTGTCGACGGCGGACGAGCCGGTTCCTGCGGAACCTGAGGGCTGGGCCAGCGCGGCCGGCGCCGCTAGGAGGGTCAGTCCCGCGACGGCAAAGCTGAGGGTGAGCCGGCGAACGTTCATGTATTCCTCTAGATAGTTGCTGCGGTGGATAGGCGTCCGACCGGACGCCGCATCCACTGTTGTGACGGCTCGCCCTCTTGTCAACTGCGTCACCCGAGAACTAGGGCATTAGGGGATCGGTGCCTGGCGGCGATTCATTCGCCCAATCGGTGGCCCGCCAGGTGCTCGGCCGGGATGTTTCCCATCCGTCCTGCCTGGTAGTCGTCCATTGCCTGAATTATTTCGGCGCGCGTGTTCATCACGAACGGGCCGTATTGGACAACGGGTTCCCGGATCGGCTGCCCGCCGAGCAACAACATTTCCAGATCACCGGTCCGATTATGTTGCAGCGCATCGGCACTCATGGTGAGCGCGGCGCCTGGTCCGAATACCGCCAGCTGTCCCTCGCGGACCGGCCGACGATCGACGCCGACCGTGCCGGAACCGGACAGCACGTACGCCATTGCCGTGAAATGTTGCGGCCATGGGGTTTCCAGCTGCCCACCGGGGCTGATCGACGCATGCGCGTAGGCGATCGGCGTGTGGGTGGAGCCTGGTCCGTCGAAGCCGCCGACCGAACCCGCGATCAGCCGGACCAGTGCGCCGCCGTCGTGCGAGCTGACCAGCGTCAGTTCGCTACCGCGCAGGTCCTGGTACTGCGGGGTGGCGAATTTCAGTGCGCGCGGCAGATTTACCCACAGTTGGATGCCGTGGAACCAGCCGCCGGTCATGACCAATTGCTCGGCGGGCAGCTCATCGTGCAGGATGCCGGAACCCGCGGTCATCCACTGGGTGTCGCCTTCGCTGATCACGCCGCCGCCACCGTTGGAGTCGTGGTGTACGAGAGTTCCGTCCAGCACGTAGGTGACGGTTTCGAATCCCCGATGCGGGTGCCACGGTGCGCCTTTGGCCTCGTGCGGCTCGTAGGCGACCGGGCCCATCTGGTCGAGCAGGATGAAGGGGTCGGCGGTGCGCAGGTCCAGGCTCGGGAACGGCCTGCGCACTTCGAAGCCCGCGCCTTCGCGCTGTTTCGGCGCGTTGACGATGGTGTGGACCGTGCGGTTGCGCATGCCCTCGGTCGGCTTGGGCAGGCGCGGCAGGACCATGATGTCGGGGACGGTGATGGCGGGCATCGTGACCTCCTGGGGAGGGGAGTTGGTGTCCATGTCAACCAAAGGCGGTTAGACTTCATTCCCATGGAGTGGCTGAGTGACGAGGAGCAGGCGACCTGGCTGGCGTATGTGCGGATGCGGCAGCGATTGGATGCGGCGCTCGCGGCCGGATTGACGAGTGACGGGTTGTCGGCGGCGGACTACGAACTGATGGTCGCATTGTCGGCGGCGCCAGGGGATTGTTTGCGGGCGAAGGACCTGGCCGCCGAGGTGTGCTGGGAGAAGAGCCGGTTGTCCAAGCATCTGGCCAGGATGGACGCGCGCGGGCTGGTCGACCGGCAGCCGGTCGCCGAGGACGCGCGCGGCGTGCTTGTCCAGTTGACCGCGGCGGGCCGTAGCCTGCTCGAACGGGCCGCGCCCAATCACGTGCAGTTGGTGCGCGAGGTGTTCATCGATCGCGTCACCCCTGCCGAGGCGCGCGCGATGCGGGCACTATCCGACAAAGTCGTTGCCGCGGTGGAGAACTCGAGCCGCACCGCGATCGACGTCTGAGCAGCTCGCGCGCGTCGATCAGCGGCGGCGGAAGAGGCGCCGAAACCAGCTGGGGCTCTTGGCTGTTCTCGGCGCCTTCGGCGTATCTGCCTGCATGGCAGGACGTTTCGGTTGCCTCGCCGCCCGCCACTGCGCGACGATCTCGTCCGCGTTCACCGGAGCGATGGGCACGTACGGCCCGTGCGGCAGTCGCAACCACTCGACCACCCGCTTGTTGAGCTCGCGCACTTCGTCGCGCACCAATCGCTCCGAACCCAACCCGCGCACGGTCTCCAGCAGCCGCTCGATATCTCGCCGTAGCACCAGCGACGGGGGGAGCAGCGCCGCTGCGCTCGCCCCTTCTTTACGGAGGTAGCCCCGCAGCCACCAATTCTCGTCGTCGTTGCTGGCGGGAATGGGTTTACCGGCACCGGGCAGATTCTCGAATTCTCCGCGCTCGGTCGCCTCGCGGATCTGCGTGTCGATCCACGATTCGAAGGACTGCCTCGGTGGTTTGCGCTCGGTCATCGCGTCATCCTCGACGGCGGGTGCATGCCACCATCCTACCGATCGCGGCGACGCAGCAGCTGGTGCGCTACAACGGTTTCGGCCTCACAACCACGGTGTGATCGGCGGCTTCACCCACATCAATTTCTCGTCGACGTGCTTGCGTCCGGCCGAGGGGTGGTCGGGGTTACGCGCGGCCCACTCGTCTTTCTCGGCGAGCAGCTCCGCGACCGTCCCCCAGGTTTCCTCGGTGCTCGGCGGATTCGTTTCGGCTGCTCTGGCGAGCTTGCGCCGTGTCGCCGCTGGCATCGCCAGCAGCTCGGGTCCGGTGATGCCCAGGTCCCAGATATAGCTCGCGAGACGCTTGGCCTTCTCGGCGCGGCTCTTGGCCGCCATGTCGCTGTGTGCGTAATCGGTCATCGCGGGAGTCCAAAGGGTCGGATGGTGAACGACCCTAGGGGAAGGCAGCCGGCGAAGCCAGCGGGGGTCGGGCTCAGTACGCGCTGTTGACGTTGTCCATCGAGCCGTAGTTGTGCGCGGCGTAGTTGCAGGCGGCGACGATGTTGGCGACCGGGTCGTAGATGTCCCATGAGGTGCCTTCGACGTGGTACGAGCGGAAGGTCGGGTCGATCACCTGGAGCAGGCCCTTGGACGGGATGCCTTTGGCGGCGTTGGAGTCCCACAGGTTGATCGCCTGCGGGTTTCCGGTGGACTCGCGCATCACGTTGCGGCGGATGCCCTCGTAGCTGCCGGGGATGTTGTTGGCCTGCATGACGTCGAGTGCCTCGCGGATCCAGCCGTCGAGGTTGTTCGGGTAGGCCGGGGCAGGCATCGGCGCCGGGATCGGCTCGGGCGCGGGAACGGGCAGCGGCGCGGGGACGACCAGCGGCGCAGGCATCGGCGCGGGCATGGCCGCGGCGACGGGGGCGGCGGCCGGAAGCTGTTCGGCGACCATGGCGATGCGAGACGGGACGCGGTCGTCGGCGACGGACACCGCGGAAGAGGCGGCTACGGCCACGACGCCTGCTGCGGCGATCGCGATCGTCACACCCTCGCGGAGCGAGGCGCGGCGGGGAGTAGAAAAGCGTCTGTCAGGCATTGCGTAATCAGTTCCTTGCTCGGGGACATGGGTGATCCGGGCGTGCGCAGGCAGCACGGATCCAGGGCGAATGCGATGAGCGCTCGCCGGACGGTGTGTTGTGCTGTTGTGGGTTTTTGTTGTGGGGGACGGGCTGGTCCCCTGGACGCGACGCGCTAGGGCTGCGGTGCCGGGGCGCTCACTGCGAGCCCGGCCGCGATGTCGCGGGACTCCGCATCCTCAATGCGGAGAGACTGGGAAAGTTGGGGTTCGCGGGTCCGTTGCCGGATCCCGCTCCGCCGACCGCGGTGGGCATTGGGCCTACCATTGCGGTCGTTTTCCGAATGCGTGTGAACAACTCCTCGGTGTAACCAAACTCCAGGTCGCTTTATGACCTGATTGCAGAATGGTCACAGTAGGTTAACGCACGGTAAACACAGACTGAACGAACAGTGCTACCGATCTTGGAGTTACCCCCGGGTAGATGCCGATTCGTTACCTGTGCAGGGAGTTTGCCGCTAAACCGAACGTGCGACACGTCACAGAAATTTCCGGCTAACGCCACGGATCCTGCGTGTGACGGTGGGGTGTTGGTCTGGATTGGGTGCTTGGCTCGCTGTCCGCCGTTCGGCGGATGGTTCGCCACGGACCCTCAGGCCATACTCGAGGTGATTTGGCTTCGAATTCAGCTGTGGGGTGTGAATTGGCAGCCGGATGACGAAGCGCAGCCTTCAATGGCGCAGCCTGCGTTGGGCGCGGCCTCTCAGTGCCGAGGGGCCGCGTCGGCGTTGGTGGCGGCCAGCGCGCGTGGCGGCGCTGTGTCAGTGACCGGCCGTCGACGCCTCGCGGTCGCCGAACGGCAGTGGGCAGCCGGGGATTTCGCTACAGGTGAGCAGGTCGTCGCATCCGGCGGCCAGTGCCGCGCGCAAAGTGTCGCGCACCGTGCTCAGTTCGGCGATCTTGGCGTCGACCTCGGCGAGCTTTGCGCCTGCTCGTGCGTGCAGGCCGCCGTGATCATTGCGAAAGTGGTTGTCCGCGAGCAGGTTCGCGACCTCATCGAGTGTGAAACCAAGGCGTTGTGCCGCCTTGATGATCCGCAGGGTGGTCACCGTCTCCGCCGGGTAGAGCCGATGCCCGCCCGGTGATCGGCCGGGATCGCGCAGCAGGCCGCGTCGCTCGTAGTACCGCAACGTCTGCACATTCACCCCGGCGGCTGCGGCGACCGCACCGGTCCGCAGCTCGGCGTTCATCGTGAATCCCCTTGTCCGACAGCGATTTGCACACGATCCTGAACGGCGTCGAGGACGTCGACGCGAGTCGGCGGAACCTCGATGCGCAGGACGGGGCCGGAGGCGTCGAGGTCGAAGTCGAAGGTGAAGAAGGAGCAGCACGCGACTTCACGTCGCGCCAGATCCTTGCCGGGTGCAATCGCGCCGACGGGGATGTGCAGCTCCAGCCGGGTGCGTTCCGGTCGGGTCGACCGGAGGACGTAGGCGGCGAAGAACCTGTCGAATTCGGCCACTCGCAACGGCTGCGCCGCGGTGGGCAAGGTGCAAGCGTCCGGAACCCAGCTCCCTGACGCGCTGTGGATCGTCATATCCCCACGGTAAGCCTGTACCCAGGTACCGATTGCAAGCCTCGAAGGGCTGTTGCCCGTCGGCCAGCGTCGGGTTCTCGGTCACGTGGATCGAATAGAACAGATGTCTAATGCAAAAGCATTAGGCGTATGCATTGCGCAAGCGCCCAAATGCTGTCTACAGTTGAGTTCGCGGACGCCCGTGACGCCCGCGCCGACCGAGGGAGGACCGTGATGACGATCGTGATTGCCGGAGCCGCAGGAAAACTCGGCCGCCTGGTGGTCGAGGACCTGTTGCGGCGCGCGCCGGATCACCGACTGCGTGCCCTCGTTCGCAACCCCGAGAAGATCGCCGACCTCGCGGCCCGCGGCGTCGAGATCCACGTGGCCGACTATCACGACCCCGGCTCCCTGCGCGGCGCGTTCCATCGCGGCGGTCGTGTCCTGCTCATCTCGACCAGTTCGATGACCGGCATCGTCGATCAACATCGCGCCGTGATCGACGCCGCCGCGGCGGCCGAGGTGTCGCTGCTCGCCTACACCAGCATCCTCGGCGGCCCCGCCGCAACCTTCGACATCGCCGACCCGCACAACGAAACCGAGCAGCTGGTCACCGCCGCGCCCGTTCCCTACGCATTGCTTCGAAACGGTTGGTACAACGAGAATTACACCGGCCACCTCGATTGGACATTGGCAGCCGACTCCGTCTTCGGCGCCGCCGGTGCGGGCAAGGTGGCCACCGCCGCCCGCGCCGACTACGCCGAGGCCGCGGCGATCGTGCTCACCACCGAGGGCAACGAGGGCATGACCTACGAATTGTCCGGCGACACAGCGTGGACCATGCCCGACTACGCCGCCGAGGTCTCCCGCCGAACCGGCCGCAGCATCGCCTACACCAACCTCTCTGTCGCCGACTACACCAGGCTCATGGTCGACGCAGGTGTCCCGCCGGCCGAGGCGGCCGCGGTAGCCGACGCCGACGATGCCATTGCTCGCGGCCAACTAGCCACCGTCACGGGCGAATTGAGCCGTCTGATCGGCCATCCGACTACCCCGATCGCGGATTCCATTGCCGCCGAATGGGAAACGTTGACCGACCTGCAGAAGTCGAGCACCTAGCTCGCGCTGAGCGCAAGGCTCCCGGTGACCAGCAACGTGACGACCTTGGCCAGCTCCAGCGCGATGTACGCGTAATGCGCATGCGACTGCGGTGCCTCCTGCCCGGCGAGCACCGCATCGGTCCGCCGCGTCAACACCGGCCGCACCAGCACCACCTGCGCGATCAGCAGCCCGATCGTCACACCTGCGGCACCGATGACCCGCGCCGCAGGCGGATCGAGCACCGCAGCAACCAGAATGGCAACGCCGAGAACGGCTTCGGCGGCATTGAGCGCCCGGAAAACGATCCGTCCGATCCCGAGCCCGATCCGCAGCGTGACATCGGGTGCCCGAAACTTCAGCGGCGCCTCGAGGAACGAAATCGCCAGCACCATTCCGAGCCAGACGAACGTTGCAGCGGTCAGCACGGCAGTTCCGGCGCTCATGGTGGGTCCTCTCGACGGTCGTGGTGGGTGGATGGCGATCTTCCGGGAGACTATTCGAAGTGTGTGTTAGCGCACTAGGAACGCCGGCGGACCGATCGATCGGTGAGACATGTCGGTAACACCGAAGTCTGCCGCGCTGGTCCGAAGCGCGTGCCGAGCGGCCCGCACGCCGAGGTTCGGTGAGACGCGGCGCTGAGTCGATACCGGGCGTTGACAACGCTCCAGGCCTTAAGTGATGATTTCTGCAGCGCCACAGCTGCGCCTTCACCCGCTGAGTTGCTGTGAAACCTCCACTCTCCCAGTAACTTCGGCGATCTTGACCTCGAAGCTCCGATCCGGCAACGGACTCGGAGCTTCGCTCTTTTCCGCCCATCTTCTCGGGTGTATCCCGACGGCCTTCGCGCTCCGCATCGTCGGGCGAAGCCATTGGCGGGCACGGCATTTGCCGCACTTCGGCGGCCGACCAATCCGAACCGATCGAGAGGTTTACCCGTGGGTGATCCGGTAGACACCGCGCTCCTGCGCCTTGCGAATGCCACAGGCGTCCACGACGTCGTCTTCCCGGTGAGTGGCGATGCGGGCCGCAGCAGAATCCGCACGCTGCTCGCGGCGGCCTATCACTTGCCACACGCCGTGCTGCACGACATCACGGCGGTGGATGTGCTGGCCGTCGAATGCGAACGGCCGCTGTACCCGATCGTGCGCCGCACCGGGAACTGGACCCAGACCATGCCAACGCACCTGCGCACCGATATCGACATCGTCGGCAGCGACGGCGCCACTCCCCGGTGGATCGACGTGGTCGCCGAACTGTCGGTCACCGTGCTGCTCGAGGTCGACACCGGCGGACTGGAATCGTTGCGCAGCACCGAGATCCGCGGCTTCCGGACCCTGGACGAGTTCCGCCAGCGATTCCGCTACCTCGACCTGGACGCCTTCATGCGGGAGAACCGGTTGACCACTGTGGAGGACCTGCGGCGCGCGTTCCGATACGTGCTCACCGAAGCCAAGCTGAAGCCTGCGCGGGCTTTCGATCCGGCCGATCCGGCGAGCTCGCGACGCCTGCCGTTGCGGGTCGGCGTGCTGATCCGCAACGACATCGCCATCGCGGACGCGCTGCGTGAGGTCCGTCAGATGGTCGCGGCCCAGGGCCCGGTGGTCGACGAGCGCACCGACGGCGATTTTGCCGAAACCACCGCACACCTAGCCCCTTTGGTGGTTTTTCCCGCCGCGAAGGTCGCGGACAGCGGATTCACCAAGGAACAGATCAGCGCGTTCTTCGCTGATCAACACACGCTCGCGGTCTTCCTCTGAGCCGAGCGACGAAACAGCACAAGGAGAGCACCATGACCCAACGCCGAACCCCTGCCGACGCCGTGCCGGTCGAGCAGGCCGAGCAGCCGACCGACCAGGCGGAAACGCCAATCGCGTTGTCGCGCGAGGAGATCGAGGAATTCCGCGCGAAGCTGCGCGCCCAGTTCCACCAGCCGTGATCACCGTGCGCCACCGAATTCCACGCAACCAGCTCTCACATTAGGAGGAGATATCCATGCCACTGCATTACGTACGGGTGAAAACCCAACTCGACAACTTCTCGCCCGTCATCCGGCCGACCGGAAACCTGGTCGTGATCGGCGACGCGACGTGGGGAGTCGCGGACGCCGCCGTCGAGGTGGCGACGCCGGATCAGGCGTTGAAGACCTTCAGCGCGGACCTCAAGGCGCCGTCAGTGTTGACAAAGGCGCTGACCACCGCCATGCGGCAGACCCCGGGACCGCGCCGGATCTGGGGCATCCGGCAGGGCACCGTGGCCGCCAGCCTCACCGCTGCCGAGGGTTTGAACGTGCAGTTCGTCGTGCTCGCCAATACGTCGTTGAGCGTGCCCGGCGACAGCGACCCGAAGAAGGTTCAGGTCGCGGCGATCAGATCCCTTGTCACGCATGTCAACTCGGTGTCCCTCCGGGGAGACGGCAACGAGCGCATGGGTGTCGCGATGCTGGAGAAGGGCTTGGCCGATCCAAAGGTGGTCAACGGCGACCTGGTCAGTGACCGCATGGTGTACGTCGCGCACCAGAGCGACGACGATGCCGCCGCCGCGGTCGCCGCCACCATTGCCGGGTACCCGCCGCACACCTCGATGATCCTGAAGCCGGTCTCGATCACCAACACCTCGTTCACCGCCACGCAGATCGACGCGCTCAACGGTGAGGAGGTCGAGGACTCACCGAAGCCGCTCGTCGGCGGCGCAGGCGTCGTCTGGCTCACCTCCCCGGCGCTCCTTCCCGGCTCCGGCACCTATCTCGGCGAGGGCTACAACGCCAATCCCACCGGCCAGATCAAGTTCATCGACGTGCAGCGCACGATCGACGACATCACCTTCAAGCTGAAGGCGCGCCTGATCGGGTCGATCGGCAACCTGCGGATCAGCCGTTCCGGCCTGCGGGCGTTGATCGTCACGCTCGAATCCGAACTCAACCCCTTGGTCGCCGCCGGCGTCCTGGAGGGCTTCCGGCTCAACATCCCGGTGCTCAACCTGCTCGACGCCGATCCGGCAACGCTCACCGACACCCAGATCAGGGCGGTCAAGGACGCGCACGAGAACCGCGTCGCGCAGGTGCTGGTCAGCGTCGAATACGCGGGCGCGATGCACCGCATCAACATCAACCTGAAGTTCAACTAGGCCCAACGCCGGGCCCGGCGACCCCAATGGTCGCCGGACACAACACCTTTGAGGACAGAGGATATGGCCAACTGGAATACCCGACTCGAAGTGCGACTGGGCAGCACGGTGATCAGCCCGATCTCCCAGTTCACCCCGACCTTCAACGTCCCGCACACCGTCGTGCACAGCGTCGAAGCCGACAACCTCGGCTACGTCCGTCAACCGCAGACCTTCACCTTCACCATGACCGTGCAGGCCTTCGCCGCCGTGGTCGCCGACCTGACCCAGCTCGCCGTCACCGGTAAGGAATTCGACATCGCGGTCGCCGAAAAGACCGGCACCGACTGGTCTTTCAAGGCGCTCAAGTTCGGCCGTTGCATCATCACCTCGGCCAACCCGAGCAACGTCGTCATCGACGGCGTCCCGCAGGCGACCTTCTCCTGCCTGTGCCTGCAGCCGGGAATCGAGTAGGCCGTGCCTTCCGAGCAGTCCTGGTCCGAACCGGCCCAGGATCAGCAAGGCGAACCTACCTACCACTTTCCGGTGGAGGTGGAGGTCGTCGGTGAGCTGGGCGAAGAGCAGCTGCGCCAAGTCGCGAAATACGTCTTCGACCAACTGCATACGACGCTGCGCAACCGCAGCTGACGGCCACTCGGCTGGTCCAGGTTCACGAAAATGGAAGGAGGACAACACATGCCAACGAACGAGCAGTCATCCGAGGTGCAGCCGCAGGAACGGCTGCCAGCCGATGCTCGAACCGAGGGCAAGCGTGCAATCCCCATCAAGGTGCGGATAATCGGAACTCCCTCCAGCGCGGACCTGGACAAGCTGACCGCATCGGTGGCGCGCGCGGTCGGCAAGCAACTGCGCGCTGCCCAGCGAGCCACCCCCGAACATTCGCCCGCCGTTGCCAAACCGATTGTCGGGTTCGGCATACCCGCCGGGGCGGTGGATCTCGATGACAGCGCTGCCGAACAAGGTATTCGGCAACGCCTGGCGCGGGTCGACAAAGACTTGGCGACCGGAATCGGTGTGCGATCGCCCGCGATGCTCGCCGAGCTCGAGGCCGAAAAGCGAAGCCTGCTTACCTCGCTCGCCGTAACGCTCGAAGCACGTCTTAAGGACAATCGAAAACAACAGACGGCCGAAATCGGTGTCCGCTCACCCGATTTCCTCGCTGAGCTAGCCGACAAGGAGCGCCGGATTGTCGGCGAGCTTGCCGTAGTTCGTCTGCTTGCACAGTATGCGTCCGGACCGACGCAGGCCGTGGCCTCCTCGCCGTCTCACGATCTCCCGATCAACTGGTTCGGCGGGGCCAACCAACGTGGACTTGGCGGCGAATCCTTGGTCGGCCAGCGGTACTACCCGGACGCGACCGAGATGCCGAAGGACTTCGGCGGCATCGACTTCATCGAGGGCGGGAAGCGGACGCCGCTGACGGGCATACAGAAGGTCGGCGGGCAGAAGCTGCCGTTGTCGCAAGACAGTTTCCGGGTGGAGGGCGGCAGAGTAATTCAGGTCAAGACCCTGGAGAACAGCACGCCGGGATATCAGGTGCCCGGTGCCATCAAACGTGAGTTGCAAAAGGGAATCGACAAGCTGGTTGCGACCGATGACAGAGGAGTGTCGCGGAGCCGGATCCAGGGAAAGGAAGTGCGCCGCGTCGAGTACGTCGGAAATCCCGACGAAAGGATCTTGCACGTCGAACTCGCACGCGAGCCGACCGCAGCACAGAGCGCTGAGCTGGAACAAGAAGTCCGAGTGATCTGTGAGCTGAACAAAATCAAGTTCACTTACAACTGGCCCAAGTCGCCATCAGTACCGAAACCAGTACCGAAGCCGTGGATGGGGACCGCAAAGGGAACAGCACTTGGCCTAGGCGGTCTGGCCCTCGGGAAGGCAGGCGAGATCGGGCGCGAAAACCGGCGCGAGGATCAGCAGAATCAGCAGGGCTATGCGCCGGTCGGTTCGGCTGCCTATGCTGTAGAACCCTGGTATATCAGGCTGGGCAGCTTCTTCCGCTTCGATGGGTTCGAGACGAATGTCCAGGCACCCGAGGCCGCCGATATCCCGGTCTGGCGACAGCATATTCGGCGAACAACCGAGGCAAAGAAGATCGGTGATTCGCTCTCGTTCGCATGGCAGACCGCGAACCGATCCCCGGCGTTCTCCCGCACGCTGGATGTCTTCGTAACCTACCGAAAAGGCCCCGATGGCCGATGGTCTGTCGAGTCGACAACCGATGCGCCACAAGGATTCAGGCCGCCCGATATCAACAGGATCATCGACGTGGATGTCAGCGATGGTGCCGTCGAGTCCATGCTGTCGTTCGAAGGCCCGACGGCATGAGAGGCGCCCACTGCCATGCGGACCGAGAAACAGAGCGTGAATTCCGATGCCCGACAACATAGTACCGTTCGGCGACATGCCGGTCAGCTTCACCGGCACGCTTGCGGCGGAAAACCGGCGCGCCATCGAAACGGCAATCCGGCGTGGTATCAGCCAGGCGATCCTGGAGTGCCGTGACGACCTGCGGTCACCGGTACCGCACTATCCACCGACCTTGGACGAGATCGCTGCCGAGGGGCCGCTGAAGCCCGAGCGGGAATGGCGTCTGCTCGACGGCGATATCTTGCGGATCGGACCGACCCCTAGTTCTCCGGTCATCGACATCGGCAAGGTATTTCCGCATTGGATACAGGCGAGCGGGCACCTCGAGGTGGAGACCGGGGATCCGGTGCGCGCGGTGAACTGGGGTCGATACCTGTTCGGCGATCGCGGTTACGCGGTGCTCACGCGCTCGAGTACGCCGGACCGATTGCTCGTCCGTCCACTCGCGGAACCATTGCGCGAGAAAGATTTCGGCGGGTTCGTGCCAGCGATCAGCAACCAGCCCGGCCACGGGGAAGCGCCGACGAGGGTGCCCGCCGCGGGTGGCCGATTGGTCACCGATCCAGGTCTGCAGCCGCTGATCGTCGCCACCGCCGACGGGCATCGGCTGTACCGCAAGGAATTCGCGGACTCGCCGACCGAGTGGGCCGGTGAGAACATCGACGCCTGGCTGGCCGATCCGAGCAACCCGGGTGCTCTCGATCGCGCGGACGCCGCACGGGTGATCGAGGCGCTCACCTACGAATACCCCGATGACCTCGCTATCGCACATTTCCTTGTGACACTGGACCGTTCGCTGTACAAGACGATGACCGCTGCGGATCGCGCCCGGTATCTGCACGCGTTGATGCGGGTCAGCAGACGGGCTGTGAAGGATGTGGACAGCGAACAGCTCGGCGCCGCCATCGTCGAACTGCTGGCGTCGTGCCCGTCGAAGTGGGAACTCGATGCCCTACTCCTACCGCTGGCCGCCGACGGGACGCTGCTGAAGTTGTTCTCCCAGTCGGACAAACCGACCTTCCAATTGCTCTTCGCGGTCGGCAGGCATATCGCTGTCACGCCGCCGACACCCGAACAGCTGCTGGAGCTCCTCGGCAAGATGCTGAAGAACCCGCGCTTG
Source organism: Nocardia altamirensis NBRC 108246 (assembly GCF_001612685.1). Classification (GTDB taxonomy): domain Bacteria; phylum Actinomycetota; class Actinomycetes; order Mycobacteriales; family Mycobacteriaceae; genus Nocardia; species Nocardia altamirensis. The sequence goes on from NZ_BDAY01000003.1 coordinate 172,089, forward strand.
ATACCCGATATCGAGCAATTCCTCTCCGGTGGCTACGACTGGGGACGCAGGACCGCCGGCGGTGTCGGTGAGCTGCCGCGGCTACCACTGCAGATCGTGGAGATCGTGCCCAAGATGTTCGAGCTCTACTGGTTGCTGTGCCGGGCATTCGGTGCAATACCGGTGGTTCCGATTCCGGGTATGCCGAACGTGCCCTTGGGATCTGATCCCGAGGCCCTTGCCCAGGTGCACGCGCTGCTGGCGCATGCGGGCTCGGCGGGGAGCACGGCGCTCGCGGGGCTCAGCCACATCGAGGCGCTGCTCGGCGCCAAGAGCTCGGTCACTGATGCGCTGGCGCAAACAGTGCACATCAACATCGTGCTGGAGGTCCTCACGGCCTTTGCCGGTGTGCCGGCAGCCGCGGCACTCGCGACGCTCAAGACGCTGACCACCCGGGTCCGGTTGTACGAGGCGCTTGCCACCGCGCTGAAATGGGGCGACGTCGGCGAGGTCGGCCGAATCATCGAGCTGTTGCCCGCGCGGTATCAGCACGACCTGACTGCGATCCTCGACAACGCGCCCAAGCTGTCGAGGAATCTGGGCAGATTTCTCACGACCGAGGAAAAACGGGCGGCCGCACGACGATTGCAAGACGCGATGGAGGTCGCGAAGACGATCAAGCAGGCCGTCGGCCCGAGGGCCGAGCTTGCCGAGGTCTGGGCCGGCGCCAACCACATTCTGGAAGTAGTTGGCACAAAAGCAGAGTGGTCGGCCGAGACAGTCAATGCCTTGCTGCGGGGCGTACCTGGCACCGAAATGCCTGTCCTGCTGCGGATTGCGGATCGGCTCGAGGCCGACTGGCTAGCCACTATGGACGCGGTGACGTTCATCCGGGTGGCCAGGGCGCGTGGCGCGGAGGAGTTCGTCGCCGACGCGGGCCCTGCGGTGGTGCGCATTACCGCGCACCGGTTCGGCACGACTACCGCCCGATACGAGCACTTCCTCGCTCGTGTCGCGGAGGCGCGGAAATCCCATGGGCCGCAAAAGGAGTACCAACTCTGGGAACGGTTGACGAAGGATGATCCGTTCGACTTCGGCGATTCCGACATGCTGGAACGCGCCAAGGCCGCGGCGAAGCACGCGCTGTACGTCGAGCCGCGCGAGACGATTCCCGCGTCGGCGCTCGGTGATATTGCGAAGATCACCGATACACAGGTCTTCCGCAGGAGATTCGAAACGTTTCTTCGCGACAATCCGGACCATCCGCTGCGCTTCCTGCTCGACGAAGAGACCGGAAGGCTGCACGCAAAATTCGGCGATGCCGTGGTGTGGAACGAAAACTCCAAGCAGCTGGAGATATCCCATCTCACGAGCGCGAAGTCGGGCGGCACCGACATGGTCCTCGGCTCCCGTCACACCAATCAATGGGATAGCCGCAACGTCGAGGGTGCGCGCGGCCGAGGTTCCTTCCATGTCACCGACCAAGCGCTGGAGATCGGCGGTTGGCCGGTCGAGCAGCGGACCGCCCTGGACTGGGTGCTCGACGGGTTCCTCGATCCGGACGTGCTGGCCCGCGCGCGCTGGATCAGCTATCGGCCGTGATCGAACTACGCGGCAACACAAGCAATGTCGACCAAGAAAGGAGCCGGACATATGACGGCACAACCGGTACTGATCGGTCCGGTCCCCCTGCTGTACGTGCAGAACCTGACGATGACCGAGGGCTATCAGATCCAGCGGATCGCGGACAGCAAGTTTTCGCAGGCGCTCGCGCCGACCCGCAAAGCCATCTCGATCGAGGCGATGCTGCTCGGACGGGAACGGCTGTTGTTGAAGAAGTCGCTGGAGGTGCTCGCACTGAATTCCCGCCTGCTGGTCGCCGCGACTGCGAGAACTCTTGCGGTGACCGGTATTCCGGTGGTGTGTGGGCTGACCATCAGCTTGGACATGCAGATCACGGACTTGCGGTTCACCCAGAACGTGCAGAAGCGGAACGCAATCGATGTCTCCATCAGCCTCGAACATGTGCCGCGTGGCAAGGCGTCGGCGCTGGCGGGCGAGATCGCCGATCTCGCGCTCGCCGCGGGCACCGCGATGTTCGGTGGTGCCGCCTCGCCGTCGGCGCTGCCTGCCGTCCCCTCGGTGCCGCTGTGACCGGACCAACAACAAAACTGCTTGTGAGGCAACAGCTATGAACACGTCGCAATACCTGCGCATCCCGATAGACGCCGATCAAGGGTTCCCGCAGGCCATCCGGATCGCGCTCGGCGAGCGCATCTACGTGCTGTCGACCTACGTCAACGTGACCGACGAGAGCCTGTTGCGGTCGACGAAGCCACTGGAATTACCGAAACCGGGAGCCTTCCTGGCGCTGGAGGTCGCCGCCGAGGAGTCTGCTGGGACGCGAATCCTGTTCCGCCGCAAGATCGTGCCGAATCTGGAGTATCACGCGCACGAACTGTCGCTGAAGTTCACCGAATTGCTGGTGCATCCGCGGAATATCAACGGCTCAGGTGCCTTCGGGTCGAAGCTGGTGGGAGGTGTGGCGCTGCGATGGGCTTCGTGATCTGGTACCGACTCGAATTCCGTACGGCACTGGACGGGCCTGCGCTGCTGCGGGTTTCCAACGATGCGTTGCAGGGCGAACTACTGCTCGACGCGGAGATCGAGACCAGGAGCAACCTCGGTCCGCACCCGTCCACGTTCCAGATCAGGCTGTTGGATCTGCCGTTGGAGGCAGCGCGCGGCCTGGCCGAGCAATCGCGGTCGCGGGCCGGGTCGGACACCCCGCTGTTGGTCCGGATCCAGCTGGGCTATTTCGATCAACCAGCGTCTCAACAAGCCTCGGTGCTACTCGGGGCCGTCACCGAGATCCACAACGAGGTGGCCGCGAACGGCAGTATGCAGACTTTGCTCACCGGTACCGAACGTGCAGGATTTCTGCTGCGGCAAAAGAAGTTTCGCTATCACAAATCGGGCGAATCCACTTTCAAGGATGTCATCGAGAAGATAAAAGAATCGGTGACGGTCCCCATCAAGCATCCGGAAATCCCCGGTGCCGAGAAGGATCTCACCATCGCCGCCGGCACGGCGCTCGGCGCGCTTGGCGAGCTGGCGACCCGCGCGAAGCTGCCACTGGCGGTCCGAGCAGGGATCGCGACACTCGGGATGGCCGCCGATTCCGCACCGCCGATCAGGTTCCGGGCGGACACCAACATCGTCAGCAAGCGCCGCAGGGACAGCGCAGCCCCTGATCCGCAGGCCGGATCAGGCACAACGACCCGGTACGAGATGACGGTGCTCGGCGATCCCGCACTGCAAATCGGCGCGAAGGTCGAGCTCGAGGGCAACGAATCCCGCACGCTGCGGATCGAATCCGTGCACCATTCGTTCAGCCTGCACAGCGGTTACACGTGCGACGTGACCGTGTTCGACACCAGCGGGCCGATTCCAGCGGAAGCGCAGACGGGTGCGCCCGCCGTCGCAGACGGCATGCATGCGATGACACGCGCACTGCTCGAGGATCATCCGTCGGTCGACATCGGTGAAGTCACCTCCTACCGCAAGTCCGGTACGGGCGAGAACGGCGGACACCGTGCCACCATGCACTACGGGCAGCGCCGCGCGGCCTCCAGCGTCGACGATCCGGTCGGCAGCGATCTGCAGCTGCACGACAAGCCGGTGTCCTCGATATTCGCCTGGGACAGAACGGGATTGATGGTCCCGGTGTATCCGGGGATGCGCGCCCTGTTGCTGCACAACACAGGCCAGATCAACGACGCCGTTGCGGGCGGTTTTCTGTGGTCCCGGCACGCGAATCATGAACCGCCACCGAACGAACCCGGCGATTACTGGTTGTGTCTGCCCACCAAGGTGTCCGACGGTCGTCCTGCCGGCAAGACGGTCAACGACCTCACGGATGCGGCCGGGCACCGGGTTATCCAGGCGATGGGGCTCGACATCCAGGTCGGCACGGAAGTGCTGCCCGAGGTCGGTGTCCGGCCGAAGCCGGCAGGGGCTCAGACCCTGACCATCAAGCACGGCAAGGGCACAACGATCACCATCGCTGAGGACGGTTCGGTCGGCGTGAACACCGCGGGTAAGGACATCAAGCTCGACAACGGGGCGGCGTCGATTGTCCTCAGCGGTAGTGAGATCACGATGAAGGCAGACAAGATCAATCTGACGGCCAAATCGGTGGATGTGGGCTGATGGAGGACGTACTCACCACCGCAGCGAAACTGCGGTGTGGCCCAGCTGCGGCACCTCCCTTGCCCGGCCACGCCGCGATCGGTGTGACATCTGAAGCGGTGCTGAAGGTAAAAGGTAAGCCGGTCTTGTTGGAGTCCAGCTTTCTGTCACCGGGTTTCCAGTGCGCGAACCCGGACTCGGCAGGCGGACTATGCACGAAGTTCATTCTCACCGCCGGAGCATCGACGGTGTTGAAGGTCAACAACGAACCTGTCGTTCTCGCGACTATCGCCGCGACGATCACGCTTGCGGGCACCTTGATCAAGGTGGACGCGGGCCAGTCCATTCTCCACGTCAGAGAGTAAGGAGGGGATATTCATGCCATCGGCAAACGCCAAGGGAATTCGGCTGGAGCACGGCGATCTCGTGTTGACCAAGGGTGAACTCGAGCTCGTCACCGGACTGCCCAATCTCGCCCAGGCCCTACAGATCCGCGTGCTGACCCCGCTCGGCACCGACCGCTACGACACCCGCTACGGCTTCGACTACGGCGCCGTCTTCACCGCGCCGGTCTCCGCCCAGGAAATGCGAGATCTAGTGCGCCTCAACCTTGTCCGCACCATCGGCACCGATCCGCGGGTCCAGGACATCCGCGACATCGAGATCGTCGACGCGGGCACCGACCCGCGTCACCGAACTTGGCGGGTCGACGTGTCCATCACGACCAGCGACGGCACCCCCGCGGTGCTGACCACCACCGTAGGAGCACCGTCATGACTCAATACGGCGTCACCAAGGACGGATTCGTCCTCAAGGGTTTCACCGAAATCCTGAAGTCCGCGCAGCAGCGGGCACTCGACGCATTCGGCCCCGATATCGATCTCGCAGGCACCAGCGTGCTCACCAAACTTCTCCAGGCCACCGCCGACGAGGACGCCATGCTCTGGCAGCGGTTGGAGGATGTCTACTACAGCCAATTCGCTTCCACCGCATCGGGTGAAGCACTGAATCGGCTCGGCGAAGATATCGGCCTGCCACGGCGTTACCTGTTCGCTGAAGGCGACGCGGAGCTGAAAATCGTCTGCGCTGAGCCGGGCGTCGAGTATCTCCTACCGGAGGGCACAGTGGTGCTCGACAAGTACCCCGCGCCGTATACGACGGCCTTCCATACGACGGCTCCGGTGGTACTGACCTTCGAGGCACCGACCGCGACCGTGCGGCTGCGCGCTTTCGTCCCCGGACATGAGTCCGATATCGGGCCGGACCGTCTCGCACAGGTCGACCCTGAATTCCTGCACACCCTACCGAAATTCGGACCGGCCGTCACGGTCACCGCGACCAACCGGAACGCATTCAGCGGCGGTGAACTGCGGGAGGACGACAACGCTTACCGCGCAAGGCAACTCGGCTTCCCCCGGGATATGTGGACGCTGCAGAGCGCCCGCGCTGCCGTGCTTCGTGTCCGCGGGGTGACCGATGTGCTGCTGTCGGATCCGCTCGGCGGCGTCGACACCACGCAAAGCATTTTCGACACCTTCAACTTCGGCGACCGGTCATTCAGCGCCGACCGTCGCTTCGGCGAACCGTATTTCTTCGATGTGGTCGTCGCGCACGAACTGGCTAGGCCGTGGCGGACCACCGGCACCGTCACCGGCATCTACGAACAGGTGAAGGCTCAGATAGATCGGGTTCGCCCGATCGGCATCTACCCGAACATCATCAGGGCCAACCACGTCGACGTCGGTGTGCGCGCCACCCTCGTCGTCGAGCGCGGGCAGGACCCGAACTCGGTGCGGGCGGCGGCTCTCGATCGGTTGTCCAACAGCCTCGACACGTTGCGGCTCGGCAGCGACGTGGTGTTCTCCCAAGTCATGCGGCTCTTGGTCGAACAGACCAGCGTGGTGGACGTCCGCGACGTGCGACTACGCCGTTACCCGGCGGACGCGACCGACACGGCGACCTCCGCCGCACCGCTCGAGATCGGGTTCGGGGAGAACCTGGTGCTCGGCCCTGCGGAGATCGGGCAGTTCCGGCAGAACAGCCGCCTGATCGATATCCAGGTGGTCGATCGATGAAAGACCTTCCACTGCCGCCATATCCGGCTGCCGTTGATCGAATGGCGGGCACGCTCACCCAGCCGTTCGCCGCCGGCGCCGATCGCCTCGACCTGGAATACGTTGGCGGCGAAGCGGGTACCTACAGCTACTTCGTCGACTACGACTTCGCCGAGCACCGTGCGCGTTTCGGTGCCGAACCGCGCCCACGCTACATCGTCAGAGTGTTGGAGAACATCGACACCGATATCACGATGACGGTGCATTACTCCGTGCCAGGCAGTCGTGAACAAGCCTCCGCCACTTGCTTCTTCCGATCAGGCACCCTCGCAGGTACCTCGGTGCTGGTGCCGCTCGGTGCAGACGCGGCAGCGGCGGTGCTGCAGCGCGTCGTCCTGCACGCGACTCAGGGCGACGGTCTGCCCTCGGTGCGTGAAACCTTCCGCTTCACCGCGCTGCTCGGCGACCTTGCCGCGCTGCTCTGGGTGCTCGGTGGTGAGCGAGACACTCTAGGAGCCCATCTGCAACAGACGCGACGCCAGAAGTCCGTCGCCCAGGCGATCGGCCTGTCGTTGGACCTGATCGGTTCGGATCTCGACATCCCGCGCTTTCCGCCGCTGCCTTACGGGTACACGCCGGACACCGTCGCGCTCTATCACCTCAATGACGACGCGACCACCACGACCGTCGCGGACGCGACGAAGGCATACGCGGGCAAGGGGCACTCGGGCACCAGGACCAACTGCGAGCCCGGCGTCGATGGGCGCTTCGGTTCCGGCATGGGATTCACCGACGGCCAATCCGAGATCCTCGTCGACGATGACCCGGTGTTCGCGCTGCCCGTTGTCCTTTCCGCAAGTTTCACCGCGGAATGCTTCGTCCGGCCCGCGCCCGGCCCGTGGACCGGCGCGGTGCTGTCCAAGATCACCGCTCCCGCCGGGCCCGGATGGTCGCTGTCCATCGGGAACTTCCGCGGACGCGATCGCGATATCCGACTGCTGCTGTCCGACGGCTCGAAGACGGTCACGGTGGACGCGGGCGTCTCGCTGGACACCGACCGATACCAGCATGTCGCCGCGGTATTCGATCGCTATCGCAAGCGGGCTCGGCTCTATGTCGACGGCACACTTGTCGCAAGCACCGCCGCCGATCTCGGTGCGCTGACCAGTACTTCGCCGCTGCGTATCGGATCGACCGGCCCGGCGGGCGACAGCCGCATCGGCTTCTACGGAAGCCTCGACGAGGTTCGGATCTCCGGGAACGCGCAGCCATCGTTCGCTCCGGTCCTCGGCGAGGACGACGAGTCGTATCGCAAGCGGCTCACGCTGTTTCGGAGCTGGAATCTGCCGACACCCGCCAATATCGCCGAGGCGGTGAACTCCATCGTCGGTGAGATCGGGGGCATTGATCGTCCGATCACGCTCTCGGATGCCTTCGTGCGCACCCCGGTCGGCGCGCACACGCTGACGATTCGGCCTGCCACACTGCCGGTCGGCGAAAAGGTCGATGCGCGCGGCCGCAGCAACACCACCGAAGAGCAGATCTGCGGCACGCCCGCCGACGACCAGTTCGACCCGCGGTTGCTGGTCGGCTATGTCAACGCGTCGGTCGACGCGGTCGGTGGCGAACGGCGGATCCGACAGTCGATGGTGCGATACCTCGACAAGCTGATCGAACTCGTCGGACAGGAGCCGGGTTTCGACGACGCCAGGCTGAATATTGCGATGTACGACCCGAGGGCGAAGAACCTTCGTGCGGTCGGCCGCGCGGTGCTGGTCACCCATCGGCAAATAGCGGCGGACCGGTTGGCCGCACTCGCGCATCGAGCGGGATTCTCCTGGGTGCACCACGTTGCCGACGTCGGCGTCTACGTGTCGATCGCAGACCGGTCGACCATAGAAATTATTGGGCCGCAAGGGGAGTGGTATGGAAAGGATCTGTCCGAGATCCAGCAGGTGCCGCTGCGACTCGCGCCGGTGCCACCGAAAGACAGCCTGTTGCGCTGGTCGGTATTGCAGGCAGGCCCGGGACGGGCGGAGCTGATCAGTGACCCAGCTGATCCCACAACTGTCGCTTTGAAGGGATCGCAGCCCGGTGCGGTCACCGTGAAACTCGAGGCTCGCCTCGGGGACAAAACCTTCTCGGCGACACGCAGATTCACCATCGGACCGCTGGATGTGCAGGCGGGGCAGACGATCGCGGCGGACGGGACCTATGGTGTCACCGAATCCATCGCGGGCGCCACGGCGGACAGTGCCTTCTCGCTGGACAACCTGGTCACGATTAACGATCCCATGTTGCAGGTCGCGGTGCCGGGATCGAACCGGATGCAGGCGAATATGGCTGTGTGCTTCGGACGGCTGCTGAGCGCACTCTTCCGGTACGGGCGGGAGTCGGCGATGGTCCGGTTGGTGTCGGGCTGGAGCCAGGGTGGCACGGGCCTCGACGGCATCGGCAGAGCGTTCACCCTCGCGCCCGCAGCGGGGAGCAAGCTGACCGCGGAAAGGCTTGCCGCAGCAGCGCATTGCGCGGGCTTCGACTACGTCCAGAACACCGGGGCGGTCGTGCGGGTGGCACAGCGGGCCGGCGCGCACATGGCGGTCAGTGGACCGGCCGAAGCGACAGTCGGCACCACGGCATCGATCGGACTTCCTCGGTTCGACAACCCGGTCGATGCGGTGCTGGCACGCGACACCATCTGCGTCGTGAACCAGGGCACCTCGACCGTTTCGCTGCTCAATCAATACACGGGCGCCCTGCGCGCCACCGTGTCGGTGGGGCCGAACCCGGTCGGTATTGCTGTAAGTGCCGACGGCCAAACGGTGTTCACGGCCAGCGAGACCAACCGGACGATCACCGCGATCACGGTGTCCACCGGAGCAACGGTCACGAGTTCGGTGCTGTTGCCGGAGGCGCCGGTTGCGATCGCCAGCCACCTGAACCAGCCGCGCGTAGTGGTGTTGATGCCGACCAAGGTATTCACCATCGCGACCAACGGTCTGCTCGCCATCGACAAGCAGATACAGATCCCGGCTCCGAATACCGGAAAGCTGGTGGCGGTCAACCCATCCGGGAACCTCGTCTGGGTAGCCTGCGCGGATCGCGTGCTGAGATGCGTTGATCTACAAACCAATGCATGGCGGTCGACGGTAGCGCTGGACTTCCCGCCGACAGCGTTGGCCGCAGGCAGCTCGAATGTCTACATGGCAGGCGGTACCCAGCTGACGATCGTCGATTCGGCCAACGGCACCATGATCCGCAACTCCAAGGACACCGACGCGTCGCCGACCCGAATCTCCCTGGACGAGAAGATCGGCGCGTTGTACCTGGCGGGCGGCGCCAATCGGCGAATCGAGCGCAGGACCATCCTTGGTGAGTTGGTCAACACCACGACCGTGCCGGGCATACCGGTTTCCCTCTCGGTCCCGTCGGGCCAGGAGATCTTGGTGGCGCTACGCGGCCGGGTCGAGCACGACCAATCCGATGCCGTTGCTGTCATTTCCAACGCCAGGCACACAGTGACAACGTTGTGGCCGCTGTTGTCACCGCTGTTGTCGCCGGGTGGCATTCGGCGGGACTGGTCACTGCGCGTGGCCGACAAAGCCGCTGCCCGCCTCGACGGTAACGGTGGTGATCTCACGGTCCTCACCGCGGAAAAGGCAGGCATCGTTGACATTCAAGTTCGTGCCCACGTCGACGGCAACGCGCCGTACACGGTGCACGTCAGCCTGGACCCACGGCTGCTCGCCGACCCGAATGTCATCGTAGGGCGCACGCAGTACGAGCTGATCATGAACGTGCTCAACGAATTACACCCTATCGGTGTGGAATTCGAGGTCGCCGATATCCGGAACCACGTCCCCGACCTCAAACCCGACCAATCCGAACTATATCCCGACTACACCTACCCGACTTACCGCCTGCGTGGACGTCACCTCGCACGACTGACCAAGAAGGACTAACCGATGGCTTTCAACATCGAATTCAAACGCACCTTCGAGCATCGGTCCTGGCGGGATCGGAAGGATCGGGTGAAGGCCGACGGTCCAGACGGATTCAACGTCCGATTCAAGGCATTGGAGGCAGACCTCGATACCCTTCGTGAGCGGTTCAAGGATGTCAATGCCGCATTGAACAAGGTGGCCACTCCCGTGCCGAGTCAAGTGTCGGTGAGTCCGATACTCCGCCCGATCGGCAACGAGAAGCAATGGTGGATCGGCGGGGACGGATCTTCGCACATCCCATTCCCTGAGACCCAGTCGAAAGGCATTGTCGATATACCGATGCCTACCGCCGGATTGATTACCTCGTTCACGGCTGTCGGCCGCTTCAAGGGGACAGGATTCGTGCGCTTCGAATTTTTCCGCGTCGATCCAACCAAGACCTTGCCGGATAAACTCGCCCAGCTCTATATCAACGGTGCCGCGACCGATGACGTGATCACTGTTGCCGCGTCGATCGACCGTGTCCAGATCGACCCCAACTCCACCTATGTAGTTCTGGCTGAAGGGAACCGCTCCGCGACTGGCGAGATCGTTCGAGTCTCAGCACTGCGGGTGACCATTGCCGACAGTTGATCGCCGCAGGCCCGCCTCCTCGAACGAAGGACCGACCAATGTCACCATGTAAGGCAACGAGCGTATCCAGCACGGGACAAACAGGGCAGCTGATGCCCGTGGATACGTTATGACCGCCACTGGGCATACACCTGAGGAGTGGATGGCGCAGGCCATGGCGCTATTCGATGAGGCGGCGCGGCTGGCCGCGCTGCCGAATCCGGCCAGGGACGAGGCGGCCGATCGCGCACTCGAAGCGATCGGCATCGTCCGTCAGCTCAGCACCGAAAATCCTTCGTACCGGCGGCAACTCGCGGAGTGGTGCGCGACTCCGGTGGTGAACTACCTGGTGGACGCCGATCGTCTGGAGCAGGCGCAGGCGTTCGCCGCGGAATCCGTCGCGCTGTTCCGCCGGCTCGCGGCGGAGCGGCCGGATGACGATGGCCTGGCCTTCGGGATCTCCTGGGCGGAAAGGGTTATCGCGAATGCCTTCTGGATCAAGCCGGCGTTGCGCCCGAAGGCCGTCGATCTCGTCCTCGCCGCACTCGCCGATCTGCGCGTCTTGGCGGCGTGGAGTCCGTCGTACCGCAGAGAACTCGCCGACGTGTGCGTCGTCCCTGCCTCGTTCCTCCTCACCGAAGTCGACCGGTACGATCAGGTGGAAACCGTTGGGGCCGAGGCTGTCACGATCTACCGAGCCCTCGCCTCGGAGAGTCCCGGCGACGCTGCGGCGACCTACCAGGTCTCGTGGGCGCACATCGTCATCGCGCAGCGGCTCTGGGGCAAGCCGGAGCTGCGGGCGAAGGCGATCGCCTGCATAGTTGACGGCCTCGACAACCTCCGGTGTCTCGCCGCGCGGACTTCGCTCTACCGCGGCGCGTTCGCCGAATGGGCCGTGTGGCCCGCCTCTGCATTTCTCGCCATCATGAGCCACTTTGAGCAGGCGGAATCCATCGGCAACGAGGGTGTTTCGGTGTTCCGACGACTCGCCGCCGAGAAACCGGCCGATGACAATCTGGCCTACCAGGTGTCTTGGGCACAAATCGTTCTTGCGCAACAACTCTGGGCGAGTCCAGGGCTCCGTGGCAAAGCCGCGGACCTAACTATGGGTGGTAGGGCGGATCTGCGTGTCCTTGCCGCGCGGACACCGCGCTACCGGCGTACGCTCGCCGACTGGGATACCTGGCCGACTACCCCATTTCTCGCGGAAGTCGGCAGATTCCAGGAGGCGGAAGCGGTCGGCGACGAAGCCATCGGGCTGTTCGGCCAACTTGCCGCGGAGAGCCCGAAAGACGACGAACTCGCGTACCGCGTGGCGTGGTCGGAAAGTGTTGTTGCGCAGTCTTTGTGGGCCAGCAAGGGCTTGCGTGAGAAGGCCGCCGATCTGACCGTCGACAGTACTGACCGGTTACGTCAGCTCGTGGCGCGCGCACCGTCGTACCGGCGCGTCTTCGCCGATACCGCGACCTGGCCAGCCACCGCGTTCGTTGCGGCCGTTGGGAGATTCGACAGAGCCGAAGCCATCGGCGACGAAGCCATCGCCCTCTATCGCCGACTGGCTGCGGAGACGCCGAGTGACAGCGAGCTCGTTTTCCGGATCTCCTGGTCGGAAATTGTGGTGGCGCAGGCGCTCTGGAGCAAGAAGGAACTCCAACAGAAGGCTGCCGCCCTCGCTGTGGACGCCGTGGAGAACCTGCGCCTGCTTGCTGCGACGATCCCGTCCTACCGCCCGGCGCTGGCCGACTGGATCAGCTCGCCCACGGTCCCGTTCTTGGTCGCCACCGGGCAGAAGGCCAGGGCGATCCCGTTGGCGCAGCAGGCCGTCGACATCTACACCGTGCTCGATCACACCGACCACGTGACCTACGGACCGAAGCTGGCTGACGCCGAACGGCAGCTGGCCGAACTTCAACGCTGAGGATCCGCCGACGGCCCGTCCAGGTGGTCGCCTACTGCGTTCGGATGCGCAGGCCGGGGTTCTCGTCGAGGACGATGCGGACAGGTAGGCCGTAGACGAGTGACGATTCGGAGGGGGAGGTGGCTATCGAGGCGCCCGTCAGTACTCCAATGGCTTTGGTGCCGCTGAAGATTGGGCCTCCGCTGTCTCCGGGGAGTCCGAAAAGGGTGGTGGCGAACAGGTTGTGGTTCTGGATTACCTCGACGTCCATTTTCTGGTCGGCGGTGGAGATGGTGCCGCAGGTGAATCCGGTGGTGGCGCCGGATTTGCAGACCGGTGCTCCGATGATCGGGTCGGCGATGCCGTCGATCGAGACGGCTGCGGCGCCTGCGACACCGATGAGATTGTTCTCGAATCGGTGCGTGACGGTGTGGGTTGGGCGGACGATCGCGTAATCATGGTCGGTATCAACCGGTTTCGCAAAGACCGCGACGTTTTCGATCGGCCGCTGGGTGAGTGTGTCGAGCAGCGTCTCGGCGAGCGGCTGGTCGGTCGAACCTTCGAAGGGATACTGGTCTGCGCTGGCATGCACGTGCATCAACAACGTCGACTCCGCCGCCGATACGTCGGCAGGACCGTTGATTTCACAGTGCCCAGCGGTGATGTTGACGGCGTTGCCTTGCGCGTCTGTCGCGTTGAAACCCATCGAGCAGAATTCGAACATCGACCGTTTGCGGACGATGTAGCGGTCTCCGCCCATTATCGGTCGATCACCGACGGCGGCAGGCGATCGCGCAGGCACGCCGAATGCGCCGGAAATGGACTGTGGCCGTGTCTGTTTCGCAGGACGGGTGTCGGTCGTGATGGTAGCGGTGAACCCGGCAGCTCTGGCCGCGTCGCGCAGCCCGGTCTCCTGTACACCGGGCCGAACTGCCACGACCGGTCTGCCGGAGTCGTCGAGCCAGACGTCGGCGAAAGCCGCCGGAAAATGGTCGCGTGCAGTATTGGCGAAGACGCTCAACTGCTGAGCGCGATCAGCTCGATCGAGGAACTGTGCGGGACTGATCCCGAGATCCCGAACAATGGCTGCAGCCAGCGCAGGTGACAGCTCTGTGCCGTCAGGGACAGCTTGGGCGGGCGCACCACCGATGCCGAGAAACGTGGCGACAGCAAGCAGGCTTATTGGCATTGACCTAGCCGACAATGAACTCGACCACCTTGTCCGGTTTGGGCGCGCCGTATCGACGCAGCTTGTCGAATACAGTCCCCTCATCAGCACAGATGCTCGTCGGCCGACTCCGGGACCAGGCGATCCAGGCCTGCGGAACCGGCAGCTGAACCGATTCGACCATCTCCGCCATCCGCCGCCGCCGATGACACGCCGGTTGGCTCGCTTTCCGCCGAGTCGCGCCCACCCGACCGCCGGATGCATGGTTTCGGCTTGTACGCGCTCGCTACCTCATATCCCGACGTCCTCGCCTGGGTAAATGCACGTTTCGGCCGATAGTCGCGCAATCGCTGCCGCCACCAGCCCGCCTGTGCGGCACAAGGTGCGAAAGTCGGGCTTGCCGCATGCGCTGGGCCGGTTGTCCGGCTCGGGGTGAGGCGGTAGAAACAGCGGGGCGGCGCGTGCGACTTCGCGCCTTGTGTATCGGGGTGATGATGTGAGCTTCTGGATCGATGGACCTGCCGAGACCGACGAACAACGAATCGAGCTCTGGCGGCAGCAATTTCCCTTCGTGACAGCGGAGGTGTTCGCCACCCGTGCGGCGGATTTCGACGGCGACTACTCGCCTGCCTCGCTGGGAGCGTTGGAAGAACTGATCCTCGTGCAGCTACCCGACCAGAACAGCATGATGGATCGCGCCGCTCTGCCTTTCGTCAAGGCCGCCATCGGGTACCTGGGCGAGACGTTGCGACGGGCGGGCGGTGGCGGCTGGGTGTGGGGTACGGGGCAGCTCGCCGGGATGCCTTGTGTCGCATTCGGTGTCGAACTGGGTCTGCCGCCGCTGGCGCCGCTGCAGCGGGTCATCGAGGCGGTCCAGATCCGGGACGGGCAGCAGTTCGCGCGGCTCCGTTCCGAGATCCACGCGGCGAAGGCCGCACACCGCACCGGTGACGGCTCGGACCGGTTGACCGCACTGGTTGTCGAGGTAGTGCAGAACTATGGCTACACCTGCACTTTCACCGCCGACGACCAGCTGGAGCTCGCGGGCAACGGTAAACCCGACTGGGTACTGAACCTGGCGAACCTGCGCCGCACCGTGGATCAGGAGCCACCGGAGCAATGGCCTGCCATGATCGCCGATCATCTGAGCACCCTGCTGGCCGGGATCGACCTTGCGGAGGAAGCACCGCTCGAGTTCGACGACTTCGACCGGATGCGGTCGTTGATCCGGACGCGGATGTACCCGGAGAACATGGAGGACGCCGGTTATCCGATCGTGTCCCGAACTCTCGCGCCGGGCCTGGTTCAGCGGGTGGTGCTCGACCAGGTGAACACGATCATCCCGGTCACCTATGACCAGCTGTCCCATTGGCCGATACCGGAATCGGCGCTGTTCGAGCTCGCCGAAGCCAACACCCGCGGCGACGGACTCGTCGAGGTCACCGATCTCGCGAACGAGTCCGAAGAGAACATCGTCGGACTGTACTTGCCGGACTATGCCAGCGCCCACGTCTGCTGGCTGGACGCATATCCCGTTGCCGGACAATGGGGTTCGGCTTTCATAGTGCCGTGCGAAGGTTCCGTCTACGTTCACCCGCTCAACGGCGCGGACGCCTACGTCACCGTCGGCACGCTGGCAAAGCTGGCGGTGGCGGCGCATGCCGAACGCCCCGCACCGGTGAGCTCTTCGGTCTACTGGTGGCACGACGGGACAATCGACCTGGCCGCCGCCGTCAACCAATCCCTCGAAGCCCTCGAACTCTACGTATCGCCGGAGTTCCAGAAAGTAATGGAGGACATCGCCGAGAAGGCCGACGAAGCGTAGCCCTCTCTGCGACGAAATACCTATGGGCAGAACGGGTTCGGAGGGCGGCCGCTACCGGGTTCGGATGCGCAGGCCGGGGTTCTCGTCGAGGATCGTGCGGACCGGCAGGCCGTAGGTGAAGGATGGTTCGAACGGCGAGGTGGCGATAGAAGCGCCGGTCAGTACGCCAATGGCTTTGGTGCCGCTGAAGACCGGTCCGCCGCTGTCGCCGGGGATGCCGAAGATGGTTGTGGTGAACTGGTCGTGGTTCTGGACACCTTCGACGTCGATGGTCTGATCGATGGCGGAGATGGTGCCGCAGGTGAATCCGGTGGTGGCCCCGGATTTGCAGACCGGAGCTCCGACGATCGGGTCGGCGACGCCGTCGATCGCGACGGTCGTGAAGCGGGGGCCGCGGACGAGGTTGTTGTCGAATCGGTGGATGGCCGGAGGGAGTGCGCGGGCGATCGCGTAGTCGTGGCCGGTGTTGACCGATTTGGTGAAGACCGCCACCTTTTCGGTCGGGCGGCGGGTCAGCATGTCGAGCAGTGTTTCGGCGAGCGGCTGGTCGGTGGCGCCCCCCAAGGGCTGGTCTGTGCTGCTGTGCACATACATCGACAGTGTCGACTCCACGGCTGCCCCTTCGGCCGGACCGTTGATATCGCAGTGTCCTGCGGTGATGTTGACGGTGTTGCCTTGCGCGTCTGTCGCGTTGAAACCCATCGAGCAGAATTCGATCCGCGCCGTGTTGCGGATGATGTAGCGGTCCCCGCCCATGATCGGTCGATCGCCGACGGCGGCGGGAGACCGCGCCGCCATGTCGAAGCTGTCGGAAACAGCGCGTGGTTGACCGTATTTCGCTGGCCGGGCGTCGGTGGTGATGATGAATCCGGCGGCTCCGGCCGCATTACGCAGCCCGGTTTCCTGCGCACCGGCGCGAACGGCCACGACGGGTCGGCCGGAGTCGTCGAGCCAGGCATCGGCGAAGGCCGCCGGGTAACGGTCGCGTGCACTACTGACGAAGTGGCTCAACTGCTGAGCGCGATCGGCGCGGTCGAGGAACTGCGCTGGCGTCAGCCCGAGATCTCGCGCGATCGCCGCGGCCATCGCCGCAGGCAGTTCTCGGCCGTCCGGAACGGCATGGGCAGGCGCACAACCGATTCCGAGGAACACAGCAATAGCAAGCAGACCTACTGGCACTGACCTAGCCGGCAATGAACTCGACCACCTTGTCCGATTTGGGCGCGCCGCATCGACGCATCTTGTTGAAAACAGTCCCCTCATCAGCACAGAAGCTCGCTGCCCGAGTCTGGCAATCGACCGCGACAGGTGACCCGGGCCAGCGGAGTCGGCAGCGAAACGATTCGACCATCCCAGCCATTCACCGCCGTCGAAGACACGCCGCTCGTCCCCAACTTCCCACGGTGGTTCGGGGGAGTAGCGTCGCCGGACGCGGCTCAGACGAGCTGGCTGTCGTCGGGTTGCTTTTCGCTGCCCGGCTCGGTCACGTCTGGTTTCGGGTGCGGGTTCGAGTCACCGCGCGACGGTTCATGCCGGCAACCGCCGCAGTCTGATGCGTGGGCGCGCTACGGGTGCATTTGTCGTGCTCGGCTGAGGGCGTCCAGCAAGGCGGGGTCGTTGACGGCGAGGTCGGTCAAGACCAGGTGGTGGTCGGTGTTGGTGGGTACGACAAGGCTGTCCACTACTGTGAATTCGGGTGTGGAGTACATCTGATCGGGTGAGCCGTCCCATCCAGGCACGGTTTTCGTACCGGGTTCCAGGACGGGGCTCAGGCCCATTCGGTCGAAGTGTTCCGTGTACACCAGGTCGGGGCGCGGGGTATTGATGTCGCCACCGACCACCTGGGGTCCCTGGGCCGTTGACCTCAGTGTCTCGACGACATCAGCGGCGTGCTGCACACCGCCGCCTGTCTCGTAGCTGTGTCCGAGCACGCCAAGCGGTATCGGAAACGCATTGACGACGGTGATACCGGCGACCTTGGCACTTTGCGTGTAACGGACGAGCGGATCGACCGGATTGCCCTGCAAGGTGAGGGGCAGGTCGGGATCCGGAATCCGTCGCGCCCATGTTTGCTCGAACGGCAATTTGCTCATGATCGCCATGGACAAGTCCTTGTCAGCGGACATGTGCGAGATGGATATCACGGTCTCGTGGTTATGCGGGTAGCCGACCAACTTGGCCAACTGTCGTAGATCCGACCCGGCTCGACCTACCGACATGTCGTAGAAGGCCCGACCGACTTGCCCTTCCTGGAAAAGGAGGACGTCGGGCGCGGGGTGCACGCTGTTGAGCACCCTGGCGAAGTAGTCGATGTCGCGCGGATCGTAGTCCCACATCCCGTGCGACCGGATGGGTTGGAGCCCAGCAACATTCCAGGTCCCGACCCGGAGAGGTCGTCGCGGATCGCTGGCACTGCTGCTACCGAAACCCCGTGCGGCGGCCAGCTCGGGCAGGTCATCGACCGGCTCGACTCCGGACCCGCGCAGCGCCGCGGTGGGTAACCCCGGTTCCGCGTCGGCGGTCGGCGGATCATGACGATCGCCCGGTGTTTTCGGCGGCGTCGCAGGTTCGTGGTCCCCTTGCCCGATTGCGGCGATTGGCTTACCGATATCTCCGTCTTTGGGTCCGAGCGTATTGACCGCGGCACGTGCTGGGTTGCTGCCGGCCTCTCGGGATATGTCAGATGCAGCCGCACCGCCTCGACTGATCTCCCCCGACAGAAGATCGCAAACCTTCTTCCACGCCTCGCTGGCTGCCCTACCGAAACTCATGTGGAATCCTGTTTGAAGCGCATTCAGGCGACCGGGCCCTGCGTATCCGAGTGGCCTTGGTGGCGGTGTCACCCTCCGGCTGGGTGGCGTGGGCCGCGTTGGAGAGTAGTTGTCAAGAAGTGTTTTCGGTTCCCAGTGGCGGGAATCTGGGTCAGGCCTTACCGGATGTTCGGCAGCGCCAGTGCCGCAAGGGCTTCCACGATTTCCCGATAGCCGTCGTCGGGCGCCGCGAGTAGACGCGCGTCCGCGTGGCGGCTGGTGTCGAGGATGATGCGGTAGGCGATCAGTTGCCCCACATACCGGCTCAGTGTGTCCTACTGAGCAGTTCGACGCTGAATCGGTGGCCCCAGCGTGGTGTGCCAGGTCCTGGTCTCGGCGCGCAGCCGCCGCATGATCATGCCAGCGGCCCGTGCAAATGATGAAGCCCGGCAGCGGAGTGCTGGGCTTGTTGCGCGCCATCAGGGACTGCGACCCATTTCTCCACCTAGAACCTGACTGCAGAGGTTTATGCGCGGTACGTCAGCCCTCTGCCGATCGGATGGTCAGGGACCGTGATGAGGCGCATATCGGCGACACCGCGAGCTTCTCACGGACCATGCTGATTCCATCGACCGCGGTTTCGTAGTTCGGTCAGCCTGGGCATGTTGCGGGTGTGGTGTTCCACTGGGCGTTGTTGTTGCTGCACCAACAAGCCACCGCGCCACCGCCGAGGCTCTGGCATTTTCCGTACTTGTAGTTGTTGCATTTGCAGCGAGCTGTGCAGCATCTCGGATCCGTGCACAGGTTCCCGGTGCAGGTTTGAGCGGCGGCGTTGAACTCGGGGAATATCGCGGTAAACGTGGAAACGACAACGCCTCCAACGATTCCGAGACCTGCGCGGCGAACGAAAGTGCGTCGGTTCGCTGCCATGCGATTTACCCCGCCAACGCAGTCGACCGCACCAGCACGGCGGGAACGATCCGGTAGGACATCAACCAGGCCTGCCGCCATTGAGCGGTTGCCGAGAGCTTTGCGAGTCCAGCGACCAAGAGCAGGCCGCCAATGATCACCCGATCAAATAGTTCGAAACCAGTCCACATCAGACATCACCGATCCTGAAGCGTCGCAGGAAATTCGGGAGAAGCGGGACGAGCGAACCAAGTGTAGCAACCCTGCTCATACAAGCGCTCAGGTTTGCTGATGCGTCTTGAACAGCGGTGATGGTGTCGTCGTCCGACTCGGACGATAGTCGTGCCCGGATACCAGTGCATGCGCAACACCGAAGCAACATAGGCCGATGTGGTGTGACGATCGGTCGGCCCAAGTAATCTGAGCGCAGCGCGGACTCGGGTCGGCGCATGGATGTGGAGGAGGATCCGTGACCGAAGCATCGGACGGATCGCCAGCCGCCGAGGAGTCGTCGACCTCGAAGGTGGCCGAGGCGTTGAGCGTGGGCGACATCATCATTACCGACGAGAGCAAGCGGCTGCGGGTCGACGCCGTTGAAACCGTCAAGCCTGGCAAGCATGCCGCGGCCAAGGTCGTGGTTCGGACGACTGATACCACCACCGGGGCACAACGCGAGTTGAGTTATCTTCCTGCCCAACTTGTTCGGATCGTCGGCAGCTGAGCTGTCGAGCCGACTCAGAGTTGTCACACAGGCGGTGTCTGATGGTCGACGCACTGCCGACGGCTGGCTCGTCGACGAGTCGGCACCGCGCACGATCGACGGCGATGGTGTGAGAAGGAAACTCATTCAGGATCGGCAGGGCGGCGAACATTTTGATGCGCAGCGGCCGAGATGCCTCGGCGAACCGTGTTGCGGGCGAAGGAGAACTCGTACACCAGAATGGGCACATCGACGCCGACCCCGGGGTAGCGGTGGCTCGCCATGTCTCCCGCCGGGTGTTTCGGCCCGATCGAGGGTCACGAAGTGCTCGATTCCGGGCATGCCGGAGTTTTGATGCCGACGGCGATGCCGCAGGCACCGGCCCCGATGATCACGACCTCATGGTCGGGACGGCCACCGAACGCCGGGCCTTGCCGTTTCTCGACTGCTTGTTCGCTGCTGTGCGGCTCACCGTGACTCCTTCGTGCGTTCGGTCATTCAACGTTGATCGGCGCATCGGCAGGTATCGATGCTTGTGCCGCGCCCGGATACGTCACCACCGCGGTCGACGCCAGCGCGGAAGGCTCAGTGCGGGTCAAACGTTGCGCGGTTCGATCGAGATACGGTTGCGCGGCCTTCCATGCCAAGGTCATCCCGACGCCGAGCATCACCGGCAGCGTGGGGAACGAACGTTGCAGCCACCAGACGGGACGGCCGAACCATGGTTCGATCACGAAGGCCCGGTTGCGGTCGACTGCTCGTAATACTTTGCGGCCGTGGCCTTCCGGGCTTGCCACGATGAATTCGGGCAGTGCCTGCAGCAGCGGGTAGATTCGGTCGTAGAGCGAGATGGCGATCTCGGTGTCCGCTCGCTTCCCGAGGCCGGGGTTGAGACGGCGGGGGAGATCGGTGTGCACAGCGATGGGGCACACGCAGGTGACTTTGACCCCGTGGACCGCTGCTTCCCCGCGCAAGGACAGGGTCAGGCCGACGACAGCGTGCTTGGACATGTTGTAGGGGCCCATGAAGGCGAGCGGCACCAAGCCTGCGACCGATGCGGTGTTGACAATGTGTCCGTAGCCCTGTTCGACCATGATCTTGTACGCGGCATCCACGCCGTGCACGACGCCCATCACGTTGACGTCGTTGACTTTCTTCCAGTGCGCCACCGTCAATTCGTGGACGGGACCGCCGATCGCGAGTCCGGCGTTGTTGAAGATCATGTCGAGTCGGCCGTGTTCGTCTTTGACCTGTTGTACGAGCGCGGCGACCGCGTCGGAGTCGGCGACATCGAGAAAACGGGCCTCTGCCTTACCGGGGCCTATCCCATTCAGTTCGGCCGTCACCCGCTCGGCGCCGACCATGTCGATGTCGGTAACCAGGACGTGGTAGCCCTGTTCCACCAACGCGAGCGCGTAACCCATACCAATCCCGGACGCGGCGCCGGTCACCACTGCTGTCTTCATCGAAAACTCCTCTATCACTTGATATTCAGTCGGTCTTCAGTCAGGCGCCCGCCGCGCCCTGGCAGCTCGTTGGAGTAACAGCCGCACACCTTCTGACTTCCCGCACACCGACTCGCCGCGCTGACACGCGTGCGGATGTCAAAAGGTGTGCGGCTGTGGCGGCAGGGATACCGGAGCAATGCATCTGGACGGAGCATTAGGCGCTCGCGCCAATGAGTCTGCGAAAGGTCACTACCACCTGGTCGTGGTAGTCGCGCACTATTGTTTCGAGCATGCTGGTGTCGGGTAGTTCGAGCTCGTCATGCGACTGCCAGATCTCTTGGAGCAGGCGCCCGAGAAATAGATGCGCCGCGGGTCCCGCCGGCTCATAGAATGCTTCGCCTACCTCGGGAAGCAGGATGAGCACTTCACCGATCGTATTGAACAGGCTCAGCGATCCGGGCTTGTCGAGGGCGGCGAAAACGCAGCGCAGCATGTGCAATTCGGCCGCCAAGAGGTCTGCGTGGCGGGCGTTCTCGTCGGCGACCAGCAGTTCGAATCGATCCAATGCTTGTATTGCAAGGGTCAGATCGTAGCGGTGAGGGTCGGCAAGGAAGGTCGTGAAGGCCTCCATGACCAGCATGTGATCGATATCGATGACGTCGGCGAAGAGCATCGCGGCGCGGTCGGGAAGCTGACGTGCGAAACGAAACAAGTAGCGCCATGTGTCGATGCCGCCGTACAGGTGGATGTCGCGCACGAGGTAGCCGAGACCGCGGCGTGGTTCGACGAAACCGAGCGCGGCCAGCCTGCCCAGCGCGCTGTTGGCCGTCGGTGCGCTGGTACCGAATTCGGCCGCGACCTGACGCACCGACGGCAGGAGCTCACCAGGCTGGTGGATACCTGCCGCAATGCGGTAGGCCAGTTGTTCGGTGATGCCGTCCACTACTGTCGGCTGCCTCTCCGCGTGATTCTCCGAGCTGTCGGCTCTTGGCTCGGCAGCTCGAGCACCGGCCAGCTCGAACAGGCGCGCTAACGCGCCCGATTCGTCCCGGGACATCGCCGCATCCGTCATAGCGAGCCCTGCCTTTCGACCACGAGTCGCGGAGCGCGGGTCATCGGCGCTGGGCCATCGTGATGACGTCCGGGACGGTCCGGCTGTACCAAGGTCGGCGCACCGGACGTTGCGCGATGAGCTCGAAACCGGCGGTGGCGATGAGATCTCGCATCTGCTGTGGCGACGGTGTCGCGGCCGGGCTGAGTCGGGTGCCGCTGAGTCGCTGTACCGGTGCGGACCAGCGGGACCGCAGATTCAGGGCCGAAATCGCCAGCAGGCCACCGGGTGTCAGCACTCGATGGAACTCGGCGAGCGCGGCGGGCTGGTTGAAGAAGTGGAAGGCGGTAGTGGTGACGACGGCATCGACGGATTCGGCAGCCAGTCCCAACTGCTCGGCGGGCTCGTTGCGCCACTGCACTTCCGCGCTGCGTCGACGCGCCCGCGCGAGCATCCCTGGCGACATATCGATCCCGTACACGGCTTCGGGTCGAAGGTCTCGCGCGATTCGAGTAGTGAGAATGCCGGTGCCGCAACCGATATCGACGATTCGGCGAGCGCCGTTGGCGCGGAGAAAGTCGATCATCTCGTCCTGCGGCGGCTGATACACCACGCGCTGGAGGCTGCCCAGATCGTAGGCGCGCGCTGCCACGTCGAAGAACGCCGCGACGCCGCGATTGAATCCGCGCCGGGTGCCCTCGACGATCGGCTGAGGGCCTCCGGTGCCGGTTCTGGAATCCGGCGATGAGTTCAGCACACGGCTGGCTCGGTACGGATCTTCGATCGTCATGCGCGGTGCTGACGGCTCGGTTGACATCGTTGTCTCCTCGGTAGGGAGTTGCGCTGTTGTATGCGCTGTGTTAGACAGTGTATCCTGTCTGGGACGATAGCACGAGGGAGTGCTTGATGGAGCTGAGGTTCGAATGGCGGAGTTCGCGAACTCGTTGTCGGTCGCGGCTGATGCGTGCGGCTCGATCGGGCCGCCGGCCGCGCGCGGACTTGCGAAATATGTAGTGCGAGTGTCAGATATCGACTCGAACGCAGATTTCGGAGCAGTCATCCCAGTCGGCGGCGGCCGACTATGCACTCCCGCTATTATTGTCTCAGACAATACAGCTATGGATGCTTTTCGTCTTAGCGAGATCACTCTCGCCGCCCAGCTCATGGCGCGGATGCCGACTGATCCGGTGGCGCAGTGGTCGGCTCGGGCCACTCGCCGGTCTTCAACGATGAGGAACAAATCATGACAAATGACGAGCAGTCACGGCGACTGGTACTGATCACCGGCGGCGGTAGTGGCATCGGCAGGGCCACCGCACTGCGCTTCGCCCAGCGTGGTGGTCTGGTGTTGGTCACCGACATCGACGAAGCGGCGGCCAAGGAAACGATCGAGCTGGTCAACGCGGTAGGCGGCCGCGGTGCCTGGTACCGGCAGGACGTCACCGACGCGACCGGCTGGCAGGAGCTGTCCGACGAGATCGCCGGTACCCATGGCGTGCCGGATGTGCTGGTCAACAATGCCGGGATCGCGATAACGGGCTCGTTCATGGAGCAGTCCATCGCGGACTGGGATCGTTTGATGGCGGTGAACCTCGACGGCGTCTTCTACGGCAGCCGGATCGTCGGGGAGGCCATGGTGCAGCGCGGCAGCGGTCACATCGTCAATATCGCCTCCGCGGGCGCGTGGGTACCGAATCGGGTGGCCGCGTCGTATGTGGTGTCGAAGGCCGCGGTGTTGATGCTGAGCGAGTCGATGCGTATCGACTTGTCTCGCAACGGCATCGGGGTCTCGGCGATTTGCCCGGGTGTTATTCGGACGAATCTGATGGCGCATGGCAGCCGAGCCGGTGTCAGCGACGAGGAAGCCGCCAGATTCCAGACTCAGCTCGCCGACGCGCAGCAGCGATTCTCCTACGCCGCACCACGGGTGGCGGCCCGTGCGGTCGAGCGTGCGGTCAACCGCAACTTGGCCGTTGTTCCGGTGAATCCGGAGGCGTATTTCATCGCCGCCGCCCGGCGCGTCTCGCCCGGACTGACCAGATACGTCTTGAGTTTAGGCGGCATCGAGCTCGGCGAATCCCTGCTGTCGACGGTGGACAAGGCTCGGTCGGCACTCGCCGGGGCGGGGCGACGGAAGTGAGCGGGGCGATGGAGTTCGTGGACTACCGCGGTGGACCGTCGTGGCAAGCGCGGTGCGTGACGCGTTGCATGCGGTGGGTGCTCCGGCCGGGGCTGGATGCCGTCGCGTCGATCGCGCGCCCCTGGAATATCGGGCTGCCGAGCGTGCTGGACTACCTGGCTGCCGTCATCCCCACGCCGCGCGGCACCCGCCGAAACATAGTGGAACTGGACGGGTATCGCGCGGAATGGGTGAGCGCCGCGACCGCACCGCTGCCCGCCGCAGGTGGCAAGGCGATTCTGTATTTCCATGGCGGCGGTTTCCTGGCGGGCGGCTACCGCTCACACCGCAGACTCGTGGCACAGATTTCGGCCGCGGCGCACGTGCCGGTGTTCAATGTCGCTTACCGCCAGTTGCCGAAACATAGTGTCGGAGACTCGATCGACGATGCCATCGGCGCGTATCACTATCTGCTCGATCATGGCTTCGACCCCGAAGACATTGTAGTTGCGGGGGATTCGGCGGGTGGATTGCTCGCTTTTGCCCTCGCTCCGATGGCTCGACGTCGCGGCCTTCCGATGCCTGCCGGGACGGTCGGACTGAGTCCGCTGTTGAACCTGGACTACACCGCGCTGGTCGGGCACGCCTACGACCGAACGGACTCGCTGCTGAGTGCGCACTCGATTCGAACGATTGTCGAGATCGGTATGGCGGCACTGGGCCCGATCGATCCGTCCTGGTCGCCGGTGAACGGCGAATTGGCAGGACTGCCAACGGCTTTGATTCAGGTCGGTGCCGCCGAGGTGCTGCGTGTTGATGCCGAGTTGATGGCCGAACGACTCGACCTCGCGGGCGTGCCGGTGCGCCTGCAGATCTGGCCGGGGCAGGTGCATGTCTTCCAGGCGGGTGCCGACATCCTCCCGGAAGGACGCGCGGCAATAGCTGAGATCAGCGACTTTGTGCGCGGACTCATCGATCGGGATTCCACCGCGGCCAAGAAGGTTTCATGAGGTATCTGGAGGACCGACATGTCTGAAGTGAATGCCGACGAGACCGTGCCCTCGCCGGGCGCGGCACCGGACCACGAGGTGTTGATCGTGGGTGCGGGGTTCGGTGGCATCGCCGCGGCGGTGGCCTTGCAGCAGGTGGGCGTCACCGACTTCGTGATCCTCGACAAATGGGACGGCGTCGGCGGAACCTGGTATGCCAACACCTATCCCGGTGTGCAGGTCGATATTCCGTCGATGGTGTACAGCTTCTCCTTCGCCCAGCGCTCGGACTGGTCGCGGGTATTCGCCCCGGGCAGGGACTTGCAGCGCTACGCGGAGGACGTCGTCGACCGGCACGGCCTACGCCCGAAGTTGCGGCTCAACACCATGGTGACCGGCGCTGAATGGGATGAGCAACACCACTATTGGCGCGTACAGACCGAGAGCGGCACTGTCTATACGGCCCGGTTCGTCGTCCCTGCGCTCGGCGGACTGGAGGTGCCGAAACTACCCGATATCGAAGACTTCGAATCCTTTCGCGGCAAAATCATGCACACCGCCGACTGGGACCATGATTACGACCTCACCGGCAAACGGGTCGCGGTGATCGGCACCGGAGCATCGGCGCTACAACTGATTCCGGCGATCGCCGATACCGTCGAACATCTCACCATCTTTCAACGCCGGGCGATCTGGATAGCGCCCAAACCTGACTGGCAGGCCGGGCCTGCCACCCGATTTCTGTTGAATCAGGCGCTGTTTCGCACGCCGGTGCGTGCTGCAGTCGGTGTCGCGGTGTCGGCGGGTACCGGCGGGGCGTTCATTGTCGGCAAGCCAATCCGTTTCGTCCTGAAAGCGGTAGAAGTCGGGCTGAAACTGTGGATGCGCACCCAGGTGCCCGATCGGAAACTGCGCGAGAAGCTCACCCCGAACTACACCTTCGGCTGCAAGCGGCCGTCGTTGTCGAACGTCTACCTCAAGACATTCATGCGTCCCGATGTCGACCTGGTCACCGAGCCGATCGCGCGCGGCACCGACACCGGAATCGTGACTGCGGAGGGGACTGCGCACGCATTCGATGTCATCGTCTGCGCCACCGGATTCGCGGTGATGGGTAAGGGCACCACCCCACCGTTCCCCGCGTACGGCCGCGACGGTCTCGAACTCGGCAAGTACTGGCACGAAAACCGGTACTCCTCCTACCAGGGAGTCTCGGTACCGAAGTTCCCGAACTTGTTCATGCTCGTCGGTCCGTACGGATATGCCCCCAGCTCCTACCACTCCTTCGTCGAAGCGACTGCCGCGCATACCGCCCGGGCAATCGCGGAGGCGCGTCGGCGCGGTGCCACCGTCTGCGAGGTCCGTCAGGAACCGCACGACCGTTACACCGCGAAGATGCGGGCCAGGATCGACCGGATGGAGTACGTCGACATGTGTGCGGGCTCCAACACCTACTACATCAACTACCAGGGCGACGTCGCGCTGATCCGGCCTGAATCACACGCCACGATGTGGTGGCAGAGCCGCCGCTTCCCCTTCGACGCTTACCGATTCGAGACCGCTGCACGACGAGCCGACATCGCACCGCAGGCGCGTGCGAAGCGAAATGCGCACACCCATCTGTGAGGATTGTTATGACGACACTGGATAAGATCAACGGCCACAAGACAACTGGCGGCGAAGCGGTAGAGCCGCAGCATCAGGTGGTCATCATCGGCGGTGGTTTCGGTGGGTTGGGTGTCGGAATCGCCTTGCGCCGTGCGGGTATCGACGACTTCGTGATCATCGAACGCGCCGACGATATTGGTGGTACCTGGTACAACAATCAGTATCCCGATGTGGCGGTGGATGTTCCGGGCATCGTGTACCAGTTCTCCTTCGAGCAGAACCCGCATTGGTCGCGTACCTTCCCGAAGGGCGCTGAGGTCAAGGCCTACATCGATCACTGTGCCGACAAGTACGGCATCCGGCCGCATCTGCGCCTGAAGACCGAGATCATGTCCCGGGTATGGGACGAAGACAATCACCTGTGGCGGTTGACCACTGCCACCGGCGACATCATCACCGCGCGCTATGTGGTCACCGCGCTCGGTGCGTTCGTCGAGCCGAAGAAGCTCGACATCGCGGGGCTGGAGTCGTTCGCGGGCAAAGTGATTCAAACCCAGAAGTGGGATCACGACTATGACTTGACCGGAAAGCGCGTCGCGGTGATCGGCACCGGCGCCACCTCGGTGCAGATGATTCCGAAGGTAGCCGAGGTGGCCGGACACCTGGACGTGTACCAGCGGCGGCCGATCTGGGTGTACGCGAAACCGGACTTCGAGATTCCCCGGGGCGTGCAGCTTGCGCTGAAGTATGTACCCGGTTTGCAGTCCGGTATCCGCGCCATGGCAGCAGGTGTGGTCGAGGTGGGTTTGGTCGCTGTCACGGTGTACGGCAAGCAGCTCGCGCCGCTCACCAAGCTCCCGGCATGGGCTGTCAAGAAGTACCTCAACAGCCAGATCAAAGACCCGATCCTGCGCGAGAAGCTGACACCTGACTACGGCTTCGGGTGTAAACGTCCCAGCGTGTCGAATGTCTACTACAAGACCTTCACTCGGCCGAACGTCGAGCTGATCACCGATGGGATCGCCGAGATCACGCCCACCGGCATCACCGACCGCGACGGCAACCATCGAGAGATCGACACATTGGTGCTGGCTACTGGATTCGAGATGTCACAGAGCCCCAAGGTATTTCGCGAACGCCCCGTCACCGGACGGGACGGGTTCGACCTCGCCGACTTCTACGAGAAGGAACGAGCCAAGGCGTACGAGGGCATCAGCATGCCGGAATTGCCCAACACCTTCATGGTTTTCGGGCCGTACGCATGGAGCGGTAGCTCGTGGCACGTCATGGTCGAGAACGTCGCACGGCATACCGTTCGGGTGATCACCGAGGCCAAACGCCGTGGTGCGACGGCGGTATCGGTCAAGCCTGAAGCCAACGAGCGGTTCTACAACTTCATTCTCCCGAAGGCCACCGACACGCTCATGCACGGTCGTGCGTGTGCCAACGCCAACTCCTACTACATCGATCACCATGGCGACTTCTCCTTCCTGCGGCCGACCACCGCCTATCAGGCAACCAAGGCGAGCAAGACCTTCTCGCTCGACGACTACGACTACGAGCGGCCCAAGTCGATCAGCGCGCCGCTGAAGGGGCTACATGCCGAGGCTGGTCGGTGACCGCTGATCGTGCCGAACCCGCGGCGCCGGTCGTGATGACCCGCGTTGATTCACCACACTTGTCGAGGAGCACGCATTGTCCAATTCGGTTGTGCGGCCGGACTATCAGGTCGCAATAATAGGTGCAGGACCGGGCGGTATTGCCGCCGGGGTGAAGCTGACGCAGGCAGGTATCACCGACTTCGTGATCCTCGAACGTGCCGATGATTTCGGTGGATCCTGGCACGAGAACCATTACCCCGGAATCGCTGTCGATGTCCCTGCGTTGGCTTATCAGTTCTCGTTTGCCCGAAACCCGAACTGGAGCCGTTTCTTTCCCTTCGGCGCGGAAGTCAAGCGCTACCACGTCGGAGTGGCCCGTCGCTTCGATCTCTACCCGCATGCACGGTTCAACACCGACATCGTGCGGGAGGAGTGGGACGAAGCCGGGCATTTCTGGAAGCTGCATACCGCGGACCGCGGTGTGGTCACGGCGCGTTTCGTCATCAGCGCGGTAGGCGCGTTCGTTCGCCCGAAGCAGGACGCGGGAATTCCGGGCTACAAGTCGTTCAAGGGCAAGGTGCAGCGGCCGACCGATTGGGATCACGACTACGACCTCATCGGCAAGACTGTCGCGGTCATCGGCACCGGCGCCAGCGCGGTACAGATTGTTCCGGCCATCGCCGGAAAAGTCGCGGCGCTGAAGGTATTTCAACGCACACCGGTCTGGTGCATACCCAAGCCGGACTTCGCCGTTCCTGCCTTGCTCCAGAAGGTGTTCGCCGTCCCTGGAGTGGTGGCACTGACCCACGGTGCGGTGCTGATGGTCGTCGACCTGCTGCTGCGCGGAGCGATCGCGGCCCCGGTCACGGCCGCGAAGCCGGCGATGCGGACCTTCGACCGCGCGGCGATCGCGGCCTACAGCCGATACCTTCGGTGGGCGGTCGAGGACCCGGCCACCGCGCGCAAACTCGCCCCGAACTATGGACCGGTTGCCAAGCGGCCCACCATGTCTCGCTACACGACCACATTCAACCGGGACAACGTCGAGCTGATCACCGAGCCGATCGAGAAGATCACCGCCAAAGGCATCAAGACCCGCGACGGCGTCACGCACAGCATCGACGTGCTCGTGCTGGCCACCGGCTATGAGGTGTTCTCGGACCCGGAGACCTACCGGGAGGGGTCGGTGCTCGGCCGCGACGGGTTCGACCTCGGCAAGTTCTACAACGAAGAGGGCTTGCAGGCCTACCAGAGCGTTTCGGTGCCCAAGCTGCCTAACCGCTGGACACTGGTCGGGCCATATTCATGGACCGGCAGCGGCTGGCACGCCTTTGTCGAGATGACCGCGGACCACGCCGTACGCGCCATCAGAACCGCAGAGGACCGGAAAGCCACTTTCGTCGAGATCCGCAGGGAACCTGCCGAGGCCTACCACGCAAAGGTCTACCGCAAGGCTGAGGCGCTGCGGTTTTATCTCGCGGATCTCAACGGCCACGTGCCGACCTACTACCGAAACTCTCAGGGTGACACGACCTACATTCGTCCCTCCGGCTTCTTCGAAGCGCGGCGCGGCAATCAACGCTTCCCACTCGACGACTACCGCTACGACACCCTCGGCGCCGCAACATCCACCGGATCGGCACCGGCCAACGAATCATCGGAGGTCCCTGCATGACAACCGGCAGCTACACACTCGACACGGTGATCCCCGCACCACGAAAGATCGTGTACGGCATCTTCGCCGATCGAGAACGCTACGGTGAATTCCTGCCGATCCACACGCGTTTGCAGGTTGCGGGATCGACCGAGCGACAAGGCATCGGCGCGGTCCATTTCCTCGGGCGCGGTCCGATAGGCGTCAAGGAGCGGATCACCGATCTGGTGGCCGATGAGCGCATCGACTACGAACTGCTGACCAAAGGTCTCCCGGTCGATCGCCATTTCGGCACGATTCTGTTCTCCGATCACCCGAACGGCACCAGGGTCGCCTACACGATGGACTCCACCCCCAGCCTGCCGATGCCACGCCCACTGCTCGTGCTCGGGTTGCGGCTCGCGATCTCGACGCTGGTGTCCGGAGCCCGCCGTCAGGCAGTCCGCGCGGCGAAGGCGTCGGTGTGATGGGCGATAACTCGAAGGATCAGAAGCTACCGACCTCCCGCGCCGCGCGATCTGCCGCGTTGGGACGTGTCGCGGCAGGCCAGGCATTGCGGCACGCCGGTGCCAAGGTCGCGATGGTCGGTCGCAGTGAGGAGAAGAAGCGCGCAGTGCTGGATCGCCGCCAGGCCGAGCTGGTCACGGCGCTGGTCAACAGCCTCGGGACGATGCGCGGCGCGGCGATGAAGATCGGGCAGGCACTGTCGATCATGGATCTCGGGATCCTGCCCCCGGAGTCGCGTCAGGAGTTTCAGCGGGGGTTGGCCAAGTTGCGTGATTCCGCGCCGACGGTGGCCTTCGACAAAATGCGCGCCGTTATCGAAGCCGAGCTCGGCGGCCGATTGAGCCTGCATTTCACCGAATTCGAGCAGGTCCCCATTGCGGCCGCATCGATCGGTCAGGTGTATCGCGCTCGCCTGCACGACGGTCGCGATGTCGTGGTGAAAGTGCAATACCCCGGCATCGACAAAGCGGTGCGTGCCGACATGAAGAACCTGGCGCTGTTGCTGCGTGCCATGCAGGGCCTTGCTCCGGCTGTGGATATCAAGGCGGTCGCGGCGGAGATAGTGGAACGGGTCGAGGAAGAGCTCGATTACGAGCTGGAGGCCCAGAATCAGCGCAAGGCCGCGCGGCTCTACCGCAAACATCCGTTCATCGTCGTGCCGAGTGTGATCACCGAGCTGTCGGGGCAGCATGTCCTGGTCACCGAGTACTTCCAGGGCATCGGATTCGAAGAGGTGAAGCAAGCCGACCAGGCGACCCGAGACCGGGTGGGGGAGATCATCTTCCGCTTCTTCGGCAGCGGAATGTTGCGCGATCGGCAGTTCTCCGGCGACCCGCACCCCGGCAACTTCCTGGTCGGAGCGGATGGGCGGGTGGCGTTCTTGGACTTCGGTCTCTACAAGTTCATCAGTGTCGAACACGTCGAACATCAACTCGCCATCCAGCGCGCGATGGCCGAAGACGATCCGGCCGGTCTACTTCGTGCACTCGCCGACGCTGGATTCCTGCCCGACCCCACGGCAGTCACCAGCGATGAGGCGGTGCCGATCGTTCGCACCTTGCTCGGTTGGATGACCACCGACGAGGTCGTGCAGATCACCCCCGAAATGACGAATGAGGTGATGATGCAGTCGTTCCTGTCGGGGGAGAACTTCGATCTGCTCCGGCAACAGACGGTCCCGCGTGAGCAGTTGGTGACCATCCGCACGGTGGCGATGGTCATGGCGGTGCTCGGTCAGCTCGGGGCTACCAACAACTGGCACCACATCGCGCGGGAATGGCAGTACGGCGAAGCACCGCGCACCGCACTCGGCCGCGAGGAGGCGGCCTCCGGCTGGCACCCCGGCACTGCGGTTGCGCGGGTTTCCGCGCGGTAGTTCCTCGAATCACACTGAATACCAGGAGCATTCCTCGTGTCACTCTTCCGGATCGTCAACGACGTACTCAGCTCTCCACTCGCCAAGAGCGCGATCGTGCTGGCGACCCAAGCCCGAGATTCCGCGCTACATGGCCAGGACGCGGCACTCGGCTTTCTCAACCTGCCGACCGCCGACAACGTCGACCGGATCCTCCGGCAGGTCCGTGGGCTGTCGCAGCGTCTCGAGCATTTGGAGAACACGCTCGACGACATCGCTGACTCGATGGTGATTCTGGCAGCAAATTCCCAACCAGTACAGAACAATTCGCGCAGCGCCGAGCACCTCGATGTGCTCGTCGACGGCGTTGCCGTGCCGGATCATCGGCGATAGTGATGGAGATTCTCAGATGAAGACAGCAATAGTGACCGGTGCGGCATCCGGCATCGGCAGGGGTTATGCGCTCGCTTTGGTCGAGAAGGGCTTCTACGTTCTTGTCACCGATATCGACGAGCTCGGTGCCGAACATGTTGCCGCGGAACTCAATGCGATGGGCCCGGGTAAGGCGGAGGCGTTGCGGGTGGATGTCACCGACGTCGATGCCGTTGCCGCGGCGGTGCATCGGGTCAAGGACGAGCACGGCCGACTGGACATGATCTTCAACAATGCCGGAATGGGCGTGGTCGGACCGGTCGAAGAGCTGACAATCGGTCACTGGCGCAAGGCAACCGAGGTCATGATCATGGGCGTCGTGCACGGCGTGCAACCCGCCTACAAGATCATGGTCGAACAGGGCTACGGCCATATCGTCAATACCGCGTCATCAGCGGGCCTGATCCCGCTCGCGTTCATGGGTCCTTACGACATGGCCAAACACGCGGTCGTCGGGCTCACCGTGTCTTTGCGAGCCGAGGCTGCCGCGCACGGGATCAAGGTCACCTGTGTGTGCCCGGGTCCGGTCAACACCAACATCGTCCGGAATGTCAAAGCGGCCATCGGTGAGACGACGGAAGCCGACATCGCGGTGACCGGATACGACAAGGTCCAGCCTTACCTCCACCTCGTTCCCGAATTCCTGGTGGCAAGTCCGGAAGTGCACGGCCGCAAGGTATTGCAGGCGGCGTTGCGCGACCAGGCGTTCGTACTCCTGCCCGGGTACATGCGGCCACTGTGGTGGCTGCAGCGATTGGCCCCGACCGTGCCGGTCGCGATCGGCGTGGTGCTATCCCGCGTCGCGAAGGCGGCCCGCCCCCACATCGCCGAGCGATGGGAGCAGCGCGGCGCCGGCGACCGTCAGCCGGTCGGATAGCTCGACGGTTGTGAGCGACTGAGATTCGACACACCAGACCCCTCGACAACAAAGGATTGCGATGATCACCTATGCAACGCCGCTTGGGTATCGCTCAACCGGGAGAGACCTGCTTCCGCTCGGCCTACGCGTCGCGATCGGGGCGGCAGGGCGCGGAGTTTCGCGGTCTCGGCTCAACCGGGCGGTGTCCGGGAAGATCGTGTTGATTACCGGTGCTTCGTCGGGGATCGGCGAAGCGACCGCGCGCAGGGTCGGCGCGGCAGGCGGTATCGCGTTGCTGGTGGCGCGGTCGGCAGGCAAACTCCGGGAGATCGCGGATGAGATCGTGGCGGCGGGCGGGCAGGCGTATGTCTATCCGACCGACCTGCGGGATGCCGCGGCGATCGACGCGCTGGTCGACACGGTCTTGAACGACCACGGTCGCGTCGACACCGTGGTCAACAACGCCGGACTGTCGATTCGACGGTGGTTGTCGGAATCCGAGGGGCGCTTCCACGACGTGGAGCGAAGCGCCGCAACCAATTTCCTGGGCCCGGTTCGACTCATATCGGGATTGTTGCCATCGATGCGCGCCCGTGGGCAGGGGCACATCATCAATGTCGCGACCGTCGGTGTGGAACTACCGGCCCCGGAGTGGACGGCCTACGTCGCAACCAAAAGCGCGTTCGAAGTCTGGCTGCGTGGGGCTGCGCCCGAGGTGCGGGCGGCGGGGATCGACGTCAGCACCATCCACATGATGCTTGTACGAACAGGGATGCTCGGTGAGTCGCGTATTTTCCGGTACTTGCCCGGCATGACCGGCGAGGAGGCGGCGGGCATGGTGTGTCGTGCGCTCGTCGAGCGGCCTCGCACTGTCATTCCCTGGTTCACCCGGGTCGGGACTCCGCTCCTGTTGGCTTTCCAGGTGCCGGTGGAACGTGCCCTCATCGCCTATGCGAAGGCCGCCGATCCGGCGAATTCGTCAGAGACGAGCCCGAATTCGAGGCTCAGAACGCTTTATGCCAAGGGCGAGCAGATCGCCTTCGGCGCGGACGAGGTCGTCGGTGCCGGCCTTGGTGTCCTGCAGCTCGGCGTCGTGCGCCACAATCCCGTCCGGGTAGCACGGGCGGCGCGGCGGGCGCTGCGCTGGGGCACTGCTCCGGCCGCCGTTGGCGTCATGGCGACCACCCTCTACGGAGACCGGGTTGCACTGATCGACGAGCTCGGCAGCCTGACCCACCACGAACTCGACGCCAGGGTCGAGGCGCTCGCCAGTGCATTCGTCGGCGAGCTCGGGCTGGACGCCGGCGGCAAGGTGGGAATTCTGTGTCGCAATCACCGAGGGTTCGTGGAGGCGATGCTGGCGGCGTCGCGGGTCGGCGCGGATACCGTGCCGCTCAATGTGGATTTCTCCGGGCCGCAGCTCGATCAGGTAGCTGCTCGCGAGAAACTCGACCTGATCGTGCACGACGACGAGTTTTCCGATCTGCTGCACAACTCGACCTACAGCGGGCAGCGAGTGATCGGCTGGCACGATGGCACCGTCGCGCTGCCGACCTTGGACTCACTGATCGCCGAGGGCGGCCCGACTGTCGAATCTCCGGCAAAGCCCGGAACCGTGGTGTTCCTGACCTCAGGCACTACCGGGACCCCCAAGGGGGCACGACGCGAGATCGACGTCGCGGCCATGCGTAAGTCCTTGCTGCCGATGGCATTTCCCGCAACGCGGTGGTTCGGCAGACTGCGTCCATTGCCGCGCAGCGGCGAGCCCATGCTGATATCGCCGCCGGTGTATCACGGCTACGGTTTCCTCGCGGCCCTCGGCGGACTCGCTTTCGGCGCGCCGCTGATCCTGCAACGCAAGTTCGACCCGGAACAGGTGCTGGCGGCAATCGCCGAATACCGCATCGGCATCGTGTGTGCGCTGCCGACGATGCTCAAACGGATCATGGACCTGCCGCCTGAGATACGGCGACAATATGACTGCCGTTCGCTGCGCACGATCGTCTCCGGTGCCGCGCCACTGCCACCGCAGCTCGCGATCGACGTCATGAACGAATTCGGCGATCTGTTGTACAACTTCTACGGGGGCACCGAGGTGGGCGCAGGCACCATCGCGATGCCCAAAGACCTGCGTCGAGCACCGGGAACGGTCGGACTTCCCGCGCCAGGCGCAACGATCAAGATCCTCGACGAGCACGGTCGTGAAATGCGGGCAGGCAGCTCAGGCAGCATCTATATCGGCGGGCTAGTGCAATTCGACGGCTACACCGGTGGCGGCCGAAAAGAGATGCGGGGCAACCTGATGCACTCCGGCGATGTCGGACACTTCGACGAGGCCGGCCGCCTGTTCATCGACGGTCGCGACGACGACATGATCGTGTCCGGTGGTGAAAACGTCTTCCCGCAAGAGGTCGAAGAACTACTCCAGACCCATCCCGCGATCGCGGATGCCGCTGTGATCGGAACTCCGGACGAAGAATTCGGCAAACGCCTGTCCGCCATCGTCGTGCTCCAGCCCGAAACCACGCTCACCCTCGCCGAAATGCAGGCATTCGTCAAAGCCAACCTCGCCCGCTACAAGGTGCCACGCGACATCACATACCTCGACGCGCTGCCACGTACCGCCACCGGAAAGTTGAAGCGGCGCTTGCTGACACCGGAGGCGCGCGAACAAGCCGCATCCACAACCGACGGACCGAGGCCGGCATGAGTACTCGCACAAAAGATTCAGTGATCGCGACGGTCACCGTCCAGGGACACACGCTCGGCTACACCGAGTACGGCACGGGTGATCGGGTCGTCGTGATCACCCCCGCATTCATGATGTCGCAACGGATGCAACAGAATTGGGCGCAGGCGCTGGCCTGCCACGGCTACCGGGTCATCACCGTCGACATGCTCGGCACGACCGCCGACAGGCGGCCCCTGCCGATCGACCGTTACAGCTGCGATGCGCTTGGCTCCGAGCTCATCGGCATCCTGGACGCTCTCGGTATCGAGCGCGCGACGTTGGCCGGAACGTCGCTCGGCGCCAACGTGTGTATCGAAGCCGCCGCCCAGCACCCTGATCGGGTAGTGGGGCTCATTCTCGAAGCGCCTTGTCTGGAACAGGGTTCGACGGCCATCGGCTATCTCCTGTCTCCCGGACTGTTCCTGTTCACCGCGGCCCGCCCGCTGGTTCGGCTGGCCGGTCTACTCGCGCGGTCGATACCGGTCGATTCCGGGATCCTGCTCGGCATGGTTCGCGATGTGCTGGTCGCCGACCCCGCACGAACGACAGCCCTCCTCCGCGGCCTGACCTTCGGCAGATTCGGCCCGCCGTGGTACGTCCGTAATTCCGTCCCAGGACCTGCCCTGGTGATCGGCATACGAGGTGACCCATTCCATCCCGTGGTCGACGCCCGCGCCGTCGTCGACGAGATCCCCGGCGCCATCCTGTGCCGCACTCCATCATTGGCTACCTTGCGGCTCCGCCCGGCCGCCGCGGTGGCGACGATGGCGAACTTCCTCGAAACCGTCTGGCTGGAAACCCAGTTCGCACTCGGATAAGAGCACCCATATTCACCGCGCAAACCAACTTCCGCACCAAGGAACTCCGAGCACGAGCATGAGGTCCTCCTGGCGAGCCAGGCACGACCTCAGCCTGCGTTGGCGTCGGAGGCAGTGGCCGCAGCGGTGGTGGCCTTGGCGGCGATGAGTTCGGTGAAGGTCTGGACGACTTGATCGTGGTAGTCGCGGATCAGCAATTCGATGAGGCCGAGGTCCAGGATCTCGAGGGGGCCTTCGGACAGAGCCATCTCCTGGAGTTTGCGGTACAGCACCAGATGCCCTTCAGGGGGCAAGGGTTCATAGAAGGCCTGGCTCGCTTCGGGTGTGGCGATGAAGATTTCGCCTGCCGTGTTGAACAGGCTGAGGAACCCGGGCTTGCCGAGGGCGGCGAAGATCGATCGGAGCACGTGCAGCTCGGCGGCCATGAGGTCGGTGCGATCCGCCTTCTCGTTGGTTGCCAGCAACTCGAACCGGTCTGCGGCGTGGAACGCGCGGGAAAAGTCGTACCGGCGCGGGTCGGCGGCGAAGACTCGCATGGCCTGGGTGATCAGTTGATGCTCGATGTCGATGAGGTCGGTGAAGAGTTTGACGGCGCGGTCGGGTACGCGATGGGCGAACCGGAACATGAAGCGCCAGGTGTCGATTCCGCCGTACAGATTGAGATCACGGACGAGATAGCCGAGTCCGCGTCGGGCTTCGACGAAGCCGAGTGCGGCGAGCCTGCCCAAAGCGCTATTGGCAGTGGGTGTGCTGGTGTTGAATTCGGTGGCGACCTGACGCACCGAGGGGAGCATGTCGCCGGGCTGATATACGCCTGCCGCGATGCGGTAGGCGAGCTGCTCGGTGATGTCGTCCACCACGGTCGGTTGTGCCACCAGGGGGATTCTTCCAGGTCGCGTCGCCTTCGTTCGAGACCAGGAGTCGATGGCAGGTCGTCAGGGCTGGTCGAGGCCCATTATCCCGGCTTTACCGAAAGATTGTTTACGGCAGTATTCAGAGGTGTTGTATACGCCATCTAACACAGGTAGGTTGTCTGAGACGCCAGCACGATGACGTGCTTATCGGAACCGAGGACGGCGACAATCTTGAACAAAACCACGACACCGCCGGTGCGCCCGGATCCACTCATGCGGGTCGTCGGAGACAACGTCTCGGAGACAGTTCTCTCCAGCTTGCGTACGTTCGGGCGCGTGGTCGCTATGGCCATCGAATCGATGGTCGGTGCGGTCGCCGATGTGGTTGCCGGTCGCTTCCAGTGGCGTGAGATGCTGCGCCAGGCATGGTATCTCGTCACCGTGACCGCCGTTCCGGCGGTGCTGATGGCAGTGCCGTTCGGCGTGGTGGTCTCCGTGCAGATCGGCAATCTGATCCATCAGGTCGGCGCCGATTCGTTGCTCGGCGCTGCGGGCGGGCTCGGGGTGATCCAGCAGGGTGCGCCGATGGCCACCGGCCTGCTGCTGGGTGGGGCGGGCACCGCGACGATAGCCGCGGACTTGGGGGCCAGGCGTATCCGGGAGGAGATCGACGCGCTGGACACGATGGGCATCAACCCGTTGCACCGCCTGGTGATACCGCGCATGGCGGCGATGCTGCTGGTCGGCCCGCTGCTCAATGTGCTGATAATTTTCGCGGGAGTGCTGTCGGGTTACGCGGTAGCGACCGGTGTGCAAGGCGTGACGCCTGGCAGCTATTGGGCGACGTTCGGCTCGTTCGCCACCGTCACCGATGTGTGGATCTCGATGGCGAAGTCGGCGTTGTTCGGGTTCATCGTGGTGATCGTGGCCTGTCAGCGCGGATTGGAAGCCAAGGGCGGCCCGCGTGGGGTGGCTGATGGTGTGAATGCGGCTGTGGTGCTGTCGATCCTGGCCATTGCTGTGGTGAATGTGGCGATCACTCAACTGGTGACGATGTTCCTACCGACCAGGATCGCGTGATGGCCGCGCCGTATACGCCGCGGGGATTGCGGTGGGCGAGCCGCGTGGTCTATCGGCGGAACCTGCCCTTCGCGCCGTTCGAGTCCGTCGGTTTCACCTTGAGTTTCGTGTGGCAGGTCGTGTCGTCGATTCCGTTGACATTGCGCAGGTATCGAGCGGAGACGATGCGCAAGATCACCGACTTGACTTGGGGCAGAGGCTCATTGATCGTCGGTGGTGGCACGGTGCCGGTCCTGGTGGTACTCGGTATCGCCATGGGCACGGGTGTCGGCATCCAGTCGTTCGCCGCACTCAACCTGCTCGGCATGGGGCCGATGACCGGAGTCGTCTCCGCGTTCGCCAACACGCGTGAGCTGGCGCCGATCGCCGCCGCCGTCGGATTCGCGGCGCAGGCCGGTTGCCGGATGACGGCCGAGATCGGTGCCATGCGGATCGCGGAGGAGATCGACGCCATCGAGGCGCTCGGTTTGAAGTCGGTGCCGTTCGTGGTGACCACCCGGCTCATCGCGGGCGCGGTCACCGTGGTGCCGACCTTCCTGGTCGCGCTGCTGCTGAGTTATGTGTCCTGCTCGTCGGTGGTTCTGATCCTGCACGGCCAGTCGATCGGGGTGTACAACCACTACTTCTTCCAGTTCGTCAGTGGCTGGGACCTGATCGCCGCGGTGATCAAGATGCTGGTGTTCAGCATCCTGGTCATCCTGATCCATTGCTATCAGGGCTTTTTCGCGACCGGCGGCCCCGAAGGGGTCGGGGTCGCCTCCGGTCGCGCGGTGCGCGCCAGCTTCATCGCCATCATTACCGCGGACATGGTGTTGACCGTCGTGTTGTGGGGTATCAACTCGTCGATCACGTTCACGGGGTAGCGCGATGCCTGCATATGGAATGCCCGGCGTCGGCACCAGTCGGCGTGCCGCGCGAATTCTCGGCGTGATCGCGACGGTGCTGGCCATGGTCGTTGCGCTCGGCTGGCACTGGGGCAGTACCGCCCGCGAATCGCAGGACATGCGAATCCAGTTGCGCACCAACCGGATCGGTGATGGTGTCGTGCACGGCGCTGAGGTGCGGTTGAACGGGGTCACGGTGGGCAGTGTCACGGACATCGCGGCCAAGCCCGGCGGTCAGCAGCTGATCATGGTGTCGCTGAACCCCGCCCAGCTGTTCGGCCTCACCGACAGTTTCGATGTCGACTACGCACCGTCCAATCTGTTCGGCATCAGCGAGATCACGCTGAAACGGCGCAGCGGCGGTTCAGCATTGCGCAACGGTGCGCTGGTCGACCTCACCGCAGCGGGTCGGGTCAATGACGTCACGATGGGGAATCTGTTGCGCGCGTTGTCGGTCAACGCCTCGGATGTGCTCACCCCGGAGATGACCGAACTGCTCAACCGCGCCTCAGCCGACCTCACCGCATTCACGCCGATGATTCAAGCGGTGGTGAATGTCAGTCGCGCGGTGGCCGATACCCAGCGATACCCGCCGTCGTTTCTCATCGAGCAGTACGCGTCGTTCTTCAACGGGGTGTCGAAGTTCGCCGACGGCACCATCCGGCTGGTCTACGAGGTCTACAGCATCAACGTATTGCGCAATGACCGTGCGCGTTTCGACGTCGGTGTCGGCCTGGTGGTGGACGACCTGTTTCCGTTGATCTCGAAGCTCGGTTGGACCGCGAAGGATCACCTCACCGCCTATTCGGACGCGTTCACCACCTTGTTGAACCAACTGGCGCAGATGGTTCCGAACCCGGCGCAGAGCAGCGCGGACATCACCGAACTGCTGAACCGGCTGAACCTGGCTTTCCGGGATACACCGGAAGGGCCTGAGCTAGGCCTCGCGGTCACGCTGCGTGGGATCCCTGGACTGGCGGTGCCGCTACTCGGCGGGCACGCACTGCCGAGCGCCGAGGCGGGAGGTCCGCGATGAAAGACAAGTTGTCCATCCGCGGGATAGCTTGGCGCTTCGCGATTTTCGGCGCTGCCATGATCGCGTTGCTGGTAGGTGTCGTACAAGCGATTCAGCGACCGGTCGCAGGCGACAACCGCGCTTTCGACGCGCTGTTCACCGACGCCAGTGGACTGAAGACCGGTGACGATGTGCGGATGTTCGGGGTGGCGGTCGGCAAGGTGACCGCGATTTCCCTCGACGGCACCCAAGCACGGGTTCGGTTCAGGGTGCACAGCGACCGGCCGGTGTACGACACGAGCCGATTGGCGATCCGCTATCAGAACCTGACCGGTCAGCGCTATCTCGACGTCAAGCAACCGGACAAGGTAGGCACACCTGTCGCTGCGGGCGAGACCATCGGAACCGACCACACCACAGGGTCTTTCGATATCACCGGCCTGTTCAACGGTATGGAACCGATATTGCAGGAATTCTCCCCCGAGGCGGTGAACCAGCTGTCGGTGAACGCGCTCGCGGTATTGGAGGGCGACGGCAGCCGGGTCGGCGCGACCCTGCAGGCGATCGGGACGCTGAGCGCCCATGTGACCGATCGACAGGCCGTTATCTCGGTGCTGCTGCGCAACTTCGAGCAGATTGCCGACCAGATCGGCGGCCGCTCACCGGAAGCCGCCATCTTGATCAAAGGCATCTCCGACGTCTTCGTGAACCTGCAGAAACAGTTCGACGGACTGATGGACGCCGTCGAGGTCGCACCGCCGGTGCTCGGCGCGATCAACGGCCTGCTGGGGACGCTCGGCTTCACCCATCCCACCAACCCGGACCTGGACACCGACCTGCGCCTGCTGTTTCCTGACCCGGCGGTCGCGCTCGACACACTGGGCAAACTGCCAGGCCTGCTGCAAGCACTGGCTGCGCACATCCCAGCCAAGGCCGACGGCGTCGACCTCACCTGCACCCACGGTCAGGCGGAGGTTCCTGCTGCGGTGGCGGTTTTGATTCGAGGACAAAGGATCTCGATATGCAACAACGGCTGAGGACCTTGCTCCGCCGGGCGACCGATCTCGCGCTCGGCAACGACCGGCACGAGGGCGCGGCGCGGCGCAGGCAGCTGGTGCTCGGCATCGGCGGCCTGGTGGTTGTCGTGCTCATGATGGCGGTCAGCGCGATCATCTATGTCCTGCCGATCGGCAAGTCGACCTACACCGCCGAGCTGACCGAAGCAGGCTCGATCCAAGCGGGCGACGACGTCCGCATCGCGGGTATCTCGGTAGGTTCGGTGCGATCGCTGGAACTGCAGGAAGATTCGGTCCGGATGACCTTCACCGTCGATCGGAATGTCTTCCTCGGTGACCGGAGCACGCTCGACATCCGAATGCTCACCGCGATCGGCGGACACTATGTCGCCGTCTTCTCCGCGGGCACCGCGCCGCTCGGTTCGACGCCGATCCCCGCGGACCGGGTACGACTGCCCTACAGCCTGACCAAAGCGTTGCAGGAATCCGATCGTCCGCTCGCGGCGATCGACGGAGATACGTTGCGCCGCAACATCGCTGCCCTCACCGCGGCGATGGAGAAGAGCCCGGGCTCGATCCAGCAGCTGACCGATGCCATGGCCTCGTTCGTCGATGTCGTCAACCGGCAGAACCGGGATGTGCATCGCGCGTTGGACGTAGCCGAGGAATACGTGCGCCTGCTCGGGCAGTCTCGCCAGGTCATCGGGGCGATGCTGACGAAGATCGGCGTGATGGAAACGACCGTCCTCGGCCGCCGTGGTGAAGTGCTCGAAGCGCTGCGGGTGGTCACCGAGTTGCTCTCGCGGATCGCGGCGATCGAACCGGCCTGGCGCACCCACCTGGAGCCGTTGGCGGACAAGCTGGTCGAGTCCTACCCGGACTTGCAGCGGCTCGGTGACCGGCTGGGCACGGTCGCCACCTCGATCCATGAGATCGGCACTCGGCTGATGAGTTTGGCGGGCCCACAAGGTGGCCTCACCATAGACCAGTCAGGC
The DNA here is from genome assembly GCF_001612685.1 of Nocardia altamirensis NBRC 108246. Lineage (GTDB taxonomy): Bacteria > Actinomycetota > Actinomycetes > Mycobacteriales > Mycobacteriaceae > Nocardia > Nocardia altamirensis. Next base: position 215,133 of record NZ_BDAY01000003.1, read on the forward strand.
CAGACGATTTCGGCGCCGACGATCTGCGTGCCGACGCCGGGCAGGGGCTGCTGATGTTGCGAAAGTTCCTCGCGTCCCGAGGTTTCGTGTCGATTCTCGGTGGGGTGCTCGCCGCGGTTGTCGCCGCGGCGGCGGCCTTCGTGCTGCTCGAACCGACGAAGAAGGCGATCGGCTACTGCGCGATCATGCCCGACGCCATCGGTCTCTACACCGGCAACGACGTCACGATGCGCGGCATGAAGATCGGCACGGTGACCGGCATTCGCCCCGAAGGACTCGGTGTGCGAGTCGATTTCGAGGTCGACGCGGCACATCCGTTGCGCGGCGCGGCGAGCGCGGCGACCGTGTCCGACACCATCGTCGCCGACCGAGATCTTGCCGTGCTCGGCACCAAAGGTGGCGCGGACTGGAATTCCGGCGTCTGCGTCACCAAGACCGCCACGCCGAAGAGCCTCACCCGGACCTTCAACGCCTTGTCCAAGGTCGCCGACGAACTCCAGGGCGGTGACGATCCCGCTCAGCGAGACCGGATCAAGCAGGCGGTCACCCAGTTCGACAAGGCGACCGCGGGCAACGGACCGAAATTCAACGACATCATTCAGCAGCTGGCCGCCGCGCTGCGCCAACCCGACGCTGCGATCAGCAACATCGGATCGCTGATCGACCGGCTCAACGAGCTGTCGGCCAGTGTGGCGAACGGCTGGGGCAATCTGCGGCAGATGCTCGACGGTTTCGCGCCGATCCTGCAGACCGTCAACGACGTGTGGGGGCAGGTCGTCGAGATCGTCAACTCGATCGTGACGATCCTGCCGTGGTTCAACGACATCACCACCAAATACGGCGGCCCCCTCTTGCGGCTGCTCGACGATTCGGTGCCCTACCTTCACCTGCTCAGCGCCAACGTCGGCAGCGTGCAGCAACTCATCGACATGGTGCCTGCGATCGCCGAATTGTTCCGCACGGTAACCGATCCGGCGACACAGCGGCTTGCCGTCAGTTACGCACCGCCGAAAGTGACGCTCGCACAGGCGGATGCGAATCAGGTGTGTGCGGCTATCAACGCGATCGCTCCTGGTCGCTGCCCGGATCCGGCGGGCATGGCGAAGGTGGATCTGGTGTCGTTCGTTCTGACAATGGGGGGTGTGTGATGAACCGCTGGCGGCGAGTGTTCGCGACGGTTGCGCTCGGACAGGCAGCGTTGCTCGGGGTGGCCGGTTGCGCCGTTGACCCGGCCCGATTGACCCTGCCGGGGGCGGGCGTGACGGGTCCCATCTATCCGATCCACATTCAGTTCAGCGATGCGTTGAATCTGCCGTCGCGCGCGAAGGTAGTGGCCAACGGCGCCAGGGTCGGCCAGCTCGACCGGCTCTCCGTCAACGATCCGTCGACCACCGGTAAGGGCTATGCCATCGCGGATATCGTTATCCAGCAGGCGATTACGCTGCCTGCGGGCACCAAGGTGCAGCTGCGGCAAGACACCGTGCTCGGCGACATCTATATCTCGCTCGACACCACCGTGCCCGGTGACGGCAGGACGCTCGCGCCCGGTGCGACGATTCCGGTCGGGCAGACCGAACCCGCGTTGCAGATCGAGGATGTGATCGCGGGGCTGGCGACCTTCGTCTCGGGTGGCGCACTGCGGTCGGCGCAGGACATCGTCGAGCAGGTCAATGCCGCGCTGCCGAAGGAGCCCGCCGAGACCGCGCGGATCGCGTCGGTCCTGAAGGACGACCTGATAGACGTGTCGACGCACCTGGACAAGGCGGACGCGTTTCTCGATGCGATCTCGGCCAATGTCGCTGCTGTGCAGGACAATCGGGTCGCGCTCGGTGAACTGCTCACGCCAGAAGGAACGGAGACCATCACTCGGATCGCGGCCTCGCTCATTCAGGTGGTCGGTGTCGTCGGTGGGCTCGGCGGCGTCGCCCACGCCCTGGTCTGGATCGCGCCGCTGGCACACGCGGGTGACGCTGCCGCACAGGCGTTCCTGCCGCTGGCGCTGGCCAATGGCCGCCCGCTGAACCTGAGTGCTCCGTCCAACCTGAATCGGCTGGTCGATGTGTTGCGCAACAAGCTGATTCCGTTCTTCGAACGCGGACCGAAGCTCGACATCCGCGGTGTAGAGATCGAAGAGTCCTCTGGCACAACGGTTCCCGCTGACCAGCAGGTCGACAAGATGATCGACACCCTGCGGATGATCGGAATGGTGCGATGAAAGTGCGTCTCGGTTCGCTGCTTTCGCTCGGCGCGATCGCGGCGATCTTCGTGCTCGGCACCGCGTACTTGACGTTTCAGGTCGCGCGGGTGGACTGGTTCGAGAAATACACCACCGTGTCGATGGAGATGGCCGACGCCGCCAACCTGGTGACGCGGTCACCGGTGCTGCTGTCCGGTATTCGGGTCGGGCAGGTGACCGCCGTATCGAATGCGCCGAACGGGGTACGCATCGACCTGCGCATCGACCGCGACTACCGGATTCCGGTCGACAGCACCGTCACCGTCGAGCACCTGTCCGCCCTCGGCGAGCCATATTTGGAGTTCCAGCCAACACGGATCGGTGGACCGTATCTGGTGGATGGTCAGCGCGTGCGCGCCGACGCGATCCGCATGCCGGTCTCGATCCCGGAGATGGCCAGCACCGTCACCTCGTTGCTGCAGCAGTTCGATCCGAAAGCGATCAAGTCACTGATCCAGACCTTTTCCACGACGCTGAACGGCACCGATGCGCTGGTTCCCGAACTCGCCAGGGGTTCGGACCTGCTGGCCGCCACGCTGCTCAGCCGCTCCCCGCAGCTCAGCGCCATCCTGGCCAACGCCCAAGTGCCTGGGCCTGACGTCGCCAAAGCCGGTGCGGATATGGCGGCGGCCGGTCCGAAATGGGCGGAGTTCGGCGTCAAGGTCACCGACGTCGTCGGCTCGATCGAGACGCTGCTGAACGCCAGGCCCGTGCCCGAGGCATACACCACCGGAACCGGTTTGCTCCCGTTCCTCGGCGAGCTGATCGACTACATCGGCCGGATCGGTCCTGATGCACAGCAGTTGTTCCCACTGTTCGCGCCGCTGGCAGCGCGCGCAGCCAGCAGCTTTGGTGGCATCGATCTTTCCGCGCTCATCACGCAGGCGTTGCACGGGGTCGGCCCGGACGGCTCGCTGCGACTACAGATCAACCTCAAGTGACTCGGACCCCGCCTGGCGCGGCGCTAAACGTGGAGTGGGTATGGCTGAAGAACCAGGTGTAGGTATTGCCGAGATCCGCAAAGGCTCGCGACCAGCGGGCGCTGCGGAATCGGCCTCGCCGAGGACGCCGAAATCAGGAACCGGGGGAGCGGTCTCGATCCCCATCGCCACCCTGATCCAGACGGCGGCAATCGCGGTGCTGGTCATCGTGGTTTGCGTATTGTGCGGTTTCCTCTGGTCGGCCCGTGGCGATCTCGCCGACCACAACGACAGGGCCGCAGCCGATAAGAAGGCCGAGCAGGTCGCCACCGACTACGCGGTCGGCGCGGCCGCGGTCAACTACCAGGACATCAACGCCTGGGTCGGCAAGCTGAAAGCCGGCACCGCACCACAATTGGCGAACAAGTTCGATGCGACAGCGCCCAAGCTACAACAGATCCTGGTATCGCTGAAGTGGACCTCCACGGCAACGCCGATCGCCGCGAAGGTGATGTCCACCGAAAACGGCCTCTACAGGGTGAATGTGTTCATCAACGTGAGCTCCACGAACGCGCAGAGCCCGGAGGGTGCACAGACGACGGTGACCTACAACGTCACGCTCGACAAGAACGCGAGCTGGCAGATCACCGACGTCGGTGGAGTGGGTGGCGCACTTCCGCTGAAGTAGTCAGTCGCCCGGTCTTGTTGAGACCTCGGTGTTGGCTATTCGTTATGAACAGGGCGCACGGCGAGCTGTTCGGCGATCCAGCTGACATCAGTGCGTTGCGTAGCGACGGTCTCGACGTTCTGCAAGGCCAACGCAGGCACCGTCGCGGCAATCGCACTGGTTCTGTGGATCCGCACTGGTTGCGGGTTGCTAGAACGAGTGCGGATCTGTAGAAGGGGTGCGGATGCCGAGAAGGGGTGCGGCACAGAATGGGCGCGGAGTCCTGCCCTGCCGCCGAATGGCCCTCGCCGGGCTGGGGACTGAACCGTCAGCGGCTCAGCCGCCGGCCACGAATCATCGAGGACCTCGAGCCGATAGCGGTCCTGGTACTTGTGGCAGCTCGGTGGGGCCGCCTTTGTCGATCTCGGCTTGGACGGCTTCGGGGGAGTAGAACAGGTCGTGACCGAACTTCTCGCCCAGTACTCGACCGGCGTAGTGCGACATCCGCAGGCCGGTGAGCATCGGTCGGTGGTAGACGGCGAGGTGGGTGATCTTGCCGTCGTCGCCGCGGGTGAAGGCCGTGACCCCGCGCATGACCTCCCCGCCGAAGACAGTCAACTCCCAATCCATATAGGTGCGAGAGCCATTGGTGGCCTGATGGGTGAACCGTTGGGACTCGTACACCTTGCTGACAATGCCCAGCAGGTAGGAGACGGCGTCGCGGCCGTGTACCGGGCGGGTCATCACCATCGGCACCTCGAAGACGATGTCCTCGGCGAAGGTTTTGGCGAATTCCTCCTGCGCGCGTGCCGCCCATGCTGCGGCGTAGTCCGACTCCGTCGGTTCGGTGTCGGTGCTGGTTTCGTTTGCTGTGGTCATCGAAACTCCTTGTGTTCGTTGGGGTCCAAGGCTTTGACGGGACTGCTGAGCTCGGCTGGGTTGATGTGAGCCGAGTTCGGATGCGCCGTGGTCAGGTGTGCGAGCGTCGGTCCGTGGTCGTCAGGTCGGCGCGTTCGGCCGCGCGGATGAGGCGCTCGGCGACGGCCCGGATGATCATCCGATTGATGAACAGTGCCATCGGCCTGCGCCGGGCAGTGGACTCCGCTTGAACGATCCGGTCCAGTGCAGGTAGGTGCCGCCGTCGCGGGTCGGTGTGAAGGTCACCTCGGCCGTGTAGTCCCGTACCGGCTGGAAGGGGCCGGTGAATCGATAGACGTGCCTGCGGTCTTGCTCGTATTCGATGGTCTCTTCACGGAGAAACAGCGGCCACAGGCCGACTTTGCGGATCGCGCCGAGCCCGCCTGGCTCGGGATAGCCCTGCCGGTCCCAGCTCGATTGCATGAGAACCGGTTTCGACCACCGCGGCCAGTTGGCGCCATCGGTCTCGAGCGCGAACAGTTTTTCCGGTGGTGCGCTGCTGATGCGGTTGATCTCGAACGAAAGCCTGTCGCGTGACATGTGGTTCCTCCATGCGGTGGTGGCGGAGCGGAGCAAACGGAGATGGCCGATCGCAGAGGTCGACCTCGGTGCCGAGTGGTGCGGGATCTCGTCACCAGAAATATACAATCATGTATTTAATACAAGACTGTACACTTTGGTGGTGAGCACGCAACCAGCCAACGATGAGACGGCCATCACTGACCTGCCCGCGCGGCCGTTGTCGCGCAAGCGACGCCAAACTCGGGAGCGGCTGTTGGGTGCCGCGTTGGATGCGTTCGCCGAACGGGGGTTCCATGCGAGCTCGGTGGAAGACATCTGCGAGCGGGCGGGCATGACGCGCGGTGGCTTCTACGGCAACTTCTCTTCCAAGGAGGAGCTGTTCCTTGCGCTCTACGAGCAGCAAAACGCCCATCTCGTCGACGCGATTCGCGCGACACCGCTGACGAATAGCGCGACGGTGCAGGATGCTGTTCCGGCGTTCCTCGAGACGCTGCCGCAGGATCGTCGGTGGCATCTGGTCAACGCCGAGTTCGCCCTGCATGCCCTGCGTGATCCCGCCGCAGCCGCCGTCCTCGTGCAGGCCACCACGCGCCTGCGTGCTCAATTCAGCAGGCGCATCGACGACGTACTGAGCGAGGCAGGGTTAGAGCTCACCGTGCCCGCCGACATCATCGTCCGCTGGCTGTTCGCCGTCCGCAATGGTGGCCTCACCCAGGCCTACCTCGAGCCAGAACTCCTGCGCCCCAACGAGTTACTCGACCAACTCGCTCAACTGCTGCTGACCGTAGTCACCCGCGCGACCGACAACGATCACCGTGCCCGACCGGAACCGGTTTCCGATGGCAGCTGCGGTGGATAGCTAGGCGCCGGCTGTGCGGGGCCGTAGACGGCGGTGAGGATCTTGGCGAGTTCGTCGTTGAACTGCTCGAATGCCTCCACGCTGCTCAGATGTCCGGTGGGCAGGATCTCGAGTTTTTCCAAAGATCCTGCCTCGGTGAGTATTTCGGCGATCCGCTCGGCGTGGATGACCGGTATCAGACGGTCGTGTGCGCCGGCGATCAGGGTGGTCGGGATGGTCAGCTCGGCGGCTGCGCGGCCGAGGTCGAGATCGGCGACCAATGCGCCGAATTTCGCTCGCACCATTGCCGGGCAAGAGCGCATGATCGCCATCGAGAAGTTGACGATGTCAGCGGTGGCGTCCGCGCTGGTGAACCGGTGGCGGATCACCCATGTCATCGGTGCGATCGGCGGGAACATGAACGGAAAGCGCAGCCCGAGCCTGCCGAGCCAACGCGGTAGCGGCAGTAGGCGATTGAACAGTGGGACAAGGGTGGTCTCGCCGATGATGTTGCCGATGGGGGTATTGGTCAGCAGTGCCGCGGCGGCACGCTTGGGCACCTGGCCTGGATAGCGCGCGGCCCACGCCTGGATGGCGGCCCCGCCAAGGCTGTGCCCGACCAGGACGGCCCGTTGCGCCGGCCGCAATGTCGCATCGAGTACGACGTTCAGATCGTCGGCAAGCAGATCGGTGGTCAGCGGGCTGCGGCCGAGTTCGCTGTCGCCGTGGCCGCGCAGGTGGTAGGCGATGACGCGGTACGACCCGGCGAAGGCGTTGATCTGCGGGTTCCAGTATTCGAGGCTGCAGGTCCAGCCGTGGACGAAGACGATCACCTCGCCGTCGGCGGGCCCGTAGGCAAGCACACTCAACCGGGTGCCATCGGCGGCAGTGACCGGGATGTCGACACCCGGTGTGGCCGGCGGATTCAGCGCCGTCGTGGCGTACTCCCGGGTCCGCAGGTGGGCCCGATGCACGCGCAGCCGATCACGAACCTGACTCAGGAGACCTGCTCTCAGAGGACCCGATGTTGCCTGCATGGAACACCCCTTTGTGTCTGTGCGCTACAACATGTAACAGTAACCTGATATGTGCTCAGTTTCTATGAAGGTCTGTATATGCCTTACTGCCAGCTCTTATAAACGAATCTGAGAGATTGCTGTCCACGCTGCATGGGCGCTGAGCTGATCGGCTCGAGCGTTGTGAGGTTCGGTCGTAGGACGTGGAAGGCATCGCCGCCAACCGTCCGCCGCGCAGACGCCGAGGCTGTGCCGATGACGAGGTATCAGGACCGGTCGAGCGGGAAGGCGCGAGCTGGGGAAATGGAGGTAAACCGCCGGTCGAAGGACCGGCCTGGGCGTGTTCTACTGCACTAGGAGACTGAGCGCTGCTTGTAAGTAGAGAAAGGGTGCGCCATCAGGGACTCGAACCCCGAACCCGCTGATTTAAGAGTCAGCTGCTCTGCCGAGCGCAGTGGTGCTAGATTGGTGCTATGTCGAATCTCAACCTTCGGCTACCCGACGACCTGCACGAGCAAGTCACCGTCGAGGCCGCCGCTGCCCACCTCTCGCTCAACACCGCCATCTGCAACGCGCTGCGCGATTGGGTGGCCGCACGGGCGCTGTCGCGGCGCGAAGACGCCATCCTTGATCGAGTCATGACCGAAGACGCCGCACTGCTAGCGATGATCAGGGACATGGAATAGGTGCGGCCCGAAGCACTCATCAAATGCAATCTGCGCGTCACTGAGGGCCGCGGTCGTGTTCGTGATCTCGGGCTCGTTGCCGCCGCCGCTACCCGTGCCGACGCTGTCGTGCTCGGCGAAGCGGCTTATCCCACACCGGAACTCAAAGCTGCCGCCGTTTTCCAATCCGTCATTCGCGACCAACCTTTCACCGAAGGCAATAAGCAGACCGCCTGGGTGGCGGTGCGACTGCTGCTCGGCTGCTACGGACTGGTTCCCGGTGTCGAGATGGGCGCGGTGGTCGAACTCATCGAGACCGTCGCCACACAACGCACCGATGTCAGCTGGATCGCCGAACAGCTCGCAGTGCGCCCTGTCCGCAACGAATAGCTGACTGCTGCAGTCGGTGTCGATGAGGGGTGCAAATGAAAAAAGCCCCGAGGTCTGGCGTCTCCGCCACCGTGTCGGGTGACCGCGGTAGCACCACCACGCTGGAGCGCAACAGCTTTCATCGAGGGTGGACCTGCTGTCTCGTGTTCGACCGACGTTCTCACGCCGTGTCGAGCCTGCCCATGATCAGTCCGGTCAGTGCGGTGATCGCGTCATCGGTGCTGGCTCGCTCCCGGTTCAACTCTGCGGCAATCGCTTCGGCTGCACCGAGCGCGCCGACGCAGTGCAGCCGCAGCGCGTCGGCGGTGAGGCTGGAGTAGGGCGCCAGCGCGGTGGCCATCAAATCTGTATAGCTGGCATACATGTCGTGCTGAATCGCTTCCATCTCCGGATCGCCCTTCAACGCGGCGGAAACAGCGTTGAACTCCGGCATGTCGGTGGCACATGCGAAGTAGGCGGCGCTGATGACGCGGGCGATTCCGGCCGCACTCGGCTCGGCTGTCGACAGCGCCTGCGTGGTGACAGCGCGGTGTCGTTCGTCGAGTCGCCGATAGAGCGCGAGGAGCAGGCCGGGGCGGGTGCCGAAGTGGTCGTACACGATGGGTCTGCTCACGCCCGCGGCCTCCGCGAGGGTGGGCAGGCTCAGTCCGTCGGCACCGGAATCGCGCACCAGTGTCAGCGCGGCGTCGAGTAGCTGTTCGCGCCGGGCCGATTTGGACAGCCGGGTCGGTGTCGTGGTCACTGTCATCCTCCTCTTGCGTTCTCGTCCCAGTTTAGCTACAAAGTGTAGGTTACAAAATGTAGCTTGATGGTGAGAGAGGAAACAATCATGGAGCAGAAGGCATCGGTCCTGATCTTGGGTGGATCCGGGCAGGCGGGTTCGGACACCGCGACCATGCTGCGCCGATGGCACCCCGAGTTGCCGCTGACCATCGCGGGGCGCAATCTCGAGCGCGCGCAGCAGGTGGCCGACGAACTCGGCGGCGCAACGGCGGTGACCATCGACCTGAATCGCAAGGATCTCGGACTGCCTGCAGGACAACAGTATTCGGCTGTTGTGGCGACGTTGTGGGACGCTCGCTTGAACGGACTGCGCTACGCACAGGATCACGGGTTGCCCTACCTCAGCATCTCCAGCGGACTGGTCGATATCGCCCCGGAGGTTGTCGCGGGCGCCCAGCGCGCCACCGCCTCGCCGATTCTGGTGGCCAGCCACTGGGCTGCGGGCCTGGTTACCCTCGCGGCCCTGGACGCGGCGCGCGCATTCGGTCGGATCGACACCATCAAAGTCGGCGCCATTCTCGACGAAACCGACGCCGGCGGGCCTGCGGCACTCGTGGATCTGGAGCGTTGGGCCGAAGCCGCACCCACCGGGCTTGTCCGCCGCGATGGTGTCTTCACCTGGGTCGCCGGCTCCGACATGGAGACCACCGTGCGCACTGTCGATGGTGCCGACCAGCCCGCCCAGTACATCGCCATCCTCGACGTGACCAGCATGGCGCTGGCCACGGCCGCCCCGAACGTCAGTTTCGCCTTCGCCATCGGGGAATCGGCGGGCCGGCGCGGCGGTGGGCCTGCTTCCGTCGAGGTTCGGATCGACCTCGAGGGCACCACCCCGGCCGGCGCCGCCCTCACCACGACTCGGACCTTTGTCCACGCAGAAGGCCAGCGGCCGATCACCGCCCTCGGTGTCGCCCTCGGCGTCGAGCGGCTGCTCGGACTTCGCGGTGAACCGGTGGCGCCGGGTATCCACACCCCGGAGTCCCTGCTCGACCCTGCCTACGTTGTCAAGCAGATGGCAGAGATCGGGATCGTGTTCATCGACGGGTAGCTGCTTGCGCGACCACAACCGAATCCAGCTCGGCCGCAGTATGATCCAGGACCACCGACAGGCCCCCGCAGCACAAAACCATGCGAGCGCCGCCGCAATGGGTGTGGTGGACTCCCCGACGCCCGTTGTGAGTGGTGACGCCGGAATGCCGACGGCAGTAGGGAATCAACCGAGCGTCATCGTAGATCCGTGCCAGCACGGGAACCCGAACCCGCTGTTCTGGGGAGGGCGGTTCCCGGAGCTTTCCACTGATGCTGGAAGCGTCTCTATTGCAACCGATTTCGAGTCGATAGAGTTCCCGGCGAATCCCGCTGATTACGGTGAATTCCGTTGCGAACTGCGGGACAAATGCGGGGGTGGTTCGAGTCGGTGCTGGTGGAACCGGCCTTCTGCTCCGGAGGCAGACTCGGGTTGGTTTTCGGGGTTCCTGGGTGATCGTGGTGGTCCGGCGTCCTGGCGATCCGTCCGACTCGGTCCAGCTTGATCCGGGGTCGTTTGCGGGACTTGTGACACCGTGGTGACACCGAGCGGTGGCCAGCATGGCGCCGATCATCTCGATGGCCCGGTGTGTCCAATCCTGGTTGCGGGTTGTTCCGAATGGGTGGTCGTACGGTGAATCAGACAGGCTGGTCCACCTACTACGGACGGGAACCGCTATGCGTATTGATCGTGCTCGTGTTGGTGCGTTGGCCGTGGCGTGCGTGTTGACTGGTGTGGGTTGGGGTGCTGGTACCCCGGTTGTGCAGGCTGCTGCGACTCCCACGTTGAAGATCGACAGCGTTACCTACATCAGCGAAAGCTATCTGGACGTGAGCGTTACCTATAGCTGTGCAAGTGGTGAGGCGGATGACGTGCTTGTCAAAGTTTTGGAGGATGAGCCCGAGATGTCCGCAGAGGAGAAGCGAGGAATAAAGGACGCTCGATTCGGAAAGGCCCGTGTCACGCCCACGTGCAATGGTTCAAATCAAACCGCGAAGGCGCGTGTCGCTTCGGGGGACCTCGCGTGGAGTCATCCAGGGGCGGGCGTTATCACGGTGGAGATGTCCGACGACAACGACACGATCGAATCGATTAGCCGCCGTCGCAGTTGGTAGACGGTCAGCGAGTCTGTTAACCCCGTCCCGGATAGATCGCCTATCCGCCACCTACACCACCCGCTTCCTCATACAGGCCGTCCTGTGCTGAGGGAGGGATAGTCAAGGGTGGCCATCGGCTATCGGCTTTGCCGACGCGACGTAGGAGCGCCCCTTACTCTCCCGGTGCGAAGTCAGATCATGGGGCCATGAGGAGGCAGGGCACCCAGCGCAACTACGTCGGTCTGTAGACGTAACCGCGGCGTCCTCCGCCCAGCCGATTCCGCGTGTGATCGTGCCCGGTTGCGGCATCACTGGATCGACTCGTTTGGCCGTGCGGGTCGCTGCCGACGCGCCGACGCTCCTGTTGGGCGGAGCGCAGCGGAGCCCGTTGCCGCCGTGCGCCCGTAGCGCGGCGGCGACGGCTCGTAGGGCCGCCGCTCTTGATCCTGTATGGCCAAATTCGGCAGCAACAGACTGGATACAGGCTCGTCGACCGTTTCCAAGGTGTCGGGACCGTGTCATATCCTCGCGCTATGAGCGATGAGACTGCGCAAGCACTGGTTGCGGCTAATGCCGAGTTGGTGGCTCGCAGGGCTGAGGCCGATATCCTCAAGCGTGAGTGTCTTGCAACCGTCGCACGCGGTGTTTCTGGGCGGGTAGAAGAATTCGTGAAGAAGGCGGCGCATCAACACCCTGAGGTCGCTAAGGAACTCGGTGCGGAGGGACTCAAGCGTCTTCGGCTGGAGCTAGCTGATGCATCAGCCGCGGTGGCGTCAGTGATCGACGCGGCAACTGAGCAGATCAACTGGCCGCCGAACGCCGGATCCAGTCGCGTACGAGACGACGACGTTCATTCGGCACTGTTCAAGTTCCTCTACGGCGAACGCCTCTGGTCTCAATGCGATCGTGAGGAACTACCGCCTTGGGGGAGGCGAGTACGACAAGATCCTGCCGCAGAACCTCTACAACCGGAACCAGTTTGCGGAGGTGGCTGAGGCGCTAACGTCTGTAGCGCTTGCAGAGAAGGCTCTCGCTGCCGCGCAGAAGGCCAACGATCGGGACATCGTCGACTCCTTGTGGGACGGCGAGTAGAGCTAGCCCAAGGGTTCTGACGTCGATATGGATCCGCCTATCGGCGGTTGTCCGGGTGTCGGTGTGCGGCGAAATCCACCAAGTGATCGCGGAAGCGCAGGTACCCCGCAAGAATTGGCTACCTGACTGGTCTCGTGCTGACGACTGAACGACGGACCGAACTCGCAACGCTCTTGGACGACGAGCAGCGGCTTCGGGCGGAGTATCCGAAGGTGGCGGGCTACCTGGATACGGCGCCGCGGCTATCCGGTACCGGCGACTCTGGCGCTGACTCGGCTTTCGGTCTGCGAACGGGAACTGTTGGTGCCTGACTCGTCTCCTGCGTTGGAACTGTTCGCAGGCAAGCATCCAACTGCGGGACAAGTGCGGGATGCCATCGATTCTGCGGTATTGACGGACCAGTCCGACGTACCGTGAAATAAGGAAAGCCCTGGCAGTTGGACTGCGAGGACTTTTGGTTGTGCGCCATCAGGGACTCGAACCCCGAACCCGCTGATTAAGAGTCAGCTGCTCTGCCAATTGAGCTAATGGCGCTTGCTCCGTGTTCCGGTGCGAGAGAAACCTTAACAGGCCGAGGCCGCAGATGTGAAATCGCGCCCTGAGCGGGGACGATGGGCCGATCGGGTGCGGTGTTAACAAGGCGAGTGGTTGTGCGATCTATCCCGTGTAACACCACTGTGTCGACGCGGCATTCGCGTTGGTGCGAGGTTCTCGTACTGGCAGAATGACGGAAGTGATCTCGGCCGCTCCGCGGGCACACAGCGGGGTGAGTAGTACGCGGTTGAGGTCCGAAGCATCGGTGCGCATCAGGCACCGAGTCTTGAAACGGGGTTGAGATGAGTGTTGGTCAGGGTCGACGGCGTTGGCTACGACGTATCGCCGGACCGGTCGCCGTGTTCGCGGTGGCGGCGCTGGCCGTGTCTGGCTGCTCGTCGTCGAGTGCGACGGACTCGTCGACGGTCGCTATCGACCGTAACCCGCTGCTCGAGTTGATCAAGCCGAAGCTGATGTCGCCGATCAAGGACGGCGAGGTCGGTGTTTCGCCGGGTGTGCCGCTGGCGTTCCACGTGGAGGACGGCCGGTTCACCTCGGTGAGTCTGGTGAACGCGCAGGACAAGCCGGTCGGCGGCAAGCTGGCCGGTGACGGCCGGTCGTGGGAGACCACCGAGGTGCTCGGCTACGGCAAGTCTTACCGCTTGAAGGCCGACGCGGTCGGTCTCGGCGGCGCGAACTCGACCGTGTTGAACTTCACCACCAGTTCGCCGAACAGCCAGACCAAGCCGTATCTGTTGCCTGGCGAGGGCGAGGTGGTCGGCGTCGGCCAACCGGTGGCGATCCAGTTCGACGAGAACATCCCGGACCGCAGGGCCGCGCAGGATGCGATAAAGATCACTACCGAGCCTGCGGTGGAGGGCGCGTTCTACTGGGTGAACAACCGCGAGGTCCGGTGGCGCCCTGAACATTTCTGGGCGCCGGGGACCAAGGTCACCATCAACGTGAACGTCTATGGGCGTGATCTCGGCAATGGTCTGTTCGGCCAGGACAACATCCAGTCGCATTTCCTCATCGGTGACGCGACGATCTTCACCGCCGACGACAACACCAAGCAGGTGGTGGTCGAGCAGAACGGTCAGGTCGTGCGCACGATGCCGACGTCGATGGGCAAGAGCAGCACGCCGACCGACAACGGCGTCTACATTGTCAGCGACCGGTTCGACAAGATCATCATGGATTCGTCGACCTACGGCGTCGCGGTGAACTCGCCGGACGGCTACAAGACGCCGGTCGACTACGCGACCCGAATCTCCTACAGCGGCATCTTCTTCCACTCCGCGCCGTGGTCGGTGGGTCAGCAGGGCTACAGCAACACCAGCCACGGCTGCCTGAACCTGAGCCCGGCCAACGCGCTGTGGGTCTACCAGAACGCGAAGCGCGGCGACATCACCATCGTCAAGAACACGGTCGGCGGAACCCTTTCCGGCGTGGACGGTTTGGGTGACTGGAACATCCCGTGGCCGGAGTGGAAGGCGGGTAACGCCGATCCGCGTTGAGCCACAACGAAAACGGGCCACCAGTGCGAACTGGTGGCCCGTTTCGTTGCTCAGGGGAGCTTGGTGCAGCCCAGGTGCGCGTCGCCGATGAGCGCCATTGCGCTGCCCACCGCCAGGCAGGCAATCCCCGCCGATCCGGTGACGACGACGCCGCCCGCCGATCCGGTCGATTCCGAGCCGGAGCTCGACATCGACGGGAGCCCGATCCCCGCGTCGGCTGTGCCTGCTCCGGTGAGGAGGGTGGCGCCGACGAACGCTGTGAGTACCGCGGAACGCATCACGACCTGTGTCTTTCTGGTCAACCGGGTGGTGTTCCAGCGACACCGCCCACGCGCCGGAGTTTACGGAGCGGCGACGTGATCCGGCGGGCAATCGGAATAAGAACGTTTCACATCGTGACGTGGGAAATAAAAAGCCCGGGAGGTCCGATTTCTCGGATCCGCCCGGGCTGCTGGGGTGACCGACGGGACTCGAACCCGCGACACCCAGGATCACAACCTGGTGCTCTACCAGCTGAACTACGGTCACCATCACCGGTTGAACACCGGCGCCGTCGATATTAGCGTGTCACCCCTTTGTCTCCCTAATCGGTTTCCGGCACGCCGTTGACCTGCGCCGATTCGACGGCTTCCGCGTTGCTGCTGATCTCGGCGGCGACGGTCGCGATCTCTGTGGTCGACGGGCCGGGCGGCGCGACGAACGCGGTGCGCCGGTAGTACTCCAGCTCGCGGATGGATTCCTTGATATCGGCCAGCGCGCGATGGGTCAGGCCCTTCTCCGGCTGGCCGAAGTAGATGCGCGGGTACCAGCGACGGCACAGCTCCTTGATCGAGCTCACGTCGATCATCCGGTAGTGCAGGTGGGCATCCAGCGTCGGCATGTCGCGGGCGATGAAGCCGCGGTCGGTCGCGATCGAGTTACCGGCCAGCGGGACCGTGCCAGGGGTCGGCACGTACTGGCGGATGTAGTCGAGCACCTGCTGCTCGGCCTCGGCCATGGTGACGGTGGAACGCCGCACCTCCTCGGTCAGGCCGGAGCGCTCATGCATATCGACGACAACGGCGGGCATGGCGGCCAGCGCCGCGTCGTCGGCGTGGATCACCACGTCCACGCCATCGCCGAGGATGTTGAGATCGCTGTCGGTCACGAGCGCGGCTACCTCGATCAGCTTGTCGCTGTCCAGGCGCAGCCCCGTCATCTCGCAATCCATCCACACCACGTATTTATCCGACACGCGAGCAACATTAGCTGTGTCGAATACCGCGCGCCTGCGCCGCCGCGTGTTCGCGGCGCGCGATCATCCGACAGGCGGTCCGGAAGGCCCATCTCGCGCACGTTTCGCCGACAGCAGCCGCCCAGCGACCGGCATGGAGTCCATCGCAGACGAAAGTGCCGTGCGGCGATAGAGTTTGTCCTGATCGGCACAGCGTTTTCGGTACGACAGCAAACACTGCGTTAGCAGTTTCGAGTCAGACCAGACGGAGGACGTGCGATGACCACCCCCCAGGAGAAAGCTGCCGCGGCCCGTAAGGCTGCCGAGGATGCGGCGAAGGTTGCTGCGGAGGCGGCGGCCGCCGCGGAGGCCGCGGAGCGTGAGCTTGCCGCGCAGCAGGACGGCGAGAGCGGGGCGCACGCGTCCGCGAAGGCCGAGAGCGCGGCGGCCAAGGCCGACCAGACCGCTGCTGCTGCCGCCGAAGCGGCCACCAAGGCGGACCAGAAGGAAGCCGACGCCAAAGACAAGGCGGCGCAGGCCGGCGCCAAGGGCTCGGCGGCCGCCAAGGAGATCGCCGCGGGCTACGCATTCGACGGGGTGGCACTGGAACTCGGCACCGTCGTGGTCGATGACGAGGTGGATCCCACTGCGCGCGTGCGCATTCCGATGCGCACCATGAACAGGCACGGGCTGGTGGCAGGTGCGACCGGCACCGGTAAGACGAAGACACTGCAGGGCATCGCCGAACAGCTTTCGCGCGCAGGCGTTCCCGTGGTGCTCGCCGATATCAAGGGCGACCTCTCCGGTCTTTCGCAACCCGGTCAAGCCAACGACAAGCTGAGCGCCCGTGCCGCCGAAACGGGCGCCGACGACTGGACGCCCACCGGCTACCCGACCGAGTTCGTCTCGCTCGGCACCAACGGCATCGGCGTTCCGATCCGCGCCACCATCACCTCGTTCGGTCCGGTCTTGCTCAGTAAGGTGCTCGGGCTCAACGAGACTCAGGAATCCACCCTCGGCCTGATCTTCCACTGGTCGGACAAGAACGGCCTCGCGCTGCTCGACCTGAAGGACCTGCGCGCGGTGATCACCCACCTCACCAGCCCCGAGGGCAAGGAAGACCTCAAGGGCATCGGCGGCGTCTCGGCGGCCACCGCGGGCGTGATCCTGCGGTCGCTGGTGAATCTGGAGGCCGACGGCGGCGACACGTTCTTCGGTGAGCCGGAATTGGATCCGAGCGATCTGGTGCGCGTCACGGGCGGCCAGGGCGTCATCACGCTGTTCGAGCTCGGCGCGCAGGCGTCGCGGCCGGTGATGTTCTCCACCTTCCTGATGTGGGTGCTCGCCGACCTGTTCCAGACGCTGCCCGAGGTGGGCGATATCGATAAGCCCAAGCTGGTCTTCATCTTCGACGAGGCGCATCTGCTGTTCGCGGATGCGTCCAAGGCGTTCCTGGACCAGGTGGAGCAGACCGTCAAGCTGATTCGCTCCAAGGGCGTCGGCGTGTTCTTCTGCACCCAGTTGCCCACCGACATCCCGAATCCGGTGCTGTCCCAACTGGGTGCGCGCATCCAGCACGCCTTGCGCGCCTTCACCCCGGACGATCAGAAGGCGCTGTCCAAGACCGTGCGCACCTATCCCAAGACCAGCACCTACGACCTGGAGAAGGCGCTCACCTCGCTCGGCACCGGCGAGGCGGTGGTGACGGTGCTCTCCGAGAAGGGCGCGCCGACACCGGTGGCGTGGACCAGGATGCAGCCGCCCCGCTCGCTGATGGACACCATCGGCGACGACGCGATCAAGTCGCGGGCGCTGTCCAGCTCACTGCACGGTAAGTACGGCCAGACCATCGATCGGGAATCGGCCTACGAGATTCTCGCGGCGAAAGTCGCTGCGGCGGACCAGAGCTCGGAGCCTGCTCCGGCACCGGGCCGGTCGCCGAAGGCCGAGGATTCGACCGCGGAGCGGATCATGAAAAACCCTGCGGTGAAAAGCTTCCTGCGTTCCGCCGCCACCGCGGCAGGCCGGGAGATCAGCCGCAGCATCTTCGGCACCAGGAAGCGCTGAGCGCCGTTCTGGAGTTGGTCGACTGATCACTGGGTACTGGTGTAGGCATCGCCCGAGAAGCCACCTACACCAGTACCCCCTCGGCGTGAGCGCCCCTCCGAGATCCGCAGGGGCGGGGTCCGCCGGCTCAGCTGGCGTCGCGGTCCAGGAAGTCTGGCTCGCGGTGGACGAGCTGGGCGTACTGGCCAGCGCGCACCGCAATGACGCGGGTGCGGGTGGTGCTGTGGTGGTAGGCGCCGGTGCATGGGACGGCGAGCAATTCGCCGGGTCGCAGGTCGGCCGGGAGCCGAACACCGGTGGCGAGGATGACATCACCCGCGCGCCCGGCGACGGTCGCTGTCACCTGCGGGCCGGTCGCTCGGCGATTCGCGACGACCATTCCGGCGCCGTCACCGCTCCGAGCGCGGGCCGCGCTGTCGATGACAACGGAGACGTGTCCGCCGTCGCTGTGTTTGACCGACATCACCCGATGCAGGGTCACGCCCGCGCGCGCCACGATCCCGCGCCCCGGTTCCAGCGCGACGTTCGGTCGAGGGAAATGCTGACGTGCACATCCCGCGTCGAGCGCATCCTCGATAATCGCGGACAGCTCAGGAAGATTCATCTCCGCATCACCGCTGCGGTAGGCGATCGCGTGCCCGCCGCCGAGGTCGAGATCGGTGAGCAGCCGATCATGGTCGTGCCGAACCTGCGCCATCTCGGCGATCATCCGGCGGATCGCCTCCCCGTAGTGATCCGGGTTGTAGAGCTGCGATCCGAGGTGACAGCTGAATCCGATCAGCTCGAGCGTCGGCGCGGCCAGCACCTGCGCGACGGCCGCCGCGGCAGGCGTGCCGAGCGCGAAGCCCGCCGCGCTCTGCCGCGTGTCCCGCTCGATGCCGGGATCCAGGCGCAGCAGCACTCGCTGCGTCCGGGTGGCGACAGACGCGAGCACATCGATCTCGGCGAGTGAGCCGAGGACGATCCGGTTGACCCGCTGCGTGACCGCGGTGGCCAGCTCCTCGCGCGATAATCCGGTGGCGTGCAGGATGATTCGCTTCGGGTCGACTCCGGCCGCTAGCGCGGCGGCCAGCTCGCCGGACGAGTGGACTGCCATCGACAGGCCTTCGTCGGTGACCCAGTCGGCAACCACACCGATCAGCAACGCCGTTGCGGCGTAGGCGATCTCGGCCTCGGGGAAGGTCTTGCGATACGCGCGGCAGCGCAGCCTGACCTCGTGCTCATCGACCACCCGCGCCGCGGTGCCATAGGTTTCGGCGATGTCGGCGAGCGCGACGCCACCGACCATGATGCGGCCGTCGGCGTCGTACCTCGCGCCGTGTGGCCAGATCGCGGAGTCCAGGTGCGCGGTCGTTCCCGACCGTACCGGCGAGAAGAAGTCCACTAACGTCACGGGTGCTCTCCTGATCCGCTCCCCGCTTTCTCTCTCTGCGGGGCCTATCCAGACTTACGCCACCGGATGCGGCGGCGACAGTGGGTTTTGCGCGATGTTGACCGCGCGCATTCCGATCTTGACGGATCGCTGACGGTGCCTGCCGCGCGCGGAGAATTCGTCGCGCGGCAGGCATGCCCGATCTGCCGACTATGCGTGATCCGCGGCGCGTTGCCGCGGATCCGCGGTGCTCAGCAGCCGACGTCGCGGCTCAACAGATCCGCGGTGGTCTCCCTGCGCACCAACTCCCTGCACTGCCCGTGCCGCACCGCGACGATCGGCGGACGGCCGACGCTGTTGTAGGACGAGGCCAGGCTGTGGTGGTAGGCGCCGGTGCACGGCACCGCGAGCACCTCGCCGGGTCGCAGGTCGACCGGCAACTGCACGTCGGTCGCCACGATGTCGCCCGCCTCGCAGAAGCGTCCGGCGACGGTCGCGGTCATGCTCGTGCAGGTGGGGTGCCGGTTGGCGACGACAACGCTGTAGCGCGCGCCGTACAGTGCGACGCGCGCGTTGTCGCCCATGCCGCCGTCGACGGTGACGTAGGTGTGCCCGCCGTCGATGTGCTTGACCGACAGCACTCGGTACAGCGTCACGCCCGCGCGGGCGACGATGGCCCGGCCGGGTTCCAGCGAGATGTGCGGGCGCGGGAAGTGCTGCCGCGCGCAGGCCGCGTCGAGGGCGTCCTCGATGATGGCGGCGAGGTCGGTCAGGTTCATCTCCAGGTCGCCGGTGCGATAGGCGACCGCGTGCCCGCCGCCGAGGTCGAGCTCAGTCAGCAGGTAGTTGTGTTCGAGCCGGATCCGCGCCATCTCGGCGACCATCCGGCGCACGGCCTCGCCGTAGTAGTCCGGGTCGTGGATCTGGGACCCGAGATGGCAGTGCAGGCCGACCAGGTTCAGCTTCGGCTGGCGCAGGATGCGCGCGACCGCCTCGGAGGCGGCGGGTCCGCCGATCGGGAACCCGAACTTCTGGTCGGTGACCCCGGTCTTCACCGCGGGGTGCCCGTGCACGTCGATGCCGGGGGACAGGCGAAGCAGCACGTTCTGCGAATCGGTGACCAACGCCGAGAGCAGCGTGATCTCGGCCAGCGAGTCGACCACGATCCGGCCGACACCGGCCTTGACCGCGGCGGTCAGTTCGTCGAAGGATTTTCCGTTGCCGTGCATGATGATTCGGCGCGGGGCGACGCCGGCCGCGAGTGCGATGGCCAGCTCACCGGACGAGCAGACATCGACCGACAGTCCCTCCTGGGTGACCCAGTTGGCGACCGCCCTGATCATCATGGCCTTGCCCGCGTAGAAGATCTCCGCGTCAGGGAAGGCCTTGCGATAGGCCTGGCAGCGCTCCCTGACCTCGCGTTCGTCGAGGACATAGGTAGGAGTGCCGTACTGGTCGGCGATGTCGGCGAGGGCGACCCCGCCGAGCGTAATGCGGCCCGCGTCGTCGTAGTGCGTGTCCCGCGGCCATACAGCCGAGTCGAGGCGCGATGGCATTCCCGACTTCAATGACGGGAAAATTTCGAGCAGCGTCACGGTGTCTCCTGTGTGCGCCCCCGCTATTCCGTATGCGGGGCCGCTGTCAGGACTACGCCGATTCTCCCTGGTCAACTGTCCAGCTTACGGGTGCTTGACGAGCGGAAGGCCGATCTTGACGGATCGTTGACCAGGGAGTGAGCGGGGTCTCAGCTGCCGAGCTTCTTGTAGAAAGCGCCGGCGATCGGCGCGGTCATCGCCCGTGGCCCGTACTGGCCTGCCACGCTCATCCCCTTGCTGATCAGGCCGGGAACCACCCGCATCTTGTTGCGGGCCAGCGCGTCGATGGAGACCTTCGCGGTGTACTCGGAGGAGACCCACATGAAGTCGGGGACCAGGCGGTCGACGATCGAAGCGTCGGTCGGATCAGGGGCCTCAGTGCGGACTGGGCCGGGCGCGAGCAGCGTGACGTGTACGCCGGAGCCCTTGAGCTCGCCGCGCAGCGACTCGCAGAACGTGTTGGCGAAGGCCTTGCTTGCGGCGTAGGTGGCGTTGTTGGGGATCGGCATATTGCCCGCCGCCGAGCCGCTGATCAAGATGCCGCCCGCGCCGCGGGCGATCATGCCAGGCAGCACCGCGAGGGTGAGGTCGTGCACCGCGACCGCGTTGAGTTCCATCTGCGCGCGCTCGTAGGCCAGGTCGAGCTCGGCGACGGCGCCGAAGGTCGCGATGCCCGCGTTGTTGCACAGGATCGAGATGTCGCGCGCGCTCAGCTCCTCGACGAGCGCGCCGCGCTGGGTGCGGTCGGCGAGATCGACCGCGCGGACCTCGGCGGTGACGCCGTGCGCCAGCGTCAGCCGCTGCGCGAGTTCGGTGAGCACCTCGCCGCGGCGGGCGACCAGGATCAACGAGTAGCCGCGGGCGGCGAGGTCGGCGGCAAGCGCGGTGCCGATGCCGGAGGAGGCGCCGGTGACGACCGCGCGATTCTCGGAAGTAGGGGAGGGCAAGCTCACGCGAGGAGCCTATGCGATCTGAGACACCGACCGGCACCCGTCCTCCGGACCAGGTGAAATGCTGCCTTCGAGCCGCGCTCTGGCGTCCTTCGGCGGATGCCGAGCTGGCCTGCTAGCGCGCTTCGGGGTCGAGCGCGAGCGCCGAGCGGCCGCCGTCGACGGGCAGCACCGCGCCGTTGACGAAGCTCGCGTTCGGCGAGAGCAGGTACTCGACGGCCGCGGCGATTTCGTCGGTGGTGGCGACCCGGCCGATCGGGTGCAGCTCCGCCATCTGCTGCTCGACCCGCGCCGCCACCGAAGGATCAAGGCTCGCAAGGAATTCGGCGTACCGCTCGGTGGCCACCGAGCCGGGCGCGACCGCGTTCACGCGAATGCCGCGCGCGCCGTACTCGACCGCGAGCGCGCGGGTGAGTCCTTCGATCGCCGCCTTGGCGGTGCTGTAAGGCAGCGCACCCGGCACGGCACGCTGCGCTTGGTGCGAGGTGATGTTGACGATCGCCCCGTTGGTGCCCGCGCGCAGGAAGCGCCGCACCGCCGTGGTGCAACCGACAACCGGCGGAGCAAGATTCGCCGTGATCAGCCCGACAATCTCGCCGGCCGCCGCGGAATCGACTGAGGCATCCCGGAATACGGCCGCATTGTTCACCCAGCCGGTCAACGTTCCCGCCTGCTCCGCCGCATCGGCGGCCTGTTCCGCGATCTCCGCGGCGGAGGCGTCGCCGATCACTGGAATCACCTGCCCGCCAGCCCATTCGAGCGCGCGAGCATCCCGTTCGACAGCAACGACGACGTTGTCCGTGCCGAGCAACCGCTGCACGATCGCCCGGCCGATACCTCGCCCGCCGCCGGTCACGACATAAGAAACCGTCATCCCACTGATGCTAGGGCTACCCAAAGACCATGCGGTGGCCCCGCGCGGTGTCCATGTATTCGCGCACGCGGTGGATCAAGCCGTCGCGGAGTTCGAAGATGAAGCAGTAGTCGTTGCTGTAGGCATTGCCGTTCGACAGGGTGGCGCGCATCGTCTCTTCCACGATGACACGGTCACCTTCGGCATAGAACCCGCGGAAGTCGATCGCGACATCCTGCGCGAACAGTTTCGAGAAACCGTTGGCGATGAAGTCGGCGATGGTGGCGCGACCCACCATGTGGTGCGTGCCGCCCAGGAAGGCCGCGGTGGCGTTCTCCGGTTGGGCGAGCCACTCGGCGTCCTCGGTGAAGAACGCGCCGATCTTGTCGAAGTCGTGTTCGGCGAACGCTTTCCACGCGTGCTGCACGATGGTCTTGTTATCCGGTGTCACCAGGTCGACGCTACGAGTCGCCCGCCGAAATGCTGGCGGAAATCAGACGAGGTCACCTGGTGCGCGCGCCGAGGCGACGCGCGCCAGGGTGATCCCTACTGGTCGTCGAGATGCGCGCGCCGCACCCGCTGCAGGAAGTCCTCCAGCGGAGCCTCGTTCGCGTGCTCAGGCAGCACAGACTTCGCGCTGTCGAATTTCTGCTCGTACTCCGCGATCAGCGCCTTGGCCGCGGCCTCGCCGGTTTCCATCGTCAACTGGCGGCCGAACTCGAAATATGGCTCCGGATCCGGCAATCGGACCTCGAGCACACCGGTCGTGTAGAGCTCGTACCCCTGCGACAACAGCCGCATGGTGTGCCTGGCGTGCTTGGCCAGCCGCGGATCGGCGAGCCCCTGTGTCTCGCGGCGGTGCAGCATCCGCCGGAATTGGGCCATCGCGTAGCCGAAATACGAGTGCCGAACCCGCTGCGCGGACAGGAAATTCGACCGCAGCGCCACCAGCTCAGCGCCGAAATCGTTGCTGACGGTGTAGTTCTCCAGCCACAGGATCTCGGTGACCGTCGGATTGCAGGCCAGGATCAGCCCCATCGCCTTGCCGACCTCGTGATAGGTGGCATCAGCGCCGTCTCGGCCGTGCCGCGTCCCTCGATCCCGGGTAGGTGGATGCAGCCCGAGAAGGGTCCTGGTCGGCTCCACATACACGCCCAGATAGTCGAGATCACTCGCCGGTGTGTTCAATCCATAGGCGTGCGACCCGACGACGCCCTCCAATAGCAAGTCGCTCATCGCGCATCCTTCCCCGCCGAATGCACCGAGTATCCGGTGCGTTGGCCGGAAGCGACAGCGAATTTCCCTTGGCACGCCCCAATTGCCCACCCGCACAGGTCGCTCGGTGTCGTTGCCGCCGGGCGACGGCAACGACACCGAGTCTGAGCTCAGAGCCGTGCGGCCAGGCGGGTGCCCTGATCGATCGCGCGCTTGGCGTCCAGCTCGGCGGCCAGTTCGGCGCCGCCGATCAGGTACAGGTTCACCCCGGCCGCACGCAGTTCGTCTTCCAGGTCGCGGACCGATTCCTGGCCCGCGCAGACGATGACATTGTCGACCGGGATCAGTTGCGGGCGTTGGCGTTTCTCACCGAAGCTGATGTGCAGGCCGTTGTCGTCGATGCGCTCGTAGTTGACGCCGCCGATGTGCTCGACGCCCTTGGCCTTCAGTGCAGCGCGGTGCACCCAGCCGGAGGTCTTGCCGAGGTCCTTGCCGAACGGCGTGGTCTTGCGTTGCAGCAGCACCACTTCGCGGGCGGCGGGGGCAGGCTTGGGCTCGGTGAGCTGGCCGCGCGCCTGTTCGTCGTCGGCGGTGATGCCCCACTCTTCCTTCCACTCGTCGAGCTTCAGCGTGGGATGTCCATCGACGGTGAGGAATTCGCTGACGTCGTAGCCGATGCCGCCTGCCCCGATCACCGCGACGCGCTTGCCGACCGGCCGTTCCTCGCGCACCAGCTCGGCGTAGGACAGCACCATCGGATGGTCGATGCCAGGGATGTTCGGGATGCGCGGCTTCACGCCGGTGGCGAGCACCACTTCGTCGTAACGGGCGATGATGAGCTCGGCGGCGGTCACCCGCTTGTTCAAATGCACTGTCACGCCGGTGATCTCGAGCATGCGGCGGTAGTACCGGATCGACTCGTTGAACTCTTCCTTGCCCGGAATGCGGCGGGCGATGTCGAACTGGCCGCCGATCTTGTCGTCGGCCTCGAACAGGTCGACCCGGTGGCCGCGTTCGGCCAGGCTCACCGCCGCGGACAGCCCGGCCGGCCCGGCTCCGACCACCGCGACGCGCTTGGTCCGGCGGGTCGGCAGCAGCTTGAGCTCGGTCTCGTGGCCCGCGCGCGGGTTGAGCAGGCAGGACACCGTCTTGTGCTGGAAGGCGTGATCGAGACAGGCCTGGTTGCATGCGATGCAGGTGTTGATCTCGTCGACCCGGTCCTGCTTGGCCTTGTTCACCCACTCGGGGTCGGTGAGGAACGGGCGCGCCAGCGAAACCAGCTGCGCGTCACCGCGAGTCAGGATCTCCTCGGCGATCTCCGGCATGTTGATCCGGTTGGACGCACACACCGGAATGTTCACCTGCTTGGTGATTTTCGCGGTGAACTCGACGAAAGCCGCCCGCGGCACCGAGGTGACGATGGTCGGCACCCGCGCCTCGTGCCAGCCGATGTCGGTGTTCAGGATGTTCGCGCCCGCCGCCTCCAGTTCCTTTGCCAGCGCGACGATCTCGTCGAAGGTCTGGCCCTTCTCGACCAGCTCGGCCATGGACAGCCGGAACACGATGATGAAGTCGGGGCCGACCGCGGCCCTGGTGCGGCGCACGATCTCCACCGCGAGCCTGCGCCGGTTCTCCGGCGAACCGCCCCACTTGTCGGTGCGCTTGTTGGTGCGCGGCGCGAGGAACTGGTTGATGAAATAGCCTTCACCGCCCATGATTTCGCAGCCGTCGTACCCGGCGAACTTGGCGAGCTTCGCGGTGCGCGCGAAGTCGTCGATGGTCTGCTCGACGCCCTTGGCCGAGAGCTTGCGCGGCCGGAACGGGTTGATCGGCGCCTTGATCGAGGACGCCGACACACTGCCTGGCATATAGGAATAGCGGCCCGCGTGCAGGATCTGGATGGCGATCTTGCCGCCCTCCTTGTGCACCGCCTTGGTGATCGCCCGGTGCCGGTAGGCCTCGGACTTGTTGGTCAGCTTGGCGCCGAAGGGCAGCAGCCAGCCGGTGCGGTTGGGCGCGTAGCCGCCGGTGATGATCAGGCCGACGCCGCCGCGGGCGCGCTCGGCGAAGTAGGCGGCCAGCTTGTTGGTGTCCCAGGCGCGGTCCTCGAGGCCGGTGTGCATCGACCCCATCACCACGCGATTACGCAGGGTGGTGAAGCCGAGGTCGAGTGGCTCGAACAGGTGAGGGAAGGAACTCATCGGCGAGTCTCTACTTTCTGGCGGGTTAATCCGCGGGCGGGGCTGTCGCGCGCGGCGTGAGGGCGTGCAGAACTTCGTCGCACCATTCGATGAACCCCGCCTCCACGCGGACGCCCGCGCGCAAGACGAGGTACTGGTGCAGGGCGGTACCGGAGAGCTGATCCGGTGCCGGGAAGTCGCGTTTCTCGATGAGGCGGTACACGTCGAGGCGTTGGGCGTGCTCGGCGCGATGCCGGGCGACCTCGGTGCAGAGTGCCTCGACATCGCCGTAGGCGGCGGCGCGGATCTTGATCGCGAGTTCGTTGCGTGGGGTGGAGGTGTCGCTGGGTTCGGCGATCCAGCGGGCCAGTTCGGCGCGGCCCGCCGCGCTCACGGCGTACACCTTCTTGTCCGGGCGACCGTCCTGGACCACCGACTCGCTGTTGACCCAGCCGGATTCCTCCATCCGCTTGAGCACGCGGTAGATCTGCTGGTGGGTGGCGCTCCAGAAGTAGCCGATGGACTTGTCGAAGCGGCGCGCCAGCTCGTAGCCCGAGCCGGCCCGCTCGGTCAGCGATACCAGCAGCGCATGCTCGAGGGCCATGTCGCTCAGATTAGCCGTTACAGTCGGTACTATGCAACTGATTGCATACGGGCGAGCAGGCGCGCCGACGCAATGGAAAGCGGACCGCACGTTGCCCACGTCAGGGGCGAATTCGCACTAGGCTGCGCGGCATGACCGAGGTGAACGCGCGGGCGACTGTGGGGCAGGCCGCCGGGCGCGGGCAAGTAGTGGCGTGGGGGTTCTGGGATTGGGGATCCTCGGCGTTCAACGCGGTGATCCTCACGTTCGTGTTCTCGGTCTATCTGACGAAGAAGGTCGGCGAGAATCTGCCCGGCTGGATTTCGCCGAGCGCCTGGCTCGGCGTGGCGCTCGCGCTGGCCGGGCTGGTGGTTGCGGTGACCGCGCCGGTCGCCGGGCAGTGGTTCGACGCGGCCGCGAAACGCAAACGCGCCCTTGCCGTGCTGACCGCGCTCTGCATCGGGTCGATGACGCTGATGTTCTTCGTGCACGACAACTACCACTATCTGTGGCTCGGGCTGGCGCTGCTTGCCTTCGGGTCGGCGTTCTTCGAACTGGCCGGCGTCCCTTACAACGCGATGCTGCGTCAGGTGTCGACGCCTGCGACGGTCGGCCGGGTCTCCGGATTCGGCTGGGCGATGGGCTATTTCGGCGGCATCTTCCTGCTGCTGATCTGCTACTTCGGTTTCATCTCCGGCGATGGTGACAACCGGGGCCTGCTCGGCATTCCGACCGACGACGGCCTCAATATCCGTCTCGTCGCCATCGTCGCGGCGGTGTGGTTCGCCGCGTTCGCGCTGCCCGTGCTGTTCGCGGTGCCCGAATTGCCGCGCACCGACGCCGATCCCGGTGCGGCGGAAGCGGGCTTCTTCGCGTCGTACGCCATCCTGTGGCGCGACCTGCGTGAGCTGTGGCGGACCGACCAGCGCACCCTCGGGTTCCTGGTGGCCAGCGCCGTCTTCCGGGACGGCTTGGCCGGGGTGTTCACTTTTGGTGCGGTGCTTGCGGTTCGGGTGTACGACATCGCCGATGCCGACGTGCTGCTGTTCGGCATCGCGGCCAATGTCGTTGCCGCGCTCGGCGCCATCGTCGCCAGCCGATTCGACGACCGCAGTGGCCCGAAGCGTGTCATCGTGGTGTCGCTTGTCGCCATGGTGATTTGCGGCGTGATCCTGCTCTTCGTCTCTGGTCCGTTGATGTTCTGGATCTTCGGCCTGCTCCTGACGATCTTCGTCGGGCCTGCGCAATCCGCCGCGCGGTCCTTCCTCGCCCGCTTGGCGCCACCCGGCCGCGAAGGGCAGCTCTTCGGCCTCTACACCACCACGGGCCGGGCCGTGTCGTTCCTGGCCCCCGCCTTTTTCGCGCTATTCGTCGTGCTCTTCGACAGTGACCGTGCCGGCATCATCGGCATCATCCTGGTCCTTGCCGTCGGGCTGGTCGCCCTGCTCCCGATTGCCTCGCCGGAGCCGACCGAAGTGGTCGGGACTCCCGCCGCGGGCCCGGAGGATCGGCTCTCCTGAATCGGCTTGGTGCGCCGGAATATCCGCGTACCACCCCTCGTTAAGCTTGGTATCAAGTAGTTTGATGACAAGCTAAATGAGGAGTTCGAGATGAGCGAGACCGGTGAGCTGTTCCTCTTTCTGGAGGAAGGCGCGAATCCCGAGGTAGACCGGGTGATTCAGGATTTCGGCGAGAGCGAGTCGCTGCTCGTGTGGGTACCGGACGGTGCCGCCGCCGCCGAGGCAGCGGCGGAAGCGGTGGCCGGAGGGGCGAAGCTGATCGAGCTGTACCGCGGCTTCGATCTCGAATCCGCCGGGCAGGTGATCGAGGCGGTGGACGGTCGTGCCGCGGTCGGCGTCGCCGGGTTCGGATTCGGCACCACAACGGCAGGGCCGATCCGCGAGTCGGCGACCATCTTCGTCGGCCACCCCAGCGCGGACCCGGCGGTCCACCGATTCGTGCGCGGTGGCAATGGCGGCGCGAAGACCACGGCGGTGGCCGTTCCGGATTCCGCTGCGGCCGTTGCGGTGGCGCGCGAACTGGTCGAGGACGGCGCCGAGCTGATCGAAATCTGCGGTGGCGCTTCGCTGCTCGCTGCGCGCGACGTGCGGGACGCGGTCGGCGACAAGGTGCCGGTGAGCCTGGTCAGCTGGCCCGTCGACTCACTGCAACGCGCCGCGGCGTTCAACGCGGAGTTCGACGCAACGCACTGACTGCCTGCGGATAGGTGCCCCGTCAGGAGGTTCGGTCGGCCCCTTCGCTGTGCAGCAGTAGCACTTTCAGCGAGGCCGCGAGCGCGTCGCGTTGCTTCGGGCCGAGTGGCTCGAGGAAGTCTTCGTCGGCGGCCAGCACGGCGGCCAGCGCCCGTGCCGCAATCTTCTCGCCTGCCTTGGTGAGGTGGATCCGCACGGCCCGTCGATCGTCCGGGTCCGGCTGCCGCTCGATGAAGCCCATCCGGTCGAGCCGGTCCAGCCGGGTCGTCATCGCCCCCGAGGTGATCAGCGCCGCGTGCGCAAGGTCCCTCGGGTTCGTGCCGCCTGGCTCGTTGCGCCGCCGCAGCGTATTCAGCACGTCGAAGTCGGCATAGCTCAGCCCGAGGGGCGCCAGCGCGTCGAGGACGGCCTGCTGCCCGTGCGCGGCACACCGGAACAGGCGGCCGATCACCTGCAAGGCGCTGACGTCGAGCCGCGCGTCCCGCGCGGCCCATTCGTCGACCATCCGGTCGATGGAATCCTGTGGCACAGACCGACAGTAGCCGCCCGGGTGCGACGCATGGCCACGCGCCGCACCCGGGCCCCGTACTACTGCGAAAGCTGCTTGACGAGGCGGTAGAGGAATTCGCGGCTGCCGTCGAGCCCGGCGATCGGCACGCGCTCGTTCACGCCGTGGATACGACTTGCGTCGGCGGATTCCATGAACAGCCCGCTGACCCCGTACATCGGAATGCCCTTGCTGCGTGCGTATTTGCTGTCGGTCGCGCCGGTGGACATGAAGGTGCTCACGGCGGCGGTCGGGAACATTTCCTTGGTCAACGAGGTGACGGTGGCCAGCACATCGCCGTTGATGGGGGAGATGCCGCCCGCGGGATCGACCTTGGGCGTGACGGCGAGCTTGTCGTCGGCCAGCGCCGCCTTGACCTGACGCTCGATGTCGGCCGGGTTGTCCTGGGGGAGGATTCGGCAGTTGACCGTCGCCTTGGCGCGCTGCGGCAGCGCGTTCTCGGCTTCGCCCGCGCTCACCATGGTTGCCACGCAGGTGGTCCGCAGCAGCGCGTTGTACTCGGGCACCGCGGACAGTCGATCCAGCACTTCAGGACTCGAATTCCCGGCGGCGGCCGCGCGCAGGTCGTCGGCCTCGTGCCCGGTCTTCGAGGCGGCGAGCGCACCGAAGTTGTCGCGAACCGCGTCGCTCAGTGACGCGGGAAAGCGATACGTGGACAGGCGATTCAGTCCGCCGGTCAAGGCGAAGATGGCATTGTCCGGCTTCGGCACCGAACTGTGCCCGCCGGGTGCTTTGGCCTCCACGTCGTAGATGGCGTAGGTCTTTTCGGCAACCTGCACGCCCTGCAGGGCGGGCTTGCCGTCGACGAGGAAGGCCCGGCCGCCCTCGTTGAGGCCGTACTCGGCGCTCATCAGGTCGGCCTTGTTCTCCATCAACCATTTTGCGCCGTTGTCTTTGCCTGCCTCTTCGTCGGCGGTCAGCGCAAGGACGATATCGCGCGTCGGCTTGAAGCCTTCACGCTTCAATTGGATCAGGTTCGCAACGAAGGCGGACACCATGGCTTTGTCGTCGAGCGCGCCTCGGGCGGCGTAGAAGCCGTCCGCCTCGGTGAGCTTCTTCGGGTCGGTGGTCCAGCCGTCTTCCTTCTTGGCCTCGACCACATCGAGATGTCCCAAGAGCAGCAACGGTTTCCGCTGCCCTGACCCGGTGAAGCGGAGGACGAGGTTGCCCTTGCGCTGCACCGGTTCGAAGATCTGGATATCGCCTTCGGCGAATCCCGCGTCCAGCAGGCGGCGCTTGACCACATTCGCGGCGTCCGTGGTGCTTCCGGTCGAATGCGTGGTGTCGGTCTCCACCAATTGCTGGTAGATCTCGTGGAAAAGCTTCGTATTGTCTTGCGTCCCAACACTCGACGGGCTCGGCGACGAGGTGTTCGACGAATCGGAGCTGCAGGATGTTGCGGTGAATGCCGCGATAAGTCCCAATGCGGCCACCGAAACGAATGTTTTGCGGCGACTGATGTTAGACACGCTAAAAAATTAGCACAACCAGCGTGTTGCGCACCGGGAATTCGGTGGACCGCGCTGCCGCTACCAGGCAGCAGGCCATCGACGTCGAGGTGGCGGTCGCTACCGCTCCTTCGGCGGCCACCACGCGCTCATGCCGAGGGTGATCAGGCGGACCTGTTGCACGGTGCGGTCGATGATGGCGTCTGCTTCGCGCGGCGCCGCCGAGATGTAGGCGACGATGCCGTCGGCGACGGTGGCGACGAGGAGGTCGGCGGCGATCTCCAGGTCGGGTGGCGACCAGGAGTCGAGCGCACGGATGCGGGAGAGGTCGGCGACGAGCTCGCGGACGATCAATTGCAGTTCCAGTGCGATGGACTTGCGCAGTGCGGCCGAGCCGCCGTGGCGTTCGCGGGTGAGGAAGCCGAAGAGTTCGCGCTTCGGGTCAACCTGGGTGAACACGAATCGCACGGTGTCGGACAGGTTCGCATCCTGGTTCCGGCGCACCTCGCGCAAGGCGAGTCGCAGTGCGGTGATGCCGTCATCGACGAGCGTCGCACCGAGGTCGTCGAGCGACGCGAAGTGCCGGTAGAAGGCGGTCGGCACAATGCCTGCGGAACGGGCGATTTCGCGCAGGCTGAGCGCCGCGAAACCGCGGTCGGCCGCCAATGCGAGGGTGCCGTCCAGAAGTGCCTGCCGCGTGCGCTCCTTGCGCTCGCCTCGGGTTGCTGCCTGCTCGCTCATCACGGTGAGCATACATCCGTTCACCATTCGCCCTATCGGAAGATGTTGTTCGTGTCACATGTTTTGCCGGTTGACACCGGACCCCTGCCATCGGTCACACTAGTTGAGTGTACAGACGTGCACTGAAATTGACACCGCATCGTTGCGAGCGTCCAACAGTCGCACAGCCCGACAAGAGGCACGGAGAACGAATGGTGGATCTCATCAACCTGGTGCAGACCCTGACCACACCGCATCCGCTCGATCGGTACTTGGAACTCGTCCGTCCCACCCTGACCGCGCGGGAGCTGCGCGCCGAGATCGTGCACGTCGACCGTGCGGTCCCGGGTTCGGTGACGCTCACCCTGCGGCCGACCAGGCAGTGGAAAGGTCACGCCGCCGGGCAGTACGTCCAGATCGGCGTGGTGATCAACGGCGTCCGCCACGCGCGCTGCTACTCCCCGATCGATCCGGCCGGCGCGCGGGACCGGCATATCCGGCTGACCGTCAAGACGCATCCCGAGGGCCTGGTGTCGCAGTACCTGCACCGCAACGCGCGCCCTGGCATGGTGGTCGATCTCGAGCCCGCCGCCGGAGTATTCCGGCTGCCCGACCTGCGCCCGGACCGGGTGCTGCTGATCAGCGGCGGCAGCGGCATCACGCCGGTGCTCTCGATGCTGCGCACCCTCGCGGCCGAGGGCTACCCGGGCGAGGTCGTCTTC
The DNA here is from genome assembly GCF_001612685.1 of Nocardia altamirensis NBRC 108246. Taxonomy (GTDB): domain Bacteria; phylum Actinomycetota; class Actinomycetes; order Mycobacteriales; family Mycobacteriaceae; genus Nocardia; species Nocardia altamirensis. The sequence continues at coordinate 247,054 of NZ_BDAY01000003.1, forward strand.
CTGCACTACGCGAAATCGCCGGAGGTGGTACCGCATCGGGCCGAGCTCGACGCGATTGCCAAGCAGCACAAGAACTTCCGCATCGAGCTGCGCCATCCGTGGCGGCCGGACACCGCCAATGCCGATCACGGCGCACCGTGGATCGACGTGGCGCCCGCGAAGACCAGCGGATACTTCGACTACGACGAACTGGAGCGGGTGGCACCGTGGTTCGCCGACGCGGAAACCTTCGTCTGCGGCCCGCAGTCGCTGATGGACGCGGTCCGCAAGATCTACGAGGCCGAACAGCTCGACACCCGGCTGCACACCGAGGAATTCACGCTGTCGCTCACCCCCGTCGACGCCGACGAAGCCTATGGCACGGTGAGCTTTTCGGCCGCGGGCCGGACGGCGGACAACACCGGCTCCTCGCTGCTCGAGCAGGCCGAGGCCGCCGGACTCACCCCGGCCTACGGCTGCCGGATGGGAATCTGCTTCTCCTGCACGGCGGTTCGCCGCACCGGCTGCACCCGCAACCTGCGCACCGGCGAGACCGACAGTGACCCGGACCAGCCCATCCAGCTCTGCATCAATGCCCCCGTGGGCGACGTCGACATCGACATCTGACTAGCAAGGGGAAACCAATGACACTTCTGACCGAAACCGAAAACGGCCCGCTGGTACTGGGGCCGGAGCAGATCGAGGAACTCGGCAAGGCGCTCGACGAGCTGCGTGCCAAGGTCGTCGCCGACCTGGGCGATCGGGACCGCGAGTACCTCTACTCGATCATCAAGGCCCAGCGCGGCTTCGAGGTCGCCGGGCGCAGCCTGATGTACCTCGGCTTCCTGCCGCCGGTCTGGCTGGCCGCCGTCGCCGCGCTGAGCGTGTCGAAGATCCTGGACAACATGGAGATCGGCCACAACGTCATGCACGGCCAGTACGACTGGATGCGTGAGCCCGGCGTGAATTCCCGTGTCTTCGAATGGGATACGGTCTGCCCGGCGGACCAGTGGAAGCACTCGCACAACTACCTGCACCACACCTACACCAACATCCACAACAAAGACCGCGACATCGGCTACTCCATCCTGCGGATGGACGAGGCCCAGTCGTGGAACGTGCTTCGCCTCGGCCAGCCGATCTATGCCTTCGCGCTGATGATGCTGTTCGAGTGGGGCGTGATGGGTCACGACCTCGAGGTCGAGAACATCCTGGCAGGCAAGCGCAAGTGGCCCGAGGTCAAGCGTCTGATCAAGGGGCAACTCCGCAAGGCGGGCAAGCAGTCGCTCAAGGACTACCTGATCTTCCCGGCACTGACCGGCCCGCTGTTCCTCAGCACGCTGGCAGGCAACGTCACCGCCAACCTGGTCCGCAACGTCTGGGCCTTCTCCATCATCTTCTGCGGTCATTTCCCCACCGGCGTACAGACGTTCACCGAAGAGGAGACCGCCGACGAGACCAGGGGCGAGTGGTACATCCGGCAGATGCTCGGCTCGGCCAACATCACTGGAAGCAAGCTGTTCCACATCATGTCCGGCAATTTGTCGCACCAGATCGAACATCACCTGTTCCCCGATCTGCCCGCCACGCGCTATCCGGAGATTGCTCCGGAGGTGCGGGCATTGTGCGAAAAGTACGGACTGCCGTACAACACGGGTTCGCTGAGCAAGCAGATCGGCTCGGTGTGGCTGAAAATTTTCAAGCTGGCGTTGCCGCCGAGCTTGGTCAAGAGCGAGCCATCTCCCGGTGTTATCGTGATGCGTCAGCGAAAGGCAAGCGAAGTGGGCGTGTGAATGATCGGGAAATTCGAAAGCAACAAGGATCTCATTCAGGAATTGACTTCCTCTGGTGCCAAGCGGGTCGGCAATATTGCCAGTATCATCACTGGCACCGTCCAGGAGGTCACTCGGGAGATCGGTGAATGGATCACCGACGCGATCGAGATGAACGAGGCCGCCGCGGCAGCCAGGCGCGATGCCGAAGCGCAGCGGAAGCTCGATCTCGACCACGACGATGATCTGGACACCGAAGACGCGGCGGCGCCGAAGCCGACTGTGACCGAGCCTGCGGCTACCGAGGCGTCGTTCGTCGACGCCGAGATAGTCGAGCCTGGGGTAGACGAGACGCGCTGAGCCTTACCACACCGGCAGCCTGCGCCGGTGCTCGGTGACGTCGGTGACCAAGTCCCGGTACCCGTCGGTCAGCTCGGCGAGCCTGCACCACTGCAGGTGGGCTTCCCCGTCCACCTGCACCGGGTGCGTCCGCTGCTGTGGCGTCTTTCGCAAAGCGTGTTGTGCCGCAATCCATTTCGCCGCAAGCCGGTCGATGACCGCGCCGAGCGTCTCGGTGTGCAGCGAGGCGCCGCCGCGATGTTCGACATTGCCTGCCACCCAGCTGTCGATCTGTCCGACGAGCTCGGCCCGATGCCCGTCGATGTCCTCGAGCAGGTGACTGCACGCCGCGACCCGCCGATTGCCCGCCTCGGGCGCGTGCGCCGCTTCCATCGCCTGGTGCCGCCGCTCATGGCATTCGACGAGTTCGCGCGCGGCCGCGAGCACACTGTGCTTGTTGCGATGCTGGCCGTCGCGGAAGGCGCGCAATAGCTCGGCAGGTGGCGGCAGCGCTTCGGTTCCGATACGGACTCCGGCGTATTCGGTTGGCATGTTGCACGCACCCCTGCTAACGATCCATTCTGGATGCGCCAGGGCCGAGGGGGATTTCGGGGAGGGGCACCCCTCGGCTCCGGCGCAGCCCCGTGCTCGGACGTCACCCCCACAGTCCACCAGCACGGCAAAGAAACCGGGAAATCCGCGACGATGCGATGAGGAAGACGGCCCGAGAAATCGGGACTCTTTCAGGAAAGCGCGGTTGCCGAATCCGCGCAATAGTATGGTGTACAAATCTGAAAGCCGCTTGTAAATCGTTATGATCCGTCACGGATCGGTCACAAGATCATACCGTCGGCTGTTCCGGCGCAAACGCGATAGCGCATGAGCAGCAACCGCTTCGGCGCGGCGACTGCATGCCGACGTTGGATAGGCTAGCCTCGATCTTTGTGCCCGCTTACGTGTCCTCACCCGAACTGACCTTCGGGTTCATGTTCGCGCTGGAAGACCCGGAGCGAATCGGCGAGGTCGTGCGCACCCTCATCTTGCGGAAGACCGTTTCGGTATTTCGGCTGGCCCGGCTGTCCGACGACGACGGCCCACCGGAGCGCTACGTGGTGAACTGGGCGGTCATACCTCAGATTTCGATCACCACGCAGGTGCCGGACCAGGACGACCTGCGCGCGCAGGGCACCATGCTGGTCAACGCCTTCCTCAGCGAGGACGGGGAAGTCAGCCTGTATTCCGCGCAGGAGAACGGTCCGGCCTAGGGGGAGGGCGGGTAAGCGCTAGTCCTGCCAGTCCGGAACGCCGAACAGCGCCATGGTGATCTGGTACAGGTGTGCACTCAAGTCCGGCAATGCCTGTGGCCCAGGCCCGTCGAGGCAATCGCGAATGCGATCGTCGACGGCGCCGATGAGTGCATCGAAGGTCTCGGATGGAATGTCCACCGGGATATCGCCTGCGGTGCGGCCGATCCGGAAGGCCGCGTGCATCCGGTGGGCGAGCAGCCTTTTCATCTGACGGCGTTGTTCGGCGACGATCGGCCCGGCGACCAGGCATTCGATGTGCAGCGCGCGGGCGTAGATCCCGTTGTCGGACAAGAGTTGCAGATAGGTCTGCAGCGTCGTCCGGATGAGGGCACGCCATTCGGCGCGTGGCGTGGCCGCGACGCTGGTGTCGAGTTCGCCGAGCACCAGCCCGACGGCCGCCTCGAAGGCCTCGGAGAAGCAGTCGTCCCGACCGCGGAACAGTTCGTAGAAGGTGCGCCGGGAGACGTTCGCGCGGGCCACGATATCGCTGACAGTTGTTGCCGCATAACCACGTTCGGCCACCGCCTCGACCACGGCGAGGTACATGCGCATGCGTTGTGAGTGGGCGACCGCCTCCGGTGCCAGGCCGTGTGTGCCGCGCGGTAGGCGGCCGCGGTCTACGCCGGCTTCAAGTCCCATCTCCTGAGGATAGACACCGCGTCGGTGTGACCCAGGCCATACTTGCCCAATTGATGTGAGTCCGGTTACTCTCACATCTCCGATGGGTACGGCAGCGTTTTTAAGCGGGTCAGCCAGGAGATTCGATGTCGATGAAGACAGTTCGCCGCACGTTGATTAACACGGGTGTGTTGACCCTCGCCGCCGCAATGGCCGCGCTGTGGATCGTTGCGAGCCCGGCGGTCGCGCAGACGCCGCCCGACGGCGGCGCACTCGCCGCAGGGTGGACCGCCGCACACGACGGCCCGCCGAAATATCCGGGACCGGTGCACATCGACTTCGACGTGCCGGTCACGATGAGCGACGGAACGGTGCTGAAGGCCAACATCTATCGTCCGGTCGACGCCGCGGGGCGGATCGTGGAAGAGCCACTGCCGACCGTCATCAACATGACCCCGTACACCAAATTCGCGTCGCTGCTCGCCGATATCGCCCTGAACATCCCGGTGCTGTCCGACGCATTGATCGAGCTGGCCAACAGGTTCGATTTCGGCGGCACGCCTTTCGATTCGATCACCGATCTGACGAGGGCGATCAGCGGCGGCGCGCCGCGCACCTTCGCCGCCGATCGGAAGCTGGTGCAGCAGGGCTACACCTACGTCGTCGCCGATGTGCGCGGTACCGGGTATTCGCAGGGCTCCTGGCAGTTCCTCCAGCAACGGGAGACCGACGACACCCTGGAAATGATCGACTGGACCAGTAAGCAGGCCTGGTCGGACGGCAATATTGGAATGTCGGGGATCTCGTACTCGGCCATCAATCAGTTCAAGGCGGCCGAACAGAATCCGCCTGCGCTCAAGGCGATATTCCCGGTCGAGGGCAGTACCGATGTGTTGACCGACGTCGCTTTTCCTGGTGGTGGCGTCGGGTTGTTCGGGCCGCTCTACATCATCGGAGTCGACCTCATCTCGAATTTCCCGGACCCGGTCGGTATCGCGCTCGGTCATCTGGACCTGAAATGGCTGCTCGACCGGATCGAGACACCCCTGGAATTCTTCGACTACATCCTGATGGCACTGTCGCTGAACGTGGATTCGACCCCGGAACCACTCAAACAGCAGATCCTGCCCGGTAGTCCGCTGCGCAATGCATGGACCGACGGTCATCCGGAGCGGATCCAGGTGCCGACCTTCGTCTATGGCGGCTGGCAAGACATCTTCGCCCCGTCGAGCGCGCGCTCGTTCGCCGACATTCCGCTGCCGCCGGAACGTAAGAAGCTGGTCATGGGCGACACCTATCACTTCAATCCCGGTTCCGGCCTTGGCAATCCGGGTCGGCCGCCGCGGCTGGACGTGCTGCAGATGGCCTGGTTCGACAAGTGGCTCAAGGGGATCGACAACGGTATCGATCAGTACGGGCCGGTCGCGCTCTGGCAACAGGGCGGCGGGTGGACCACCACCTCGGCGTTCCCGCGTCCCGGTATGGAATACCAGCGGATGTACCTCTCGCCGACCCGCAGTGGCACCGCGACCAGCGTCTACGACGGGTCGCTGAGCGCGCAAACACCAGGGGACGCAGCACAATTGACGGTCTCGCCGGTCACCGGAATCACCTCGCTGTGCTCCAGGGACGCGGCGGTCGAATCCACCGGCGTGATCAGCCTGGCCAACTTCTGCGGCCGCGATGATCGCATTCACGAGCTCGGCGGCCTCACCTTCACCGGTGCGCCGGTCGACGAGCCGACCCTGCTGTCCGGCCCGATCACCGTGCACCTCAACACGAAGTACGACAACATCGAGGGCTACTGGGCGGTGACGGTGAACGATGTTGCGCCGAACGGGCAATCGACGGTGCTGGCCAGCGGTCAGCTCGCGGCATCGCTGCGCGCGATCGACGACGCCAAGAGTGCGAAGGACGCCGACGGCGACTACACGCGCACCGTGTACAAGCTGACGCTCACCGACCGGCAGACCGTAGTGCCTGGGCAGCCGACCGTGCTCGACGTCGCGGTCAACCCGGTCGATGCGGTACTGCAGCCGGGACATCGCCTGCGCGTCAACGTCTTTGCCAGTAACTTCCCGCGTGGCTTCCTCGCACCGCCGATGCTGTTCGACGGCGGGATCCTGAATGCGCTGACGCCGCAACACTTGGTGCTCGATCCCGCGGCGCCCAGCTTCGTGAACCTTCCGGTGGGCAGGCCGCTCGGCTGAGCAACTGGGCGGAGCCGATCCGCTCGCCGTGTCGCGGCTCGGGGGACGGTGCGTGGATCGGCTCCGTCGCGATTACGGCGGAGTTTGCGCCGCTCCGAACCCGTGCACCCCTATTTGTTGGCGTGTCGGTACCTGATCGTGGTCTTGCCGGTCTCGTAATACGCGACAATCAGGACATTCCGCACCTGGTTTGTGGCGTGGATCGAAAGCACCTGAAAGGAGCGTCGATCATGGAACCCGAGAGCGAAGTCGCGATCACCAAGCCGGCCGATCCGGTCAATCCCGTTCGCGTCCGAGGGGATCTGGATCCCGGATTATCGCGGTGGATGTGGCTGGTCAAGTGGATTCTGGCCATTCCGCACTACATTGTGCTGTTCTTCTTGCACATCGCCTACTTCATTTTGACGGTGGTCGTTTTCTTCGCGATCTTGTTCACCGGCAAGTACCCGAAGGCGATATTCGACTTCAATGTCGGTGTAGTCCGCTGGAGCTGGCGGGTCAGCTTCTACGCGCTGTACGTGCTCGGGACCGACAAGTATCCGCCGTTCAGCCTGAAGGCGAACGACGAATACCCGGCCGACCTCGAGATCGACTACCCGGAGCAGCTGAGTCGCGGGCTGGTGCTGGTGAAGTGGTGGCTGCTGGTCATACCGCAGTACCTGATCCTCATCGCGCTGACCAGCGGGCTGTCCTTTGCCATGGGCGACAGTGAGGATTGGGCCGGTGCCACGAGCATTCCGCTGATGGCCGTTCTGCTGCTCGTCGCGGTGATCGGCCTGCTGTTCACCGGGCGGTACCCGCAGGGCCTGTACGACTTCCTCGTCGGCATCGCCCGATGGAGCATCCGGGTCCAGGTGTACGCGAGCCTGATGCGCGACGAGTACCCACCGTTCCGGCTCGATCAGGGCGCACGCGAACCCTGAACACACTGAACCGCACCATAACTGAAGAGAACAACGAATCCGCCCGCTGCTTCAGCGGGCGGATTCGTATATCCGGCGCACCACGTCCTCGATCTCGGGCTCCTCGATGGACAGATCGCGCACTTCGGCCCGATCGGAAACGGCCGCGAGAAGGCGCGCGGCGGTGGTTCGTTCGGGGTCGAAGGCCAGCCGCTGCCGCATCCCGCCCGCCTCGGACGCCAGCAGCTGCGCGCAGGGTAGGTCGTCGATATCCGGTGTCGGCTCGGCCAGGTCGACGACGAGCACGCGCCGCGCGCCGACGGTGGCCGCGAGTCCGGTCAGCGACCCGTCGTAGACAAGGCGGCCGTGATCCACCACGAGGACACGGTCGCAAAGCCTTTCGATGTCGCCCATGTCGTGGGTGGTCAGCAGCAGCGTGGTGCCGCGTTCGGCGCGTTCGGCGCGCAGGAATTCGCGCAGTCGCTGTTTGGACAGCACGTCGAGCCCGATGGTCGGCTCGTCCAGGATCACCAGCTGGGGCGAATGAAGCAGTGCTGCAGCAACTTCGGCGCGCATGCGCTGGCCGAGCGAGAGCTGGCGCACCGGGGTGTAGAGGGTGTCGGCCATCTCCAGTTGCTCGATCAGCTCGTGCGTCCGTTTGCGCGCGGCGTCGGGTTCGAGTCGGTGGATGGCCGCGAGTATCGAAAACGACTCGCGCAGCGGCAGATCCCACCAGAGCTGGGAGCGCTGCCCGAACACCACGCCGATGCGCGCGGCGAGTTCGCGCCGCTGCCGGACCGGTTCGAGGCCGCAGGTGCGCACCCGGCCCGCGGTCGGCACCAGGATGCCGGTGAGCATCTTGATGGTGGTCGACTTGCCCGCACCGTTGGCGCCGATATACCCGACCGCCGCACCCGGTTCGATCCGGAAGGTCATCTTGTCGACCGCGGTCAATACTTCGCGGCGGCGGCGCCAGCCCCTGCCGTCCTTGCGTGACAGCGTGAATTGCCTTGTCAGATCCTCGATATCGATGATCGCGTCCGAAGAACAGGAATCCGCCACGCTTATCCGCCACCTCCCTGATAGTGCCGAGTACCGAACCGCCACAGGGCCAACGCGATACCCCACACCCACAGCGCCGCCAGCGGTGCGAGCCATGCCAGCCACGCGGGCAGCAGCGGCGGTCCTGGCAGGCCGAGCAGGGCGATGGTGGGGAGGTATCCGGTCAGCGACACCGGAATGGCGAACCCGAACAGCAGTTTCAGCGGTGTCGGGAAGACCGAGGCCGGTTGGATCGCGGCGAAGGAGCCGCCGTAGGTGAAGCTGTTGGTCAGCTCGGCCCCGTCGATCAGGAAGAACTGCAGTCCGGCGGCGCAGACGAACACGCCGCCGAACAGGGCGATGCTGCTAGGTAGCGCGATCGCCACCAGTGCGAATGTGGTCGGCCCCCAGTCGATGTCGTTGCGCCACAGCCCGACGCCGAGCACCACCGCCGAGACGCCTGCGCGGGCGAAGCGGCGCAGCGAGATGTCGCTGGTGATCAGTTGGAGCAGCAAGGGTTGTGGGCGTAGGTGATACGCGTCGAGCTGGCCCATCCTGATCAGCGTCGGCAGCGTGTCGAGGTGACCGAACACCACCTGCGCCAATGCGAAGGTGGTCTGGCCGAAGCCGAACAGCAGCAGCGCCGCGTTCAGGTCGAGCCCGCCGAGCGCCTGGACATTGGTGAAGATCACCCATACCTCGGCGAATTCGACGATGCCGATCAGGAACGCGCTGAATACCTCACTGGCGAAGGACAAACGGTAGGACTGCTGGGCTCGGATCCGGGAACGGAGCACGGCCGCGTACGGGGTGGCCCAGGTTCCGGCCCGTCCTGCGACCGAGTCAACCACCTTGCACCTCCAACCGGTGTCGCCCTGCGGCGAGCAACACGCGGCCGAGCACGCCGATCACGAGCACCCAGAACAGTTGCACCACAACCACTGCCACCGCGCCGCTGCCGCCGACCCGCCCGGACAGGATGTCGACCGGTGATTGCAGGATCGACGGGAACGGGGTGGCGTGCGCGATGGCGTGCAGCCAGTCGGGGAACATGTGCACCGGCACAAAAAGTCCGGCGAGGAAGGTGCCGCAGGTTTGGTAGAGCACCCGCAGGCCTCTGGTCTCGACAACCCAGAATCCGATCAGGGTGACCGCAAACAGGCACAGGAACGAGATGATCACCGCGAGAACCACGCTGGCCGTCCCGAGGGCGAGGGCGGCGGGCGTGGTCGGCATGGTCAGCCCGAAGGTCAGCATGCCGACCAGCACACTCGGCACCACACGCGGCCCGAAGGTGCAGACCGCTCGACCCAGATCGGCGGCGAGGTAAGCGAATTGGACGTCGACCGGGCGGAGGAAGTCGATCGCGATGTCGCCGTTCTTCACTCGTTCGACCAGCTCGAGGGGCGGTCCCATGAATTGGGTCGCGCCGAGCAGGCCCTGGGAGATCCAGACGTAGGCGGCGACCGATCCCTCGGTGTAGCCGCCGAATTCACCCGCTGAGCGCACCGCGGCGATGAGAACGGCCGCCCGGACGAACCCGAAAACGCAATTGGTGAACAGCCCGGCGAACATCGCGAGCTTGTACTGCGACTGCCGTCGGAAACCCGCTTTGGCGAGGTGCACATAGACCGCGAGGCCGCGCTGCGGGTGCCCTCGTGCGGCGAGCCATCCGTCCCCCACTGCTCTGCCGCGCACAAAGAGTCAAGCCTAATGTCCGTGAGCAGACACGCGGAAGCGTTCCGCACGGTTTTTGGAAAAGTGCCACACGACGATCGCGGCAATGTTAGAAACACAGTCACTTCAGATTGTCCGGAGGATCGCCATGACCGTCGCCGGGATGACCGTGTTCGAGGCGCTCGAATCCAACGTGCGCGGCTACTGCCGGTCCTGGCCGACCGTCTTCGACACCGCGAGCGGCGCCTGGCTGCGCGATGAACACGGCAGGGAGTACCTGGACTTCTTCGCAGGCGCGGGCGCGCTGAACTACGGCCACAACAACCCGATTCTGAAACAGGCGCTGCTCGACTACATCACCGGGGACGGCATCACGCACGGCCTCGACATGTCGACCGTCGCCAAGCGCAGGTTGCTCGAGACGCTGCGCGACAGGGTGTTCGGCCCGCGCTGCCTGGACTACAAGGTGCAGTTTCCCGGCCCGACCGGGGCCAACGCGGTGGAGGCCGCGCTCAAACTCGCCCGCAAGGTCACCGGACGTCAGCAGATCCTGAACTTCACCAACGCGTTTCACGGCATGTCACTCGGTGCGCTTTCGGTCACCGGAAGCGCGGCCAAGCGCGCGGGCGCCGGGGTGCCGCTGGCGCATGTGACCCCGATGCCTTACGACGGATACCTCGGCGAGCCCGACGAGCTGCGCTGGATGCGGCGCGCGCTCGACGACCCGTCCTCCGGCCTGGACAAGCCGGCCGCGGTGATCGTCGAGACGGTGCAGGGCGAGGGCGGGGTCAACGTGGCGCGGGTCGACTGGCTGCGTCAGCTCGCCGAACTGTGCTCGGCCCGCGGCATTCTGCTCATCGTCGACGACGTGCAGATGGGCTGCGGCCGGACCGGCCCGTTCTTCTCCTTCGAGACGGCGGGGATCCGGCCCGACATCGTCACCCTGTCCAAGTCGATCGGCGGCTACGGGTTGCCCATGGCGCTGGTGCTTTTCGCACCCGAACTCGATCAGTGGGCGCCCGGCGAGCACAACGGCACCTTCCGCGGCAACAACGCGGCCTTCGTCACCGCGCGGATCGCGTTGGAGCACTATTGGTCCGATGCGGCGCTCGAGCAGGCGACGCTGGTCAAGGGGGCGCGGATCGCGCGCGAGCTGACCGAGCTCGCCGCGACGGTGCCCGGCGCCCAGGTCCGTGGCCGCGGGCTGGTGCAGGCGCTCGCGTTCGACGATCCCTCGCTGACCGGCAAGGTCTGCCAGGCCGCCTTCGATCGCGGCCTGCTGGTGGAAACCTCGGGCGCGACCGGCCAGGTGGTGAAACTGATGCCGCCGCTGACGATCACCGACGCCGAAATCGACCACGGGCTCGAACTGCTCACCGCCGCGGTCCGCGCCGTCTGTCACTGACCGACGGATTCGTCGTCCCTGCCACGAAATTGCTGGAAAAATAGTCGGGGCGTGACCAGCACATGACATGGCCGGGGTTGATTGCCATACTCAGGCGCAACGACTGGCGACGATCGGGCACAGGTGTCCGGTTAGCGCAGTAGGCTGGTCATCGAATCATGTCGCGGTAGCGAAAGACTGGGAACCCGGGAGGGGAACGGTGGACACGCTGAAGCTCGACCCGGCGGCGGTAGCCGCCTACACCGCGATCGCCGACGCGGTATCCCAACAGCTCGCGGATGCGGCGGCCGTCGCTTCCGGTGCGGTGAATCCGGACCAGCTGGCCACCGATCTCGGGCTGGTCGGCGCGGATTTCGCGGCCAGGTTCGCCACCGCGGTGTCCGAGCACGCGCAGGCGCTGTCGACCGCGGGGCAACTCGTCGGCACGTACGGCCAGGTACTGCGCGGCTACAACGCCGACATGCAGGGTGTCGACACCGACACCGCAGGCGTCATCACCCGAACAGGGGAGACGCTGACATGAGAAGCCTTTCCGGACTACGCCGCAGGCCGCAGGCGCCGACGACCGACACGGTCGCACCTGCGCCGATGTACCTGGATCCGAACGTCGATCCGCCGATCGTCGCCGCGCTGGTGAAGCCGCTGCTGCAACTGCGCGCCAGCCTCGGCACCGGCGTCGCGACGCCGAACCAGACCACCACCAGTGCGCTGTCCGCCGCATCCACCCAAGCTGCCGACGTCGAGGGTCCGCACCGCGACGGCCTGCACGCGCTGGAGTCGACATGGACCTCCCGCGGCGCCGACGCCGCGGTGCCCGCGCTGCGCACCACCCAGACCGAGATCGGCGAAATCTCCGACCGCGGACCGGCTTATCTCGGGGTGCTCTCCGACGCGCACGCCACCAGCTCCCGCGCGGCGCGGACGGTCGACCAGATCATCGCGGACTTCCGTCGCGACGCGCGCGAGATCCTCGGCAACGCCACCGCGGCGCCGGACACCGACGCCGTGATCGCGCGGGCGAGCCAGGCCCTGCGCGACGCGCTCACCACGGTCAACGTCGCGAAAACCGAGATGGACGACCACAGCAGGCGACTCGACCAGATGGGGCCGCTTACCGTCACCCAACCCTCCGGCGTCACCACCTCGCCGTACAACGCCGTCGGCCCGTACGGAAACGGCACCGGCGGCACCGTTCCCTTCGGGCAGGGCACCGGAACCACGGTGCCTGGCACCGGACAACCGATGGATCCGGCGCTCGCCGCGCAACTCCAACTGCAGCAACAGTTGATCAACGCCGGCGTGCAGATCGGGACCACCGCGATCAACGCAGGCGTCGATATCGGCACCAACATCATCGACAAGATCGCGGGCATCGGCACCCACATCATCGACAAGGTCGCCGAGGTCGGCACCCACGCCATCGACACGGTGGCGGCCGGGGCGGACAAGGCGGTCACCGAGGCGATCCGGCCGGGCAGCACCACCGGCGACAACTCGGCGAACCCGAACTCCGCGGGCTCGCCGAAGCTGTTCGACTTCGGTGCGGGAACCGGCGGGCGGCCGCCCGCACAGCCGTCGAGCCCTGCCCAGCCGACCGGGCCCGGCACGGTGATCCCGCCCAACGGATCCCCGTCGACCACCAGAGCCGAAGCGCCGCAGCCCGAATCACGTCCTGCGCCTGCGCCCGCTCCCGCGCCTGCCCCCTCGGATCCGGCGCCGCGGGCGGCCGATCCCGGCCAGCAGCATCATCCGGGGACCACCGGCGGTGTGGCATTGCCGCCGGGGCCGCCCCCGGACGACAAGGAACACAAGTCGCGTGAGGGTCAGCTCGGCGTGACCGTGCCGACCGCTGTGGTTGCCGTGACCCCGGTGCTCGGCGACTACGACGATGACACCCTCTGACCCGAACAATCCGGGTCGGCAAGAGGGGCAGGGCAATCCGTTCGACACCGGGCTGCCCATGCTGCGCGTACCCACCGGCAAGGCACGGAAGCGGCGGCGCTCGGCGACCCGCCGCAACCCGATGCGGCGTCGAGATCCGGAGGTCTACGTGCCAGAACCGCACATCCCGGAGCACCCGCCGAATCGGCTGCGGCGCACCGGGGACTGGGAGGAATGGCTCGACCCGCCCGTCGCGGGCGAGCCGCCGGAGCCACTGGACGAGCCGGATCGGCACGCGACGCGCGCCGCGGAGCTACCGCCCGAGAGCTACGACGACAATGCCGCGCCACCACCGGCGATCATCAACCGGTCCGGCATCCATCCCGGCGTCCCGCTGCGGCATCCCACGCGCCGCCGCGATCAGCAGCCGCGCGGCAACAAGGTGCTCGCCATCCTGATCGTGCTCGGCGTCGGGATCGCGGTGGCCTCGATCCTGGCCACCGCCATCAACGGATTCGGCTCCAGCACGCCGTCGACCGCGGCCACCTCCTCGGCGCCGGCGGTGCCTGGCCCGACCGGCGCAAGCACGGCGACGTCGGCCCCGCCGCCCGCGCAGGCCTCCGCCCTGGCGACCCAGGGGTGCGAACAGAAGCGCACCGCCGACGTCGTCTCTGGCACCGATCCGGGCGGCACCGCCAACGGACCCGACGCGATCCTCGCCTTCGAATACGCCTACTACGTGGAACGCTCCGGCTATCGCGCCCGCGCAGTGGTCGCCGACAACGCGATCGTGTCACCCGCCGACCAGATCCAGCGCGGCATCAACCTGATCCCCGTCGGCACCCGCTACTGCGTGCAGATCAGTCGCTCCCGCGACGGCGACGACGGTCTCGCGCACTGGGAAGTGCAACTGACGCAGCAGTATCCAGGCGAGCAGCCGCGGACCTTCACTCAGCTCATCACGACCAGGACCCTCGCCTCCCGCACCCTCATCACGGCCATCGCATCCGCCTAGCGCCGAATCCCGTTCCCGCAGTGGACGGTGCCGAGGTCACGAGTGCGACGAGTGCGGTGGATCAGCAGGCGCCAGGTGTGATCCCGTTAACACCGGAGGGGGCCACGACGATCACCGGGGTAAGTGCGTTTGTTACCGAGGGTTTCCCTCGGTAACGACCCTTGTTTGCCAATGCCATGTCTGACATGGTTGTTCGCACCCGATCGTGAGACGGAGAAGGCGAGTCGAGGCGATGATGTCGCTACTGTGGATCATCCTGCCGTACAGTGCCTTTCTATCTTTCGCGGCAGGCCACGTCTGGCGATATCGGCACGACCGTTTCAGTTGGTACATCACCGGCCCCGACGTCGACCGGGCGCAACGGATCGGGGCGCCCGCGCTGCGGATCGGCATCGGGATGCTGGTTGTCGTCCGGCTGACCGACCTGTTCTTCACCGGGCCGCACAACCATCCCGACGGGCCGCTCGACATCGCTCTCGCGGTGATCGAGGTGTGCGCACTCGTGGCCGGGTCGGTCGGTGCCGTGCTGCTGTTCGTGCCGGACATGATCGGCACCCCGGCCAGGCAGGCGGTGACGCCGTTGGACCGCTTGACCTTTCCGCTGATGGTGGCCGCCCTGCTGTCCTGGGTGGCGGTCAAGTTCGACCCGAACTCCTCCGCCGACGCGAATCTGACCACCGAAACGCTGTTCACCTGGTTCCGGTCGCTGTTCACGCTGCATCCGAATCCCGAAGCGATGGCCAACGCCCCGTTGATCTATCAGGCTCGCGGGCTCGCGGTGCTGTCGTTCCTCGCGATCTGGCCCTATACCCGGCTGGCAGGCATCTTCGCCGATCCGGTCATTCGCTTCATCCTGCGGATCCGGCCCGAGCTCGCCGCGAGTCGCACCCGATTGCGCGCGGCTGGGCAACAGACATAGCGGTGCGATCGGCCGCAAAGCTGGTTGCGCCATCGCCCTACAAGACCGACCAGTGTGGGCCATACTGCTGATCGGACGCAGTGACGGCTCCACGGTCTGGTCCCGGACGTCCGTAGCTGCTGTTCGTACGACTGAAGGCGGGCCAATGGCGCAGGATGAGCAGTTCGACGCGGCCGGGCCGATCGAGCGCCGCACCATCGAGGTCATTCCCGACGCGGAACGCCACGGGACCCCGCGCAGCCAGTTCACCCTCTGGTTCGGGGCGAACATGCAGATCACCGCGATCATCGACGGCGCGCTCGCGGTGGTGTTCGGCGCCGACGCGCTGTGGGCGATCATCGGCCTGCTCGTCGGGAACATCCTCGGCGGCATCGTGATGGCACTGCACTCGGCGCAGGGGCCGCGCCTCGGATTGCCCCAAATGATCTCCAGCCGAGCACAATTCGGCGTCTTCGGCGCGGTGGTTCCGCTGCTGCTCGTTGTGGTGATGTACCTCGGTTTCGCCGCGACGGGCACCGTGTTGGCGGGCCAGGCGGTGAACAAGATTCTGCACATCGACAACACGACGGTCGGCATCCTGATCTTCGGGGCGCTCACCGCGGTGGTCGCGGTCACCGGCTATCGGCTGATCCACGTCATCGGCCGGATCGCCACCGTGGTCGGCATTGTCGGCTTCACCTACCTCGGCATCCGGCTGTGCACCGAGTACGACGTGAGCGCATTTGTCGGCGTAAAGCCGTTCGACATGGTGACCTTCGTGCTCGCGGTCTCGCTCAGCGCGGGCTGGCAGCTCACGTTCGGGCCGTACGTCGCGGACTACTCGCGCTACCTGCCGCGCTCGACCAGCGATCGCACCACGTTCCTGGCGACCTTCGCGGGCAGCGTGCTCGGCTCGCAGTGGTCGATGACGTTCGGTGCGCTGGTCGCGGCGGTGGCGGGAAAAGCGTTCCTCGGCAACCAAGTCGGGTTCATCGGCGGGCTCGCGGGCCCTGCGGTGCTCGCCTTCCTGATCTACCTCGTGATCGTGGTCGGCAAGCTGACGGTGAACTGCCTCAACGCCTATGGCGGATTCATGTCGATGCTGACGTCGGTGAGCGCGTTCACCGGGCAGTCGCGGGCCACGCCCATTGCGCGTGCCGCCTACATCGTCGGCTTCACCGCGGTGTCGATGGTCATCGCGATCGGGGCAAGCGCCGACTTCCTCGGCAACTTCAAGAATTTCGTGCTCACCCTGCTCATGGTGTTCACGCCGTGGAGCGCGATCAACCTGATCGACTACTACCTGATCTCGCGCGAACGCATCGACATTCCGGCGCTGTACGACCCGCAGGGGCGGTACGGGCGCTGGAACAGCACCGCGCTGATCTGCTATGCGCTCGGCATCGCGGCGCAGATTCCGTTTCTGGCGCAGCAGCTCTATACCGGCCCGCTCACCGAAAAGCTCGGTGGCGCAGACATTTCCTGGATCGTCGGCATCGTGTTCACCGCGGCGATCTACTACCCATGGGCTCGTCGGACCAGCAACCCGCCGGACCGGATGATCTATCCTGCGGCAACGGTGCCGGACAAGACGTCAGTGTGATTGCGCGGCAGGCTATTTGGCGTCCAGCATCGGCACGAGGTAGTGGCGGGCGAAGATCCTGGCCTGTTCGGCGGTGTCCAGCTCGATGGCCGAGGGTTTGGTCAGGATGAGCGACAAGGTGATTCGGATGTGCAGCTCGGCCACGGTGCGCAGGTGCCGCAGTTCCTCGTCCGAAATCGTGGTGTCGCGGTAGAACTCGTGTTGCCACAGGGTCACGCAGAACTCGCGGAACATGTCGACGATCGGACCCGCGCCGACCGTCAGCGAGGGCAGGATGGCATCCGGCTCGGTTTCCAGGAGTCGACGCAGCAGCGGATGATCGCGCAGGAATTCGACGGTGTAGGCGCAGCTTTCGGCCATTCGATCGGCCACGGTCGGCTGATCGCTGGTGGCGGCGGTGCTGCCTGCGAGGTATTTGCGTAGCTCGGCGAGCAGGACTGCTTCGGTGAGCGCGTTCTTACTGGGAAACTTGCGGTAGACCGTCGCGCGGCCGAGTCCGGCCCGCTTGGCGACGTCTTCCACGGTCGAACGCCGCCAGCCGACGACGGCCATCTGCTCGAAAGCCGCAGCCAGGATCCGCTCGGTGACTTCGTCGGCGTCATCGAGCAGGCGAAGCACCTCGGGATCGGGTGCCGCCAGCTTGTCCAGCAACGTGTCCCTCGTCACTTTCGTCACGGCTCTCCTTGTCGTCTCCCGGGCCTCAACAGTACCTTCGAGACGATCGGACGCTCAGTGTCTCATTTGTACCATACAATTCGGGAGCATGCATGGTGGCGATCTACCCCGCGGACGTGCGGGTTCGGGCGGTGCCTGCTCGGTGGGTGGTCGTCGTGTCGGGTGCCGTTCGGGCTGCCAGTGCGCCCGAGATCGCCGCCGACGACTGTTTGCGACAAATGCAGCAGAATGAACACAAAGTGTTGCATCGGCCGGATTTCGGGCTTAGGGTCGAGCTCATGAAGCAGAGCATCGCCGCTCTCCTGGCCGCCGGATTCTTCGGCGGTAGGGAGGAGGCCGCCGATCGGACGGTGGAGCGGATCCTCGATGCCACCGTCGCGGAGGCGGCGGCGACCGGCGTAGCGCGCTTGAAGATCGACGCGATCGCCCGGCGCGCCGGCGTGAACCGGGCGACGGTCTACCGCCGCTTCGGCGATCTCGACGGTCTGATCGAGGCGACGACGATGCGCGAGGGCAGGCGCATGGCCGACACCGTGTTCAGTGCGGTCGAGAGCGTGCACGATCACCAAGGCAGGCTGGTCGAGGGCTTCGTGGCCTGCATGCGGATGGCTCGCGAGCACCCGGTGATCGCGCGTACCGCCGCGCTGGAGCCGGACCGGCTCGTCGCCGCAGGCCTCGCCGACGACGCTGCACTGCTCAAGCTGGGCAGCGGCGTCGTCGCCGAGTTGATCCGGCAGGGGCAATCCGATGGCCACGCAACGCATTTGGATCCGGACGAGGCCGGGCAGAGCATCGCGATGCTGTTCGCGGCCTGCGTGCTGATGCCGACCGCGCAGGGTATCGATCTGCGCACCGACGAGTCGATCCGTGCTTACGCGCGACGCACGTTGGTGCCCATGGTTTTCGGGCCGAGCACGTAGCTCGATGCTGCCCGAGCAGTGAGAGGTGGACAGGCGATGAGCAACCACGATGCAGTGGTCCCGCACGAGGACTACGGTTTCTTCGGCCCGGATTCGGTGGCCTGGAAGGTGTTCCGGTATCCGACGACCCTGTCGGTCGGGTTCCAGCGCACGGTCGTCACCGAGATGTACGAGCCGTTCCTGCTGGCGTCGGTGAACGATACCGGCGCGGTGAGCAAACGCCCCTCCCTGCGTTACGACCGAACCCTGCAGTACATGGCCACCGTCGTATTCCACGACAGCCGTTCGGTGTTGAAGGCTTCCGACATCCTGGTGAAGATCCACTCGAAGATCACCGGCACCGAGCCGATCAGCGGATTGCGCTACGACGCCAACGATCCCGAGGCGCAGCTGTGGATTCACCTGACGGCCTGGCATTCGGTGCTCTACACCTACGAGAAGTTCGGGCCGGGCAAACTGACTCCGGCAGAAGAGGATCAGTACTGGGCGGAGTGCGCGCGGGCCGCGCAGTTCCAGACCATCGACCCCGACACCGTGCCGCGTTCGCGCGAGCAGATGCGCGCCTACTACGCGCGGATGCGGCCAATTCTCGCGGCAACCGAAGCGACGCAACAGCATGTCGATCAACTGCTCGACAGCGCGTCGACGCTGTTGCCGGACTCGCCGATGTTGTGGCCGGTCGCGAAGGTGACCCAGGCCGTCTTCCGTAAGGCGACCATCGCCACCCTGCCCGGCTGGATGCGCAAGATGGGCGGGGTGCAGCAATCGCCTGCGACCGACGCGGTGGTCACCGTCGCGATGCGAGCCATGTTCCGGCTGCTCGCGCAAAGTGTTGCGGCCCAACGATTCGTCGTCCGCATGGCCAGCCCGCTGAGCGTTCCGGTGGTGGATCCGATCCTGTGCGAGGTGCCCCCGGAGAACGCCGTGGTCTGGTCGCCGGAACAAGCCCGCGCCCACTACGGCGTCGAAACCCCCGTCGCGCAGTACGCACGGATCCGTGCGGCGCGCGACACAAAGGCCATGCCCGAGCATGCTGCTCCCGACGGCAGCCAACCGCTGCTCGCTTTCGGGTGAGCACGAAGGAGAACACATGTCGGTGACCCAGGCTCGTATCGCGCAATATCTCGCCGCCGCAGGCATTTTCGTCGCTTTGGCGTGGCAGTCGGATCTGACGAAGTTCGCGGTGACGAACCTGGTGATCCAAGGTGTGCTCTTCGGTGTCTTGGCGAGTGTGCCCGCGTATCGCACCGGGCACATGAGCTATGTCGACCTGGCCTGGTCCTGGGGTCTGGTCGAGATCGGCGTGCTGACGCTCGCGCTCGGCGGCATCGACTCGTCGCTGACCGTCTCGGTCGGCGTCATCTACGTGGTCATCGGCCTCCGATTGGGGATCTGGGCGACGCTTGCCGGGACCACCGGTGCGCTGACCGGAGACGCGGCACGCTATCGATACCAGCGGTTGCATTGGGAGACTGCCGGTTTGCGCAGTGAACGGCTGTCGATCCAGGTCGAGATCATGCTGCGGGGGATGACGAACATGAGCATCCTTGCCATCCCCGCGCTGCTGGCCGCCGCGCATCCGCGGTCCCTCGGCGTCATCGAGATCGTGGCATTGGTGCTGTGGGCGTTGTTCTTCGGCTTCGAGTCGGTGGCGGACTGGCAGAAGGCGCAGTTCCTCGAACGGGTCGAACGGCAGGCGAAGCGGCGCACCTGCGAGATCGGGCTCTGGCGATACTGCCGCCACCCCAACTACTTCGGGCACTGGATGCAATGGAACGCGGTGATCCTGCTCGTGCTGCCGACCTTGATCAGCCGCCGCGACGACACGGCAGGCGCGCTGTGGGTGATCACCCTGATCGGCCTGCTGAGCATCTCCGCGGCCCTCTACTACACGCTGGTCTATTACACCGGCGCTGCTCCCACCGAGTACTACAGCGCGCAATCGCGGCCTGACTATGCCGAATATCAGCGCACCACCAACCGGTTCTTCCCCGGACGCCGCCGCAAGGACAAGCCGGAGCCGCCATCGGAGCCACCGACGGAGGTGTTCCCAGCGGTGCCGCAAGAGTTCAACGGGACGCAGGCGTTCGATCCGACAGTGCAGATCAACCGCAGTGGTTGGGTCGTCCCGACCATCGAATGACCGCGGTGACCAGCCATGGCACTGGTCAGCCTGGTGTTGCATGAGGTCGTCGGCGTGGTCGGCGGCTCGACCCGATGCGGACGGAGGATGATGGGCAACCGTGCCCCACGATTCGAACGCCCCTGACCTGAAGCCACGCAGCCGCGACGTCACCGACGGCCTGGAGAAGACCGCGGCGCGCGGCATGCTGCGTGCCGTCGGCATGGGTGACGACGACTGGGGGAAGCCGCAGATCGGGGTCGCCTCGTCCTGGAACGAGATCACCCCGTGCAACCTCTCGCTCGAGCGGCTCGCCCGTGCCTGCAAGGACGGGGTGTTCGCGGGCGGTGGGTTCCCGATGCAGTTCGGCACCATCTCGGTGTCCGACGGCATCTCGATGGGGCACGAGGGGATGCATTTCTCCCTGGTGTCGCGAGAGGTGATCGCCGACAGCGTCGAGACGGTGATGCAGGCCGAGCGGCTCGACGGCTCGGTGCTGTTGGCAGGCTGCGACAAGTCGCTGCCAGGGATGCTGATGGCGGCCGCGCGGCTGAACCTGGCCAGCGTGTTCCTCTACGCCGGGTCGATTCTGCCCGGCATCGCGAAAATGTCCGACGGCAGCGAGCGCGAGGTGACCATCATCGACGCCTTCGAGGCGGTCGGCGCCTGTTCGCGCGGGCTGATGAGCCGCGCGGATGTCGATGCCATCGAGCGTGCGATCTGTCCTGGTGAAGGCGCGTGCGGCGGGATGTACACGGCCAACACGATGGCCAGTGCGGCCGAGGCGCTCGGCATGTCGCTGCCGGGCAGTGCGGCGCCGCCGGCGACCGACCGCCGCCGCGACGGGTACGCCAGGCGTAGCGGGCAAGCGGTGGTCGAGCTGATCCGGCGCGGCATCACCACGTCGGACATCCTGACCCGCGAGGCCTTCGAGAACGCGATCGCGGTCGTGATGGCGTTCGGCGGTTCCACCAATGCCGTGCTGCACCTGCTTGCGATCGCGCACGAGGCGAATGTCGAACTGACGCTTGCCGATTTCGCGCGCGTCGGCCGCCGGGTGCCGCACCTCGCCGACGTCAAACCGTTCGGCAAGCACGTGATGACCGACGTCGACCGGATCGGCGGCGTGCCGGTGATGATGAAGGCGTTGCTGGATGCCGGTCTGCTGCACGGTGATTGCCTCACCGTGACCGGCCGGACCGTCGCGGAGAACCTCGCCGATATCGCACCGCCGGATCCGGACGGCAAGGTTGTCCGTGCGATGGCGTCGCCGATCCATCCCACCGGCGGCATCACCATCCTCGAGGGTTCGCTGGCGCCCGGCGGGGCCGTGGTGAAGTCGGCCGGGTTCGACTCCGACGTGTTCACCGGCACCGCACGGGTTTTCGACCGCGAGCGCGCCGCAATGGACGCACTGGAGGACGGCACCATCGCCGCGGGCGACGTCGTCGTCATCCGCTACGAGGGCCCCAAGGGTGGCCCCGGTATGCGCGAGATGCTCGCCATCACCGCCGCGATCAAGGGCGCAGGCCTCGGCAAAGACGTGCTGCTGCTGACCGACGGCCGTTTCTCCGGCGGCACCACCGGACTCTGTGTCGGACATGTCGCGCCGGAAGCGGTGGACGGCGGCCCCATCGCCTTCGTCAACGACGGCGACCAGATCCGCCTCGATGTCGGCGCGGGCACCCTCGACCTGCTCGTCGAGCCCGAGGAACTCACACGCCGCGCCGAAGGCTGGAAACCGTTGCCGCCCCGCTATACCCGCGGCGTCCTCGCCAAGTACGCGAGACTCGTCGGCTCCGCCTCGTACGGGGCCGTCTGCGACTGACAACCCGCCACGCTCACGGCTACACGATGGCCCTAGATGCCCCACAAACCCTGCCTGCTGTTCACAGAGGTTGCCCGCCCTGTGAACAGTAGGCGAGGTCTGTGATCCCGCCGGACCAGACACTCTGCCAAGGTAAGTGGTGTGTATCCCGGTGTGGGGGAGGTGCTGCACTTCTCCGAAGATCCGACCATCGATCGGTTCGTTCCGCACGTCGCGCGGACCGCGCAACAGCCCGAAGCGTATGTGTGGGCGGTGGATAGGGTGCGCTCACCCGACTACTGGTTTCCGCGTGACTGCCCGCGGGTGCTGGCGTGGGTGGCGCCGACCACGACTGCCGACGATCGCGCGCGGATCATCGGACCCGGCGGCGGAGATCGGGTGCACGCCATCGAGTTCCGCTGGCTGGCCGCACTGCAGACGGTCGACCTGTACGCCTATCGACTGCCTGCGGCTCCGTTTCGGCCGTTCGGTGCGCCGGTGCCGCACGCCATGGTGGCGACCGTGCCGGTCGAGCCGCTCGGACCGGCGCAGCCCGTCGGTGATCTGCTCGGCCTGCATGAGCGCGCGGGCATCCAGCTGCGGATACTGCCGAACCTGGCGGACTTCTGGGATGCCGTGCGGTCCAGCTCGTTGGGGTGGAGCGGCATCAGAATGCGTGGTGCGCAACCACGTTCGGCGCTCAGCTGAGGTGGAGGTCCGAGAGGCCGAGCAGGGCGGTCACCTGGTCGGCGGGCATGGGGTAGTGGAAGTGCCAGCCCTGGGCGGTGTCACAGCCGAGATCCCGGAGCAGATCGGCCTGATGGCGGGTCTCGACGCATTCGGCGGTGACCGTGAAGCCGAGGGCATGGGTGAGATTGATGATCGTTTCGAGCAGCAGCAGATCGGTGGGGCTCGCGGTGTCCGGCGTGCGGATGCGTTGGATGAACGGGCCGGCCAGCTTGACCACGTGCAACGGAAGTTGGCCGAGATAGGCAAGATTCGAGTAGCCGGTGCCGAAATCGTCGATGGCGATGCGGACTCCGGAGTCGGCGAGGGTGTGCAGCGCCCGCAGCGGGCGGCCGGTCGTCTGCATGAACGCACGCTCGGTCAGTTCGAGCTGCAGCATGTTCGCGTTGATGCCGGTGTCCGCGATGATGTGCTGGACGTGGTCGAGCCAGGCCGGGTCGGCGACCTCGGCGGCGGACACATTGACGCTGACGGTCGGCGTATGTGGATACAGGTTGTGCCACTGTCTGCTGTCGTGGCAGGCCCGCTCCAGCACCACCGCGCCGAGCGCGCCGATATGGCCGTTGTCCTCGGCGAGGTCGACGAACCGGGCGGGGCTGAGCACGCCGAGATCAGGATGCCGCCAACGCACCAAGGCTTCGACGGCGACGGTTTGCGCGGTCGCGAGCGACACGATCGGCTGATAGTCGAGGAAGAACTCGCCCTGCCGCAGCGCCGACGGCATCGCCGCCGACAGCTCGGCGCTGGTGTGTTCGCGGCGGCCACGATCGGCATCGAAGATCGCGTAGCGCCCGCGGCCCGCCGCTTTGGCCCAGTACATCGACGTATCGGCGGCTTGCAGGAACTCGCCCGCGGAGCAGCGATCGGCCCGTTCCTCCATCACGCCGATCGACGCCGACACGGTCAGTTGATGTTCGCGAACATAGAACGGTTTGGCCAAGGCGTGCAGGACCGTCCTGGCCAGGCCCGCCATTTCGTTGACACCGCTGGAATGTGGCACCAGCAAGACGAATTCGTCGCCACCCATGCGCGCGACGAGCTGATCGGCCCGGGTCGGGCACGCACTGAGGCGCGCGGCCACCTGCGCGAGTAGTTCGTCGCCGACCGCGTGCCCGAAGGTGTCGTTGACGGTCTTGAAATGATCGAGATCGACGTAGCAGAGCCCGACCCTGGTGCTGTCCGCGAACGCGGCGGTGAGCGCGTCGAAGAACCGGGATCGGTTCGGCAGCCCGGTCAGCTGATCGTGGTGTGCGCGGTACTGCAAGCGTTCTCGCAATGCCCGTCGTTCCGAGACGTCTTCCACCAGCACCAGCGTGTACTGCGGCTTGCCGTGCTCGTCCCGGATGAGCGAGACGTTGATGTTGGTCCACACGGTGCCGCCGTCGCGATGCCGGTAGGCCTTCTCCAACTGCACATTGTCGTACTTGCCCGCGAGGACCCCCGCGTACTTCTGCCACATGTCCGGGCCGTCTTCGGGATGCGTCAGGTCGGTGACCGACAGCCGGAGCATCTCCTCCGGCTGATAGCCGAGCATGCCCGCGAACGCGTTGTTGACCTCGATGATCCGCCCGGTCATATCCGAGAGCCCGGTGCCGATGCCTGCTTGCGAGAACACCGCGCGCAACCGCGCTTCGCTGGCGCGCAGTTGCTGTTCCACCATGCGGCGGGCCGCGATCTCGGCCGCGCGGACGCTTTCCTGTTCGGCCAGCAACCAGCTGCGGAAGGCGCGCAGATAACCGGTGGCAAAGGCGGACAACAGCTCTGCCGCGCGGTCGGCGGGGACCGTGTCGACGAGGTAGGCGTTCAGCACGGCGAGGGTGCGGCCGAGCACCTCGTCGCCGACGAAATGCGATCTGGCCAGCTCACTGCCGAGTTCCCCGACCCGGTCGGCCGGTTCGGTGGACGCGGCGGCGGCGATGAATTCTTCGGCAAGCGCGGCAAGCAGCAGGCGGGACTCGGCCGAACTCATGGGCACGACATGGTTGCGCGGCCCGCCACCGAGTGCGGCCGCCCACCGTTCGGCCAGTTCGGCGTGCGGTCCGCCAGGATCTGATCCCCTCCCGGCATCCGACGCCATAAGCTCAGATCGTAGTCCGGTTTTCCGGACCCTGCTTAATAGGAGCAACCGGACAGAGTCCATCCGGACGGAAGTACCCGCTGCGTTCCGCAAACTACACGTCCCAGTCGGCTATTCGCATGACTGCAGACACCTGTGAACCCCGCTACGATGGCGGTGCTTTCGTGGGATATCGAGAAGGGTTCGGGATCGATGACCAGACCGAGTTGGGCACCTGAGGGAATCGATCTGGATCGACCCAGTGCGTCCCGCGTGTACGACTATTTCGTCGGCGGCATGCACAACTTCGAGATCGACCGGACGCTGGCGCGCCAGATCGAGGCGTTCACGCCGAATGTCGCCGAAACCATGCGTGCCAACCGGGATCTGCTGCGCCGCTGCGTGCGCTTCCTCGTCGACGCGGGCATCACCCAGTTCCTCGACATCGGCTCCGGCATTCCCACCGTCGGCAATGTCCACGAGGTTGCTCAGGCCCGAAACCCTTCGGCCCGTGTGGTTTACGTCGACATCGATCCGGTCGCGGTCGCGCACAGCCGCGCCATCCTCGACGGCAATCCGGCCGCCGCGGTGGTCAACGCGGACATCGCCGCCCCCGACACCATCCTCGCCGACCCGCAGGTCGCCAAGCTCCTCGACTTCGACAAGCCGGTCGCCGTCCTGCTGCTCGGCGTCCTGCATTTCGTCCCCGACGACGCCGACCCCGCGGCCGCCGTTGCCCGCCTGCGCGACACCGTCGCCCCGGGCAGCTATCTCGCCATCACCCACGCCACCCTCGACGGCCAGCCCACCGAAGTCCTGGAGGCGCAAAAGCTTTCCGGCCGCACTTCCACCGAAATCGTCCTGCGCACCAAGCCCGAGATCGCCACCTTCTTCGACGGCTGGACCCTCCTCGACCCCGGCCTCGTCCACCTCCCCCTCTGGCGCCCCGACAACCCCGCCGACGTAGGCGACCACCCCGAATCCTCCGGCGCCTACGGCGCCCTCGCCCACAAGGCCTGACCCGCAGACCGACCACTCACGCGGTGGCGGTGCGGAGGGCGAACCAGCCGGTGGCAGGGTCGGCGAAGCCGTGGTACATCAGGCGGATTCGGTGGTCTACGCCGAAGTGGCGGTAGACGGCGAGCATGGCGACGCGCATGGCCGACTGTTGGAAGTCTTCGGTGCGGCGGAAGCCGATGGGGTGTTCGGGGAGCAGCGCCAGGCGAGTGAGTTCGGCGGGGTCGTCGAGATCGAGGCCGATGGGTGCGGTGTCGGTGATGTGGTGGTCGTGCAGGATGGTGTGGACCTGGCCGGGGTCGGGCCTTCCGGTGTGGAACGCGCGGAACTCGGTGTGCAGCAGGCGCGGATCGGTGATCGCGGATTCGGTTTGCACCAGCGCGATCAAGTCGGGATCGCGACTCGGGCCCGCGGTATCGCCGCCGAGCGGGGCCTGTTCGAGCAGGTGCAGGATGCTGCCGCCGGGTATCAACGGTTCCGGCGCGAGAAACAGCGTGACGGTGGGGCAGACACAGCCCCGGCCGAGCAGACACACCTTGCGATGCGATGGATCGGGCATCCTGCCTCCTCCATGAACGGACGACTGGCGCCGCCCTGGGATCGGGACTTCGGGAGTTGCCGACCGCTGAGCCGCCGTGGCGTTCCGACGATCGACCGTGCCGCAGTTTTCTCAGTGTATGGAGCTGGGCGGCGCCTGTACACCGGCGCCGCCTGCTCGATTCAGCGCACGGGGAAGTTGAAATAGGTGTCGGGGAACGGTTCGTCGCGCAGCGTGAAGTGCCACCACTCTTCGGTGAGGTTCTTGAAACCGTGCTCGTCCATCAACTGGGTGAGCAGTGTGCGCAGCGCGCGTTGGGTGCCGCCGACGGCCGGGTTCGCGGTGTGCGATGCCGGGTCGAAGCAGTCGTAGCCGGTGCCGAAATCGAGGATGTTGTCGCGGTAGCGCTGCTCAGCGGGCAGGAAGCATTCGCGCAGCGGGTCACCGTCCCGATACGGCTCGGGATCGGCTGCGGGCAGCGCGACGATGCCGAGGTCGAGGGTGCTGCCGCGACTGTGCCCGGACTTCTCGGCGATATAGCCGTCGCGGAACAGATTCGCCTTGTCGACGTTCGGGTAGAACTCCTTCTTCATCTTCACATCGCCGAGGTCCTTCGCCCATGCGACGAAGTGGTCGACCGCGCGCTGCGGGCGATAGCAGTCGTAGGTCTTGAGCGTGAGGTTCATCAGCCGCAGCTCCCGCTGCACCTCGGCGAGCTTGGCCGCCGCCTGCTTGCTCAACAGGCATTTCGGTGCTTCGTAGCCGTTCACCACGGTGCCGAGGAAGTTGTGCTGCCCGAAATAGCGCGCTTCGACCAGGATCGTCGGATCGACATCGGTGATCGACACGAACGACGACTCGTCGGCCGCGGGTGGCGCCTGCGTCGTGGCAGTCGGCGGTGCGTCGGCGCCGGTGTCACCGCACGCCGTCACCATCATCGCGACCACACAGGCGAGTGCGGGTGCGCCGATGCGCCGTAACGATCGTCGGAACGTCATGTTTCTCCTCGCGATTCAGGTTCTGGCTCAACTACTTTCGCCCACTCGCCGGGTCGCGGCGGAGACGAGTTCGGCACAACGATCGCATGCCGGACCCACACGCCGCATGGTGATTCGCCGCCCGGTTCGGGGTCTCCATATGAAGCGGGAGTGTTTCGGCGGATACTGAACGAGTGAGTACGGGCGAAGAGCTCGCCGCCGAGGCGGTGAGCGCGATGGAAGAGACCATCGGCGTCGACGCCTGCGCCGAGCCGGGCTGGTTTCGATTCTGGTTTGCCGACCAGCGGTGGGAGTGGTCCGACGAGCTGGCTGCGATGTACGGCTACCAGTCGGACGCGGTGGCGCCGACCACCGAGCTGCTGCTCTCGCACAAACACCCCGACGACCGGGAGCATGTCGCTGGCTGTATCGCCGCGGCGGCCGAAACCGGGCAGCCGTTCTGCGGCAGGCATCGGATCATCGACACGGCGGGGGAGGTGCGTGAGGTGGTCGTCGTCGGCGACCTCATGACCGATGAGGACGGGGTCGTGGTCGGCACGTCCGGGTACTACGTGGACGTGACCGAACGGCTGGAGGAACAGCGCCAGGAAGTGCTCGAGGAGATCATGCCCGAGGTGATCGAGTCGAGGGCGGTGATCGAGCAGGCCAAGGGCGCGCTGATCCTGGCGTACGGGGTGAACGCGGAGCAGGCGTTCCGAGTGCTGCGCTGGCGTTCGCAGGAGACCAACACGAAACTGCGCGATCTCGCCGCGCAGTTCGTGCACGAGCTCAGGTTGCTGAGCAATGACACCGCAGGTTTCCGCACTCGATTCGATCACCTCTTGCTGACCGTGCACGAACGGGTCGACGCTGCTCAGTAGGCGTCGGCGCGGGCCAGCATGCCGCCGCGGTCATGTCCCGTTCGGTGGCTGACGGTTCGGCGCGGAATTCTGGGCGAGGGTGTGTGCGATGAGCAGCAGATGGTCGACCTGGGTGCGGAGTTCGGGGGACGTGAGGTTCAGCGTCGGGATCTCGGCGATCAACTGCGCGGCCAGCGCGCGAAGCTTGACGTTCGTCGCTTGCGAGCGTTTGCGCAGCATGCCGAACGCCTGCTCGGCGTCGATCCCGTAGACCAGCATCAACGCGCCTTTGGCCTGCTCGATCACGGCCCGCGTTGCCATTAGCTCAGGAGAAGCGCGTCCGAGGGGTGCCTGGCCACGGTCCTCGACTGCATCGCTCATATCGCAGGACTACCCACCGAGCCGATTGTTAAGGGTCGGAGACCGTTCGAAGTCGGTAGTGCCGCTGATCAGTGTTGCTTGCGGAATTCGGGCGCCCGTTTCATGGCTCGATGCGGTCGAGTAGCCAGCGCGGGCCGACGGTCGTTGCGCCGAGCGCTTCGACGCGATCGCGGAGGCCGCGATCCGCGGTCACCACGGTGATCGCTCGATGCGGATCCGCACCGACCGCCGCCGCGACCACATCGACGATCGCGTCGTCCCCGGAACCGTCCGCCGCCACCACCCGCAGCCCGCCGAAATCCGCGTCGGCCGCGTCCGTGACGGCAGCCCTCGCCGCCCCCTCGAGCACCACGACCACCTCACTCGGTTGCTCGAGCTGCTGACCAACGGTGGTCAGCTGGACCAGCAACCGCCGTGCCGCGCCCGCCCGATCCCGCCACCACCCATCGGGCCGCGACCCGACCACATTCGCGGCATCGACCACCACCAGCGCAACCCCGTCATTCGCCACCCACTCAGTCTCCTCCCGGCGTAGGCGGACCTACCGCGGCGACCGTCCCGAGCGAATAATGACCGAAGTGTGACGCGCAGGCCGGACGGGATTTTCCGGGTCGGCGCACCCGTTGTACGGGGAGCCGATATGAGGAGGTCATGTGGCCAACGAGTACAACAGGAATCCCGCGGCGGTCGCCGCACTCTCGCCCGAGCAGTACCACGTCACCCAGGAGAACGGGACCGAGCGGGCGTTCACCGGTGAATACTGGGACAATCACGAGCCTGGTCTCTACGTGGACGTGGTGTCCGGTGAGCCGTTGTTCGCCTCGGTCGACAAGTTCGACAGTGGTTCGGGCTGGCCGAGTTTCACCAAGCCGGTGGACGCGGAGAACGTGGTGCAGAAGCGGGACTTCAGTCATCTGATGATCCGCACCGAGGTGCGTTCCGCGCACGGCGGCAGTCACCTGGGGCACGTCTTCACCGACGGTCCCCGCGCGGAGGGTGGCCTGCGGTACTGCATCAACTCGGCGGCGCTGCGGTTCATCCACCTCGACGCGCTGGAGGCGGAAGGCTATGGGCAGTACAAGGCTCTTTTCACGAAGGAGGACGTGTGACGGACACGCGAAAGGCGATTTTGGCCGGCGGATGCTTTTGGGGCATGGAAGATCTGATCCGTAAGCAGCCCGGTGTGCTCTCGACGCGAGTCGGCTACACCGGCGGCAGCAACGACAACCCCACCTACCGCAACCATCCCGGCCACGCGGAGGCCGTCGAGATCGTCTACGACCCCGCGCAGACCGACTACCGGGCGCTGCTCGAGTTCTTCTTCCAGATCCACGATCCGACGACGAAGGACCGGCAGGGCAACGACATCGGCACCAGCTACCGCTCGGAGATCTTCTACACCGACGAAGATCAGCAGCGCGTCGCCATCGACACCATCGCCGATGTCGACGCCTCCGGCCTGTGGCCAGGCAAGGTGGTCACCCCGGTGACTCCGGCCCCCACCTTCTGGGAGGCAGAGCCGGAACACCAGGACTACCTGCTCCGCTACCCCGACGGCTACACCTGCCACTTCCCGCGCCCCGGCTGGAAGTTGCCGAAGCGGCAAACCACCGCGTAGTCAACGGACGCGGTGCCCGCCATACGCCGCGCGGCAGGCCTGCCGCGCGGCGACCGGGCTCACACTCCGGAGCGGATCATTCCCTTGGTCCGCATGAGGAATTCGGCGAGATAGCTGTCGTGCGGGACGCCGGGGCGCAGCCAGGTGGTCGGGTTGTCGCCGAGGTAGAGGTTGGTGATCGTCGGTTCGTCGAGGAGTGCGTCGATCAGCTCGTGCCGGTGCGTCATGGCGGTCAGCACCAGCGAATCTCGCAGCGGGACAACGCCGTCGGAGGGTGACCATGGCCCGACCCAGACGCAGGGGAAGGGCAGCTCGATGTTGAGTTGCGGTGCCGTGCTGCTCGACACCAGATGCACTGCGGGGCGTAGGACAGCGCCGCCGGTGGCCAGCTCGTCGACGATCGTGTCACCGCCGAGCACGGGGACGGCGCCGTCGGCGACCCGGTGCAGGTAGGCGTCGACGGCGCGCACCGAGTCGGTCGACTGCACGGTGAGGATCGCGTGCGGGTCATCTGCGGGCAGACTCGGAATGTCTTGCAGCACTTCGGCTAACGCGCGCGCCAGCGGTTCGGGATCACCCTCGACGAGTACCGCGGTCGCGCAGGTGCATGCGGTGCCGCCGAGATGGCTCACCGACTCGGCGATCAGCGCGAGATGGTCGCGCCAGTCCACGTCCGAGGTGACCAGGATCTTGGACCGCCCAGGGCCCTGGGTGAGCACCCGCGGATTCGCGCCGTACTTCTGGACGACGTCGTCGCCGCCGTAGACGATGGCGAAGTCCGCTTCGGCGATGATCACGTCCGCGGTCGCATGGTCGGTGGGAAGCAACGTGACAGTCGCAGGCGGGAAGCCTGCCATCCGCAATGCGGTGACCAGCCGGGCAGCGGTGAACGGCTCACGGGTGGACGGGCGCACCGCAACGCGATAGCCGAGCGCCAGCGCTTCCGGCCAAAGTCCGTGCACCGCAGGCGTATTGCCTGCGGCGTGCACCGCGAACACGTCACCCTTGCGGGTCCAGACGGCCGAGCCTTCGCTCGTCAGCGGGTCGGACCAGTCCTCGACGGCGCCCTTGGGCATCGCGAGCCCGACGGTGACACGCTGCTGGCGCAGCACCTCCGCGACCCAGTGCACCGCCTCGAGCACCACGGTCATCGGCACCCCGGAGGTGGTCGACACCAGGCGGGCGTACTCGCCGGGGTCGAGCCCGTCGACGACGCCGAAGAGGAAGAGGTCGGCCGCGCGCTCGAGCGCCGTCAGACGTTCGGCGAGCGGCAGCGTCTTGGCGCGCCGCATCGCCGTCATCGTGCGCCGCACATACAGTGGTGGCACCTGGCTGATGTCGCCGATGTGCTTGCCGGACACCGAGATCAACGGTGCGCGGTCGTGCGCACGGAACGCGCCGTTCGGGCCGAGCGCGTCGATCATCAACTCGCCCATCAGTAGACGCCCTCGATGATCTCGACGTTGTCGAACGAGCGCACCGGTCCGACGTCGGCGACCGAACAGCCGAGGATGTGGTCCGGTGGTTCGACCTTCATGGCGAGATCGCGTTCCCGATTGTTCGGCAGCAGTGCGTATTTGGTGAGATGGTTCATGACGACCTGCCCGCGTTCGCCGTAGCCGACGTCCGCTCCGGTGTCCGGATCCACCACGCGGAACGCGATATAGGGGCTCGGTGTGTCGAATACCGGCAACCCGTCGGGGCGCTCCTCATCGCGTTCCCGCGACATGCCGAGGATGGTGGTGCTGCCGTAGAGGCCTTTCAGCGGAATGCCGGGGAATATCTCCTCGCGGAAAACGGTGCGCGAATCCGCGTCCATGTGTGCGCCGCTCCAGCAGATGAGCCGGATGTTCTTGCGCACCAGCTCGACCAATTCGTCGCGCTGGGCGAGGCGTTCGAGGATCGGCGGTGTGGTGATGAGGATACCGACGGTTTGGGTCGTCAGAATATGGGCGGCCTGATCGACGATGTGCGCGGCGTACCGGTCGGTATCGGCGACGTCGCCCCGGCTGATCATCTGCTTGATCCAGCGCGGGTCGAGATCGACGGTGAATCGCACGCCCCGGTGTCGGCGGGCCCGACGCTCGGCGAATTCGCCGAACATGTGCGGACCGCTCGGCGTCACCGCGAGGACGTTCGCGTCGCCCAGGTCGGCGTAGTGGTGCTCGTCCCAGCTCAGCGCGAACTCCATCCACCGGTCGAACATCACGAACCGCTTCGGCGCCCCGGTGGTTCCGCCGCTCTCGTAGATCCCGGCAATCGTCCGGTCGGCACCGGTGAGACCGCGCGGGATCATCTCTTCGATGGCCACATCGCGAAATTCATTGACTACATTCGGAAAAAGGCGGAGATCGTCGAATGTTCGCACGTCCTTGCGCGGGTCGAAATCCAGTGTCTTCGCCCGCCTGAGCCAGAATGGGCTCCCGGTATCCGCACTGAAATGCCATTGCATGAGGGCGCGGATATAGTCGTCCGGATGGCCCGCCGCCAGCTCGCGATGGTCGATGTCCAAGATTTCAGGGAGCACTAGCGGCCTCCAGATAAAGCCCCGATCGGGCATTTCGCTCGAATGGGGCAATCTTCCCGTGCCCGACCGGCGGCCAACCTGTCACTCTCGCGGTTCGATCCCCCGATCGAAACCGGCTGTCGAACTTGCGGTTCCGCACTGCCGCCGGGGGAGCGGACAGTGCGGCCCGCCGACAGAATGTGGTCGGATGATCACATCAAGCGGTCATTGCCGACGCGCACCGGCAGTCGAATACGCGACCGCTCAGTTCATTTCGGTGCCGGTGTAGAACGCCGCGGTGCGTTCGTGTGCGGCCTGCGCGGCGTCGTCCGGCATCCCCGCCGCGCGCGCCTGCTCGGCCCATCGGCGGCTGCTTTCGGTGATGAAGCGTTTGGCGTCGGCCGTGTGGAGCCACTCGGAGGCCTCCAGCGGCGTGCTCGCGCCGGTGCTCTGGTAGTGGCCGAGGCCGGCGAAGCCGAGTTCCCAGCCGACACCCATCGCGCCGGGGCCGAACTCCGACCAACGCGCACTGTCGATTTCGCCGCTGTGCGTCAGGGTCATCCTGGTCCGTTCGGGGGACTCCGCAGTGAGCCGTACCTCGATGCGCGACGTTTCGCCGCCGAACTCCCAGGTAGTGGTGAATCCATGGGGCGGATCGCAGCTTTCGACGGTGCCGCCGGCATTGTCCTGCACCAGGAACCGTCCGCCGACGCGCAGCTCACCGCTGACCGGTGCGAACCAGCGAGCCAGCCGCTCGG
This sequence comes from Nocardia altamirensis NBRC 108246, assembly GCF_001612685.1. GTDB lineage: Bacteria > Actinomycetota > Actinomycetes > Mycobacteriales > Mycobacteriaceae > Nocardia > Nocardia altamirensis. The sequence goes on from NZ_BDAY01000003.1 coordinate 280,683, forward strand.
TGGAGGTGCACGCGTCCCAGAGATCGTCGATGTCTGTCGCGTAGACCTGACTCAATCCGAGTGTGGCACTGACTGTTTCGCCGTGCTCGTCGGTCTTCAACGTGCGATCGAGGGCGTCGAGCTGTTGATCGGTGTCCATGGTCGGCTCGGTCATTCCGGATTCCCTTCATCGTGGTGTTGCGCGCGAATGCGCTTGCCGCGGGCGATTTCGGTGTCCAGTGCCGCCATCCGCGACGTCCAGAAGTGCCGGAAGTGCTCGAGCCAACGGTCCACCTCACGCAGTGGTGTGGTGTCGACAACGTAGAGCCGTCGCGCACCTTCTGGTCGCACGGTGGCGAAGCCGTTCTCGCGCAACACTTTCAGGTGCTGGGATGCTGCGGGCTGGCTGATCCCGAACTCCTCGTGTGCGACCGCGGCCAACTCACCTGCGGTCCGTTCACCCTCGGCGAGCAGCTCGAGCAGCCGCCGTCGCACCGGATCCCCGAGAACATCGAACGCGTGCATGACTCAATAATTAAGGCCGCGCTTATATAAGTCAAGGCCGAATATAGAAACCGGCGAGCGAGCGCACCGCCCTCGGCAGGTCAGCGGGGTGGTTGGCTCATGTCGCGGTTGTGTCGGGGGAGTTCGATGCTGATCGGCATGCGGAGTTCGGCCAGGTAGAGCAGGGCTGCCTGGCGGAGGAACTCGTCGAAGAGCCAGTAGGCGTCCGGCGCCAGCGGGACGAGGGGGAGCAGGCCCTCGCGGACCGCGATGAAAGGACCCCAGCTCGCTCTGAGCAGCGGATCCCAGACCGGTTCCCGCGGGATGGCCAGCCCGTCGGCGATCGGATCGCCGAGCAGGAAGCGGGTGAAGGCGCCGAGCACCGGCTTGCTGAGCACGGTGAGGTCGATGTTCACGCCGAGCCGCAACAGCCGGTCGGCCAGCGCGGCACCCTCGGGAGTCGGGGCCAGAATCGGGTCGAGGACCTGGGCCGCTTGGGAATCGGCCGCGCCCCACGAGTTGGGGATGTACTCGTCGCGGATGCCGAGCAGGTGCGCACACACCTGCCACGAGTGCAGGAATGCGTCGGACTCGTGCGCCGGAATGGGCACCCGCCACGCTGTCAGGTGCTTCATGACAGTTGTCGGCAAGCTGTGCCAGGTCACCATCATGTCGTTCTGGCTGATCGGAATGTCCTCGTCGGCTGCGTACACCCAGTGCGGGGACTGTGGAAGGAGATGGCGAACCGCCGCGTGCACCAGCCGGGTCTTCACGCACGTCACGACCATCTCGCCATCGGGCGCATAGGCATTCGCGGTGCCGATGTCGTAGCCGAGCTTCGCGGTCTTGGAGATCCGGTCCTTCAGATCATGACCGCCCTTGGAGTAGTAGACCGCCCGCGCTTCCTTCGGAATGACCGTGCTCATCATGCCGCTGGCCAATCCGTACAGCACGCCGAGATACAGACCACGCTTCTTGGTGAATTCGACCGAGGTCCCCAGCTTGCCCGGATCGGCCCACTGCGGCAGCTGCCGCGCGTACTCCATGAAATCCCTTAACTCCGTTGGCAATCCAGCAGGCAACGGTTGTCCGTTCCGGGTCCACGTCCGCAACAACTCGTTCACCCTCGGTACCTCGCCGCGCTCGATCAGCCCGGCCACCAAGGGATCTGCCTCCGCATCCCACACTCCCATCGGATCGACCCCGGACCCGGTCCCTGCCACCGACCCGCCCGGCGACCAGCTCCACGGTTCCGCCCGACCGGGTGCCACCATCGCCACTGAGCCGAGCGCCCCAAGCACCCCGCCTGCCTTCAACGCGGTCCGCCTACTGAGTTTGTCCATGTCGCTACTCCTCGCCGAGCCTGGACACCACCATGTCGACGCACTGCCCGGCCGATAGGTGCCGATCCGCGCCTTGGTGGTAGAAGAATAGTGATTAACTTAACAGGTTTGTCGGCCTGGCGTCTCGGCTTTGGAAGAACTGCATTGATTCGCGCTAGCCCGGCTGAACGTGATGCGATTGTCTCTGTCTAACTCGACATTTGCTCGCTATCCATGGGCTCGGCATTGCCGGTGTGTTGGACGTACACGCTGTGCCTGCAGGCTCCAGTTGATAAGTGCAGATCTTAATGATCGATAACTTATAACGACTTCGCTGAATGGTTCGAGTCGGTCTCGCTGCTCAGGTCGCCTGATCTCTAGCGGCCGGTTGGCAGATTGTGTTGCGCTCCAGCTGGATTCAGCTCTGCTTCCGTCGCATGAGGTGGTAGCGGAGGGCGACTGCGATGCCTGCGGCGACGATGATGCCTGCGAGGGCATGGCTGAGGTCTTTGGAGAGGCTCGGGGCGCGGTCGGGGCCGATGGCCCAGAGGGCGAGGGCGGTGCCGTAGGCCGTCGCGAGGGCGGCGGCCCACCAGCGCAGGGCGTGGAGGTGGGCGTTGCGCAGCGTGCCGATCAGCACCAGTGCGACCGGGATGATGGCGACCATGGCGAATTGGCCGATGATCAGGACCGGTACGACCCAGGCGGAAATGATGACCGACCGTGTGGCCGGGCGGCGGGTGCGGTGCGACATCGTGGTGGGCACTGTCTGCTCCTGCTGGGTATCAAGCATGGTTCTCTCCTGTTCAACGGCCGTTCTCGGCATTTAGTTAGCATCACTCGCTCTGGTTAGAGGTTATAACTCGATGTTGGTGAGCGTCAATAGGGAAAGTGATAGGCTCTAACTAAACTTCGATGGCGTTGCGTGGATAGGGAGTGCTGATGGCAGACACCGGTGGGAAGACGCCGCGCGAGCGCTACCGGGACCAGGTGCAGGCGGAGATCAAGCAGCACGCGTGGGAGCAGCTGGCGACCACGGGTGTTTCCGCGCTGTCGCTCAACGCGATCGCCAAACACATGGGCATGAGCGGCCCCGCGCTCTACCGGTATTTCGCCAGCCGCGACGAACTACTCACCGAGCTCATCCGCGACGCCTACCGCAGCCTGGCCGACACCGTCCAGGCGGTCGCCGAATCCGGTTCGGACATCACTGGTTTGGCCCTCGCCCTCCGAGACTGGGCGCTCGAAGACCCGCACCGGTACTTCCTCGTCTACGGCACCCCCGTACCCGGCTACCACGCACCCGCCGACACAACGAAGATCTCGAACGAGATCATGACGGTGCTGATCAACGCGCACGCCGCGCAGGCGATCGACAAGCAGGCAACGCCTTTCGACGCGCACCTGGACCACCACCGAGAATGGGCAGGCGGCCATCCGGCGTCGACCACGACTCTCCATCGGGCACTGTCCTTTTGGACCAGGGTGCACGGCGTGCTCTCCCTCGAACTCGCAGGCCATTTCGCCGGAATGGGGTTCGACCCCGCCCTGCTGTTCGCCGACGAAGTCGCTGACCTCCTGACTCCGGCGCAGGGTTGACCGTCGCCGATTCGCCACGCGGTCAGCAGTTCGCCGTGAACACGCTCACCGAAGCCTTGTTCGACCTGTACAACCCGGCCCAGATCGATGTCCTGGTCCGTGTCGGGAGTGAACTCTGGCCGTCCTAGAACCTCGACCGGCCGTGATCGATCGCGGACCGGTTCAGCTCACCGGAGCCGAACCTCGGCGGTGGCGAGGCCGAAGATCTTGCGCCCGGCCGACTTCGCGACGAGGACGATGACCGCGGTCCTCGTTTCGGGGTCGAGAGATTTGATGCGCCCGGTGAATTCGACGCTGCCGACGGTGTTCGATTCGACGACAGTGTAATTCGACAGACGAACCGCGTACCGGGTCATGGCGCCCGGGTCGCCGAGCCATTCGGTGAGGAAGCCCGCGCCGAGCCCCATCGTGAGCATCCCGTGCGCGATGACATCCGGGAGCCCGGCGAGCGGTGCAACGCTGTCCGCCCAGTGGATCGGGTTCGCGTCACCGGCCACGCCCGCGTAGTTGACCAGATCACCGCGCGTCAGGGTCGCGATCCGAGGCGGAAGCTCGAGACCGACGGTGGCGTCGTCGAATCGGATCGCGGTGCGGGGCACCCGCGTTCGGGTCGCCTGGGACAGGTGCAGCCCGGCGTCCGGTGCCCTACCGCCATTCGTCGCGGCAGGCTCGGCGACCTTGGTCCGGGAGGGAACTTCGATGCCGTGCATGACCACTCGTTTGACGGCGTCGCTGATGCCGGCGTCGACTTCCTCGCCGGTGACGCCGACGACGGTCGTGTGCATGACCTGCACCACCTCGCCGGTCTGGTCGGTGAAGGTGTTCTTGACGGTGAGCAGATCCCGGCCCGCGATCCGCCGGACCGATTCCAGCTCGACATCGCTGACCAGCCGGTCGCCGGTGACCACCGGCTTGTGCATCTCGAAGACCTGATCGGTCTGCACGAACACGTCGTAGCCGGTGATCACGGTCTCGAAGAGCCTGCGGTTGGCCAGCATCGCGGGGATCGAGACGAAGGTGGTCGGCGTGACCAGTCCGGTGTAACCGAGCGTGTCCGCGGCGTCCTCGCTCCAGTGCGCCGGATGGAAATCCTGCACGGCGCGCGCGTACTCGCGGATCTTCTCCCGTCCGACCTCGTAGTAGTCGTCGACTCGGTAGTGATGTCCCACCAACGACTCCATGTGCCCGACCGCGTCCAACGTCGCTTCCATTGAGCTGCCTTCCTGGTCTCGGCCCCCGGTGAACCGGAACTGTGCGGTGCCAACGACGGGCGCATTCGGGTCGCCTCGTTGTGACACTGGGCCACAACCTATCCGCTGGACGCATCCGGCACCCAGGGTGGGTGCGGCTTGTGGCCGGCGCGGAACAGCAGAACGCCCCCCGGTGCGCTGCGGATCGCGCCGGGGGGCGTTCTGTCATGGGGTGTTCGTGGTTCGGGTTACCGGATCAGGCCACCTTTGTAGGGGGCGTCCTTTGCGCGCTGCGGTGCAGCGGTCTTCGTCTCGCCCGCCTTGCCGGGCGGGTTGTCGCTGAAGGCGTAGGTCGCGACCGAGAAGGCGATCGCGCCGGTGTTCACCCGCAGCGCCTTCTCGTTGATGTTCTTGGTGCTGTCGCAGGCTCCGTGGTAGCAGGCGTCGTAGGGCTTGCCCGCTTCGCCGCCGAACATCTTCGCCTCTTCGGGCGTCTTGATGCCCTCCGCGCCGGTGAACAGACCGCCGGCCGGGATCCCGACCGCGATGAATGGGCCGTAGTCAGAGCGGCCGTCGAACGGGGTGGTGACGTGCGGGAGGCGCAGGGCGTCGAAGTAGCGGTCGAAGTTCTTCTCGATCTCCGCGGAGCCTGCCGGTCCGCCTTCACTGCCGTCATAGATCTTGTACGCGTAGTTCGGCGAACCGATCATGTCGAAGTTGAGGTAGAGCCCGAGCTTCTTGCGGTCTGCCTCGGACAGGCTCGCCACGTAGTGCTCGGAGCCGAGCAGGCCGAGTTCCTCGGCGCCCCACCAGGCGAAGCGGACCTTGTTCTTCGGCGTGAACATGGCCGTCTGCAGCGCGACCTCGAGCAGGCCCGCGCTACCGGAGCCGTTGTCGTTGATGCCGGGTCCGGCGAGCACCGAGTCCAGGTGCGCCCCCGCCATCACGACCTTGTCCGCGTTGCCGCGCTTGGTCTCCGCGATGACGTTACTGGTTGCGCGAGTGGTGCTTTCGGTGTCGGTCTTGAGTCGAACGACAACGTTGGCCGTTGCGGCGAGTTCCTGGCCGACGGCGAAGCTCGCGCCGACCACCGGCAGCGTGAAGCCAGGTCCGCCGAGGGTTCCGCCGAAGGTGTCGGTGCGGCCCGGCTGACCCTCGTTGAAGATGATCACGCCGGATGCCCCTGCGGACTGGGCATTCTTGGCCTTGTCGGCGAAGGGGCAGGTGCCGCGCTGCAGCAGCGCGATGTTGCCCGCTTTGAAACCGGCGAAGTCGGTGGCCTCACAGCCGGAGGTCGAGCTCGGCTCCGGAGTCGGCGGCAGCGTGAGGTCGACAGCCTGCACCGTGGCCTTGGTGTCGCCCGAGCCCGAATAGGTCAGTGTCGCAAAGTCGCCGAGGGTACTGCTGCCGGGCGGGGTCGGCTTGTATGTCTTGGCGTTGGGGGAGATTTGGTCCATGACCCCCGTCGACTTTTCCTTGAAGAACGGGAAATCGAACTTCTGCACCGTCACCTGATAGCCTGCGCCACGCAGCTTTTCGGCCACATAGTCGCGGGAGGCGTCGTAGCCCGGCGTGCCTGCGGCACGGGTTCCGTTGTGTGCGTTGGCGATCGACTGAAATTTGTCGAGGTGGCGTTTGATGTTCGGCACCTGGACCGAGTCGACCAATTGTCGCTCGGGTGCGGCGCTTGGTTCCGAGTGTGCCGAACCCGCGAACACGAGCGACAAAACAACGGGTAGCGCAGTGGCGGCGGCAATTACGTGGCCGGCTCTGGCGCGGCAGAAAATGCGGGGCATGACGGCTCCTCCAAAGGGACGGTTGAATCCCGATGGTCGGAGATTAAGCGGATTCGACGCCTTCGTAAAATCCCACTTGAACACAGTGGGAACCAGTTCCCAATAGTCACACCATGATTCATGCGGCGAGCCACCCTCGATGAATCCGCGGTACTCGACAACGATTTCCGCCGGTCGGTTCCGGTGACCGGGATCAACGGTGGGTAGCCGGATCAGCCCGGCCGTACGGTGGGGCAGGTTTCCGACGATCGGCCGAAGGCTGCCGGGGAAGGAGGAGTCGCCTGTCGTGCGCTTCTACCTCGCGGACAGCGCGTCGCGACGGTCACCACTTGAGTGGGAACTGAGTGCGGAAGCTCTTGCCCGCTAACGTGATACGCGCAATCTCCCGACCCGCTTCACCCACGGATGGTTTGACCTGGACCTGATTTGTCCCACCGCTACTCTTCTGCCTGATACCGGTCGCCCAGTGCTGGTTTGTGTAGCTATGAAAGGTTTTCGGTTCTATGCGTAAGTTCAATGCAATTTCTGCCGGAATTGTGGCCGGCGCCATGTTGGGGGCTCTCGTGTTGCCTGCGGTTACCGCGACCGCACAGCCTGTTCCGGTCACCGGCACTGTGTCGGTCGAGCCGGTCGTGCAAAACACGGATGAGTCCAGTCAATTGGGTACCGGATCGTCGTTCTCCGGCCCAGGACTAACGGGGTCGTCGACCACTGGGTCGTCGGGTTCGTTCGGGTCGTCGGGAAGCAGCTCTGGTTCCGCGGAAGGCGCCGGGGGCATCCTCGGTCGGCTCCTGCGCGGCATGCTGACCGGCTCCTGATACTCAGAGAAGAAGGCATCATCTCGTGCTCGCCAACAAAGAACCCGACGACCAGGATCCCGAGGCAACCGAAGTCATCAGCATTCCCGATGCTGGCGAAAAGGTCGGCACTGGTGTGGATTCCACGGACACGTCGGCGCTGTTGGACGAGCAGGCCTGCGACGACGACGCGACTTCCGATCAGGAGGTCGCGTCGCCGTTTGTGCGGACGTGGCGTCGTGTCACCGAGTACGTGACCACGGGTGATGCGCGTAGACACCTTCCGTACGCCGCGGTCGCTGCGGTCGTGATCGTCGCGTCGGCCGGGGGAGCGATCGCGATGGGAAACAAATCGGGCAGCGACGGGTTGGGCGCCGCCGGGACCTCTTCTGGGACGCAGAATTTCGGCGATCTCTCGCAGCTGCTGCACGGCAGCATGACGAGCACCGTCGCGCTCGAGTCGAGCACGACCAGCGTCGTCGCCGAAACACCCACTGAAGCACCGCCTCCCGCCGCGGACCCGAACGCGTCGGTCGATGGCGCCGGGCCGATCGCCCCGGAAACCGTGACAGTGACGGAGACGGCCTCGGCCGAGCCCATCACCAGCGCCACGGACACCACGGAAACCAGCACGGTGACCGAGACCAGCACGACCACGGTCACGGCCACCTCCAGCCCGTGGGCGTTCCCCAGTTTCTCGATCACCGGCGGCATTTCGATACAGCCCGACCCGGATCCGTGGAGCAGGCCGTCCACCGTCACCGTCGTCGTCCCGAGCTGGACGACGACACCGCGACCGTCCACGGTGACCGTGACCGTGATCGTCCCCGCGACCACCACCACGACCGCACCGAAACCGAGCACGAGCACGGTGACCGTGACCGTCCCCGCGACCACGACGACACCGTCACCGGCGAAGTCGTCCAGCCCGGCGCCGACCAGCTGTGCCACCGCATCCGTGGCCAAGACGCCAACGGGGACACCGACAGTCGCGCACGTGCCGACGACGACTCGGTCGCGCACGACAACCCCGACGTCGACGACAACCCCGACCTCGACATCGACGAAGCCGACCGCCACTCACGCATGCAAGTAGACGGTGTGTCCGAGAACTGCCGTCTCGATCCCGGTCCGCGAAGTACACCGCGACTCAACCACTTACACCAAATGTGAAGTCCGGACGAGGAAACTCGCATATTCGATGCAGATCTCGGCCGAGATATCGAACATTCGGCCGACTTTCGCGCGACAGGCCGCTCATGTGTGTCACGGTTCAGTAAATGTGCCGCCATGGTTGAACATTCATGCTTAGGTGCATGCGAGGAGCGGGACAGTGACCCTGCGGGTGTCATGCGAGAGGACGAACAATGTCAGGTTCGGAGTCAGCGGAGTTCGACACATCCAAGCCGAGTATTGCGCGCGTCTACGACGCGTTACTAGGCGGAAAAGATAATTTCCCTGCCGATCATGCGGTCGTCGAGCACCTCGCCGAGACGGTGCCCGAGGTCGCGGAGGTGGCCAAGGTGAACCGGGCGATGCTCGGTAGAGGCGTGCGCTATTTGGCAGGCGTAGCGGGCATTAAACAATTCCTTGATCTCGGCGCCGGATTGCCGACCATGGAGAACACCCATCAGGTGGCGGGGGCGCTGCAGCCGGAGGCGCGCGTCGTCTATGTCGACATCGATCCGATCGCGTTGGCACACGGTCGAACTCTGGTGGCCGACGAGGAGCGGACGACGGTCGTCGCGGCGGACATGCGCGCGCCCGCGGCGGTGCTGGCCGACCCGGATGTCCAGCAGACGATAGATTTCGCGGAACCGGTGGCGGTGCTGCTCGTCGGCATCCTGCATCACCTGCACGACGACGAAGACCCGGCAGGCATTGTCGACCAGTATATCGCCGCCGTGCCCGCGGGCAGCTACGTGTTCATCACCCACTTCTGCGACTCCGGCCCGGAGGCGCGCGAGTTGGAGAAGTCGTTCCTGCAATTCCTCGGCACCGGCCGCTTCCGCACGGAGGAAGAGATTCTCGGGTTGTTCCGCGGCCTCGATCTGGTCGAGCCCGGCCTGGTCTACCTGCCCGAATGGCATCCCGACGGCGAGGTGTCGAGTCCGTTGAGCATCGGCCAGCGGTTGATGGTTGGCGGTATCGCCCGCAAGGTCTGAACCACGCCGGGGCACATCCGGATCACCCGGTACCCAGTGCGGAATGAACTGGGCGACGGGTGATCCGGATTAGTGCACGGTGCTCCCCTGAGCGGCTCGTGACCGGTTGGCCGCCGCGGTCAGCGGATGGCGGCGACCAAAGCGTCGGTCACCGAGCGCCACGCGATGCCCGCCTCCAGGAAGCCGGCCTCGCGCAGCTGCGCGATGTGCCACCCCGCCGGATGCTCCTCACCCCTGACGTGGGTGCTCATGATCTCGCGGCTGGCCGCGACCTCGGCCGCGAGCTGCGGGTCGGCGGCGGCCGCGACCCACCAGTCTTCCCAGTCCATGCTGCCCGCACGGGTTACCCGCTGCTGGTGCGCCTGCTGCACGGTCTCGTCGATGGCGTTGAGCAGCGGCGTTCCCGGCTCCGGCATGTGATCGGCGTTGAGGAAGATGCCACCGGGGCGCAACAGTTTGCCGAGGTCGCCATAGAGGCGCGCGAGCGGTTCGGCCTTCAGCCAGTGCAGTGCGGTCGCGGTGACGATCGCGTCGAAGGGTTCGTCGGGCAGGCCGGACATCCAGTCGGGCGATTTGATGTCGGCGGTCACGAACGTCATCCGCGAGTCGCCCTCGAACGAACCGCGGGCGATCGCGAGCAGCGCCGGATCCCGATCGACCCCGACCGACCTCGCCTCGGGCAGCCGCGCGAACAGCCGGTGACTGATGGTCGCGGTGCCGCAGGCCAGGTCGAGCACCCGGGGCGCGTGGCCGCCGACCGCCTCGACCAGCTCGATCATCACCCGGAACCGTTCCTCGCGGTCGGGCATGTAGAACTCCTGCTGCCGGTCCCAACTGTCCTGCCACTGCTCCCAGTTCACGACGCCTCCACATAAGTAGGAATTGCTATTCGGTGCTGTCGCATAGTTCGACACCCGACGTGAGCGTGTGGTTTCACCGTCCGGGCGCGGCGCATAAATCCTCGGTAAACGAACAGCCGGGGGAACAATACCTGTCGAATGCCGACAGTTGTGTGTGCTCCGAGCGCGTCGCATGTCGGCAGCCGAATGCGTAGCGTTTTCGGGTCGAACTCCGCAACGGCACAGTATTCTGCCAACAGCTTGTTGCTCAACGCTCCTACCTGGCACGATCCCCGCTTCTGGCACCGAGGTGCGGCTGAGGAGGTCTGGTGAGCTATTCGGATGGTCGGCGGCTGGCAACGCTCGGTGCATTGATTTCGGTGGTGCAGCTGACGCAAGTCGCGATGTCGACGACCAATTACGCGGTAATGGGGACACTCGGTGTGCGCCACATCGCCGCAGGCGGCCTTGTGTTGCTGTTGTTCAACCAGATTCGCAGCATCTGCGTCGGCGTGATCACGGGCACCGAGAATCTCGTCGCGATCGCGGTGAGCAGCGCCGAAAAACGCAAGGTGGCACCGGATTCCGACGTCAGGGCGGTGCTGCGGTCGAGCTTCGCGATCGCCACGGTGTCCGGCGTGCTCGGCGGGCTACTGCTGATCGGGTTCGGTTGGTCGCTGCAATGGCTCGGCCAGGACGCGGCGGTGCTCGACGCGGCGCGACCGATGATCGTGGCCTTGGCGCCTGCGCTGCTGCCGTACTTGTGGTTTCAGGTGCTGCGCCTGTACACCATCGGCATGCAACGCGCCCAAGTCGCGTCGATGGTCTCCCTCGGCGCCGCGCTGCTGAACCTGGTGCTCGTGCCGTGCCTGGTCTATGGCGTCGGCCCGCTACCGGCGTTGCGACTCACCGGCATCGGTGCCGCGACATCGTTGGTCTTCCTGCTCACTGCCGGGGTTTTCTGGCTGCTCGTGCGCCGCGATCCGGCATTGAATGTGGCGCTGTCGGTGCGGATCTGGCCGGTGCGCTGGCCGGACGTGCGTGGCCAACTACGACTGGGCGCCCCGATCGCACTGACCTTCGGCTCCGAGGCGGGCATCTTCTCGGTGCTCGGTCTGGTGATCGGCACGTTCGGGGCGGCAACGCTGGCCGCGCACAACGTCGTCAGTCAGGTCGTCTACGTCGTGCTGCAGGCGGCGGTCGGACTGTCGCACGGTGCCTCGATCCTGTTGAGCCGAGCGGTTTTCGGTGGGGCGTACCGGCAGGCGCACGCCTTGACCTGGCTGGCGGTGCGGCAGGCCGCGGTGATTCCGGCGCTGGCTGGGCTGCTGTACCTGCTCGCCCCCGATGTGGTGCTTCGCTGGTTTCTCGACGGTGCGGAGTCGGCGGCGACACTGCAGATCGCGTCCACGTTTCTCTGCGTCGCGGTCGTACTCCAATTCTTCGACGCGGCACAGACTCTCGGGGTCGGCCTGCTGCGCGGTCTGACGAAGACCGGCGTCGGCTTTCGCGCATCGTTGCTCGGCAACTGGGTGGTCGGCCTTCCGGTCGCGCTGTTGCTCACCTTCCCCCTCGGCCTCGGCGCGATCGGCGTCTGGTTGGGCCTGACTGCGGGCCTCGCCACTGCCGCGATCCTCATGGTGCATGGCACGCTCGCCCGGCTTCGCGGATATCTCGATGCCGACCGGATGCCGCAGCGGGTTGCCCTCCGCGTCTCGGAAACCCGCTGACCTGCGTCAGGACGGATTCTCGTGCGGCATCTCGGAGCAAACTCGAGAGTTCCGCCCCCACCATAATGAAACGCGTTCTAGTTTAGGGGTTCGTGGTCGGACCGGAAGGGACGGGGAATGTGATGGCGCAGGTTCTGGAGCGCATCGAGCAGTACGCGGACGAGATCAGCGCGGCAGGCGTCGAGGGCGACAAGTTGATGCGACTGCCCGACACCGTGGCCCAGCGGTTGCGGGAGTCCGGCGCCATCCGGATGCTGCAGCCGAAGCAGTACGGCGGTCTCGAAGTACACCCGCGCGAGTTCGCCGAAACCACCATGGCGATCGGCGCGATGGACGGCGCCGCCGGGTGGGTGACCGGCATCGTCGGTGTACATCCCTGGGAGCTCGCGTTTTTCGATCCTGCGGCCCAAGACGAGGTGTGGGGTGCCGACCCCGACACGTGGATGGCCTCGCCGTACGCGCCGATGGGTATCGCGACTCCGGTCGACGGCGGATACCAGCTCAGCGGCCGCTGGTCGTTCTCGTCCGGCACCGACCACTGTCAGTGGGTGATGATCGGCGCCGCCGTCGGCGACAAGCACGGCAAGCGACTGCTGCCGCCGCAAATGCTGCATGTGCTGCTGCCACGCAGCGACTACGACATCGACCAGGACAGTTGGGATGTCGTCGGCCTGCGCGGCACCGGAAGCAAAGACCTGATCGTCAAGGGGGCGTTCGTTCCCACCCACCGGACCATCGATGCGTCGAAAGTCTTCGAGGGCACCGCGCCGAAGGAGGCGGGTCGCACCGAGACGCTGTACCGGTTTCCGTTCTCCTGCATCTTCCCGCTCGGCATCACCTCGTCGCTGATCGGCATCGCCGAGGGCGCCTTGGCCTGCCACCTCGCCGCACAGAAATCGCGAATCACGGTGGCGGGCACAGCGATCAAGGACGACCCGTACGTGCTGTTCGCGATCGGCGAGGCCGCCGCCGAGATCGCGGCATCGAGGGCCGCGATCCTCGAAACGGTGGACCGGTTCTGGGACATGAGCGAGAAGGGACAGGACATCACCTTCGAGTTGCGCGCCATCGGTCGACGCACGCAGACCGCCGCCGCGTGGCGGGTGGTTCGAGCCGTCGACGAGATCTTCGCCCGTTCGGGCGGCGGTGCCTTGCAGATGAAGACGCCGCTGCAACGATTCTGGCGCGACGCGCACGCCGGACTGGCCCACGCGATCCACGTGCCAGGCTCGATCTTCCATGCTTCGGCGCTGACCCAGCTCGGCGGTGAACCGCAGGGGATCTACCGCTCGATGATCTGAGCGCCGGCAGCGCACAGCTGGTCATGGCGCGCAGAGGGCGCTGTCGACGATTGCCGTGATGTGCTGTGTGGGCTCGGCGGTTTCGGGGACCTCGTTGACGCTGATCGTGATTGCGTGGCCGTCGGTGGTGACGCCGCCTCTGGTCTCGAAGCCGTCGATGTCGCCGCCGTGGCCCCAAGCGTCCTTGTCGCAGGAGAGTCGGCGGAGCATCAGGCCGAGCCCGTAACTGGTGGTCGACCCCGGAATCGGCAGGGGGACAGTCGTTTTCATCTCGGCCAGCTGGGCAGCGGGGAGCAGTTCACCGTTCAGGAGGGCGGTGAAGAAGTGATTGAGGTCGGCGCCGGTGGAGACGAGTGCGCCCGCCGCGCCTGCCGATGTCACGTTCTGCTCCGTGTAGTCGATCCGGGTGCCGTCGGTCGTGCGGTAGCCGCGGGGATGAGGGCCGCGGATCCCGGTTTCATCAGGGTCGGGGTAATAGGTGTCGCGCAGGCCGAGTGGCTCGATGATGCGGTGGGTGAGCTGCGCGGAAAGGGTGTCCCCGGTGATCTTCTCGATCACCATGCCCGCGATGGCGTAGTTGGTGTTGGAGTACGCCCATTGCGTCCCTGGTTCGAAATCAGCGGGTGCGGTGAGCGCGTCGCGCACGACTTCGGCGATGTCCACCTTGCCCCATCGCACGCGCTCGGTGTTCATGTCGAGCTGTCCCGGCTTGGGGGTCACGCCGAACTCTGCCGCGTACTCCGGCAGTCCGCTGGTGTGCTGCAACAGGTTTCGGATCGTGATCCGATGTCCGTCGATGCCGGGACCTTGTACGACGCCAGGGAGGTACTGCGCCACCGGCGCATCGAGGGCGACCTTGCCCTCGGCGACCAACTGCAACATGACGGTCGCCACGAAAGGCTTTGTGTTGCTGCCGATTCGTACACGGGCGTTGTCCTGGAAGGGAGTGCCGTGCGCGAGGTCGCCCGCGCCCGCAGCAGCGGTCCAGACCTTACCGTGCTCGGTGAGCACGACTTGAGCGCCGGGCAGGCGGTCTTCCGAGATCAGCTTGCCGAGGGCGTCGACGATCGCCGCCCGTCCTGGGTCGGCAGGAACCTGCCCGACCTGCTCGGTTCCTGGGGAACTGCACGATGCCATGACGGTTACCACCGCGCAGGCCGTCAGTGCGGTGGCCAACGGTCGACGACTTACCTTGATGCGCAAAACTCTTCCCTTCGTGGCGGACATTGTCACGCTACGAAGAAGCTGTGCGTCTCTCCCAGGTAGTGACCACCCTTCTTGGTGGTGGTGCTGGCCCCACCCCTGAGCTCACTCCGTTTGTCGTCGCAGCTGCGCCGCCAGCCACAACACGACCCCGTATCCGAACGCCACGTCCGCGTTCGAGACCAGCGCGGCGGCCGGAAAGACGATGGCGTGCCGCAATCCCGCGTCGGACAGTTCGCGCAGGTGCGCCAGAATCTCGCGCGGCGTGCCGATCGTGAGCCACTCGTGCAGCACCTCGTCGGTGACCTCCGCGATCGCCTCGTACACCTCGGCTTTGGAAAGCCGATGCGGCATCAGATCGATCAGCCCTCGGAAGTCCTCGCCGAAAGGATGTTTCGCACCGCAGCGCGCCCACACCGCGTTCGGCGCCATCAAGCCGAGATAACGGACCGCGGGGGCGCGCAGCAGTCGCCGGATACCCGAATGGCTACGCGCGGTGAGCATTTGGATCATCTGCGCAGGCACGATCGCGTCGGGATCACGGCCTGCAGCGCGCGCAGCCGCATGGACCACGTGCAGTCGTCGTTCGTACTCCTGCGGCGACACCGTCTCCCACGGATACCAGCCGTCGGCATAGCGCCCCGTCAGCTCGAGCATCCTCGGCCCGTGCGCGCCGATCCAGATCTGCGGCATCCGATCCGGCGGAACCGTCAAATCCATTACTGCCCGGTCGATTCGGTAATACTTCCCGGCGAAGTCCAGCGACTCCGGCGCGGTCAGCGCCGCGCGAAGCACCTGCAGCGCCTCCTCGAAACGATCGACCGGCCGATTCCAGGTGAACCCGTACGGCTCCAGGTTCTCTCGCTCACCGGATCCGATCCCGAGGATCGGCGGCACCTTCGTCATCTGCGCCAGCGTCAGAAAGGTCTGCGCCAACAGCACCGGGTGCCTGCGATGCGGATCGGTCGCTCCGACGCCTATCTGCACTCGCCCAGCCCCGGCCGCCACATGACCGAGCAGCGGCGCGAAATCGAGCTGCTCGTCCGGGCTGCGCACCACCTTCGCCTGCGGTGTGAAGTCGGTGTCCCAGATGGACTTCGGAAACACGCTGATCAAATGATCCGGCGTCAGCACCGAATCCAGCCGTCCGAGCCGAGCCATCCGCACCAAGAACCGCGTGCCGCCGACCGGCGGATTCCCACCGGCAAGCGTGCCAACCGCAAACGGTCGCCCATTAGTCGAGTCCGCCACAGTGGTCTCCTTTCGACCGCCTGCCCCGCTCCAGGCGCCCACCGATTATCCCGTCGCGCTGCGCCCGCGTCCGGTGATTCCGCCGCGGAGATCACGCTGCGCCGGATCGAGCACGATGTCGTCCGAGTGACCGCTCCACCTTCTGAGTCGGTGCTATCGCGCTACGTGCGGAAGGATTTGGTGACCAGACGGCGGGCGACGCGGGCCGCCATCAGCGTGGAAATGCCTGCGGGGTCCTGTGGGTCGTAGCCGGTGAAGTCGGCGATGCGGGAGAGTCGGTAGGTCACCGTGTTGCGATGGATATAGAGGGCGCGGGCGGTGGCGTTGTGGTTGAACTGGTTGGCCACGTACTGGTCGAGGGTGCCGACCAGGAGCGGGTGGTCGTCGAGCGGATCGAGGATCGCGGCGAGGTTGGGCAGTGCGGCGCCCGTCGTCGCTATCGCGTACTCGAACATCATGTCCTGGCGGCGGCAGACGACGGCGGAAAAGTCAAGGCAGCGTGCGGTTTCCGCGACGATCTGGGCCTCGGCGTACGCGCTCGGAATGTCGGCGTGCGCGGCCGCGGTGGCGACGCCGATCCAGAACTGCGGATGGGATCCGTTGTCGCGCAGGTCGAGTCGGGTGACCAGTGCCCCGACCGGGTCGGCATGGTCGTTCGGGCCGAGCGGCACCAGCGCGGTCCAGCCGCCGCGATCGCGGTGCAGGAAGGCGCCGGGCACCTTGCCGATGCGAGAGCGCAGACCGGTCAGCGTGCCCGGCGCCGACTCGCCGAGGCGGATGACCGCGACGAGGAAGGCCTCCGCCAAAGTCACCTCGTGGTCGCGGGTCCATTCGCTCGGGTCCCGCCCGGCGAGCAGTGCGGCGGCGATCTCGTTCTGCTCCAACAGATCCCACCGAGGTTGCCGCGCATCATCGACCAGCGCGATCGCGATGCGTGACATGACCAGGCTCGAATAGTTGGTGAGCAGCAAGCCGAGCTGCGGGATGAGTGGGTGATCGCCCGCGTCGATCGCGGGCATCAGCTGCGACCAGAAGAAGCCGATGCCGACGCGATAGTTGGTCAGCACCTCGGCGAGCGGCATGCCGTCCCTGACCAGCTTCATGGCCCGCTCGATCAGCGGAAGGGTGTCGTGCTCGGAGGGTTCGACGTTGTCGACGGCGTAGCGGAAGAACAGTTCGAGGTTCAACCGCGCGCTCGGCACGAAATCGGCGACGAACAGCGACGCTGGCAATGCGTCGTACGGCGGCACATCCACGCGAACCTGGTCGGTCAGCGCGATTGCGCGCGCCCGGATGGCGGCGATCATCGCAGGCCATCGGTCCGGTCCACTGTTCAGTTCGCCGGTCAGGGGGATGTGCGTCATCGGACTCCCGCCTCTCGGCACAAACTCCTGCGGAGGATACGCGGTCCTTCCGCCCGGCGGCACCCCCGCGTGCCGCCGGGCGAAGCATCAGCTACCGGGGAACCCTGGCGGCAGCGGTTGGAAGTCCGCCTTGAACTTCGGGCCGGGTGGCAGCCCGCGCAGCACCGCGCTGGTCCAGGCGACCGCGGGCGGCCAACCGGTCACCGCGTTGGTGATGTGCTCGGGCACCGGCACGGTGTAGAAGCGCAGATCCGCGCCGCGCTCCCAGTACGAGTTCACCGTCGGCAACACCACCGAGGGCGGGATCAGCTCGTCCCACATGCCGTGCCACCACAGCACCGGGGTGTCCGGGATGTGCTGGCCGAGGCTGTTGTCCTGCAACACCTTCAGGATCTCCGGCGAGGTCTCCAGCGACCGGCCCGGCTGGTAGTAGTCGCTGAGCGGCCGGTAGACGCCCGACAGCGCGATGGTCGCATAGCAGCGGCTCTGGAAATCCCGGAGCAATCGCTGCCCCTCGTCGTTCAGCAGATTCTCCGGCCGGAACACGTCCGGATACTCGCGCGCGAGGCTGGCCAGGCCGAGCCACATCGTGAAGTTACTGGTGCCGGTCAAGCCGGGCTGCTCGCGGGTCGCGTACGCGGCAACGCCGACCAGGTTGCCCGGCGTGCCGCCGATGGAGGTGGCGAGGATCCGCACATCGGGGGCGTAGGTCGCGCGCAACTCGGCGGCGCGAATGGATCCCGATCCGCCGCCGGAATACCCGTAGAGCGCGATACCCGAATCGGTGAGACCGAGTCCGGCGTCGTTCTTCATGGCGCGCAAGCTGTCCAGCACCATTTTGCCTTCGGCATAGGTGTTGAACGTGTTGAATTTGCCGTCGAAGTCGGGCACGTTGATCGCGAAACCCTGAGTCAGCCAGTACACCGCGAGCGCGGCTTCCTTCATGGTTCCGGTCTGCAGCGTGTACGACGGATTGCACGCCGAGTCGGTGGAGTCGATCGCCTCCTGGAACGACAGCACCGGCCGCGGGCTGCCTGACCACGGAAT
Organism: Nocardia altamirensis NBRC 108246; assembly: GCF_001612685.1. GTDB lineage: Bacteria > Actinomycetota > Actinomycetes > Mycobacteriales > Mycobacteriaceae > Nocardia > Nocardia altamirensis. The sequence goes on from NZ_BDAY01000003.1 coordinate 298,770, forward strand.
ACCCGGCACGATGACCGTCGTCGCGGTGACGATCGGGTTGTCGTGCACATCGTTCGACCGGAACAACAACTGTTTGGTGTACACCGGGAACGGGATGCCGAGCAGCCGAGTCTGCACCTCACGAGAGCGCACGATCTGGCCGGGCTGATACGAATCCAGGTTCTCCGGATCGTTGTACCAGGGATCCTCGCGCGGCGTCGGAATCGGCAGCAGGTCGTACAGCTGCGGTTCGGTCGGCAACTGCGGCAACTGATTTCGGTCCGGTGGGAAGGTCGGATAAGGGGGATCGGCCGCAGCCACCCCCGCGCCGCCCACCGCCACCAACGCCGACATCGTCAGTACGACGAGTCGACGCAGTCGAGACTTGCCCACGTGATCCTCCATCAGCATCGTTGCTCTATCGCCCAGGTCACACCGGCAAGGCGACAGGATCATGCTCACAGTCCGGGGCAGCAATGCGCTATCGACATAGTGCTGATAGCTCAGACAGAGACTTAGTGCATGTGCACTGTTGTGCAGGTGCGCGGTGCTCTTCTACTCGGTAATCGACGGCGAACCCCACCGTCAGGCAGTCGCATCTGCACAGATCGGTGGGGTTGTGGCGCTCGAACAGGCCGGTCCGGATCAGACAGGGACGCCGCCGTAGGTCCTGCGGTACTTGGCCTCGAGGAACGACAGCGCGCCGAACGCCATCAGGCCGAGGGAGATCAGGATGAGCAGCCACGGGCCGAACGCCATGCCCGCGAAATCGCGCAGCACCGCATCGATGCCCTTGGCCTCGGCGGGGTCGTAGTTCATGGCCGCGACCACGGCGGCGATGCCGACGCCGATGACGATCGCGCCGCGCGCGAGATAGCCGATCCGGCCGAGCCAGACCGCGGCCCGGCGCGCGCCGTAGGTCATCCAGCCCATGCGGAGGTCGTCGACGAAGCTGAGCCCGAGGCCACGGATCGTCTGCCAGATCCCGAAGGCGACGATGGCGAGACCGATCAACAGGACGACCACCTGACCGCCGTCCCAGCTCAGGATGCGCGCACTCAGATCACGCGCGATCGCGTCGCTCGGCTTCGGTGTCCGACCGTGCACCACGAACCGGAACGTGCCCAAAAAGGCCAGGGCATAGACGATTCCGGACACCACGGCATAGGCGCGCTGCCCGCCGGAGTACGTCCGCCGCGCGCCGGCGACCTGCGCGATCCGCCACACAACCAGCGCGGCGAACCCGAACACCAGAATCCACAGCAGCAGATACCCGAGCGGCTTGCTCGCGATCGCCGCAAGCACACCGCCCCCGTCCGGTTCGTGCTCGGCCGTTCCGATTGCCAGCATGAATCCGAGGATGCCGAGCACCAGGTAGGCGATGCCGCGTGCGATGAACCCGAAGCGCGCAACCGCTTCCAGCCCACCCGAACTCGTGGATCTGCGGTCGTAGTCATCGTCGCGGCGGCCCCAACCCCGGTGTCCACCGGATCGTCCCCATCCGCCGGACCGTCCCCACCCGCGCCGCGCGGTGCCGACTCGATCATGTCGCCGATATCTGTTCGTACTACGGAAAATGCTCATGATTCCTCGTTCCTTCACCGCCCGTAATGCCCACTCGGTGGCGATTCACACGGTGCGGGTGGTTCGCAGCGTCCGCGCTGGGTAATTCCTCCGCACCACAAGGAGGTTCACCATGATGGCAATAGCTGCCGCAGTCTCTTTCGCCCTCGCGCTGATACTCGATCTGACGGACGAGACCGTCGGCGACACCATCACCGCAGGCACCCTGACCACGCTCGGCCTGCTGCTGATCGCGCTGCACCTGGCAGGCGTCGGTACCGGGACTCGCTCGTTGAAGTGGCGCCGCACCCGAAGGTGACCGGATCTGTCCCCATGCGGCACAATCGCTCAGCCGAAGCCAGCAGCTGCGGAAACCAGGATGCGCGAACGTGGATGGGGTTTCATGATCGACGTGATCATCACCGGCGGCGGGCCGACCGGTGTGCTGCTTGCCAGCGAGTTACGACTGCACGGCGTGCACGTGGTCGTGCTGGAACAGGCGCCGGAGCCGACCGTGCAGGCACGAGCGCTCGGCCTGCATGTGCGCAGCATCGAGGTGATGGACCAGCGCGGTCTGCTGGAGCGCTTCCTCGAGTTCGGCACGAAGTACCCGCTCGGCGGGTTCTTCGCGGGCATCAAGACGCCGACGCCGGAGCGACTGGACACCGCGCATCCGTGGATTCTCGGTATCCCGCAGCACATTACCGAGCGTCTGCTGACCGAGCGTGCCATCGAACTCGGCACCGAGATCCGGCGCGGCGTCGAGCTGGTCGGGTTGAGCCAGGACGACACCGGCGTGACCGCCGAGCTGGCCGACGGCACCCGGTTGTCGGCGCGCTACCTCGTCGGCTGCGACGGCGGCCGCAGCACCGTGCGCAAGCTGCTCGACATCGGCTTCCCCGGTGAGCCTGCCACGGTCGAGTGGCTCCTCGGCCATGTGGAGGTGACCGCGTCTGCGGCGGAGATGGCCGCCGTGGCCGCCGACGTGGGCACCACCCTGTTGCGGTTCGGACCCGTGCCCTACGAGCAGGATGTGTACGGCTTCGTCATGCGCACCGAGGACGTGGCCGAAGATCGCACGGTCCCAACGACATTCGCGGAATTCACGCAGCGACTGCGCGAGATCGCAGGCACCGACTTCGGTGCGCACGCACCGCGCCGGATCGCCCGCTTCGGCGACGCCACTCGGCAGGCCGAGCGCTACCGACGCGGCCGCGCGCTGCTGGCGGGCGATGCGGCGCACATCCATCCGCCGCTGGGTGGGCAGGGCCTCAACCTCGGCATCCAGGACGCGTTCAACCTCGGCTGGAAACTGGCAGCCGTGATCAACGGGTCGGCGCCTGCGGATCTGCTGGACAGCTATCAGGCCGAACGGCATCCGGTGGCCGCCGACGTGCTGAACACCACGCGCGCGCAGTCCCTGCTGATAACTCCCGAGCCGGGGCCCCAGGCGGTGCGTCGGCTGGTAGCGGAGCTGATGGACTTCGATGTGGTGAACCGGCACCTCATCGAGAAGCTCACCGGTATCGGCATCCGTTACGACTTCGGCGCCGGGCACGAACTACTCGGCAGGCGGCTGCGTGACATGCCGCTCCGGCGCGGACGCCTCTACGAACTGATGCACGGAGGTCGTGGACTGCTCCTCGATCAGACCGGCCTGCTTTCGGTGGCGGGATGGGCGGATCGCGTCGACCACGTTGTCGACACCAGCGAGGAACTCGAGGTGCCCGCGATCCTGCTGCGGCCGGACGGCTACGTGGCGTGGGTCGACGATGATCAGCAGGACCTGATCACGGTGCTGCCCAAGTGGTTCGGCGCCGCAGGCTGAGCACTACTGGGTCGGTGTGGCTCCGAATCCTGCACCGATACAACACGATCAGCCTTCCCCTCGCCCGTGACGGCGGCGCTGCACGCGGGCGATGGTCCAATCCACGAACCGTGCGACCAGTCTCGGTGCGAACCCGGCGAACCAGCTCAACAGGCGGGCGTTCCAGGACGGTATGACCGAGGCGTCGCCACGTGCCGCACCGACCAAGAGGGCATGCGCGACCTGTTCGGCAGTGATCGGCGTCGACCCACTCAACGCTTGCAGCTCAGGCGGTTTCGTCGCCGACTCGGCCGCGAGCTGTGGTGTGTCGACGTCCGGCGGAAGCACCACCGTCACGGTGATGCCGTGCGGCTTCAGCTCTTGGCGCAGCACTTCGCACAGCGCGCGCACCGCGAATTTGCTTGGACTGTAAGCGCCGTAGCCGAAGCACGGCAGCACCGCCGCCATCGACGAAATGACCGTGATGCTCGCCCGTTCGCCGTCGCGCAGATCAGGCAGCGCAGCCCGGATGACGTGCAGCGCGCCGAAGTAATTGACGGCCATATGCCTGGTGAAGTCGGCATCGGTCAGCGACTCGAAGTAGTTCGGCTTCGCGATGCCCGCACAGGCGATCACCGCGTCGATCCGGCCGTTGGCCACCCGCGCCCGATCGAGCGCCGCAGCCACCTCCTGCTGATTGCTCACATCGGCGGCGACCACGGTCAACACGTCCGACGACGCCTGTGCACCAGCCGAAAGTCGTTCCAGCGCAGCGTCGGCGAGCGCAACAACACTGACCCGAGCCCCCGCAGCCAGCGCCAACTCCGTCACCGCCAACCCGATCCCACTACTACCTCCGGTGACCACCACGTGCCGCCCCGCCCAATACCGCGTCGCCGCAGCAGGCAGCACAAGCGGACGTTCGTCAGCGGACATGCCAATTGTCAAGGTGCTCATAACATTCCCTCCTCGCCCGGTCATACCGAGCTACTCGTCAACTGGCCGAGCGTCACCAAGGTAAGAATCAGTTGCAGAAATACAGGCATGTCGTTCCTCTCAATCCGTGCGTAGACCCCATCCTGTCCGCCCATCCGCAAAGCAACGCCAACCCAAAAGCAAGAACACGTAAGAATCCACCGCCCCGACCGCGGGGCAGGATCGACGCCATGGTGGAGATCACCCCCTGACCGAACCCGACCGTGCCCACTGGGAAGTGCTTGCCCAGCCTTGTTGACGGGAGAGAAATGGTTGTTGCCCCATCGACGGGAGTGAAATGGTTGATCAACTTCATCGACGGGAGTCAAATGGTTGCAACACACCGCGCGACACGCTCAATTTGACTCCCGTCGATTTTCTTTCAAGATCTTTGGACCGGACCACAGCCAAGTGACCCGGCTGGGACGAGAGAACGCGTGACTGACTGCGGAGGTCAGCCGGGTACGGCACACGAAGCAACCACGCTATCCAGTGCAAACCCCGAAACCGTCCCGCTCGCCAGGAAACCGTTCAACCAGCGGATAAACCACCACCCCAAACGCAACCCGCCCCAACCAAGGTCGCACTCGCCAAAGCCGCGTCCCTCCGGGCCGGGTTGGTCTGACACCGCGCCGCTTTGGGCTCGGCGAAGGCAAAACTTCTTCGGCTCCACGGTCTCCTGACGAGTACAGCCGTCTCGGGGTTTGCATCCGATTAGCGTGGTTGCTTCGCCTGCCGTACCCGGCTGACCTCCGCAGTCGATCACGCGTTCTCCTGTCCCAGCCGGGTCACTTGGCTGTGGTCCCGTTTCGAGAGCTTTCGAGATCAAAGACACTGTCCCGCATGCCTTTTGATTTCCTACGCAGCGAATCGCCGACGAATTCGTATGCGGGACGGCAGAAAGTATGCGGCTGCGAGGGTTCGCGATCGGAGACTTCGGATCTCGGCGTTAGGGCGGGGCTGGGCGCGGCTGCCGGTCTCAGGGGCACCGGTGATCCCGGTATGTGGGATCCGGTGGGGTGGTTCAGTGCTGAGTGGGAA
>NZ_BDAY01000004.1 GCF_001612685.1 Nocardia altamirensis NBRC 108246
GATCAGGCGACCAACTCCTGAATGGTGTCGACGGCTATGGGCCGCCGATGTCCACCGACCACCCACCTGACCGTGGGGCAGGATGGATTCCGTGGTGGAGATCAGACCCCTGACCGAACCCGACCGTCCCCGCTGGGAAGTGCTTGCCCGAGGCAAAGACACGTACTTCGAGGTCGAACGCAGCGACGACGATTACGAACGGACGTGGCGACGCCTGCTCGACGACGAGCAGGTACGCGGGATCGTTGCCTGGTTGGACGGAAGGATGGTCGGCATCGCGCACTACGTGTTCCACGCCAGTGTCTGGTACGCCAGGAAGTTGTTATCTGGCGGACTTGTTCGTCGACACGGAAGTCCGTCGGCGAGGTGTCGCGACGGCCGTCATCAAGTGGGTCGCACAGGACGCCAAGGAGCACAACTTCCCGGGCCTCTACTGGAACACGCTCGAGGACGCCCCAGCTCGCGCCCTGTACGACAAGATAGGCAAGTACCAGAAGGGGCTCATTCACTACACCTACCGGCCCGATGCGAACGTGAACCCCTGAACCCGGGAGGCCGATCTGGCCTCATCGAGATCAGCGATTCCGGGATCGGGGTTTTCGGTCTTGGTTGGGTGGGTGGGCTGGGATGATCGGGGGTGACGTTGCCTGCTGTGCTGTCGGGTTCGGGTCCAGCCAGGGGGCTATCGGGGTCGACATGCTGATGGAGGAGCCCATGCCGCGGAGTGTGGCGAGGTTGCAGAGTGGGACGTATCTTGTTGACATCGCGGGGGATTCGGCCAGTCGGTTCGGCCTGGGGTCGAGTGATCTCGGTATTCCCTATCTGCGGTACGACGGGACGTGGGGGTATGTCTTCGGGGACACGTTTCGGGGGCAGGGGGCTGCGGGGGAGTACGCCGGGTGTCCGTTGATGCTGTATCAGGCCGAGTTCGACCGGTCCGGAAACACCCCGATCTTCTTTACGGCGTCCCAGCCGCCGGAGACCTGCGCGGAACTGTTCGACTATCAGCATCACGCGGACAACGGTTTCGGGCATGAGGTGACGCGGATTCCGAACGATGCGATCACGTTGACCGTCGGCGGGCGGAGCCGGATCTTCATTCAGTACACCTCGGTGCACAAGTGGATCAAGGCGGGCGCCACCACCGACGGTTCGCTCATGTCCGGCATCGCCTATTCCGACGACAACGGCGCGACCTGGCAGGATTTCGATCGGCACTGGCCCGGCGATGCGCAGGGCAGCAACGGCAGCCTGGAGATGATGTGGAGTTTCGCGGGCGTCGACCCCGACGGGCTGCTGTACATCTTCAGCAAGGCGTGGAACGGCAGCCACTTCTACCGGAGTGACCGCGGGCAGATCCAGTTGTTCCGTTACCGGCCAGGCGATTTCTTCAACGGCCTGCTCGATGCGCGGGAGCACTGGGCGTACCTGAACGGCTCATGGCGGTGGGTTCCGGCCGATCAGGCCGGTCCTTCGTCGGTGTTCGGCCCACAGAACCAGATCGGCGAGTTCTCGGTGAAACGGATCGGCGACCTGTACGTCATGTGTTATTTCGACGTGTCGGACGGCAGCATTCGAACCCGCACCGCCCCGCGACCCGACCAGGTGTGGACTGCCCCGAAAACTCAGGTCGTCGCCAATGCCTGGTGGCCACCGTCGCATTGGTTCTTCGGACGGACACAGCCGTTCCTGTACGGCGGCTACATCCATCCCGGCAGCGAGAGCCCGACGAACCTGACGGTGCTCATCAGTGCGTGGGACGGGCAGCTGGGTCACCGGCCGTACACCGTGACGCAGTGGAGCGGATTGAGCGTCTGACCGGTTGCGGCCCACCGAGTTTCACCGTCCAGCGAGCCCGGTGGTGGCGATGCCGCGGACGAAGGCGCGCTGGGTGAGCGCGTACACGACCAGCATCGGCGCCAGCATCAGTATCGACGCCGCCATGAACACCGGCCAGTTCGCGGTGTATTGACCTTTCATCCACACCAGCCCGAGGTTGAGGGTGGAGATGCTGTCGCGCTGAATCATGATGAGCGGCCACAGAAAATCGTTCCAGACGGTGACCCAGGTGAGCACGCCGAGCACCATGACCGCAGGAGTGGTGTGCGGCAGCAGCACCCGCCAGTACGTCTGCCAGATGGTGCAGCCGTCGAGGATGGCGGCTTCTTCCAGTTCGGCGGGCAAGGTCAGGAAGAACTGCCGCATCAGGTAGGTGCCGAAGGCACTGCCGAACAGGCCGGGCACGATCATCGCCAGCGGGCTGTCCACCCATCCGAAGGTGCGCATGAGGATGAATTGCGGTATCACGGTGACGGTCAACGGCACCATGAGTGTGCCGAGGTAGGCGAGGAACAGTGCGTCACGGCCTTTGAAAGGCAAGCGGGCGAACGCATATCCGGCGAGCGAGCAGAAGAACACCTGCCCTGCGGTGACCAGTCCGGCGTACAGCACCGTGTTGAGGAACATGCGCTCGAACGGCACGAATTCGAAGACGAGGCGGTAGTTCGACCAGTGCAGGTCGGTCGGGACGAGCGACGTGCCGGTGATTTCGCCTTGCGGTTTCAGCGATCCCGCCAGCGCCCACAGGATGGGCAGCAGTGCACACCAGGCCATCGCCGCCAGCACGACATACACCAGCAGTCCGCGCAGGGTGCGGCGGGCGATGACGCGCAGGTATTTCGCGGTGGCGGCCACGGTCAGGTCTCCTCGGTCCGTGCGAGCCGCAGCTGCAGATAGGTGAGGGCGAGCAGGATCGCGAAGATGACCCACGCCAGGGCACACGCATAACCGAGATCGTTGAAGGTGAACGCGTTTTGGAACAGCATGATGCCGAACAGGTAGGTCCCGGTTTCCGGCCCACCGTAGTTGCCGGTCAGCACGTAGGCCTGGTCGAACGCCTGGAACGAGTTGATGATCGAGATGACGAAGACGAAGCCGAGGGCAGGGCGGACCAGCGGCAGGGTGACCGACCGGAACCGCTGCCAGCCACCGGCACCGTCGATGCGCGCGGCCTCGTACAGATCGTTCGGCACCCCCTGCATCGCGGCGAGCAGCACGGCGGCGGCGAACGGCACACTCTTCCAGATGCTCACCAGGCACAGCGATACCAGCGACCAGCCGGGTTCGACCAGCCACGGCACCGGTCCGAGCCCGATCCAGCCGAGCATCGTATTGAACAGCCCGCCTTCGGTATTGAACATGAAGCCCCACACGACGGTGATCGCCGCGGTGGAGGCGACCAGCGGCATGAACATGATGCTGCGGAAAAAGCCGATTCCCCTGACCTTTCCGCTCAATGCCGCGGCTACCGCGAGGCTGATGACGACGGTGGGAACCACGGTGGCGACGGTGAAGAGCACGGTGTTGCGCAACGCGATGTAGAACAGCGGATCGTCGGTGAACAACCGGCGATAGTTCGCGGCACCGACGAATTCCGGCGCGCTGAACATATTCCAGTGATGGAAGCTCAGATACAGCGACAGCCCCAGCGGGAAGACCAGAAAAACCAGCACCGCCACCAGGTTCGGCGCGATGAAGGTGCGACCGGCCGTCGCCTTGCGGCGCGTCAGTCCTGACCTCCGCTGCTCGGTGGTCGCGTCTTTGCTGCCGTGCGAGCGCGTGGTCACACTGTCCCTGCCAGCAGCCGGTTGAGTTCGTCAGCGGGTCCGCTCTTGAACCAGGACGCCGGCGCTGCCCCGCGCAGCACCCGGTCGGCGAACCGGGTGAAGGCGGCGTCGACCTGCGGCCAGCGCGGGCTCACCGGAAGATGATTGGAGTTGTCCGGCCCGTCGGTCAGCACCTCGATGTTGCGAATCCTGGTGTGCGACTGCGCGAATTCGGCGGACTGCCGGGCGGACTTCAGCGCAGGAACGAACAATCCGGATGCCGCGACCGCCTTCTGTCCTTCCGGCCCGGTCGCGAACTTCACGAACTCCCACGCCAGGTCCTTCTTCGGGCTGGACGTGGCGATGCCGAGCCCGGTTGTGCCGATATCGGATTTGGCGCTCTGACCGTGCGGGCCGACCGGTAGCACGGTGACGTCGAAGTCCAGGTCGGGCATGGCCAGGAAGCCGCTGTACTGCCAGTGCCCGGTCAGCACCATCGCGGCCTTGCCTTGAATGAACAGGTCGAGGGCCGACTGGGATTGCAGGTCGGCAGGCAGCGGGGCGACGCGATGGCGCACCGACAGATCGGCGTAGAACTGGAATCCCTCGATGAAGCGATCGTCGTCGATGTTCGTTCTGGTCGGGTCGATCGCCGGGGTAAAGAAGGACGCACCGTTGTTCATCCCGAAGATCGCCGCCGACCAGCGCGGCACCGGCCAGGCGTCGACGAGTCCCCACCGGGTGGTCTTGCCGCTGCTGTCGCGTTTGGTCAATGCCTGTGCGGCGTTGAGGAATTCGTCGAAGGTCCAGGCGTCCGCCCAGCGCGCCGGTGGGGGCGCCAACCCGGCCTCGTCGAAGAGTTTCCTGTTGTAGTACAGGAAGATTCCGGCCCACTGCTCGGGCAGGACATACTGCCCGCCCTGAAAGGTGAAGGTCTCGTACAGATTCGGGGTGCTGTCGGCACGCAACTGCGCGGCGTAGGCGGGGTCCTTGTCGAGCATGACGTTCAGGTCCTGCAGGACGCCCAGCGCGGCGAAGCGCGAATAGGACTCCCACTGCATCAGAATGTCTGGACACTTGCCGCCCGCGCAGTAGGTGAGAATCTGCTGCTGCGGGTCGGGGCCCGAAAGCTGTACGCGGATCTCGATATCCGGATGCAACCGGCCGAATGCCTCGATGATCTGTCTGCGCACTTGCGCCTCGGCCGGTGCGGCCTGAAAGAAGAACGTCAACGCGTTCGCATCGGTATCGCAGCCGGTGAGTGCCGGAGCGGCCAGTGCCGCCCCGAGCGCGGCGCCGCCGGCCAACACTGTTCGCCGATTCAGCATCCGACCCTCCGAAACACAGTGCGGCGGACCGCGCGTCACTACGAGTTGCCGTATTCCGCCAGTTTGTCGTTCAGGTAGTCCCACGGAAAGTTGGGGCCGACGTCGGTGTGTGAGCCGTCGCGCTTGCCGATCGTATAAGCATTGTGGTCCGCGACACCGCGCTCGTCGCGGCCCAATTCCTCCGGGGAGATGGTGCGGATCGGCATCCCGTACTTGCGGCAGTCCTGCACCGCGAGCCATGCCGCACAGTCGATTCCGCGCTGCATCCGCGCGAACCACTCGTCCCGCGACCAGGCCGCCCGCGATCCGGCGAAGCACAGATTGATCGACCGCGAGTTGCCGCCGAGCACGGACCAGGACGCCCGATCGGTGTCGACCACGTCGATCACGGTGCCGGTGTTGTCATCCGTGTAGTGGTAAGAGACACCGGAATTCGGGTTCTGCAGATAGTTCGCCAACGATTGGGCGGTGCCGTTGCCTTCCTGCGTGTGCAGCAGGAACCACAGCACCGGCGCGCCACCCCGCGACGAGGTGTTGGGACTGATGCCGGTCTGGTCGTCTTCCCTGCTGATCGGCGAGACCGGGGTGGCCGGGTCGCGTGCTGCCGACCACTGTCCGTAATCGGGTTTCAGTACGTTGTTGACATCGATGCCGACACCGCCGATTTCGCGTTGATCGATCTCGATCTGATGCATGTGCGCGGCCGGATGATCACCGTTGATGGACGGGTCACCGGACCAGTTGTGCTGCCAAAACCACTGGCCGACACCGTCTTCCAACGCCCAGTCGATGCAACGGGCATTGCAGTAGACGCCGGTCCATTCCGGACCGACCACCGAGGCCCACCCGCGCAGGAACGGTGCGATGAGCGAGTTCCACTCGTCGAGGGTCGGGTTGTCGTCGACCGGTGCGTACAACGGCCGATAGCCGGGCCCACCCGCCTCGAAATGCAAGCGCAGCGCCGTCTCGGCATGGCGCGCGCCGCCGTCGTAGCCGCCGCGCCAGTCCGCGGTCGGGCCTTTTCCGTACTGATAGTTCGTGACGATCTCGAGGCCCTCGGCGCGCAACCGGTCACAGTAGTCGCGGCGCAGTGGTTTCGCTCCGAAGTTCGTTCCGGGGCGTGACTCCGAGAAGTAGCCTACGACGCCCGCGAATCCGGCCGCCCTGATGTCGGCCGGCTCGATGAGTGCGGCCGAGAAGTCGATCAGCTGGGTCACCGCTCTGCCCACCGGGTGGGCGCGGCGTAGTCCTCACACACCACACCCTTACCGTACGACGACCCGTCGCAGCTGTCCTCGAATTCGCCTGCGCTGACGGGGAGTTGCCGACGTCGGGCGTGGCGGATCTCGATCGCGCGCCGCCGGGTTCAGTGCTGGACGCCGGTGATCGCGAAGTGCTCGACTTCGGCGATATGGCCGCCGGTCGACACGGCGATAGTGAGTACGCTGCCTGGTTCCGCGGTGAAAGTGACTGTCGTCGACCACGGCTCGTCGGTGCCGCCCGCTGCGATACCGGACACCTGACCCACCGGCTCGGCCAGATCTTGGACTCGGATCTGGACGCTCAGATTCTCATCGACGCCGGTGATCCGGCCACCGATCTCGACGGGCGAGGTCACCGTCGCGCCGTACTCGGGTGTGTCCACCGACAGCGTGCCGCCCTTGCTCCCCACGACTTCCCATGGCGCATCATCGCCTGCGCCGATGCGGACCAGGTGCAGCACGGCGGCGGTGATCGGCGCCCCGTTCGGCGCGTCGAACCCGACGCTGACCATGCTCTCGCGGCCGCCGACGCCACTGCGTTCGGTGCCGCGGACCACCTTGTTCACCGTGACGTGACCGAGGAACTCCCTGGTGAACGTGAGCGCCGTCAGGTCGGCATCGAGATGCCAGTCCTCGGCGCCGCTCGTGCGATACGACGTCTGCCAGTCGACAGCGTCCGCCACGCTCCGGAAGGGCCACAAGGGCATGAAACCGAACTCGGACTGCGGATCTGGCTGCACGGTCCCTCCCCTTCGGCAAGACTGCCTGCTGCTTCATCGAGGCAGTTCGGTGGGCTGCGCCAGCTCTCACACTATCGCGATGCGTCCGACGGCGGTGCCGACTCCGGCGGATTCGGAATCCCGTCTGCCCGAACGCAGTACCACGCGCGGTGGGGTGTGGTTATGGGCAGCAGACCGGGTCGTCGCACGGATCGCCGATCTCGCTGCCGTAGGCCTCGTAGCTTGCCACCGGTTGGATGATGTCGTGCGCGAGGTCGATATCCATCGGTGGCGCGGCGTCGGCGGCGGGGAGCACCCAACCCGGCGGTGAGCCTTCGAGATCGAATCGTCGGACGCCGTCGACGAACAGTGTCCACAGCGGGTGGTCCGGAAAGCCGTTGATCCGCAGGACCCATCGTTGCGTGCCGACGACGGCGGCGACCGGGAAACACACGTGATAGGTCCGCTGCCAGTCGGGTCGGGCATCCAGTTCGGGTCGAGGTGCGTCCGGTGGCTCAGGGATGTCCGTGCGTGACATGTCGTCAGTATCGCCTAAGCGCCGCACTGGCGGCTGGTGTCACGCGAGCGCGGCAGGTCAGTTCATTTGTGGCCGAACGCGAGACAGACCGGGTGTTGTCCGGCGTTCGGCCGTGGACAACACACCGGTCTGCAGCGAAACGACTACGGCAAGACGGCGCAAGCGGGGCCGAGGTTGATGCCGGTCCCCACGTTCGTCGTATTGCGCGGGACCCATGCATCGAAGGCGTCCTCGTCGTCGGCCGACGCCTCGAGCACGACGATCTTGAGCGGCCCCCTCCTGTTGGGGGTCCACGTGGAGTACGCCGTCCCCGAGGCATCCGTGACCACCCGATACGGGCGGAACGTCTCCCATTTCGCGGACCGCTGGTCATCGCCGATCATGTCGACGAGGAAGAGCTCCTTGCCGGGTTCCGAGTACACGGTGATCGGGTAGGCGCAGCCGGTGCCGATGGCGCCGCCCGAGCTACCGAAGCTCTGTCCTGCGTTGACACGGACGCTGACATCTGCCGCTGCCTGAGGCGCGGCGACCGCGATCGCCGCAGCGAGCGCGCTGAGCGTTGCCACGGTGGTGACAGCTGCTCTGCTGGATCTAAGCACGTTGAAATACCTTCTCTAGCAATGGATTTTCCCCCCTCGTGGGAGTCGCAGGAATTGTCGCACAGGCCAATCCGCTTGCGTATCTATATCTTTCAGCCCCAGGCTCGGTACTTCAACTCGATTTCGCGGGCCTTCTCCTTGCTCGGCAAAACCCTGTCCCACCAGCGACGAAGGGAAGTGCTTATGGCGTACCGCGATTGGCTGCTCGACTTTCGATCTATTAGCGGGCCGCGGCCGCTCAGCACGATGGAGTGCCAGTTGTGGATATCTCGAGTAGACGGTGTGGATATCCGAAGGAGACGACTCTTCCCCACTATCGACGAGGACGGCGCTGATGTTCTCGGGATCAACGTCGATGATCACGGTGGCGGCGCCGATCGCGCCACTCCCTTCGAATGCTTGCGGCGTTTCCGGAAGGCGGCCGGATAAGCTCTGTTCGGACCCGTGAAATACTCCTCACCTGCGGGTTGTGCACATCGATGGTCTTCAGATCGAGCAGACGAGCGGAGGCGATGGGTGTACGTCCTTGCCGGTGCCATCATGCTCAACGTCCCCGATCCGGACGCGTCGGCCAACTTTCTGGTCGATCAGCTGGAGTTCACGCACACCATGTCCGACGACGGCCTGGCCGTGGTCTCCCACACGCAGGCCGGGTTGCGACTGGCCTTCCTGCGGGTCGGGCTCCCGGACTTCAAGCCGCCCTCGGTGGCGGGCGCCCTGAGCAAAGGCATGATCATCGTCATGGTCGTGGACGGTGTGGACGGTGAATACCGCCGTCTGCAAGAAGCGAACGTCGACATCGTCACGCCACTCGCCTACTCGCAGTGGGCCGAAAATTCCGGCGAACGATACTTCCAGGTCCGCGACCCGAACGGCCTCGTCGTCCGCCTCACCGAGTGGGTGTAGATCGGCAACGGGTATCGAAATTCATGGCCATGCGGCTTGGCGGTGAGCACGCGCCCGACCAGCCCGGTTACCGGGCAGGCCTGCCCGCCTGATCGAGAAGGGCTACGGCCCAGCCGATTTGGCCGCGGTGCGCCGCGTGGTATGTGGATTGACTCACATTGCCAAGAAGTTTAATCTCGTACCACAGCGCTTCAACCATCGTCGACAGCCTCGATTCGAGAACGATTGATTGGGGTCGAAACACGATGCTCGGTCCTGGAGGGTGTGATGCACAAGGGCGAACGGAGGGGGGAGCCCGCGGGCGGTGATTTCGCCGAGAAGTTGAATTGCCTGTTCGCGACAGTGACTACGGCCGAGGGCCGCGAGTACAGCAACGAGCAGGTGGCTTCGGCGATCACCACAGACGGCGTGCCGATATCGCAGAGCTACATCTGGCAGCTACGCAAAGGCATCAAGGTCAATCCGACATTGCGGCACGTGCAGGCGCTTGCGGATTACTTCGGTGTGCCGCCCGCCTACTTCTTCGAGGAAGCGGTCACCGACCAGGTTGGCGAACGGTTGGCGGAATTACGGGCCGAGCAGCGCCGCCTCGCCGAGATCGCCGAAAGCAGCGAAGCGCAAATGATGGCGCTGCGGGCAGGCGAGTTATCCAGTAAAAGGCGCAGGCAGGTAATGGAACTGCTGGATGTGGTGTATCGCCTGGAACAGGCTGAACGTGGCGAGACATCCGGCTGAGCCAGCGCAGCGAATTCGGCAACAACTGAGTCAGCACGGTATCCGTACTGCCAGAGGTTCATCGGCGACCAAGGGGGGCGCGGAATGACCGAGCGGGAGTTACGCAGGCGCTGTCGCCGACTGCTCAACGACTTGAATATCCGGCCACCGCTGGATGTGACCACGCTGTGTGAACGGGTCGGCGAGCAACGGGGAAAACCGATTCGGCTGGTGCCGCACCCGATCATCGTGCCTGGTCCGTTCGGTGCGTGGATCACCACCAAACGAGCCGACTACATCCTCTATCAACAGGAAACCACCAAAGCGCACCAAGACCACATCATTCTGCACGAGCTCGGACATCTGCTCGCCGGTCACCGCAGCGAGCAGGAGGACGAGTCGTTCTCGGCGCAGCTGTTCCGCGGCGGCGACCTACCGCCCGATGCGGTGCGTCGCGCGCTGCGCCGCACCTCGTATGACTCCGCGCAGGAACGTGAGGCGGAGACGGTGGCCACCATCATCCTGGAGTGGGCGTCGGTGCTGGACCGGGTCACGCCGCAGCTGGTATCGGACGAATCGGTACGGCGTCTCGGATCCTCACTGAACGACAGGCTGGGCTGGCTGTGACCCTGATACCGATCGTGGCGTGGCTGGAGGCAGCCGCCCTGGTATGGATGCTGTCGCTCGTGGTGCGCCGACCGCGAGACGTGCGGCTGCGCTGGATCACCGCCATGGTCGCGTGCTGGAGTGGGAACCTGCCCTGCATCCTCCAGGCCGTCAAGGGCGAGGCTTTCCTGGGGTTGGATCCGATGTGGTGGCAATTCATCGGCCAGGTGCTCGTGCTGACCGGTGCGTACTGCATGGTGTGCTTTTTCGCGTTCACGTTGCTCGATGAACGACGGGCCGCCGTCCGGGCAAAGCGGCAAGCGCTGGTGCTGGTCACCGTGCTGATCGTGCTGCTCGTCGCGACCGTGATCATGCCTGCCGACATGCGGCTCATCGGCGCGCGCCTGTCCTCGTACCAGGATCCGGCCGCCCGCGGCGTGGCCAGCATCGCCTTGTTCTACACCGCCGCGAACGCCTTCATGCTCTATGCGGAAGTGACCGCGGCAGTCTCGACCGGCCGCGCGGTGCGCCACGCCGCGGGGTGGTTCCGGCGCGCGCTGCTGATCACCACGGCGGGGTCGGCGACGTTGGTGGTCGTCTGCGTCATCTTCGTGCTCAACGGCGCACTGCTCTTCGCGAACATCAACCTGCCCACCGCCATTCAGCTGACCGCAGTCGTCTTGCTGCTGCCGGGGTGTGGCTTGTTCTTCCTCGGGATCACGCTGCCTGCCGCGGTCACCAGAGTGGCCGCGGCGCGGATCTGGTTGCGCCACCGTCGCGCATACCGAGACCTTGCCCCGCTGTGGACGCTGCTGCACGCCGAATTCCCGGAAGACGCGCTGACCAACCGCGTGCCGACCGACCCTCGGCTGGACAGGTTCCGCCTCACCGGGGTGCACCGTCGCTTCTACCGGCGGGTCATCGAATGCCGGGACGGGCTGGTCCGCATCAGCCCCTACGTCGCCCATCTCCGCGGCGACGATCAGCGAGGCGCCGAAACGCCCGCCGAGCTGGCGCAGCAACTGCGGCGTGCGCTGCATGCCCGCGCCGCAGGCATCGATGTCGAAGGGCCTGCCGTGCCGATCGCCAGCCCGGCAACCGACGGATTCGACGCTGACGTCAGCGAACTCCTCACGCTCGCAAGTGCATTGCCTCCTGTAGGCGCCTCAGCACGCTGAACTCCCGAAAAGGCCGACATGACGACAGACACTGCCGCCATGACAACCGGCCACGTCAAAAGCTAGCCAACAGAGGGACGAATCATGACAAAGGCGCTCATCATCGGCGGTGGCATCGCCGGTCCGGTCACCGCGATGGCGCTACAGAAAGCCGGCATCGAATCCGTGGTGTACGAGGCATATCCGCACGGCGCCGATGATGTGGGTGCGTTTCTCGCCCTCTTCGCCAATGGCATGGATGTTCTTCGCACGCTCGAGGCCGACCAGCCCGTACTCGACTGTTCGTTCGCCGCGGAACGCTCCGAGGCCTACGACAAGACGGGTCGCTTTCTGGGACAGGGCAATATGGGCGGCAGCCACGGCGTCGGCCCGCGCACGCTCAGCCGGGCACAGCTGTATCGGGTTCTACGGGACGAGGCTATCCGGCGTGGTCTGCGTATCGAATACGGGAAACGGCTGATCACGGCTACCAGCGCCGCCGGTGGCGGGGTGGTGGCTGCCTTCGACGACGGCAGCGAGAGCGAGGGCGAGCTACTTATCGGTGCGGATGGGGCGCACTCAACGGTCCGTGGCCTCATCGACGCGGCCGCACCCCAAGCGCAGTACACCGGAAACACGATGGTCTGCGGATATACCCGGCACAGTCCGGTACCGACCGAGCCGGCGACCTATCGCATCGTCTACGGCCGCCGCGTTGCTTTCGTCTACATCACCGACCCGGACGGGCAAACCTGGTGGTTCACGAATATCCCTGGGCCACAAAGGGGCAACTCCGAGGACGGGGTGACCGCGGCGGAGTATTGGCAACAGCAGGCGATCGATTGCGTGGCCGGCGACAACACGCCCGCCGCCGAATTCATCCGGTCGACCGACAACGTTGTCGCGGTCACGGCCTATCACCTGCCCAAGCTTCCCGCCTGGCACACGCGGAACATGATCGTCGTCGGCGACGCGGCCCACGCGGCGATACCCCAGGCAGGCCACGGTGCGTCGATGGCGATGGAAGACAGCGTTGTACTGGCGCAATGCTTGCGCGATCTGCCGACCATCGAAACCGCTTTCGCCGCTTACGATCGGCTGCGTCGTCCCCGGGTGGCACGTGCCATGGTCACCAGTGCGCGAATGAGCAAAGCCGCCACGCCTGCCGGTCGCATACCTGGCCTGCTCCGCGATCACGTGCTGCTCAAACTTCTCAAAGGCCGCACCGCCAACACCGCCGACTGGCTCACCGACCATCACATCGACTGGGCTGCTCCGGTATCCGTGGCAAACCACTGGCATCGATAAACGTGCACTGTAAAGCTATTGATGTGGGTTGACTGTGTTCCTGACGACGCCTACTCTCGGTGCACAAGCTTTGACCATCATCGATAATTTTGATTTCAGCTCCTTTGACAGGAGTGGAAGGGCGAGTGGGGTAGAGGTCGCGATGCGCAAGGGGGCAAGCATGACCTCGGGGGAGTGGAAACCGATCGCGCCATTGAAGATTCCCCATTCTTCGAGATGCGGTGGCGACAACTCTCGGCACACTCAGCTGATCGCCGAATTCGAGCAGCCGCGCGGCGCTGATCGGGAGGAGGGGATCCGACCAGTAGGAGCGCACTGGTCGAATTGCATTACAGTCCAGGAAAGATTGGCTTCGACGATGTCTACAAGTATTGGACCTGTCAAACTGCGGTTGCAGTTCGGACCTCCATCGATGCCGCACGACTTGCGGGAGATCGCGGCGACACACGGCATGGAGGCAATTGCGGCTCGGATCAACGAGTTGCACGCCGCAGGTAATCATGTGGCCGCCGAGACCATCGAACGTGAATTGCGAGGAGCAGGCATGGGCGTGCTGGTTCCCCGCGCCCACGGAGGTCGTGGGCGTGCTGACCGGCGGTGACTCCATTCCCGCCACGCCCGCACCCGCTGATTGCGGCACCGATCCTCGTCCGCCCGCTCAGCAGTCACCGCCTTGTCCACACTGGTGTGAGCGTCCCGCCGACCACGCGTGGGAAGACGACGGTGTCGGTGCAGGCGGAATGCGCTGTCACTGGCGCACATTCGCGATTCCCGGCACCGCGTGCGGGACGGTGATGTTGCTCGTCGCCGACTATCGCGACAGGCGAGGGATACAGCGCGGCGCGACACGCTATGTCGTCACGACAGGCGAAGACGGTGATCTGGACGCGGCCGGTGCCGCAGGATTGGCCGCGACGCTGGCGGCGGCGCTTGCCACCGCCGATGAGCGTGCCCCTCGGGGATGATCATCCGGCGCTGGACTCGACCACAGGCGGTTGCCGCCCCGGTCAGCTCGAAAACTGTACCGGCGTAAGGCGATTCCTTCAGCGCTACACCCGCAGCTCCAGCTGGTCGATCGTGTCCACGTCGGCGAGCAGATCGATTGCGACGATCCGGCCGTCCGAGATGGTGAAGTCGAAAACCACTCGGGGAGTGCCGGATACCGTCCACACCAGACCCGAGCGGCCGTCGATCAGTGCGAGCCGCGCGGCCTTGGCGCGACCGGCGAAGGTGTCGGCGACCGCCTTGGCTCCGGACGCAGCGACCGCGCCGGTGGCCACCGCGGTGGCGTCCGCCCGCAGCACCACGTCCGGGTCAAGCAAGGTCAGCAGCGCTTCGAAATCGCCGCCGCGCGCGGCAGCGAGGAACGCGGCGACCACCTGACGCTGGCGGTCGCGGTCAGCGGCGGCTCGCGCGCCCTGCACGCGCCGCCGCGCCCTGCTCGCCAATTGCCGTGCGGTGGCAGGCGTTTTGCCGACCACCGGGGCGATCTCGTCGAAGGGCACCGCGAAAATGTCGTGCAACACGAAGGCAAGCCGCTCCGGCGGCGCGAGGGTGTCGAGCACCACCAGCAGCGCGAGACCGATCGAATCGCCGAGCACCGCTTCGGTTTCCGGATCGGTCGCGATGTCCGCGGGTTCGTGATCCGCCAGCGGTTCCTCGTTGCGGACCTTGCGTGACTGCAGCACGTTCAAGCAGATCCGGGCCACCACGGTGGTCAGCCAGCCGCCGAGGTTGTCGATTTCGGCGGTATCGGAACGGCTCAACCGAAACCACGCCTCCTGCAGCGCATCTTCGGCCTCGGTGCCCGAGCCGAGGATCCGGTAGGCCACCGCAAGCAAGTGCGTGCGGTGCTCCTCGAAGCGCTCGGCAAGGAAATTCTGGTCCATGTGTCACATCTTCCCGTTCGGGCCGGTCAAGTAGTCGTCACCGGAGGGACAGCCGGAGAACCCCACTGGAACGAACAAGGAGCGAATGTGACAGACGGACTGCAGACCATCGTGTACCCCGTTACCAACCTGGTCAAGGCGAAAGCACTGTACGTGATCGGGCTGCGTCAGCCGTGAACGATGGCTATCTGGTGTCCCCGGTCGGCTGGGTGGAGATCGACGGGGCAGCGGCCCCGGAGCAGGGTGACGGGGGAGCGCCGATCGCGCGAATCCGCCTGCGCGCGGAGCTGATCGAGGCCGCGGTGGGTCTGCGTGCCGGGGGCGAGGTGCTGGTGCTGACCTGGCTGCATCGCGCGGACCGTGCGGTACTGGTGGTGTATCCGCGCTGCAGCCGGGCGAGGCCGCCCGCCGGAGTCTTCGCGACCAGTTCGCCACATCGGCCGAATCCGGTTGGTCTGCACCGGGTTACGGTTGTCGACGTGGACGGACCGGTGCTGACCGTCCGTGATCTGGAAGCTCTCGATGGTACGCCGGTCATCGATGTGAAACCGGTGCTCGGCGGTGTCGACGAGCGGTGAGTCTGCCCAGGCGTCAGGTGGAGTCCGCTCGGTGGCATGCCGCATCGATCGCGGTGAAAGCCGCCGACGCCAGGATCAACAACGCCGAAACCAGCAGTGCCACATCGAGACCGTGATGGAACGCCGCCTTTCCGGTGTTGAGCACGTCGGACACCTTCGACAGGTATGCGAGATACGGGGTGACGTCGACACCCGGGGGTATCCGGCCACGTTCGACGGCGTCGATGGCGGTGGGTTGCAGTGCGGTCGGCAAGCCCAATTCGGTCATCCGCGCCTTCAGATCCGAGGTGAGGTACGCACTCACCATTGCTCCGAGCGCGGCGACACCGACGGCCGAACCGACTTGGCGCATCGTATTGGTCACTGCGGCAGCCATACCCGATTGCTCCGGAGCCACTCCGGACAGCACGGCCGAGGTCAACGGCACTACCGCGATACCGAAGCCGAACCCGGCCACCGCCATCGCTCCTGCCAGCGGCAGATCGTGCAGTGGGCCTGCGAGGACATGGCGGGTCAGCAGGATCCCGCACGCGCCGACCACACAACCGATGATCATGGGGGTGCGCGCCCCGTGGTGCGCCACCCAGACGCCGGCGGCCAGTGATCCGACGACGATCGCGACCGCCATCGGCACGAAGACCGTCGCCGTGTGTGCCGCCGAATACGACTGCATCACTTGTAAATACAGCGCGGTGAAGAAAAAGATCGAGAAGACGCCGAAGTAGACGGCGAAGGCGACCACCAGCGCACCGCGCACCACCGGTATGCGCAGATATCGAAAGTCGAAGATGGGTGCGCGAGCCCGTGTTTCGACGACGACGAAAGCGGCGAACGCGAGCGCGCCGAGCGCAAACAGTGCGAGCACCGAGGGCGCGGAGTAGCCCTTTTCCTCGCCGGAGATCGCAGCGTAGATCACCGACCCGAGAAAGAGTGCGCCGAGCAGGGTTCCGGCCCAGTCGACGGGACCGAGGCCAGGATCGGAGCTTTCCGGGACGGACCACAGTGCGGCAACGAGCGCCACCGCCCCGATCACCAGATTGAACCAGAAGATCGAGCGCCACCCGTACGCGTGGACCAGCACCCCGCCCAGTACCGGTCCGGCCGCCAGCGCCAGTCCGGACACCGCCGCCCACACGCCGATCGCCTTGGCGCGCTTGCGGTCATCCGGGAAGATGTGTCGCAACACCGAAAGGGTGCCCGGTTCCGACGCGGCCGCGCCCAAGCCCATGATCGCGCGACCGGCGATGAGCACCGGCACGCTGGCCGCAAGCGCCGCGATCGCC
Organism: Nocardia altamirensis NBRC 108246; assembly: GCF_001612685.1. Taxonomy (GTDB): domain Bacteria; phylum Actinomycetota; class Actinomycetes; order Mycobacteriales; family Mycobacteriaceae; genus Nocardia; species Nocardia altamirensis. The sequence goes on from NZ_BDAY01000004.1 coordinate 16,493, forward strand.
GATCCGGCGCAGAAGATCACCAATCCGATGAGCATGACTCGTTTGCGACCCCAGCGGTCACCGAGCGAACCGCCCGCCAGCATGAGGCTGGCGAAGACCACGGTGTAGGCGTTGACCACCCATTGCAGCAACGTCACGTCGGCGCTGAGTTCGCGCCGGATATCGCCGAGCGCGACACTGACGACAGTGGTGTCGAGGAAGGTGACGAACAGGACGACAGTGACCGCTGCCAGTGCAGTGCCTGGTCGCGTCGTTGTTCCCAGAGTTTTGTCCATTGGCCCCACCGGCACAGGCTACTGGGCTAGGGCGAACGGATCGCCTCGAGACACTCATGGAGTGTCGCGGCAGTCGGCGCTTCCACGTGAGATTCGTTGTGTCCCACTGCGTTAGAGGTGGTAGCACTCGTGGTTGCGGGAAAGTGAACATTTTGTGCGGATCCTGCCGATGTAGTGACATTGCATTTCATTCGAGGTTGAAAAGTCGAGCAGTCACCACGTGTGTCGTTATGTAGTCGACCGTTGATGCTGCTCGCAGTGGGTTTCGATGCAGTCGGCGCAGTGCCGTGAAGTCGAGTTGAAATAATCGGGGATTAGCGGAAAGATATTGGTACACAATCTATTCCACGCAGCGTCAACGATATCAGCCAAGTCGGTAATGTATTCGCTTGGCACAGAAAGCAACTGAGAGTAGTTCGTCCGGGGTGGCGCTTCTACGGTTGCAGAGGGCGGCCCCAATCATGGTCTGGATCCTCGAATTTCTATTCCTGCACAAAGGAAGTCGTGAAATGATCGAATATTTCCGGACCACCGAACGGTGGACCACCATCCCAGGAAAACTGGCCGTCGCCGCCGCAGTGGCACTCGCTGCCACGGTCCTGCAGGCGGGACCGGCCACAGCGGCTTCGTCCCCCAGCCTCACCGTCGACAAAACCCAGCGCCTCAACGCCGACGGCAGCGTGACGATCAAAGGCACCTTTACTTGCACCGGCGGCCGCACCAACAGCTTGAGGAGCAGCATGCTGCGGCAGGGTGAAATTCAAAGTGATTTCGCTATGAAGACGATGGTGCTGATCCCCTGCAACGGCGCCGCGCACCCCTACACCATCGACATCCCGAACACGATGTCCTTCCCATTCAAGCCCGGCCCCGCCGAATTCAGCACGAACTGGGGCCTCTACTGCGCAGACGGAAGCTACCCCACCGCCGAACTCATCGACGCCGCCATCACCCTGCAGGAGTGAGGGGTTCGAGCCTGCGCCCGCCACCGCAGCGGGGCGGTGTTCCGAACCGCCCCGAGTGTGGAGGAACACTGCACAAAAGTTGGCTACTCTCAGCGCTCGTGGATATCGATGACTTACCTGCCACCAGGTACTACGCACCCAAAGGGCCTGCACTTGTGCTCGTCTTCATCGCGGTCATGGCCCTGGTCGGTGTCCTGCTGACCGTCAACGACGTCTCGTTTGTGCGGGGTGTCCTCGGTGCCGTCCTAGTTGCGTGCTCCGGCTTCTGCATCTACGTCGGTGCTCCTCGATTGATCGGGCGACGCCCGGAACTGATCATCACCTCCGACGGGATCGAACACGTCGACCAGGGCCGTATTCTGTGGACGGACATCGACAGCGTCCGCCTCAACCGCATGCAAGGGCAACGAATCCTCGAATTCGTTCTGCACCACCCGGATACGTACCTTGCGCAACTGCCGTGGTTCGTCCGAACCACCAGTCGATTCATGCGCGCATCCGGCTACAGCCCCGCCGCGATCTCCGCATGGACCCTGCCCGTCCCCCTGGAGACCGTCCTGGAAGCAATGCGCCGCCACCACCCTGCACTGACCGTCGCCTAGCCGGAAATCTGCCGAGCGATAGAGGTTTTAGGCCCCGGGCCCGCTGTGTTCATTCCCCTCATTGCCCGGGTCATTGGCGGGCTCGACCCTTTCGGCCGTGATCACCGTGCCGGCGCGTCCGTTGCGAACCAACGCGGGGAGCTTGCCCAGCGCGAGCGCCATCAACGCGAGGAAGTTCTTTTCGCTCAGGCGGTCGTCTTGTCTCAGTTGAAATCCGCCAACCACGGCCAGCAGCAATACCCCTCCGACCAGAACCGGGAAAATTGCCCAAGGGGGAGCCACCCGTGTGACGACCAGAAGGACGGCCAGCACCGTCACGACGACAACAAGATAGAACGATCCTGAAACCCAGGGCGACCGACGCACAGCGCGGGCGTGCCGCATAGTCGCCTCGAAGGTGGTGTCATAAAGGGCTGCGTTCTCCTCCGCCGAGCGGCCCTCCACCCACACTTCGACCTTCCGAAGCCGCCCCCACTTGTCGAACTCAGCGGTCCCCATCGAGTACCTTCCCGCCGCGGTGATCGACCCGTAATGGTGGATCCGACGATTGCCCGCACTATCGGTTGCCGATCGATGGGCACCCGGCGCCACGCGCACCGAATCTGATGCTCATTCTGTCGGGCACAATCCGCGCGCGGTATCGGCTACATGCAGGACACTCGGCCGCGGAACGCCCGCTCGGCGCGCGGCAGGTCGGTGAGCTGGTCGGCGACACGGCACACGGCGGTCAGCGGTTGGTCGCGGGCAACTCTGCGGCGCGGTTTTCCGCTGCGGGGATTTGGGGTGTGTCGGTGAACGTGCAGGCGCCGCTACGGCGGAACGGTTCGGCCAGTTGAGCGAGATAGGCGTCGGGGTAGTTCGGTTTGGCGGCCATGCCGAGGTCGTCGCTGGTGAACCGGCGCTGTGGATCGAAGGAGAAGGTGCCTAGCAGGTGATCCCAGATCAAGGTGAACAAGCCGAAGTTGACGTCGCCGATGCCGGCCCATTTGAGGTGGTGGAAGCGGTGGCCCTCGTTGAGCGCGAGCACGTAGCGCAGCGGGCCGACGCGGTAGTCGGCGTTGGAGTGCTGCAGTAGCAACTGCACCGCGATCAACACCGCGAGCACCTCGGCCACCACGGCGGGCATGCCGAGAATCAGCAGCGGCAGCGTGCCAACCAGCAGTTCGACACCACCGTGCAGCGGATGCTTCATGAGGCCGTTGAAGCCGTAGAAGCGGCGCACACTGTGGTGGACGGCGTGAAACCGCCACAGCACGCCGATCTTGTGACTTGCGAAGTGCACCAATGTGATTCCCAAGTCGGTGACCAGTACTGCCAGCAGCACCTGTGCCGGTAGCGGCCAGGCGTTAGGCCAGAACGACTCGAACGGCGACAGCGCGGCGGCGATCGGCACCACCAACACCGTGAGCAACAACCCGCCCTCGTTGATCACGCCGTGGATCGCGTCACGTCCCGCGTCGTTGTGCGAGGTGTTCCAGTCCCCGGTGTACGGGATCATCCGTTCGACCGCGAAGGATATCCCCACCCCGGCCAGCACGAGCAGCAGCAGCCACAGCGGCGCCGCCGGAGTGTGGGCGAGCGCCAATGCGGCGCCGCCGATCCCCAGAATCATGAACGGCACGTACCCGTACCGCAGGAGTGAACTAGTCATGTGAGCAGTCTTGGACACGGTCGGCACCTGCGGCTTGTACCGATTCGGCGAATATGTGACCCGTCCAGCGTTCGATCACCGCGCCGATAGGCTCTGGTACATGGACTGGTCTGGATCGTTGGCGATCGAACCCGGTCGCTTGACCTATGTAGGTAGCCTGGGTGACGCGCACACGCACAGTCATGCCGCCGTGCAGATCACCGCGGTCCTCGACGGCGAGGTCGAATTCGGTGATGACGCAGGCGAACTCGTGCACGCACGCGCGGCGATCATCCCGTCCGGCGTCAGTCATCACGTCCAGGCCGGAGCAGTGACCGGGGTGATGATCTACCTCGACCCCACCTCTCCGGCCGCGCGGGCGGCCGTCGCGCGCATCGATCCGATCGACCGGACGTCGGTCACCGCGTGGACCATCGCAGCCCAGAACCTGCCGACCGGTGCGGATCTCAGCCCGTCCACTTTGCTGGCTGCCTTGCTCGGCCCGGCGCCGGGCCCGACAGCCCCGCACCCCTGTGTCAGCGCCGCCATCACCTTGATTCCGGCCGTGCTCGCCGACGGCCCGGTCCGGGTCGGCGATATCGCTGCCGAGGTCGGCATCTCTGCGGATCGGCTCGGCAGGCTCTTCGCCCGCGACATGGGGCTGTCCTTTCCCGCATATGTGCGCTGGGCTCGGCTGCTCCGCGCCGCCGAGATCGCCCGCGCCGGAGACACTCTCACCAACGCGGCGCATGCCGCCGGATTCACTGACGGCGCACACCTCAATCGGGTGGTGCACGAAATGTTCGGCCTCACCCCTTCTCATATGATCCAATCCATCACCCTCACCTGACGCCGCTCGCGAGCGACAAAACCAGGTGCGTTGGCGCACTTGACGATTGCCGACAGTCTTGACCGCGGTCGGACGGCGCATGACAAGTATCCGGCTATCGCGCGATGCCCCTGCTGACGATCCTCTGCCTGCTGGAAGGCAGGAGCTCACGCGCCTGTGCCGATGATCGAATGCTTGGACGGAGTCCTGCTAGCTCAGCGAGTCGTTGCTGTGGTGAGCATGGCGTGCACGGTACGGCGCCAGTCGGCGAGCAACTTGTCGCGGTGGTTGGTGCTGAGAATGGTCGTCAGGGCCAGGCCGCGGAAGTAGGTGAGGGTCATCTCGAAAACGGTGTCGAGGTTCTCCGGGGCGCCCTCGACGTTGCTGACGAGGGTCGCGCGGATGTTGTCGTGCAGTTCCCGCTGATGGCGCAGTAATGCCTCGCGCAGTTCGGTGTCGGTGCGGGCGGCTACCCATAGTTCGAGGACGGCGCCGAACAATGGAGTGGCGAAGCTGCGCCACAGCATGTCGGTCCAATCCTCTTCAGTGGCTTTTGTTTCCGCGTTGTCGGCGGCTTCACGCATCTGCTGATCGGTCAGATGCCGCACGGCGTCCACGAGCAGGTGGGCCTTGTTCGGGTACTGGTGCAGTAGCGCGCCGCGCGAGACTTCCGCGCGGGCTTGGATGGCCCCGATGCTGGTTGCGGCGTAGCCGTCCTCGATGAGGCAGTCGACGGCGGCGCGCAGGATGCGCTCGCGGGTCTGGTGGCTGCGTGCCGCATCGCTGTGTTGACGTCCTTCCGTGCGTGCCATGGCTGCATCATCGCAGGTGTTGACAACAGTACGATCGGACTGTTTCACTTTGCGGGTAGCAGAGACGCAAGCCGGGGCGCTGCCCGAGCCGCGAACGGCTGGCACGTCGAAGGTGCCGTCGGCAATCGCCGACCTGGCAAGTCGATACCAGGAATGGAAGCTATTCATGCAGAACGCAACGGCCACATCGAGGTGGTCGGCGAGCGAAGACGCGGTCGCAGTACGGGCGACGGCACGATCCTTCTTCGCCAGCGAGGCGAGCCCGAACATGGCCCGATGGGCCGAGCAGCGGCACGTCGACCGGGACTTCTGGAAAGCGGCGGGCGCGTTGGGCCTGCTGTGCATGGCCGTACCCGAGGAGTACGGCGGTGGCGGCGGCACCGCCGCCCACGACCTGATCATGCTGGAGGAGCAAGCCCGCATCGGCGAGCCCGGCTTCGGCAACATCGTGCACAGCGGGATCGTCGCGCCCTACCTGGTGGCATACGGCACCGAAGAGCAGAAGCAGGCGTGGCTGCCGACGATGGCCACCGGCGAGGTCATCGCGGCGATCGCCATGACCGAACCCGGCGGTGGTTCGGACTTGGCGAACATGTCCACCCGCGCGCGCCGTGACGGCGACGACTACGTGATCACCGGCGCCAAAACCTTCATCACCAACGGCGGCTCCGCCGATCTCGTCCTCGTTGCGGCGAAGACCGACGTCGACGCCGGACCGCACGGGGTGTCGCTGCTGCTGGTGGATACCCGTGATTGCACGGGATTTCGGCGGGGCCGCGTCCTCGACAAGCTCGGCCAGCACAGCGGTGACACCGCGGAGTTGTTCTTCGACGAGGTCAGGGTGCGCGCCGCGAATCTGCTGGGCGGCAAGGAAGGTCAGGGCTTCGTCCAACTGATGACGCAGTTGCCGCTGGAACGCCTCGAGATCGCGGTCGTCGGTGTGGTCGCTGCGGAGCTCGCCGTCGAGCTGACGCTCGCATACACCAAGGAGCGCAACGCATTCGGCAAGCCGCTGTTCGGCTTCCAGAACGTGAAATTCGAACTGGCCGAATGCGCGACCCTCGCACGGGTGGCGCGGGTGTTCGTCGACGACTGTGTCGAGAAGTTCCTCGCCGGAACCCTCGACACCGCCACCGCATCGATGGCGAAGTACTGGGTCACCGACATTCAATGCCAAATCATCGACCGCTGCCTGCAACTGTTCGGCGGCTACGGCTACATGCGGGAATACCCGATCGCGCAGCTCTACGCCGATTCACGCGCGCAGCGAATCTACGGCGGCACCAACGAAATCATGAAAGAACTCATCGCACGGTCGCTGTAGACCAGCCTGATGGAGGTAGGTTCCATGTCCGACGACACCGTTCTCATCGAGCGCGACGGGCCGGTCACGCTGATCGGCATCAATCGACCGCAGGCCCGCAACGCGGTCGACGGCCCGACTGCCGCGGCGCTGGCCACCGCGTTCCGTGACTTCGACGCCGATCCTGATGTGGCAGTCGCCGTGCTGCACGGCATCGGCGGAACATTCTGTGCTGGAGCAGATCTCAAGGCACTCGGCACCGAGCGTGGCAACCGGGCGGCACCCGACGGCGATGGTCCGATGGGGCCAACGCGCATGCGCTTGTCCAAACCGGTGATCGCGGCAATCTCCGGGTATGCCGTGGCCGGCGGTATCGAACTGGCCGTCTGGGCTGACCTGCGGGTGGCCGAGGAGGACGCTGTCCTCGGTGTGTTCTGTCGGCGCTGGGGTGTTCCGCTGATCGATGGCGGCACCGTGCGACTGCCTCGGCTGATCGGCGAGAGCCACGCGATGGATCTGATCCTGACCGGCCGCCCCGTCGACGCCGCCGAAGCGCACCGGATCGGCCTGGTCAACCGGGTCGTGCCGCACGGGCAAGCTCTGGCCGCAGCCCGCGACCTCGCTCACGAACTCACCCGCTTCCCGCAGACCTGCATGCGACACGACCGGCTGTCCATGCTCGAACAGCATGGCCTCACCGAAACCGAGGCTCTAGCAAATGAATTCGAGCACGGCACCATCTCATTTCTTGCCGACAGCCTGGCCGGCGCCGCACGCTTCGCCGCCGGTGCGGGCAGGCACGGCGACTTCACGAAGCTCACCACGGAAGGACCGACATCCTGATGTCAGCACCATTGGCAGGTAAGACCGCGATCGTCAGCGGTAGCGGGCGCGGCATCGGGGCCGCCATCGCCGCCAAACTCGCCGCGAACGGCGCGGCCGTGGTCGTCAACGACCTCGATCCCGTTGCCGCACAACAGGTCGCCGATCAGATCGCCAGTGCGGGAGGTCGGGCCGCAGTCTGCGCAGGCAGCGTCACCGATGCCGAGTTCGCGCCCCGTTTCGTCGATACCGCCGTGCAGTCATTCGGCGGACTCGACATCATCGTCAACAACGCGGGCTATACCTGGGACACCGTCGTGCAGAAAATGACCGACGAGCAGTGGGATGACATCCTCGATGTTCACCTCAAAGCACCGTTCCAGATCCTGCGTGCCGCGCAGCCAGTCATCAGCGCCGCCGCGAAACGTGAACGCGAGGAAGGCAATCCGGTCACCCGCAAGGTCGTCAACATCTCCTCACTCGCAGGTCTCTACGGCAACGCCGGTCAAGCCAACTACTCGGCGGGAAAGGCCGGAATCCTCGGCCTGACAAAGGCGATCGCCAAGGAGTGGGGCCGCTACCGCGTCACCGTGAACGCGGTTGCCTTCGGCCTCATCCAAACCCGGCTCACCGGATCTGCCGCCGAGGACGCGACCATCGACATCGCGGGTCGCGAGATCAAAGTCGGCGTCAACCCCATGATCCTGCAAGCCGCCCCACACATCACACCGCTCGGCCGTCTCGGCACACCCGAAGAAGCGGCGGGCGCGGTCTACCTGCTGTGCCTGCCGGAGTCCGACTACATCACCGGCGAAACTCTCACCTGCAGTGGTGGATTGGTCGGCTGATGCGTGCATTCGAATCGGTCGAGGAACTGGCTGCGGTCATCTACGTCGAAGACGCCGACAAACCAGCCTGCGTCGCGGAAGCTGTAATACGACTGTTCCGCTGATCCGACATCGATCCTTCCAACAAGAGGCTGATATGGATTTCTCGCACTCCGACCGCGCGGCGACCCTCCTCGACGAGGTGCGTAGGTTCGTTCGTGAACGCATAGAACCACAGGAGTCGGCGGTCGTGGCCGCCTTGGCGGTCGCGCCGTGGACGGTGCCGCCGGTGGTGGACGAACTGAAACGCGAAGCCCGCGCGGCCGGACTGTGGAATCTGTTCCTCCCCGGGGACGAACACGGTGCGAGTCTGAGCAATGTCGACTACGCGCCGTTGGCCGAGGCCATGGGTGGTTCGGGATTGGCACCGGAGATCTTCAACTGCAATGCGCCCGACACCGGCAATGCCGAGGTGCTTGTGCAATACGGCAGCCCGCAACAGCGGCAGGACTGGTTGATGCCGTTGCTGGACGGCACGATTCGCTCGGCCTTCTGTATGACCGAACCGGATGTGGCCTCCTCGGACGCGACGAATATGGCGGCCCGAGCCGAGGTCGATGGCGACGAGATCGTCCTCAACGGACGTAAGTGGTGGAGTACCGGCATCGGTCATCCGAACTGCAAGTTCGTGATCTTCATGGGCTTGACCGACCCGGAAGCCCATGCCTACCAGCGACATTCGATGGTCCTGGTACCGCTGGACACACCTGGTGTGAAGGTCGAGCGCATGCTCAGCACGTTCGGCTACTTCGACGAGCCGTACGGGCACGGTGAGGTGTCCTTCACCGAGGTGCGACTCCCGCTCGACGCCGTGATCGGCGGCCCAGGTAGGGGATTCGAAATCGCGCAGGGCCGGTTGGGCCCTGGACGCATCCATCACTGCATGCGCGCCATCGGGCTGGCCGAACGCGCGCTGGAGTTGGCCTGCCGACGTGGCTTGTCACGCACGGCATTCGGGAAGCCGCTGGTTAATCTCGGCGGCAACCGCGAGCGAATTGCCCAGGCGCGCATCGCCATCAACCAGGCCAGGCTGCTGGTGCTGTACACCGCGTGGCTGTTGGACACCAAGGGGATCGCCGGTGCCCGCAGCGAGGTGTCGCAAATCAAGGCAGTGGTGCCGCGGATGACGCAGGACATCATCGATATGGCCATCCAATTACACGGTGGCGCAGGCATGTCCGACGACTTCCCGCTGGCGCGCGCTTTCGCCGGCGCGCGGTCGTTGCGGCTGGCCGACGGGCCCGACGAGGTCCATCTCGGTTTAGTCGCCAGGCAGGAACTGCGGTCGTATCAGGAGGCGTGACCTTGACTACCGAAAACACCACCGACGTCCGCGACGAGGACCTCTTCGATGTCCATGCCGCCCACGAGTGGCTGCGTGACCGCGTTGCCGGTCTGGACGACAGCCGTCCGCGAGTCCGGCAGTTCTCCGGCGGCGCATCGAATCTGACCTACCTGCTGCGATATCCGCATCGCGACCTGATCCTGCGTCGTCCGCCCGCAGGCCGTAAGGCGGCGTCCGCGCACGACATGTCGCGAGAGTTCACCGTCCAGCAACGACTTCGCCCTCGGTTCCCCTACGTGCCACAGATGATCGCGCTGTGCACCGATGCCTCGGTGATCGGGTCGGATTTCTATGTCATGGAACGGATCTCCGGCACAATCCTGCGCTCGGATCTACCCGACGGGCTACTCCTCGGCGCGGATGAGGCGCGGACGCTGTCCGCCGCCGCTGTCGACCGGCTGATCGACCTGCACCGGATCGATCCGAGCACCGTTGGTTTGCGTGAACTGGGCAAGGGAGACGGATACGTCGAAAGGCAGGTCGAAGGCTGGGCGCGGCGCTACACCGATGCCCGCACCGACAATGTCGGCACCTTCACCGCCGTTATCGACTGGCTGCGGCAGAACCAGCCCGCCGACACCGCAATCACGGTGATACACAACGACTACCGGCTCGACAACCTCGTCCTCGACCCCGCCGACCCGACCCGGATCATCGGAATCCTCGACTGGGAAATGGCGACCCTCGGCGACCCGCTGATGGACCTCGGCGGCGCGCTGGCCTATTGGGTACAGGCCGACGACGACGAAGTCATGCGCAGCGCGCGCCGCCAACCCAGCCACCTACCAGGGATGCTGACCCGCCGCGAGATCGTCGAACGCTACTGCACTGCAATGGGAGTCGACGATAAGCACTGGCCATTCTACGAAGTGTTCGGGCTCTTCAGGCTGGCAGGCATCGGCCAGCAGATCTACTACCGATACCACCACGGCCAGACTACAAATCCCGCGTTCAAAGACTTCTGGATGTTCATCAACTACCTGGAATGGCGGTGTTCGACGATCGCAGGCATCGGGTGATCCACGCACTCCGGACTACATCGCTCGTGCGAATGTTGCTCCCGGGAAATGATAAGGGGTGCCTGTAGCCTGAGATCACCGAATATCGGCAGGAGAGCGACTTTGAATTTGTGGAGCAACTCTTTCAAAGATGGCGACTACATCCCCGGGGAATTCGCGTTCACGGTCAGCGATCCCGAGACCCACACCAGTTTGTCGGACAACCGCAACCCGCACCTCGCTTGGGCGCAACCACCCGACGCGACGCAATCGATGGCCTTGATCTGTCACGATCCCGATGTGCCGTCACGCGGCGACGATGTCAACCAGGAAGGCCGCACCGTCCCTGCCGACCTGCCGCGCGTCGAGTTCTTTCATTGGGTACTGGTTGACCTTCCGCCATCTATGCAATCGATCGCCGCAGCGAGCTTCAGCGACGGCGTCATCCCACGCGGCAAGCCTGGCCCGGAAATCCAGAATTTCCCCGGCCTGCGCCAGGGTTTGAACGACTACACCGGCTTGTTCGCCAACGACCCGGCGATGTCCGGCGACTACTTCGGCTACGACGGCCCCGGTCCGTCTTGGAACGACGAACTCGTGCATCGCTACGTCTTCACGTTGTATGCGCTGGACATTCCGCGATTGCCGGTGACCGGCAAGTTCACCGGACCGCAGGCGTTAGCAGCGATGCAGGATCACATCCTGAATGAAGAAAAGATCGTCGGTCTGATATACCCTGAATCCGACTTTGTAGTTCGCGAGGTTTCGGTTCACTGCGGCAGATATCTCCCCACAGAACCAGTAACGGAGGACGAGCTATGAGTGCCGATGACAACAAGCAGCTGATGATGGCGGCCTTCGCCGAGCTCGCACAGGGAAACTCGACGCACCTTCGCAAACTCATCGCCGAGGACTGCCGATGGAACCTGATCGGTACGACCCCCTGGTCGGGAGCCAATGTCGGCAAGCAGGCGATAGAGAACTTTCTCGCATCCGTCGACGACCGATTCACCGGCCCGGTCGTCCTCACCGCGGACCGGTTCATCGCCGAGGGCGACTACATGGCGGTCCAATTCCATGGCCAGGCCACCACCACTGAGGGACGCCCCTACAACAACGTCTACTGCTGGGTATGTCATATGTCCGATGGACAGTTACGGGAGATAACCGAGTATGCGGACACACAACTGGCGATGACGACGCTGTTCGCCCCATCGACGCAGTAGACGCTGAACCGGCCGTTCACCTCGTCTCGCTCGCCCGCGAGGCACTGCCAGGATCGGACCTCATTCACCGGCGAGCAGGCGCAGCGGGATAATTCCTGGTCAGATTTGCCCGGTCCGGACAGAAAACGCACTTCACCAGCGTAGATACTGCATGGAAGGTGTCAGTCCATCAGCCGCGCGGGCGGCCGGACCGGAAAACCACGAAACATCCTCCTGCCAGCAACTTCGCCCCTTCCGATCCGAGTAAACGATCGGCAGGCAGCCGCCACCGCGCCAGACTTTGCTCGGGATCTCGCCGACCCAACGAAGCGGCTCGGAGAGTTCTGCAATACCGGTTGCAATGAAACATGCCTATCACGGGGGTTCTCGATGAGTATTTCGCTTCGCAAGTTTTCCGGCGTGAGCCTGAGTATCGGATTGCTCGCCGCAATCTTTGCCTGGTCGACCGGCTTGGCACCGTCTGCCCACAGTCAGCCACTGTGCTTGACAGAGGTCTGTTTCTGGGAGGGGGCAGATTTTCAAGGAGAGAGGTCTTGGTTTCACAATATCGAGGGCAGGACTGACTGCAGGCAATTGCTGATTGGCAGCCAATCCGTAGTCAATCGCTATCAAGCACACATCCTACTGTTCTATTCCTCGGATTGCGCTGGTCAGCCGGCGGGACTTGACCCGGGGCATATGTATTCGAATACTCCGTTCAAAATCCACTCATTTAAACCTATGGGCCTCTTGTGACCCACGACGTATCGAGGAGGAAAGCGATGTTGTTCACTAGGAGAGTGTTGCCTGCCTTGGTCTTGGCCTTGACGTTGGCCGGATCGATTGGTGGCGGGATTGCCTCGGCCGGGACGCAACCCGGCGTTGCCGCCGTGATCGGTTTCGGTGGTCATGAGGTCACGACCGAGAAGCCTGAAATGAGCATCTGCATTATGGCGCCTCCGCAGCTCACTGTCTCTGATTATGTCGTGGAGGTGGCGGTCCGGGACTGCAGAGACCAAAAGCTGGTATGCAACCTGCAGTGCACCCATGCGATGGAGGGAGCTGCCGATTTGGATACAGCTAGGAAGATTTATTCCCAGTGTACGAGGAATTGCATGACCGGAGCGGGGTGCTTGGCCCACCCCGGGGACTTTGAACCGTGATCCCACTTCCAGGGGGAAAATTGAGAAAGAAACTCGCCATTTTCGGTGCCGGCGTCGCGCTCACCGTCGTCGGATCCGGCGTCGCCATGGGCAGCCCACCCGACCCGGGCTTCGATTACAGCAAGCCATACGCGGCGATCAGATTCCACACGTTTGACGAGTGTGAGGCGGGTCGTCGCGCCGAGATCCGGGCAACATCTGCGTGCACACGGGATCTGCCCGAGACGACCTGGTCATATCTCGTGAATACAAACCGAATCCAAAGGCGACGGTCTAGTTCTTGGTCACCTGAAGCGCATTCGAACGCCCGGCCGAGGCAATCGACCGGGCGTTCGACATCGTGAGAACTTGCCTGTCGCGGTGGGTGCCCTACCCTGCGAGAGCCCCGGGTGGGCGCCGCCGAGGAAATCCAGCGGCTTGGACGACGCCCAGCGTCGTGCGAACAGGTCGGGGCCGAAGCGCGCAATCGCAAATATCCGACGGATCGGGCACTTGACCTGGTGTGAGCAATATCCCACTCCTCGTTTCGAATTCCTTCTCGCGGGGGAGTAGCGTCGGTTCTCTTCTGTACCGTGTAAGGACATCTCGTGAACAATCTCGATCTGACGAATGCCATATCCGATTTCGACAAGGCAGTTGTCGAGCTACTGCGGGCCTCGGGATGGCTCTATCACGTGCATCGTGCCGCATCACCGGATCCATCGGTAGCACTCGACTTGCTGAAGACCGCCGCAGCCAGGCTGACGAGCGTGACGTTGAGCGAGGGGGTGTTCGAGCACCTCTACCACGAGGCCGCGTGACTGGCACCGATACTCGAACGCCGGGATCCCCATGAATGGGAACATCCTTGGCCGGGAGTAGGTTAGCGACGCCCGAAGCGGAGTTGCATGCCCTAAGTACCAATGGACCGTGTCTCGACGGAGCCTGACGACGCTAGGGGAGGATGCTGGGCGGGGAAAGGCGGATCGATGTCTGAGACTCGATACTTCGAGAAGGGCAACCACGGTTCAGCGAGGTTCTGGCAGATCCGGCGTGAAGGCGTTCGCTGCCACATGGCTTGGGGTCGGGTCGGTGGCAAGATTCAGGGGATGACCATGACACTCGATGACGAGGCCCACGCGGTGCGTCATTTCGAGTACAAGGCCAACGAGAAGCGCCGCCAGGGGTATGTCGAGGTCGAACAACACAGGGTTGCAGATGTCATCGATGTCTGGGATGCGGGCCCACTTCTAGATGTGATGCGGGTACACGAGGAGCGGCGGTATCCAGGTGCCTGGGATTTCTACTGGACTGGGTACGAGTCTGTCGACGGGCATGAGGGGGCCTATGCGAAGCTTCACGACTTCGGTGACGGATCGCGTTCCTTCTATGACTACCTGGTGCTCAGCGACGATAAGCGCCGCGCTGTCCAATTCGTGGTCAAGAAGTCCGGCCATGATCACCGGCTGGTCTCGGACTTTCTCGGATTCGTCCGCCCACGAGTTGCCTTGGCCTTCGACGGTCGGTCTCACCACAAGCTGCGTTTGCAGACGCCGATCGGCCGATTTGATCACGTGCTGATGTGTGCTCCGTCGTTGTGCTACAGCCGCTACGACGGTCGGGTCGGCCAAGTCATGCCGATTCTCAACTGCGAGATCGGCGATGGCGACACTGAAGCCTACGTCGAGGCTCGACTGCGGGGGCGAGACTCGATGCCGTCAAGCACGTGGGATCGCGAGCCCTTTCCGGTGATTGATCTGCGATTCGACCTCCACAGCGACATCGGCTTCGCTGAGCTCGGCCGGAGAAAGTTGTTACGAGAGAAGAAGTTCAGGGTCTACCGGCGCTCAATGCTTGATCGAAGTGTCAGGCTTCTAGCTGAGGCTACGTCCGACAGTCGGTTGGAGATCCGAAACTATCGAGGGGCGATCAGTGTGCTCAGACCTGCGGATGTAACTTCGTGGACCGGTGGTGCGATCGATTCGTTCCTGTTGGAAGGCTAGTAAGGGCTGAGGTAGCTCATCAGTTGTCCTTTGCCTAGTTCCGGCAAGCCCAGGGCTCGAGCGATGTCGTTCGTCCCTAGGTGAAGGATCACAATGCCTTCTGAAGCCAGTGAGCGCCCCGCTTCGCGAGGTCGGTTCCTGGGCGGCCTGGACCACCTAGTCGTGCAGCCGGAGGTGTTCCAGGATGAGGCCGCGGACGGGTTCGAGGTCGGCCAGTAGGCCGTGCCCAGCACCGGGGAGTACCACCGTATGGGCCCCCGCGCGCCGCGCGGTCTTCGCGGCCACCGCTGAATCGTGCACCTCGCTCGCCCCGGCCAGTGCGACGAAGGTCGGGACCGGCAGCTGGGTCAGCCCATCTGGCAGGTGCGGATAGACGATCGGCGAGGCCGGGAAGTGTGCGGCTCCGTGCGCGAGCAGATCGAAGTAGGCCTCCACGTGCGCCGGTCCGCTGCCGGGGCCGTCGGGTGCCAGCATCGCGCGGGCGGCCTCGAAGGTGGGGTGCGGGTCGCGGTTTCGGCCCAGCTCCTCGAATTCGGGACTGAGCCCGGCGAAGACCAGGGGCGGGTCGAGCAGGACCAGCCGTCGCACCCGTTCGGGATGGGCGAGCGTGAACCGGAACGCGAGGTGACCGCCCAGGGACTGGCCGCAGAGGTCGGCCGCGGGTAGCCCGAGCAGATCGAACGTTTCCGCCAGCCAGTCCACGAGATCGTCCATGCTGGTCAAGGCCGCGCCGGTATGCCGACTGCGGCCCGGCTCGCCCATGATGTCCACGGCCCGCACGCGATGCTCCTCGGCCAGCGCACCGACGACCGGATACCACATCCCGGAAGTGCCGCCGTATCCGTGCAGCAGGACCAGCGACTGCGCCGCGGCCGGGCCGGCGGAGGTGACCCGCGTCGTTCCGTACCGACCCGGGAGATCTACCGTCTCGACCGGTACCGGCCAGTGGGCCAGCACCGCGTCGTAGGCGCCGAAATATGTTGCCTCCAGCTCAGGGGTGGCGAATGTACTCATCGCATCTCCTTTTGCAAGTCAGCTGTATTATGTCAGGTGTATGGAAACGAATGGAAGGGGTTCGGGTGCCGAAACAGGTCGACCACCGAGAACGCCGCGAAACCATCGCTCGCGCCCTGTGGCGAGTAGTCGAACAACAAGGTTGGGCCCGTGCAACGATGCGCGAGGTCGCCCGTGCGGCGGATGCCTCCCTGGGACAGGTCCAGCACTATTTCCGTTCCCGGACAGCGATGCTCGTCTTCGCGATGGAATTCGCTGCCGAACAGACCGCACGGCGCGTCACCCAGGGCCTCGACCGACTCGGCTCACCTGCGCACCCCCGAGACGTGCTGCGAGTGACGCTCATGGAGATGCTCCCCCTGCACCCGGACGCCCGCGCCACCAGCCGGATGAGCGCCGCCTACACCCTCGAGGCGCTCCACGACCCGGAGCTGCACGAGCAGGCCCGCCTCGGACTCCACGACGGCAGAGCACTCACCGAACGCCTGATCAGACAGGCGATCGCCGACGGCCACCTCCCCCCGGATCGTGAACCGGCGATCGAAACGAACCTCCTGCTCGCGCTGACCGGCTTCACCCCGCTGCTCGAGTTCGACGTCATCGATCCCGAGGCCGCGCTGACGGCCATCGATTACTACCTCGACCGACTCTTCGACAGCACCTAAGGCTATCTGCGCGTGGGAGGTCAACCCGAACCCCTGCGTCCGGGCGTCAGACCGAGTCTGGCGCGCTTGCACACCCGAACCGTCACGGCGAGACGCAACAGCGGCTCCGCTCATAGGCGGGGTGCCGCCGAAAGCGGGGTTTGCTAGAAGGGTGCTGGACGTCGAATTCATCGGCGTGTTGGTAGGGCGGCACGCCGATGGGGAGACTGGAGGTTTGTCGTCGCAGCCATGTGGGTAGGGAGAAGGAGACGTTGCAGTTAGTGCCGTCCCACGGCCGAATCCGACTGGGGTGATGCGGGTCTACCAGCTACATGTGAGCCTTAACCTGCCATGACGGCTCTCCATATACTCTCCACATTGAACGCCATAAGGCCCCAGATCGGACCATATGGCAAGTTCCCCGTAGGAGGAAAGCGCCTGGTAGGCGCCATATTTGCCATATGGCCCGTGCTGGGCTATGCGCCCCCGGCGGGGCACGATATAGATGGGAACAGCGTCGACCTGCCGTTTGTAGGTGGCCAACTGGTGGTCGAAGCGGACTTCACGCTGTGACACCCGAAGGTGTTCACGCGCGGGGTTCGACGCACCCACCCTCCGCGTCGGCTCTGCTGCGGTGAAGCACTGGACGCGATGGAGACCGACGACGGTGATGAGTTGTCAGGCGTTCAGTGGACAGACATTCCGTACCCATGCTGTGAGAGTTAGTGGGTGGGCGCGCAACGGCTGCGCTGCACGGCACCGCGGAGTTCACGGCTGCGGTTCCGGGAGGCGCATTGGGTACGGCCGACTTTGTGGTCGGCTCACTGTCGGGCGCCGGTGTGGTGGGGGAATAATTTCGATGCGCTCGGCTGGCACGCACGCGGCAATGTCGTTCGGCCGAATGATGGCGCTACAAGCGGTAAATCGGTTGGAGCGGATCTGGTGACTCTGATCGGGATAGTGACGGCCCGTCGGCCAAGGATGATCGGGGTGGATGTCGATGGGGGACGCTGAAACGTTTACCGAGCGGTACCACCGGTCCGGATCGTCGTCGGATCGAGACCAAGCGATCACCGCCTATCGTAGGGAACGATTCCAGTACGACGAAGTTCACGACAGTTGGCTGTCGTCGACCCTGTCGATGCGCCAGCTACTTCTCGACCGTTGGCGCGCTGAGAAGGCCGCCGCCGATCTGAACGAGATCATCGACCTTAATCACGACCTTCTCGGCGACCGGCGATTCGATGACGAGGACCGTGCAATCTTGCTGTGGAGCCAGACCACGTTGCTATGGCAGCGATCCAATCAGGAGCTGTCACTGGACGACCTCGGTCGAGCCGTGGCAACCGGTAAGGACTTGGCGGCGTTGACCGGCGATGACCACCCAGATCGATTGTCGTCCATCGGATATATGTGCCAGCAGCGGTTCCACTCGACGCATGAATCGACAGACCTGGACGCCGCGATCGAGCTGTGCCGCCGGTCCGTTCGCACTCCGGCCGACGACGCGGCAGAACAGGGCCGCCGACTCTCTAACCTGTTTGGCGCATTGACCATACTCGCCGACGAAACGCACGAGATAACGGACTTCGACGCCGCTGTCGAAGTTGCTCGGGCCGCTGTCGCGCTGTATCCGGATGGAGATCCGCCGCGGGCGCAGCACTTGAATAATCTCGCTGCGGCCCTGTGCGGACGGTTCCAGCGCTCGGGTGCCGAGCACGACCTCGATCAGTCGGTCCGATACAGCCGAGAAGCGTGGCGCACGGCCCCGAACGAACAGGAACGACTGAGCTACGGCGCCACGTTGCTAGTGACGCTGGCCTTTCGCCTGGACCGCTTCGGGGACACGATCGCACTCGACGAGGCACTAGGACTACTCAAGCAAGGGTGGTTTCCGGAGCCAAGTTGGCTGGGAAGCATCCGAACGCTCGCCGAGGCGGTACGTCGCCACATCGGAGACCTGTCGATCGATGCCGATTTGCTCAACTCCTTGCTGTCCGCGTATGCGCGCGGGCTCATCAGGATGAGTATCGACATCATGGATGCGGGCGCAAAGGCACGCGACCTTCGACTCATCGACGGAGCGGGAGACCTTCTGGCTACCGCCGAAGCCATCAGCGACACAGCCGAATCCTGGATCTACCAGAGCCTGCGGGGACAGCTCCTCATCCGGCGGTGGCAGGTCAGTGGCGCACGCGGGAACCTGGACGAGGCAATCGAGTTGCTGCTCAATGTAAGCACCGACCCATCGGCGCAGCATATGGCTGCCACACACCTCAAGGACGCAGCGACTGCGCTGACGCGTCGTTTTCGGCGGCGGCGCAGGAAATCAGACTTGGAGGATGCTGCCCGGTACATGGCACGAGCGCTCGCCCTGACCGACGACTCCTCGGAGGATCGCAGGGAGATGGTGGAACCTTTACAGGGGATGCAGGCGCACCTCGCCGACCCGCCGATGCTGATCAATCACTCCGATATGGGTGAAGCTGACCGCGAGGACCTCAACTCCCCACATGGGCTAGCGAACATGAACGCTTGGCACCGAGGAGAGCCGCGCGACTCCGGCTTGACCTGGATACAAGCCGGTCCAGACGATCACCCAGTGCGTCGGTCGATCCCGAGTGACCCGAGGGTGCTATTCCTTCGGACGTTCACTGCGGACGACGCCAGCTATGTCGTACTGAACAGCCTGGCGATGGCGCTCGACGGCGGGGTGGGCCGCATCGACATCGTCAGCGACCTGCGCGACCGGAGTGAAATCGAGCGGCACTGGACGACGGCGTTCGGCGCCAGCTCACCAACCGAACGTATTAACTTTGTAGCGTCCACCCCGGATGGCTGGCGACAGGAGATCTTGCACCGGATCGCGTTGACCGATGTAATCGTCCTACACGTCTCCCCGAAGGACGTGAACTTTCCAGAGTTCCCATTCGGACCACCCAGCACTAAATTGGGCGGTGACGGGGTCTGGGAACGAATCATGGATGCGCCACTGTCACGTCCCATTACCGGCCCTGGGCTACTGCGAGAAGTCGTTTACCTCAACCGTTTGCGCCGGTTGCCGATGACCATCGTGATCTGCGACGACCGGTACCAGGAGACGCTCGATGACATGATCGCTCTCAGCGGTTTGATGGGTGATGCGACAGATCTCGCGGGGAACTTCGTCACGCCGCGATTCGCCGCGATCGACAAGCAGCTCGGACACCTGCACAAGGCGTACCGCGGCCTGACCTACAGACGGCTCGAGGGAGCGGCGGTGCTGCCCGGCTTGTCCGACGCGATCAGCCGAACGCTGGCCGACATGCGCACCGCCGACCTCACGCCTCCGACCCTGCCGTGGCGCCCACAGGACCTGGTGGGACGCTCGCCGACACCACGGCGACTGCCACCGGACAACCAGCCGAAGATTATCGGCTCCACCGACGTCGAAATGGTGCTGTTCCTACCGCAAGGAGAAATCACGGAGATCGATCATCGCGAGGTGCTGACCATCCTGAACCGCGAGGCGATCGCCACCGGGTGCCCCTACTGCCGCGCGCCTTTTGACCGAATGTTCTTCTTTGTCAACGGACTGTGGACGGCGGAGAAACGCGCCGCCGTGGGTACTCCAGATCTCTTGGCCAAGTGCCAAATCTGTGGACACAAGTCCAGTCAAATGAGCGAGATATTGATGCCCCAATAGCCGCTCACAATAGAGCAGCCTCTTTGCAACGAACGGAGACATCGTGCGCCCGTCGATCGTCATCACCGGCAGCGGCTCACCCCACCGGCAGTACACCCCGCCACTCAAAGACCTGCCCGGTCTCCCCGACGCGTGCGAGGCGATTGGTCGTGAACTTGTCCTGAGCGGCTGCGACCTCGTGGTCTTCTCCAGCAGCGAAGACTACATCGAGAAGGACGTGGTCCGCGGCTACCTGAGCGCCCTCGACATGAACCACCCAGGCACGGTAATCGTGCGAACACCCTACGACCGAGAGGTGAACTTCGACGTCCCCGAACACCTGAAGCACGTCGTCCAGATCAAGCCGGACGCCGCCGCCGAGTGGGAGGTGTCGTTCTATCGGGAGCTGTTCAAAACTGACGGGTTAATCGTGATCGGCGGCGGCCGGGCGACCCGAATCGCGGGCATATTGGCCATCGCGCAACACACCCCGATAATCGCTCTCGCCACCTTCGGCGCAAGCGCCCTGTCCGTCTGGCACCACCTTGATCGCCATCGCAACGACGTCACCGACGATGATCTACACCTGATGGCAGGTCCGTGGGCGGAGCACTCAGCGGCCGCGCTGGTGAGCAGCCTGCTCGACCAACTCGCCAGGCGGCATGAAATACTCCGGCGGCGCAAAAGGAACGAGGCGAAATTACAATGGACTCGAACTGTGCACGGGCTAGCAGCCATTCTCGCGCTTGCTCTCGCCGCGTTTACCGTTTGGCTGAGTTTCGGCACCGCTACCGCTGCGACGGCCGTGGCGTATCTCCTGTTAGGCCCACTGCTGACCGCGATCGGAGGCGCTCTGCTGCGCGATACCCGTTCCGACAAGCCGAACCTGGTGTGGTCAGCAGCACGTGGCCTCGGAGCCGGCATGCTTGCCGCCACGTTGTATGTGGCGTCTCAACAGTTAACGAATCCAGACCCGTTCACTGCCGACACAGCCCGCCGACTGGCTTGGTTCCTCGTGCCGATCGGCTTCGCCGCTGGCTACACTGTCGACCTCATTTTCGACAAACTCCGCCGCGTAGACGCCCTTGCAGAACAACCATTCACACGTTAGACAATATCGAACGCGTATGACGACGTGCTTTCTGTAATTACTGCCTGAGAATCGTTCTCTGCTGCGGTGTTACGCGAGGATTTTTCAAGATACTGTCCGGCAGCGCCCACTGTCGATTTCGGCGCGATCCTGGATCAGGCACAATTTTCGTGATTCGGTTGGCCTGGCTGGTCAGTCGTTGTCGCCCGGTCCGATCGTCAATTCCTCCCGTTTAACCGGCGGAGTGCATGCATTCGGTTTTTGCACAACTCCTTCGTCTCCGGCGAGCGAGACTCTCACGGCTATCGCTCATCTCGACCATCGTCACGATCGTCTTGGCCGGGCTGGGTTAGGCGCGGCGGGTGTCAGGCAATGCTCGGGCACCATTGCCGGAAGACGAGTTGGCCGCGCGGCGCTGATTTTGTCCCGTCGTCTCTGACCGCGCGGTTGTTCGCGACGGCCGACGGCGCTGGTGTTCGATAGTAGGGCGGTGTTCACGACAGCGGGCGCGTCATCCCACCGCAACGGGTTGACGCGCGCCCAGCGATGTAGCGGTACCTGCTAAACCAACTGGCCATTTTGTTCTCCACAACCTTCCGAGGCTGCGATGTTTGCCGTGCTCAGTTACCCGGGGAGTTGTCGAAGCATGAGCATCAAAGTCTTCGAAAGTGTCGATGACTCGTCTGTCCCGATCGTAGGATTGACCGGTGCTGGCGCTGCTGAGGCAATCGATACTGTTGGTTGCTGATTCCTCCTCAGAGATGCCCCCTCCTGTCAGTCCTGCGACAATCATCGTGAGGCCCCCTGACGTGTATGTCCAGCCTTCGTCAAGTGGGTGGGCGATTCCATTGGCGACTCTAATCGCGGCAGTCGTAGCAGGAATCTTTCTTACATTGAATGAGCACCTTAAGCGGAAGCGAGAGGATCGTCGTCAATGGGATAAGGAGGTTCGCGATTTATGCGTCGACGCTTTGAGGATCGCGGACGAGCTCAGGGGATTGATGTGGGACGCGACCGCTCGGGTTCACCGTTTTCCAAAACCCAGCAAATTCGCGCCGATAGAGCTGGCTCTACGCCTCCGCCACACCCGGCCTGACTTGCCTATTTCGCCAGAACAAGAATACCGCAAATCCCTTCACCCTCGCGCATCACAACTGAGCGAACAGCTTCATGACATCTTCGAGCGCGTGAATCTGATCGGCCCGCCGGGCACGATCGAGGCTTGTCGATCGCTAGCTGAGGTAGCGCAGAACGCAACCGACGGCCTACACGACGGGATAGCAACGAAACAGGGGAGGCGCAACATCTCGTATCATCGCTCGCAACTTGTCCAGGCGGTTAAATACGACATGCGCATCCACGTGACCAGCCCGGAGAACGATCGAGTCCTGCGAGCAGAAAGCAGACTGTATCGGGTACTCCCGCAGTTCCTGAAGAATCGGCTGTACTACAGAATTGCTAAGAATTATAAAGTCTTGTAATTCTGAGCCGCATCGCGAGACCTCCTTTGGATCGGCAAGCAACGCACGGGTTTCGCCAGTCAATCGCCCCGCCGTGGAAGTTCCGCATTGGGTTTGATATATCTCGTGGTGAAGTGGAAGGCCAGCCTTCGGATTGGCTTGGATGCTCCTGTGTCACCGTGATCTGCCCCGTAGCTGTAGCTATTCGCCAAGTCCGACACGAGCATACGAAGGACCGGTGGGTCGATTACGAGCAGTGCCGACATCGGGATATCCCACCCGCCAATCGACCAAGCGAAGGCCGGATGCCGTTTGCTGCGTCGGTGGCCGGATTCTGCAACCGATGTCGCCGTTGACACCGTTCAGCATTCCCGTAGCTAAGGTGTTGCCCAATTCTGCGCGGCGTCACGCGAGGCCTGTTCAAGATAGTGTCCGGCAGTGCCGAGACCGTCCCGTCCACGACTGCCACCGGTAAACCGTCGAAACGTTCAGGCTGTGTTGTTGAGCCCGTTCTTTCGGGCAGGTTGTGGGACACAACGATCGGCCCCTTCGGCCACCGTGTCACCAAGAAGCCTGGCGAGCAAGCGCGGTACCGATATTGGCCATACCGGTAAGCCGACAGCGGCGCCCTCGCCCGTCTTGTTGGCGTCGGCTGCTGCTCTGACGTGCTCGCGTCGGGTGTCTGTACACGGGCGATTCTGTTGGGGCGGCAGTTCGCCGGTACCTTGCGCCGAGGTTCAGGCTATGCGTTCGCCGTGTTGTATGCCTCGGTGATGTCAGCGGAGATGCGTCCTCGTGCCGATACTTTGTGTCCGTTCTTGGTTGCCCAGTCGCGGATGGCGGCTGAGTCCTCACGGGTGGCCATTGGCCGGGTCTTGGAGCTCTTGCCCCGCGGTGCGCGTCCGACCTTGCGGGCGTGGGGAGTCCAGTGCTCGAAGATGCCGCGCAGTGTGCTGGCGTTGAGCACGGACAAATCGATCTCGTAGCTGACCCCGTCGAGTCCGAAGACGACGGTTTCTTCGGCGGAGGATTTGCCGTCATAGTCATCGACGAGGGTGACAACAACTTGGCGTGCCATAGGAAATTTCCTCCGTAACTGATGATCGGCGGGTGTCGGGTGGCAATGGTAGCCGAATAGGCAAGCAGGCCAGGTTGCCCGGATAGCGGGTGTCGTTTCGGTGCAGGGGGTCTCGGTGCCTGGCGAGCGGCCTTTGTTGTAACGACCTGGAGCTCCTGGGGTGTTGTACGCGGAGGTGTGTTGGATGAAAGCTGTTGATTGCAAACAGGATTCGCATGGGGTCGGAGGGCCGCCTCCTCGGCGGGGCACCATATAGATGGGAACGGTGCCGACCAGCATCTTCTTTATGGTCGGTTGGTGCTCGAAGCTGACTTCGCGCTGTGACGGTCGCCGATCGTTGTATCGGTTCGGACCTCGGGGGCGGTCCGAACAGCGCCCACACAAACGCCTACCCGTCGGTCACTGATCTGCTGGGTCTGATGGCGATGCTTTCCCCAGCTGGTGTGGGACGCCTTCGGGGTCTCGCGCATCTCGTTTGCCGTCCCGAAGCAGTGGGCCCGCCAGCACCGGCATTCGACTGGGACCAGGACGTGATCCAGAAGCCTGCCAACGTCGGACCGCACGATTGGCCGCCGACCGTCGCGACCCCGCCGGGCCCAGCCGCGTGAGTACCGGATCGATCGATTCTCAACATGCGCGTCTCGTGCAACCCGGCGCCCGGGGCCTCCACCGAATTCGAGGACGACTATCGATTCTTCAGCTGCTTCACTCTCTCTATTGCCATGGCGACATCGTCAACGGCCGCCGTTTCTACGACTGAAGTATCTCGGCCACGGCCACCGCACCGGGTAGCGCAAGCACGCTGGAACCGGTGCTAATGGTGAGTTGAATGAGGGACAGTACTTCTTTGTACCGTTTGACGAAGCCTTGCGACTCGGCGTTCGCATCGCTGGTGGCCTCAGGGCGTATTACTGTCGCGCCGACAGCTCGCTCGAAAGCCTCAGCGAGCCCTACACTTCCTCGGAGCGCGTAGTGCCGCAGCATTACTCGGATGTTGTCGAGCTGCCCGAGGACCAGATCGCGGAGGTCGGCCGGGATAGTCTCCGCTGCCAAGGTGTCCTCGTAGAGGGCTTGGATCTTGTCGCTGAGTTCGTTGAGGGCCTGTTGGTCGACGCGGGTTTCGCCGCCTGCTCTGCTCAACAGAGTGCTGCAGTACCGCAGGTGCGA
Source organism: Nocardia altamirensis NBRC 108246 (assembly GCF_001612685.1). Classification (GTDB taxonomy): domain Bacteria; phylum Actinomycetota; class Actinomycetes; order Mycobacteriales; family Mycobacteriaceae; genus Nocardia; species Nocardia altamirensis. The sequence continues at coordinate 41,428 of NZ_BDAY01000004.1, forward strand.
GATGTCGCTCATGGTGTAGTGGGACTGGACCGTCCGAGCTGCCGAAGTCATCGCCCACGCCTGCTGCAAAGCCGATTCGATATTGGGGCGCCATTGCATGAGCAGTTGCAGATCGTCATGCTCATCGGCTACGGCCTCGACGGCTTCTGCAACTGCTGCGGGAAGCGTCTGTAGGTAGCCGAACTCGCGGGCGAACTCCGAATCGGACTCGCAGCCAAGGGAGTTCATGAATGCCTCTTTGATTCCGAGACTAGGATCCTGGTGCTGGAGCAGATTCTCCATAACTGCTGCGAGCCTGGTAGCGGGGTTGTGTGCGGTAGGCATCCCAGCATTCTGAGCCATCCGCCAGGTGGTTCGGAAAACGACCGCGTGTCGAACAGGGTCGAGGGGCGCCGCCGAGGCCGTGTTCGGCAACTCCTTCGTTCCGGGTGATGCCGTCGAAACCCTGACCACCGATTCATGCCTACGGCAGGAGTGAGAGAAAGAGCGCGATGATCGCTATCTCCATCACCATGGCTGCGGCGAATGAACCGTCCCCACTTTCCGGCCGGCTTCATGGTTGAGTCATCACCGGCTGGGATGGCTGTTGTTGAGCGTAGTAGGCGGCCTCGTACTCGACGGGTGGGATGTGCCCGAGCAGGCTGTGCAAACGCCGGTTGTTGTACCAGTCGACCCATTCCATCGTCGCGTACTCGACGTCCTCGAGTGAGCGCAGTGGTCCGGTGAGAAACGGGCTGTCACGAGCGGTGGCTTCGGTCTTGAACAACCCGATCGTGGACTCTGCCAGCGCATTGTCATACGCGTCGCCGACACTGCCTACCGATGCCGCAATCTGTTCGGCGACAAGTGTTTCCGCGAATCTGATCGAGGTGTATTGCGACCCGGCGTCGCTGTGATGAATCAACCCTTCGGTCACGGTGTGACCGTCGTGGTCGCGTCGCCACAACGCCATCTTCAACGCGGAGGTGACCATCGCGGTGTCCTTGATCGTGGCTGCCCGCCAGCCCACGATGGAACGGGAGAAGCAGTCGATCACGAACGCCACATACACAAACCCCGACCAGGTGGGCACATAGGTAAAGTCGGTGACCCACTTACGATTTGGATCCACCGCGGTGAAGTCGCGGTCGAGAAGATCCGGGGCACGGCGATGACCGTCACCTTTCCCAGCGATCGTGGTGCGATGGTTGCCGCCGCGGATCACCCCGGACAGGCCCTCGTCGCGCATCAGCCGATCAACGGTGCCGATCCCGACCCGGTGGCCCTGGCGACGCAGATACGGGGTCATCTTGCGGCGCCCATACATGCCCTCAGGCGTCCCGGCGGTGGCGCGCAACGCGTCGGTCAGATACGCATCAGTCACCGTCCGTTGCGAGGGTCCAGCAGTTTTCCAGTTCCGATACGTGCGTCCGGCGACCTGCACGCCCTGCTCGGTGAGCACGCGACAGATCGGATCGACCCGGAAACCCCGTGCACGCATCTGATCGATGAACTCACAGATCAACGGCGGCGCGGGTCGATCTCCCGCGCAAAGAAAATCGACGCCGCTTTCAGAATCTCGTTGGCTTCCTTCAAATCTCGGACTTCGCGTTCGAGTTCCTTGATCCGCGCCTGCTCGGCGCTGCTCACCCCGGGAGCCTTCCCGGTGTCGACCTGGGCCTGCTTCACCCACACACGCAGAGTCTCGGCATGGACACCGAGCTTCGGGGCGAGCTCCTGACAGGCGGCATACGCCGACGGATACCCGTCGAGTCGGTCCAGCACCATCTTCACCGCACGCTCACGCTGCTCGATCGGATAACGCTTGGGCATGGCCCACATCCTTCACAGAGAAGGAAGCGGCCGGAAACCCGGGGCGGTTC
>NZ_BDAY01000005.1 GCF_001612685.1 Nocardia altamirensis NBRC 108246
CTAGGGCGTCCGGGTGGTCGCGGCGTAGGGCGCGGTGGAGTTCGCCTGCGCCGTATACGGTGCAGCGCGGGCCTCGACAGACCAGGATGTGGGACGTGTGCTCGGGGATTTCGGACCAGGCTGGGCTGCGGAACGCACGGGGGCTTGCGGCGATGGCAGTGCCGTCTTCACGCATCATGGAACGCACGAGGTCGGCGAATGCCGGTGTGGTGTCGACGCTTTCGGTGATCCGAACGTCGAGCTCGCGGGCGCGGGTCTCTTTCCAGTTCGCTACGGCCCTGGCGATCCAGGTCTCCAGGTAGCGGTCGCGAGGCACGGCCAGGGGAATCAGGGTGACCGGAATCTCTTGGCGGGCAGCGTCGTCGAGGGCCGTGTGGATGGTCGGCTCCCCCTGATCGAGCAACGCATAGGTGATCCTGCAGGCATCGGCCAGACTCGCGACAGCGGCGAGGTCGACGCCCGACGGCGTCGGTCGCGCGACGAGGACATACCGGCGCGTCATGTCGTACCCACCGTGCGCCGGGCGGGGACCACCAGCGGTGTGCCGGTGATCGGATCTTCGATCACCGCACAGTCCAGGTCGAAGACCTCCGACACCAGATCGGCGCGCACGATCTGCGCGGGCGGGCCCTGTTGGACCACCCGGCCGTCCTTCATCGCCACGAGGTGATCGGCGTACCTGGCGGCCAGATTCAGGTCGTGCAGCACCGCGATAATGGTGCGCGGCAACAGCTTCCGTAGGACGTCGAGGACATCCAGTTGGTGGGCGAGGTCGAGGAAGGTGGTCGGCTCGTCGAGCAACATCACCTCCGGGTCCTGCGCTATCGCCAGCGCGATCCACACTCGTTGCCGCTGCCCGCCGGACAGCTGGTCCATCGTCCGGTCGATGAGGTCGAGAGTGTCGGTGGCCGCCAACGCGTTACGGACCGCGGTCGTGTCCTCCTCGGACCACTGCCGGAACCATCGTTGATGCGGATGGCGGCCGCGGCCGACGAGCTCGCCGACGGTGATCCCGTCCGGGGCAACGGGCTGCTGCGGCAGCATCCCGAGTCGCCGAGCAAGTACCCGCGCGGGCTGGTGTGCGATATCGGCACCGTCGAGCAGTACCGCGCCAGCGGCGGGCGGCATCAACCGTGCGAGACCCCGTAGCAGCGTGGACTTTCCGCAGCCGTTGCGGCCGACGATGACAGTGATCTGCCCTGCGGGGAATTCCACGGAGGCGTCGGTGACGATCACGGTGTCGCCGTAGGCGAGATCGAGTTCGGTGGTGGTGAGGTGTGCGGTCATCCGGCGACTCCGATTCGGGTTGCGCGGGCCAGGAGATAGACGAGGACGGGCGCGCCGAGGATCGCGGTCACGACGCCGACCGGCAGCTCCGCCGGGAACAGCCGTCTGGCCGCCAGATCGGCGGCCACCACCAGCAACGCCCCCGCGGCGGCCGCCGGTGCGAGTCCGGTGCAGCGTTCGGCGAGCAGCCGTCGCACAATCTGCGGTGCCACCAGGGCGACAAAGGCGATCGGCCCCGCCGCGGCGGTGGCAAGCGTCGCCGCAACGGCGGCCAGCACGATCAACGTGCCGCGGTCCGGACCACGACGTCCGGCAAGCGAATTCGCGAGCTCGTCACCCAGCTCGAGCAGTGGCAGCGATCGGCCGAGCATGATCAGCGGCGGTATGACCACCCCGAGCGCGGCGGCAGCGAACCACACGTGCATCCAGTCGCGGTTGGCGAGACTGCCGGTGAGCCACATCGCCGCCGTATGCGCCTGATAGATGTTGGCGTGGGTCAGGATGTAGGCGATCGCCGAGGACAGCATGGCGGTGACGCCGATCCCGACGAGGACCAGCCGGTATCCGTCGAGGCCGTCCATCGTCGCCACCGCGACGATCAGCGCCATCGCCACGAACGCGCCCGCCAGCGCGCCGCCGACCAGCGCGAGGCCGCTGCCGCCGAGCAGCACGCTCACCACGAGCGCACCCAACGACGCACCCGCATTGATGCCGATGATCTCCGGACTGACCAGTGGATTCGTCGCGATCCGCTGCAGCACCGCGCCGGACACCGCGAAGGCGGCACCGGTACACAGTCCGGTGAGCACGCGCGGTAGTCGATCGGCGACGACGACGTCGTATTCGATGAGCGTGCCACCACCACCGAGCACCCGCAGGACATCGCCGACGGTGAGCGGATAGTGGCCGATCGTGAGCGACCAGGCCGCCAGCGACAACGCCGCCGCCGTGCACACCACGGTGACGAGCACCGATCGACGATGCACCCGAAAGACGAGATGCTGTCCGGGAGATCTCACAAGTATTGTGCCGCTGGGTAATACGCTGCGTTCGAGGAGCGTCACAGTGCCGCCACCTTCCGATTGCGCACGAGATAGAGGAAGAACGGCGATCCGGCGAACGCGGTGATGATGCCGACCTGGATTTCCTGTGGCTGGGCGACGACCCGTCCGAGAATGTCGGCGAGCAGCAACAGGATCGGTCCGAGCACGGCACACCAGACCAGCACCCACCGATAGTCCTGTCCGGCGAAGGCACGGGCGATATGCGGAATGACCAGTCCGACAAAGGCGATCGGCCCGGCGATGGCCACCGCCGACCCCGCGAGCAGCACGACGGTCAACGCGCCTGCCGCGCGCACCACGATGAGCCGCGTGCCGAGCGTGCGCGCCATGTCGTCGCCCATGGCGATGGCGTTCAGCGGCCGCGACACCGCCAGCGCCAGCACCGCGCCGACGGCGATGAAAGGTACGATCGCCCCGACGGATTCGAGGCTGGCGCGGGTCAACGATCCGACCACCCAGAATCGGAAATTGTCGAGGGTGCTCCGGTCGAGCAGGGTGATCGCCGTGGTGATCGATCCGCACAGCGCGGTGCACGCCGCGCCGGCCAGCACCAGCTTCACCGGTGTCGCACCGCCGAATCCCAGTGAGCCGAGGGTGTATACGAAGGCGGCGGCGACCGCGGCACCGACGAAGGCGAACCAGACGAAGACCGCAGGCGCGGTCAAACCCAGTGCGCCCATGGCGATCACGATGGCCAGCGAGGCGCCCGCGTTGATGCCGAGCAGGCCTGGCCCGGCCAGCGGGTTACGGGTCAGTCCCTGCATGACGGCTCCGGCCAGCGCGAGCGCGACGCCGGCGAGCAGGCCGGCGACGGTCCTCGGCAGCCGGATGTATCGCACGATCCGGTCGGCGTCACTACCGCCGAAATCGGTGAACGCGGTGACCGCCTGATCGAGCGTGAGCGGGTGCGTGCCGACCAAGACGGATGCGACGCAGACAGCGGCGAGCACGGCACCGGCGACGACCAGGCCGGTGCCGCGCGCAGTGCGCGTCACCGCCGGAACAGATCGGGATGGATCAGTTCGGCGACGAGCTCGGTCGCGTGGGCGATGCGGACACCGGCGGCCCGATCGGCGAACAGGAACGGATGCACCGCGCCCTTGCGGACGGCAGTCAGATTGGCGAAGGCCGGGTTGCCGACGATCTTGTCGGCCTGTGGCTGAGCATCGGCGCGCGTATAGGTTGCCTTGCAACACATGCTGGTCAGAATGATGTCGGGGTCGCGGGCGATCAGCTGTTCGGCGCCGATCTGAACGTTACGGCGTTCGGTGAGATCGGCGAAGGCATTCACCCCGCCCGCGGCGTCGATGATCCGAGTGACGAAGTCGATGCCGCCCGCGACGGTGTAGGAACCGTCGTCCTTCGGCGTGACGACCGCGACGCGCGGCTTCGGCGCGCTACCCACTTTCGCGCGCACCGCGTCGATCCGCGCACCGAGTTGCGTGACCACCGATTCGGCACGCTCGGACACACCCCACAGCGCGCCGAGATCGCGCAGATCCGCATACACGTTCTCGAATCGCACGGTCGCCGGGTCGATCGCCTCGTCAGCGAGCCCGTCCGCGCTCGGGCACAGCGGGCTCACGATCCACGTCCGCACGCCGAGGTCGTGCAGGCTCGCGCGGGTGCCGACGCTGGACGACGACGACTTGGCGAACACACCGTTGAAGCCGGACAGCACGAAGTCGGGGTTCTTCGAGAGCAGTTCGTCGCGACTCGGCAACTTCTCGACATAGGTCGTTTTCGCCTGCGCGGCCTGATATTCGGGCAGCACCGCGGAATCCAGGAACGCCGTCGTCACCAGCCGATCGGTGACGCCGAGCGCGTGCGCGATCTCGATCGACGGTTGGTAGGCCGCATAGATCCGCTGGGGAGGTCCACCGACGCCGACGTCGATCCCGCAGTTCGCGCGGGTGACAGCGGTGGCGTCGTTGGTCGCCGGTCCTGGTTGCGCACCGCAACCAGCCAGCACGATCGCACAGGCGACCAGCGCACCACTACGTAGGCGCGCGAAAACAGATGGGGTCAAGGTGACCGCCTTCCAGGTCCTCGTGGAAACGGGTACTGCGTAGCCGTGGCCGGTCTCCTGGCTGACGGGCTGTCGCGCGACGGATCTACCTTCCCAGAGCACAAGTGCCCCAGTGGCTCCGGAGGAATCGCTTCCTCCGGACCGATCCGTCGCTCCCGATCACAGTGGCGAGGGCCGCACCGGTACCACACCGGTTTCCCGAACACCACGGCTGCGCGGACTGTACCAAGCCCCCTCCGAAATCGGACAATGCGAACCTGACTTGCCCTCGGACCGCGCTAGAGCTGGTTGAGCCGTTCGGCGAACTTGAGCCAGTCGTTGGCGATCGTGCCCGCCAGTTGGGCAACGGTTTTCGTGCAGTGATCGGGGACGCCGACGGCGAGCGCGTCCCATTCCTGCTCGGTCGGGTGCGCCGCCAATCGGCGAAGCAGCGCGCGGCCCGGTTCGGTGAAGCGCAGTGACGGATCGGTCCGCAGACCCTGGATCAGCACCGTCGGGTCTTTCAGTTCATTCGTGGTCTGGGGACCGCACGGCTTCTTCTTCGTCGCCTTCGCGACGTCAGTATGTCGGCGCGGTACCGGCTCCTCGCCCCGCCTGATCCGTTGGCGCACATCATGTGCCGTGCCGACGGAGACACCGGCGGCCTTGGCCAGCTCACGGATCGGCGCCTCGGGCATGTCCGCGATCAGCTCGCCCACCCGCCGCCGACCATCGTCGGCGCTCAACGAGCGCGCCCTGCCGTCGCGCCCCATCCTGATGTTCGACTGGCCATCTTGGTCAGTTGAACTCAGCCGTATCCGGCCGACGGTGCCGTGGCCAAGACCGACAGTCGCCGCGATAGCACGATCAGACCATTCGGGAAATTGAGCGAGTATTCGCGTTGCCGCGGCTCGGCGATCGGACAATGACAAAGGCAGGCCGTGACTATTGTTCATTCGCACAGACAATACGAATGCTTCATGGTCCGTTCCGTCGAAAAGTTGCGCCCGAATCGTCGTTGCGCCACGCAACACAGCCGCTTTCACCCGGTGGATGCCGTCGATGACGCGCATCGTCTTCTTGTGTATCAGGATCGGCGGCAGCACCGCATCGACCTCGGCCAGCGCCCGGATATGTTCGACGTTCTCGCCGAGAATGCGTGGCGAGCCTGCGAGAGCAAGGGTCTCCAAACGGATTTCGACGACACCACTGACGTTCGCGCATTCGTAGCGCCCCGGCAGTACCACCTGGAATCGGCCATCGGAGGAGTCGCCGCCGAACGGTTCGACCGCCGCGGACCGTATCGCCGCAGGCAAACCCACCTCCCGAAGCACAGGTGTGGATGTCAACCCTTCCATCATGGTTCCCTCTCTACAACACTCTCAACACTGAGCAGCCGCCGCGTAGGCGGCCCAACACATTTCACAGACGAAGCGCAACACCGAGCACGGCCGTCTGGCGGGCGGCCGAGCACGCAAGATATTCGCAATACTTTCTGGCGGAATCAAACTGGCGACGACAGCGATGTCCGAGAATTCACTTCGTGTTCGCTCCGGTACCACAATCGCTGTCGGTGAACCCGACGCAGACAGGTCGGTCTTCGACGAATATCCCTTTACCCCAAGGGAATTGACGTACCAAGTGCCGCGAGAGCGGCATCGCCGACGCGGAGCGCCGCGCGGCCGACATAGGTACGGCTTAGCTAACCCCTTCTGATCGCGTCACGGACAGCACGCACTCTGCCCGACCTTCGCCGGGGACTGTACCGGAGAAAACTTCCAGCTCGAACGACGGCTGCCGCGCCCGGCAACCGCTCCCGCACTACGTCTTCGACCCGCCGGGTCGCACCTCGAGTCAGCGCTTGTCGCGCTGACCTTCGGCGAGCTGTTCGCTGGTCTTGTCGGCACCGACGCGGCGTTGCACGGCGGCGACCAGACCGGGCGCGACACCGGCGAACATGGCGGTCAGGCGCAGCGGTAGCGGCGCAACGTCCACCTCGGCCCGGTTCTTGTCGATGGCGCGAATGGCCGCCTTCGCCACGTCTTCCGGCGCGCGGGTGCCGACACCGAGCGGCAGGGACGCGCCGGAATCGGCGAACATGCCCGCGTCCCTGATATAGCCGGGGAACACCGTCGAGACGCCAACGTTGTGCGGTCGCAAGTCCTCTCGCAGCGCGAGCGCGAAACCGCGCATCCCGAACTTGGTTGCGTTGTAGAGCGACGCCTGCCTGGACGCGGTCTTCCCGGACAGTGACGAGATGAAGACCAGGTGCCCACGCCGCCGAGCCACCATCTGTTCGGCGGCCAGCTTCGCCATGATGATCGGCGCACGAAGGTTGACATCGAGCGCGCGATCGACCTCGCCGACGGAATAGTCCGGCAACAGCCCCATGGCGGGCAGCGCGGCATTGGCCACGACCACATCGATCTCGCCCGCCGCGGCAAGCAGTTTCTCGATCCCGTCCCGGTCGGCCAGATCGGCGGGGATAGCACGGCCGCCGAGCCGCTCGGCCAGCGGCGCGAGCACGTCGGCCCGACGCCCGGTCAGCACCACCTCGCCGCCGCGCGCGGCGAACGCCTCCGCCAACGACCGGCCGATCCCGCCGGTGGCCCCCGTCACCAACACCCGCGCGCCCCGCAGTTCCATCGCAAATCTCCCGATCCTCGACGAGCCCACCCCAACCCACCTTACGGACGCGAGGAATTGCCCACCGAACACTGGCCACGCGGGCGCATCAGCACCTCGTCGAAGATTACCGCGCTATTGCGCAGAACTCCTTGGTGTCGTGCCGTTCTTGGCGGCCGGTGCGCGGCACATGCGGCAGATAGCGGGTCGGCGGGTGCGGTGCGGCCGGCCGTTCGACGCACTGAGCGAAGACGTGATCGACACCGGCGAGGCAGTGGGGGCAACGCCGATCGGGGTGACCGGCGGGGACAGTCGCGATTCGCTGAATCGGTTCGGTGCTGAAGTTCGCCACGATGTCTATCTCTCCGTGAGTGCCTAGATGATCCTGCCTCCATCTGACTGGTCGCTTGCTCTGCTGCCGCCGTTACCGGGGGAATCGGCTACTACGCAGGAGTTAACGCCAGCTTCAATTCACCTCAGCATTGCTGATCAATAACTGATCGGGTGATGATCACGCTTCGTCGCCTCGGCGGAGCGGTGGCCAGTTATCCAAAACCGACCAGTAGGTCCATGGAGTGCGCGGGCAGTGATGACGTGACATGAACCTGGTACCGGTCGAGAGATACCTGTCACACTCCTTCGACGTTTCGAGGCCAAAGTCACAGGTGGAGGCCATTTTGCGTGGATCTAAGCCTCACTTTTGAGACATTCCGGACGCATTCTTCCATTTGACAGATTTAGGCGTGGCTAACTTAAGCTCTAGCGTTGTGACCTTGCCAGACACGACCCGAGCTACCCCGGTGTTGCCGCGAAACTCGGTGCTGGTCAGCGGGTTTGCCGTACTGCTGCTGCGCATTCTGCAACGCCCGGCGTTCGGCGCACGCTCGGTGCCTGTGCCGATCACCCCGGAGACGGTCTGACCGCGCCGCGGCCGCACCCAAGGCCCACTCCACAACGTCGCCCCACCCGACAGGCGACGTCGTTTCACCCAACCAGAAATGAGGACGAAACATGTCCACACGACGATTCCGCATGCCAGGCCTCGGTCGCATCGGCGTCGCACTGGTCGCCGCGGCGGTCAGCCTGCCGATCCTCGTGGCCTGCGGCAACAGTTCCAGCACAACCGATTCCGCACCGTCGGCGGCCGACGCGGCGAGCTTCCCGCGCACGCTCGACACCGTGATGGGGCAGGTGACGATCCCGCATGCGCCCAAGCGCGTTGTCGTACTCGACACCGCCGAACTCGATTCGGTGACCCTGCTCGGCATCAAGCCGGTCGGTGCGGTGCTCCCGCACACCAAGTCGCGCGGCGGCTTCCCCGACTACCTCGCCGACAAGGTCGGTCCGGCAACCGATGTCGGCCCGCTGCTCGAGCCGAACCTGGAGCGCATCGCCTCACTCAAGCCCGATCTGATCCTGTCGTCGAAGGTCAGGCACGAGAAGATCTACAGCAAGCTCAGCGGCATCGCACCCACCGTCTTCACCGAAACCACCGGCGGCCCATGGAAAGCCAACCTGGCCGTGCACGCCAAGGCGCTCGGGCTCGATCAGCAGGCCGCCGACGCGCTGAAGAACTACGAGAACCGCGCGCACGACCTCGGCGCCGCGATAAAGGCGAAAAACGGCACGCTGCCAACGGTTTCGGTGGTCCGCTTCATGGCGGGACCGACGCGGCTCTACCTGAACACCTCCTTCAGCGGCGTCGTGCTCGACGACATCGGCCTGCCGCGGCCCGCCTCCCAGGTCGCCACTGACCCGAAGAAGACCATGAAGGACGTCAGCCCGGAGCAGGTCGACCAGGCCGACGCGAACCTGATCTTCATTGCCACCGTCGACGACCCGGGCAAGACGGAAAAGGGCGCGGTCACCACCAGCCCGATCTGGCGTGATCTGGCCGCGGTGAAGGACGGCAAGGCCATCGACGTGTCGGACGAGATCTGGATGTCCGGCATCGGTGTGCAGGCCGCCGACAAGATGCTCGCCGACGTGGCGAAGGCGACCGGCGTGGAGCAGAAGTAGCAATGCGGCTCTACCTGCTTGCCCTCAATCCCACCGACTCGGTCTCCGACGGGTACCTGCCCGCGGCCGCCGCGCTCGGTCTCGACGTCACGATCCTGACCGATCAGCCCGCGGCGCATCGGCTGCGGCACCCCGATATTCCGGCCGTGCGCTGCGACGTGCGCAATGTCGAGGCGGTCATTGCCACCATCGCCGGATTGCCTGACCCGGACGCGATTTTCAGCAACAGCGATCATCTGCAGACCACGGCCGCGCTGGCCGCCGCCTACTTCGAGCTGCCGGGCAAGGACTGGCGAGTGACGTTGCGGGCGAAGAACAAAGCGCAGATGCGCCGCCATCTCGCCGCCGCCGGACTGGACACCGTGTGGAGCACCGAGCTGACGCCGCACCAGGATCCGGCCGAGCTCGCCGCACTCGACGTGCCGTTTCCGTGCGTGGTCAAACCGCGCGAGGGCGTGGCGAGCGAGAACGTGGTGATGGTCGAGCGGCCGGACGATCTGATCCTGTGCTGCAAGCAGATTCGGGAGCGGGTGCCCGACGTCACCCTGGTCGTCGAGGAATACCTCATCGGCGACTTGCACACGCTGGAAACACTGGGTGACGGCATCCAGCGCACCGTGCTCGGCGGCTTCCGCACCACCCTGTCGGCGCCGCCGCACTTCATCGAGCTGCGCCACACCTTCACCCCGGCGCATCCCGAATCGGTGACGACGCAGGTACTCACCCAACTCGATGCGCTCGGCGTCGGATTCGGCGCCTGCCACACCGAATTCGTGGTGCACGATGACCGGGCCAGGCTCATCGAGGTCAACTACCGCAGCATCGGCGATCAATGCGATCTGATGTTGCAGCAGTTGCTCGGCATCGCGTTGTTCGAGCGCATCCTGCGCACCTACCTCGGTGAGCAGCTGCCGGATGATCTCGGCCTGCGGACCGACGGCGCCGGGCGCATCGACCACATCTGCGCATCCGGTTCCGGCACATTGACTTCCCGGCCCGAGGCCGTCGACACCGTCGTGGACGGTGTCGGCCTCACCTACCGTCCACTGCGCACACTCGGTGTGCAGCAAGCGCTCTCGCACACCAACCGGGACTACGTCGGCGTGCTGCGGGCGATCGGCACCGACACCGCGGCGGTCGATCGAGTGGCGGAGCAGTTCCTCGCGGCCCAGCGCTGGGAGATCACGCTGTGAGCGGGCTTGCGAGCGAACCGGCAAGAGGCAGCGCTAGCGCCGCCGTGTCGTCCGAGGTGGACGAGCACGAACAGTATTTGGTGTTCCGGGTGCTCGCGGCCATGCTGCGCGAGGATGTGCTCGGGCTGCGCACCCGCAGCTCCGAGGTGGTCCGGGCCGACGGCCGGTGGTTGCGGCTCGCGGCAAGCACCGAGCACGATGTCGACGCACTGCTGCTCCCGGTGACATCGGATGGGTTCCTCTGCGCGGACACAGCCAGGCTTCCGTTGCTCGTGCGCGAGTCCGATGGATCCGAATTACGCAGTGTGGCTGAGATTGTCGGCGCGCTCGCGACATTCGCGGATCCGGCTGATCGCGACGGGTTCCTCGGATTCGCCGCGGAGTGCGCACAGACGCTGGCGACCATCCGGTTGCATGCCGCCACCCGGCAACAGATCTCGGAAACGCTCACCACGTTCTACGGCGACCGGCTCGACGGCTGGACCGGCCCGGCCACGTTGGCGTTCGACACACTGGCCGCCCGCCACGACCATCCCGTGTACCCGACCGCCCGGGCCCGGTCCGGGCTCAGCGAAGCGCAATTGCGTGCCTACACACCGGAATTCCATCCTCGGTTCGCACTGCGCTGGCTGGCGGTCCCCCAGGCTGCCGTCACCGTCGCGGGTGGCGTCGACTTCCCGCCGTACTGGCCGACACCGGACCGGCTCGGTGCCCCGCACCTGGCCGAAAGCCACCTCCTGCTGCCGATCCACCCGTTGACCGTCGGCGCCGCGCTCGATGCGGCGCTGCACGAGCTGGATCTGCACGCCGATTCCGTGCTATTGGACCAGCCGTACCTCGAGGTGATTCCGACACTGTCGACCCGGACGGTCGCGCTCGCCGCCGACCCGGCCGAACATCTCAAGCTGCCTTTGGCCACCGCAACACTCGGACAGCGCAACGTGCGCACGATCAAGACACGGACCCTGGTCGACGGCGCACTCTGCCAGCGGCTGCTCGAAACCGTCATCGCCAGGGAACCGCGCTTCCGCCATACGATTCTGCTGGCTGACGAGAGCACGTACGCCCATGCCGGACACGAGTTGCTCGCGGTGCTGCGGCGCCGCTATCCCGCCGAGCTGGACGGCGGCGTTGTCGTGCCGATGGCGGCGCTGCTCAGCCTGGCCGGTGATGATCGCCGGGTTGTCGACCATCTCGCCGACCGGTTCTACGACGGCGACCCGATCGCACTGTTCGATGCCTGGCTCACTCTGCTCTTCGATTGGCAGACAACCCTTTTCGGATACGGTATCGCGCTGGAATCGCATCAGCAGAACATCTCGCTGGTGCTGGACACCGACGGCGGAGCGACCCGCATGCGGATGGTGTTCAAGGACAACGACACCGCACGCGTGCACACCGAACGGGTGCATGCCCGGCTCGGCGGCGAACCACCGAGGTTCACCGATCCGCGCATCAATGTCGACGACGATCGCGCGCTCACCGATCTGTTCAGCACGATCACCATGCACCTGTGTGCGGGCTCCTACGCGTTCGAGCTGGCCAGGCTCGGCCACGCGCCGCTGCCGAAACTGCTCCTGCTCGTTCGCGATCGGCTCGAGCAGGCGATCGGCCGGGTCGGCAACGCCGAACGGCTACGCGCGGAGGTGCTGGATGCGCCGACCCTGCCGGTGAAGGCGATGGTCAGCGCGGGAACGCTGTTCAGCAAGGAACGGTCCGGTGCGACCGACATCAACAAGCACTACACCGCGGGACCCAACTATCTGCGCACCCTCGGCGGTGCACAATGACCGTCACCGCGTCGAAATCCGCTGACCCGCAGGAGGGTACGAATCGGCGGGTGTACACGGTGGCGGGCTGCTACTTCGTTGCCTCGTTCGCCGCGCTCGGCCTGCCGCCGTACTTCACGGCGATGCTGCCGGAGCTGGGTGATCCGACCGCGCGGTGGGCAGGGCTGCTGTATGTCGTGCCGACCGTCTTCGGTGGACTCGGTGCGCCGTTGTGGGGCAAACTCGCCGATCGATTCGGGCGCAAGAAGTTGCTGCTGCGTGCCCAATTGGGGCTCGCGGTGGCCTTCGTACTGGCAGGTCTTGCCGATTCGATTCCGGTGTTCACCGCGGCGCTGGTGCTGCAGGGCGTGCTCGGCGGCACGTTCGCGGCATCGAACGGCTATCTCGGTGCGGCACTGCGCGGCCCGGCATTGACGCGGGCGCTCACGCTGCTCCAGCTCAGTGCCCGTGCCGCTTTGGTTTTCGCGCCGATCGTGGTCGGCCTGCTCTCGGAGTGGCTTTCGCCGCATCGTCAGTACATCGTGCTCGCCTTGCTGCCGTTGTCGGCGGCGCTGCTCCTGCTCTGGCTGCCAGAGCCGGAGGCGAGCGAGGACAGCGTCAAGAAGAACGGAACCGACGGCGCCGCACCGGATCCACGGCCGTTGCGTGCGTTGTTCGCACTCGAGTTCACCGTCGTGTTCGCCACCGTCGTCTCGTTTCCCTATCTCGTCGCACTGGTCGGGGCCAGGCTGCCCGATCTGCCCGCGGCGGCGGCAGGCCTGTTGTTCGCACTACCGCATCTGGTCTATCTCCTTTCGGCGATGTCCTTGCAGCGTCGACTGCGGACCGGACCCTTACCGCCGGTCATCTTCGGATTCGCCTGTCTCGCAGTGGGACTGGCTGCCCACTGGGTGACCGACTCCCTGTTCGGATTCGTGATCGCCCGCCTCGTCCTCGGCATCGGCCTCACCCTGTGCCTGCTCGGCCGGAACATGCTGGCCTCCGACTGTGCCACCGGCAGAGCGCCGGGCGGCATGTTCGGTTCGCTCGAATTCTTCGCCAAGGCCGGTGCGGTCGCCGCCGGCGTCGCGGCCACCGCGGTCAACCTGCGCTTCGGCCCGGCCGCGCCCGCACTGGTCGGTGGCCTCGCCGCCGTCGCCGCACTGACGGTCGCGCTGACCGTCGAAGTCCGCCAACGTCTTTCGCCCACATAACGGAGTAGTCACATGTCTTTGTCGAGCACATCGCTATCGTCCGTCCCCCGCCACGCACGCGCCGCCCTGCCGAATGCGGACGAAGTCGTCGCGCACACCCTGCTCAATTGCCTGCTGCGTGAGCTTTCCGGACCCGAACAGCAGGTGACGGTCACCGGCGATCAGCTGCTGCTGCGGCTGCCCCGCCGTGGCGTGCGTCTTCGGGTACGACTGCGGCGCACCTCCCTGATCGGCGCGCATCGGTTCACCGGGCCGGTCACCGAATTCCGCGACGGCGCATGGGTCGACGTGGACTGGCAGCGCCTGGCCGCGCACATCCATGACGAACTGACGCTGCACACCGGTGTGCACAACGACGAATTCCTCGAACAGGTCGCCTCCAGTCACCGCACGATCACCGCAACCATGGCTTCCCGCGGCACCGGGCAGGCCCTCGCCGCCGCCGACTATCTGAGCTCGGAGCAGTCGCTGCTGTACGGTCACCGCTTCCATCCGACACCGAAGGCGCGCAGCGGCGATCCGGAGCTGTGGGAGCGTTATGCGCCGGAGAACGGTGGCGCGTTCGAGCTGCGGCTGCTTGCGGTGCGTTCGCATCTCATCGCCGAAGAATCCGCCGATCCGGACGCGGTCGCCGCCTTCGACCGGCTGTCGCCGGAGGTGCCCGCAGGCTATCGGCTGCTGCCCGCCCACCCGTGGCAATACGAACTGCTGCGGGACAATTCGGCATTGCGTAGTGCGTTCTCGCGCGGCGACATCATCGATCTCGGCACGAGCGAGCGGATGTTCGCCGCCACCGCTTCGGTGCGGACCCTCTACGACGGCGAGACCTTCCTCAAGTTCAGCCTCAACGTCCGAATCACCAACTGCCTGCGCAAGAACGCCAGCTACGAACTGTCCGGCGCGGTTGCGCTGACCGGCCTGCTTCGCGCGGTCTTCGACGATCTCGAGACTCGCTTCCCCGGGCACGGGATGCTGCGCGAACCCGCCTACCGCAGCATCGCGCTGCCGGGAGCGGACGGCACCGCGGATCGCGCCCTGCTGGAAGGCTTCGGCGTGATCGTCCGCGAGGGCCTGTCCGCGCGGCTGCGCCCCGGCGTCACCGCGCTACTCGCCGCGGCGGTCGCGGACGAGTACTCGACCGGACCAGCGCAGATCTCGCCGCTGCTCGGTGACGGCGATGCCGAGGACGCATTGCGTTGGTGGACGGCGTATCTCGAATTGCTGATCCCGCCGGTCCTTGCCGCCTATTTCGACCACGGCGTCGTGCTGGAACCGCATCTGCAGAACGTCATCATCGGCGTCGATGGCGCGAACATGCCGGTGCAGGTGCTGTTCCGGGATCTGGAGGGCACCAAGCTGCTGCCGGAACACCATGCGGCGGCACTGGCCGGGCTGCTGCCCGAGGTCGGTTCGCGGATGTCCTACGACGCGCAGCAAGGTTGGGATCGAGTCGTCTACTGCTTGGTCGTCAACAACATCGCGGAAATGCTTGCCGCACTGGCGGACCGGCACCCGGAACTGGAAGCCAGGTTGTGGGCGCGCGTGCACGAGACGCTGGGCAACTACGCGAACGAATACGGGTGCCCGCCGCGCTTGGCCGCGCTGCTCGCCGGGGTTCCGGTGCCCGCCAAGGCCAACATGCTCACCAGGTGGGAGCGCAGGGCCGACCGCGACGCGGGTTACGTCCGGCTGCCATCGCCCTTCCCGCGTACCGAGTCACTTCAGGTGCGCAGCAACGCTTTCGACATGGAGGTGGTCCGATGATCGCGCTGACCGAACCGGTGCTGGCGAAGGTGAGGGCGCTGTCCGGCACCGAATTGCCTGCCTACCTCTACGATCTCGGCGCCTTGCGCGACCATGCCGCATTCGTTCGTGCGGCGCTGCCCGACGCGGTCGAGCTGTATTACGCCGCCAAGGCCAATCCGGAGCCGGAAATCCTTGCCGCGCTCAGCGATATCGTCGACGGGTTCGAGGTGTCCTCGGGCGGCGAACTCGCCCACGTCGCCAAGGCCGTCC
The DNA here is from genome assembly GCF_001612685.1 of Nocardia altamirensis NBRC 108246. Taxonomy (GTDB): domain Bacteria; phylum Actinomycetota; class Actinomycetes; order Mycobacteriales; family Mycobacteriaceae; genus Nocardia; species Nocardia altamirensis. The sequence continues at coordinate 15,196 of NZ_BDAY01000005.1, forward strand.
CGCAGCGGCCGTTGGCGTTCGGTGCGCCGGGCAAGACCCTCGACGAGCTGACCGCCGCGCTCGAGCACGGCGTGCACCGCATGCACGTGGAAAGCGCCACCGAGCTGCGCATGCTGGCCGCCCTGACGGCAAGTCGTCCGGCGGCCGCGCCGATCGGGGTGCTGCTCCGCGTCAATCTGGCCGTCGACGGCGGTGCGCTCGCCGACAGTGCACTAGCCATGGGCGGCAGGCCGACCCCGTTCGGTCTCGATCCAGCTCAGGCCGACGCGCTGGCCGCCGAACTCGCGGACGGGCGGTATCCGGGTCTGCGCTGGCACGGTGTGCACGCCCACCTGGCCAGTGGGTTGGACGCCGCCGAACTCGTCGAGGTCGCGGCGTCGATCGTGAGCTGGTCGACCGCGCTCGCCGAACGCCATGGTGTCGAACTCGCCGAGGTCAATGTCGGCGGCGGGATGAACGTCGATTACACCACCCCGGCAAGCCGTTTCGATTGGCTTGCCTACGGCCGCGGTCTCGGCCGCATCGCCGAGGCCAACCCTGGACTGCGCTTGCGGATCGAGCCGGGCCGGGCGCTCACCGCGTATTGCGGGTGGTACGCCACCGAGGTGTTGGACGTGAAGCTCAGTCACGGAACGGAATTCGCGGTGGTCCGGGGTGGAACCCACCATCTGCGCACCCCGGCCACCAAGGGACACGACCAACCGTGCGCGATCGTTCCGGTCGACTCGTGGCCGCATCCGTGGCAACGGCCGACCGCCGGGCAGCAGCAGGTGACCGTGACCGGTCAGCTCTGCACGCCGAAAGACCTTTTAGCACAGCATGTTGCCGCGCCAGGGCTGCGGGCAGGCGACCGCGTGGTGTTCGGACTCACCGGCGCGTACGCCTGGAACATCTCCCACCACGACTTCCTGATGCACCCCTCGCCGACCTTCCATTTCCTTGGCGGTCTTCCGGTGGGAACCGTCTGATGTTGCGCCGCAACGAGGTCAAACGAAAGCTCGCCGAGGGCGGCACGGTGCACGGCCTGTTCTGCTCGACGCCCGCCCCGGCACTGGTCGAGATGATCGGTTGTGCCGGTTACGACTTCGTCATCATCGACGCCGAACACACGCTGATCGATCCGCAGCAACTGGAGAACCTGATCCGCGCCGCGGAGGCGACCGGCTTGACCGCCTTTGTGCGGGTGCCGCCGGACGATCCCGGCGCGATCCTGCGGGCACTCGACGGCGGCGCGCTCGGCATCGTGGTTCCGCACGTCCGCAGCCGCGCCGATGTGGACGCGGCCATCCACGCCGCCTACTACGCGCCGGTGGGCATGCGATCGCTCGGCACCGGCCGCGCCGCCGGATTCGGCAGACTCGACCCAGTCGAGTACATCGCAACAGCCAATGCCGAGATCATGCTGATCCCGCTGATCGAGGACGTCGAAGGAGTAGACGCCATCGAGGACATCCTGTCCGGTGGCAGCATCGACATGGTGCTACCCGGTCCCGCGGACCTCTCCCAATCCTATGGGCTGCCTTGGCAATTGACCCACCCGACGGTGCGCTCAGCAGTCGCAGGCCTACAGACCGCCTGCGCCACTCACAACGTGCCCTTCTGCGCGATCGCCCGCACCCCCGACCGCTACACACAATGGCGCAACGCCGGCGTCCGCGCCTTCAGCCTCGGCGACGCCAGCGACCTTGCCGCAGCCGCCCTACGCCACAACCTCACCGACCTCACCCCCTAAGCAGTTGCGCAGCACCCGGGTCGGCAGCACGCATCGCGGCACCGTCCCCGAGCTGTTGCCGATCCACCGCACCCGCGGTAGTACCTGCCGAAGGCATGCTCCGCCGCCGGACGGCAGGCCATCAACCACCCCCTGGTCGCATGAGCGCGAAAACCTGCCGCTCACACGACATTCGATTGATCGTTCAGTTCGGGGAAGTCGTGACGGAGCCGATCGAGACAGCGGCGGACCTCCCGCAAATCTCGTTCGAGACGGCGCCCCTCGGTCGTGGAGCGCGGGGTTCCGCGCAAGGTCGCGGTGGCCTGAATCGCTGATGCCAGGGTTCGGGCCTCCGCGCTGAGTAGCTCGTAGAACATCCGAGCCTGCGCCACATCGGATTCGTCGTGCACGGGACACCTACCTCAGACGGACATCCCGTCACTCGTTCGCCTTCTGTACACGTAATTGTTACTCATGATTCACGGTATCGCTGCCACACAGCAAAGCCTCGGCGGCGTGACAGCCGCCGTCGATGGGCGATCGGAGGTTGTTGTTCGTGGACTCCCCTAGGCGACCGCGCGCCGAGAGGTCGGCAGTCACGGACCGGTCACCGACGGAAATGTGCCACACGCCACGGCATTCGCGTCGGGTGGGGCTCTCGCGATAACTTGGCGGGGTGATGAGGAACGCGGTATCCACGACGGCAGGAGCATGGCGGGCGGGTGACGGCGCCGCGGTGCCGTTGCGTGAGGCGACGGTGGCGTGGGCGTTGGCCGCACATGCCGAGCTGGCCGAGATCGCTACCGGTTACGGGCATTTCATCACGGTGAACGAGCTGGCCGAGCGGGTGCAGGAAGCGTCAGGTGTGCACACCGGAGCACCGACCCGCACCTGGATGGACGCCATCCTGCGCAAGATCGCCAGGCGCTGCCACAAGGCGGGCGAGCCGCCACTGATCGCGCTGTGCGTGCGGCAGAACCACACCGTCGGCGACGCCTACAAATACATGCTGGAACTCGCAGGCCTGCCGATCCCCGAAGACCTCGAGCTGCACGCAGCCTACGCACGCTGGCAGTGTTACCAGCACTACGGCGCAGAAATGCCAGCCGACAGAGGAGTTCCGCCGCTCACCCCCAAGGTGGCAGGCCGCCGCCGCCCGACAACCGCGGCACCGCAGGTCGAAACCGCGCCCCAACCGACCCGCACAGCCGTGTGCACCGAGTGCTTCACCCAACTCCCGGCCAGCGGAACCTGCTACTACTGCGTCTGAGCCTGGCTGCGGGGTTTCGCTCCGTAGGATGAGCTCTCGTGGAATCAGGCATGGAGCTCGAGGGCTTGCGGTCCGCACTCTCCTGCGTGTACGAGAAGCTCGACGCCGAGAGCCTCACCCAGCCCGACAGCATCGAGCTGGTGGCCCGCGCTGAAGCGATTCAGGACCAGATCGACGCGATGCAGGATGCCGTCGGCGACGACGAGCTCGCAGACACCCGGACCCCGCCACCCGCGAGCGACACCCTGTTCTGAATTGCGAGAGCCTGCGGAGGATTCCGTCGCCGGTGAAAATAGCGGCTCATACCCGGACCGGCGTCGTAGTAGCGTGCGAGGTTCGCTTGCACCACACGGTGCTTCGTTGGTCGTTAGGGATATCGAATGGCAAAGTCGCCGTACTTCGCGCGAAAGCTCTCGATCTGGGCTGTCGTGGCCATGGGGGGTCTGACGGCCGCTTGTGGGAGCGATGGCGCGGACACGAGTTCCATTGGCGGGCAGCGGTATAGCGCTGAGCGCGTCACCGGCGGCTGCGACCTGCTCGATCTGTCGGTCCTGGCCAGGTGGGAGCCGACACCGATCAATCGTTCGGGCGACAAGAAGAACACCGAGCTCGGCACAGAGCTGACCTGTGATGCGGAGAACAACTCCGTCGACACCGACCGCTTGGCGGCAGTGGAGTTGTGGACGGTCCTGCACACCGACAAGAGTGAAGCCCTGACCACCTATGAGATGAACCTGGTCGTCATGAAACGCCTCTCGGGCGTCAACGCCGAGGTCGCCGTACCCGGTCTCGGCGAACGTGCCGCCTATCTATACGAGAAAAAGGACTCGGACTCGAACGGCAGGTCCACTCTCCAACTTTCGCTACTAGACGGTCCCCTGGTGGTCCGCCTGATCATCTCGGTCGACGCCGCACCGACCACCGAACAGGAACTCCTCGCTGTCGCCACCGACCAGATGCGGCGAATCAGCAACACGTTGGAAGCTTGAGAAGAACAGCGCAGCCCGAGCCCGGTCCGTTCGTTCGGATCGGGCTCGGCCTGTCTAAGACTGAAGGTCAGCAGGCGGCGAAGTCGTTGTGGCGGTCTTCGATTGCGGGCTGGTCAGGGACACCGCCGACCCATGGTCCCTGCGTCGCAGCAGGCATTGTCGGCGGCGCACCGTTGTCAGCGCGTATGGGATTTTCGATACGCCGACGATATCCGCCGACTCGTACCGTCGACTCGATAAATCTCCTGTGCCACAGGGGATCTCGAGAAGCAGGAGAAGACGATGAAACTGCGCGAACTCGCCGTGACAGCACTGCTGGTCCTCGGCATAGCCGGCTTGGCCGCCCCCGCCCAAGCCGACCCCGCCCAAGACGCCGCCGGATACGACCGCTGCCCGAACGGGCATTTCTGCCTCTTCAGCGCCGCCAACGGAGGCGGGCGAATCGCCTACTTCCGCGTCGGCTCCACCGATCTACGCCTACAGAACATCGACGGCCAAGCCTATTCGAAGTGGAACCGCACCGGCCGCTACTGGGACGGGTTCACCGAGTACAACTATCGCGGCGGCATCATCTTCCGAAGCGGCCCCGGTCAACAACTCAATATCCCGGCCGATGTCGCCACTCAGGTGCATTCGGTGAAGGCGGTCTGACCCGAAATCGGCTGGCGCGACCGCGTTCAACATCAGCTGGGGTTGCGGGAGAGCCGGCAGAGCGACGCGGCCCACGTACACAGACGACAGCCCCGCCCAGCGAAGACTACTGGGCGGGGCTACCTCCCAATTACGCGCTCGTGCTTCGGACATCGTGCCCCGGCCTACCTTTGCTGGAACGCGCGCATCACCTTTTGGCGGACCAACTCACGAAGACGCTTGTCCTCGTTCGGATCCATGCCCTCGGCGATGAAGACGGCATCGGTAAACGAGTCGGCGTCCGTAGGCGGCGCCGTGCACAACCTGCTCCTTTCATCCGGTGGCAGACAGAAACCCAGTTCGACGCACAGGTTGTCGAGCAGGAAAGCCACGTCCTCAGCACTCATACGCGGAAGTCTGCCCGAGATGGTCCCGACCAGCCGATCTCGCAGTCGACACAGCAACGGGCGGCGCAGCACTACGAGTCCAGACAGGAGCCGGACGGCGAGCCCGTCCGCGGCGTCAACAGCGTCCAGCTCCTGAACCAAGGCGGTCAGTGGTGGGTGGTGACCCTCTTCTGGTCCGAAGAGGGTCACCCAACCGATTCCGGAGTTCTGATTCGGACCGAATCTCAACCGGCGACTATTTTTCGACACTCTCGTAAGCGAAAAGACCGTTCCAGGTCAGCTTCGCCTGTCGCACCTTGTCCGAATGTGCCGCGTTGTTGTTGTCGTTGAACACCGGAACGTCTGGCATGTCCTGGAACAGGATGGCCTGCGCCTTCGCGATGTGTGCGTAGGACTCCTCCGGTGTCGGCGCGGCCAGCGCGGCAGCGATGAGCTTGTCGAATTCGAGGTTGACGTAGCCGATGTCGTTGCTTGCCGAATCGGAAAGATACTGCGGCATCAGGAAATTGAGCATTGTCGGATAGTCGCCCTGCCAGGCATTGCGAAATGCGGTGCGGATGGTCTTTTTGGTGATCGCGTCGCGTAGGGGCTTGAACGTGGGGTAGGGCGTGCCGATGGCATCGATGCCGAGGGTGTTCTTGACGCCGTTGGCGACCGCCTCGATCCAGGCTTGATGCCCACCGTCGGCGTTGTAGGCGATCTCCAGGCGACCCGTCCACGGCGCGATGGCATTGGCCTGCTCCCACAGCTTCCTGGCCTCGTCCGGCTTGTACGTCAGTAGGTCCGCTCCGGGGAGATTGCCGTTGAAACCGGGCAGACTGGCGGAGGTGAAGTCCCGTGCCGGGACCTTGGTTCCGTGCCAGATGGTTTCGGAGATCTGCGGCCGGTTGATGGCCAGCGAGATCGCCCTGCGGCGTAGCACGCCTTCCTCGCCGTCGAAATGCGGCACGGTGGGCTGAAATCCGACGTGCTCGTATCGAGCGGTCGACTTCTGGATGGCGCGGTCGCCGAAATCGGATTGGAAGTTGGTCAACGCGTTGTCGGGGATGGTGTCGAGCAGGTCGAGGTTGCCGGACAGCATGTCCGCGTAGGCGGTCTCGTAGGTCGCGTACATGACGAACCGCAGCCCTTTGTTCTTGGCCGGACGCCCGCCGCGATAATCCGGATTCGAAACTAGATCGATCTGCACGTTGTGCTGCCAGGCCTCCGGACCGGCAAACTTGTACGGGCCGTTGCCGATCGGGCGCTCACCGAACGCCTTGATGTCCTTGTACGCCACCTCGGGCAGCGGAAAGAACGGCGCGAACCCGAGCGAGAGTTCGAAATCGATCGATGGGCGGATGAGATCGACCGTGAACGTGCGGTCGTCGATCACCTTCAGCCCCGACATCGTCTGCGCCTTCGGCTGATCCACCGATACCTCGTCATAGCCGACGATCGAGGCGAATATCCAGCTCTGCAGTTGCGCATTGGTGCTCAGCGCACCGTAATTCCACGCGTCGACGAACGACTTCGCCGTCACCGGGGAACCGTCGGTGAACGTCCAGCCCGGCTCGAGGGTGATCCGATAGTGTCGCCGATCGGTCGACTCGATCGACTGCGCCACCTCGTTGTGAGCAACACCGTCGGCGTCGTAGTACTTCAGCCCGGCGAACAAGCGGTCGACCACGCGGCCGCCCAGGTTCTCGTTGGTATTCGTCGGAACGAGAGGATGTTGCGGCTCACCACCGTTGGCGGTGACCACGCCCTCCGTCGCACCGCCTCCGTCGGACGTACAGGCCGTCAGGCCGAGCCCGGTCGCCAATACGGCGGCCGCCAGCAACGCAGCCCATCTGGGGGATCTCAACACGCTCTCCGTCCTCGAGTGGCCGAGTCGAAGCTGGCCATCGCAATAAAATTCGGACAATAGCGACTTCGTGCATCATCGTCCTCTTAATCCGCACTCCGGGCCGCAGAACAGAATGAACACTGCTACGCGTCGTTGCTGCGTGCGGTCGAGGCCACAGGCACATGATCGTTGGTGGCTTCGTCGTCGACCACGTTCAGTCGGGTCGCTGCCAGCGGACTGGTAGCTGTGTCCGGAAACTGATCCCACCCGAACCGGCCGCCTTCGACCGTGACCACCAACCAACGGCCATGAGCCCCTTGGCCGCCACGGCAGCCGATAAACGACGAATGGCTACGACCCAGTGGGTCGTAGCCATGAATTCTTGCCAGCAAGTCTCGGTGAAGTGGTCCCAGCTGGTTTCGAACCAGCGACCTCTCGCGTGTGAGGCGAGCGCTCTCCCGCTGAGCTATGGGACCTGAACTGTTGCCAGATGGCGGGTGCCCGGGTGGCGAAGCGCCGTCCGAACGAGATGGAACATTAGCACGGGGCACCGGCGGTTCACCAAATCGCCATCCGGGAGAGGGTGGAACATCGTGTGCGGCAGTCCGTCTCGGGGCAGGCCGCTCCCCTGACGCGGATGAGCACGCCACGGGTGAGTCGAACTTACGAATCCTCCTCAACCACACCGGCCACCTCCGCCACTCTGGCAACCTTCCGGATTTCGCCCGTTCTACCAGCGGATTTGTAGCTTTCACCGGGCGTCCGCTAATGTTCTGTCTCGCACCACGGAGGCCGGAACAAGCCGCCGAGATGCGAAACGCGGATGTAGCGCAGCTGGTAGCGCATCACCTTGCCAAGGTGAGGGTCGCGGGTTCGAATCCCGTCATCCGCTCGAAGAGTAGGGCAAGGCAAACTAGTTTCGCCGTCCCCCTTCGCACGGTGGAGTGGCCGAGTGGTGAGGCAACGGCCTGCAAAGCCGTGCACACGGGTTCGATTCCCGTCTCCACCTCGCGCGATTAGCTCAGCGGGAGAGCGCTTCCCTGACACGGAAGAGGTCACTGGTTCAATCCCAGTATCGCGCACCACCGTAGTACCAGGTCAGGCCCCCTTTCGAGGGGGCCTTTCTTGTTGTGCACCAGATATGCACCAGATAAGTCAGCGTCGTGGTCGACGAAGTTGCACCCGCACACGTCGTACGTGATCCCGCCGAGCTGATAGGTGCCGACCGACAGTCGGATCTTGCGCGGGCGCTAAGACTCGATCGTCAACCCGTTGTTGTTGGACTTCCGGCCACCGCGCAGCTCCACCTCGCGACGGCGCTAGGCAACGAGGGCGAGGGATAGCTCCTCCCGGTAGACGCTGGGTCTCCGCGAACACCCGCCGCAGTGAACACCATCCGCTCGTCAGTCGGCGCGGTGCCCCCGCTCTGGGGGCGCGGACTGAACTTGGGCAGCAGCGGCGTAACCAGCTCCCACAGCTCGTCCAGGACACGGCGTTTCGACAATTGGTCTTACACGAGTCGAACATCATGCGGCACAGCTAAATATGACAGGCTCGCCCGCGTTGAAGCATGATCGAAAAATGATCTGAGGTTGTCGAGCGTTCGTTCCACGATACGTAAGTTGATGTCATGTCATCGAGTCGAGAACGATCGAATGCCGTGGCCGCCGACTACGAATGGATCAAGGGCGATGATCTGTTCGAAGCGTACTGTGTGACCCTCGTTCGCGGAGTCACCCCACGGGAGTTCATGGACCGAATCGGTGCGCAGATCAAGTTCGACTCACTACCACTTGGCGACGAGGAGTACCTCGACGAGAAGTTCTCCGAGATCTTCTACAACGATTGGACCGACCTGCACGGCGACGGCGAAATGTTCATCGGGGCAACCACAGTGACGGGGGCTGGCGGCGATTGGACTCTAGCGGTGGAGCGCAACGGCTACCTGGGTATGAACGCCACACTGATGGCCTCGGTATCGGCAGGGACAACACTCGTCTCGCACTCGTACTGCCTGGGCGAGGGCTATTTCCGCTGGTTCGAGGACGGCGACCTCCGGCTGGAGTTTCAGGCCCAGGACGCTGGCGACCGGTGGGGCAGTACCCCGAACGCGTGTCTCGCGGAGATGCAGCAGATCGGCTTCCAGTTGGACAACCACCGCGAAGAGGTCGGCCCGACCAATACGGCCGCCTTCGCGCTGGCCGAACGGCTCACCGGAGTCCGGGTCACTGACGACATGCTTTACGGCGATACGGTCTACCTGTGCGGGACGGTATGAAGCGCGGCTGACACCCACGCCTGGGTAGAACGACACCTTCGTCAGTTGGTACAAACGGTGGTCATCGTGACCATCGAGGGTTCTCCAGGGGAACAACTATGGGGTTCAACACCGAAGCTGATGTCGGGGCGGTCGAACGGGGTGAGTGGTCCTATTCGCCGGCTGTTGCCGTCGGGCCGCTCCGGTTCGGCATGACCGTTGACGAAGTGGCCGAGGCGGCTGGGGTGCTCGGCCAGGCAACGGTCAGTGAGTGTCCACGGGACTACCCGATCTTCTCGCCGACTCGGAAGGTCGAAGTCCACCGTCACGGAGCGGCTCTTGCTACGCCTGCCATTACGGCTTATGTAAGCCAAGCAGGTGGGCTGTTCTGTATCGCTGTCGACGCCGTGCATGGTCCACAGGTCGCCTGTGACGGAATCCCGCTGGTCGGGAGGGACCTGTCGGAGCTGGAGCGCGACCAAATCGCGTACGCCGAGGCCAACGGCGTGCAATTTCGCTACACGCCCGAGGGCTACGCAGGACCGGATGATCCTGGAATCCTCTTGCGCGCGCAATATGTTGGGCAAGCCCTCCGATCGCGCCCGCTGTTCATGGTGTCGCGCGACGGCGTGTACACCGAATGGGACGCGATGCCCTCCGAGGAGGAGGGCATCTACGGTCGGCCTGACATGGTGTGACTCACAACGAAACGAATGACGGACGAGGACGAATTTCCGCGTGGCAGTGCGTCATTCGTGCCGCTGCCCCGGTGTGCGGAAGACTCCTCCGTGGCCGCGAGCCTGCGCTAACTCGGGCAACGATGTCGGGCAGGTGGCGCTTCGGCGCCCATCGAGGTTGTGCTGGACTGTTCAGTCGTACTTCCTCGTCGGGGACGTCTCCATGTCCCAGCCGCCGCCGTAGCTCCCACTGGTGTGTTGCCAGTAGATCTGGCCGAGCAGAGTGCCGGTTTCGTTGTTCACGATGCGCCAGGCGATTCGATACCCGGCAGTCCCAGGCGGGCCGTCGAACAGAATGCCCTCATAGAGCTGTTCGGCCTTCGCGTCCTCTGGGGTTTGTTGCCGCAGTTGGGCTTGCGCGGCTGTCTTGACCGCGTGGCGGTTTGCCCAATCTTCAGCCAGTGCGACGATGTCGTCCAGCGATTGCCCTGGTGGATCGTCGGTCGCCCCGCTTGCCGGGGTTCCGCTGCCCAGTGTGCGGCTGTCCCACGGCTCGAAGGTCAACTCGTCGTCCACTCTCAGTTTGTCGACGGCGGTCAGCAAGTCGGCGCCGGCCTCGACAACCTCTTCGTCATCGCGCGGCAGGATGAACAACCGCTGTGGGCGGCACGGGTGGAACACCAGCTGGTCGCCGTCGGCGTTGTCCCCGATGACCACACACTCGACCGCGCGATCCCTCGGTAGCAGTTCCCGACTTCGCCCCTGCTCCCAGAACCAATACTGTTTGATCCCCTGGCGCCACTGCGTCAGGTCCTGCTCGATCCGCCACGGCGGGTAGATGCGAACGCCTCCTACCTCGCCTCACCCAAGCGGGTCACGTAATCCCGGTACCCGGCCGGGAACGTGATCCACAGCTGCGCGGCCAGCGCGTCGACCTCTTCCGGCGTCGCCACCACCAGCGGTCCCCCGACCACCCGAACGTCCTCGATCCTCACGTAACCTCCCGCACAGTGCTGGTTCGACTGTCGCGCGGGCCGACCGCGGCCCGGACTGGGAACTTTCCAGCAAACCTACTGTCCTGCGGCTGCGTGTCAACGCGGGCAGGCAGATAGGTTCGCCGCTACCGGGCCGCCGACCACGCTGAAATCCCGATGCGCGCACGGCGACCGCGACTGGTCAGTTGATCAGGAGGTAATGACGGCGGCATCGGCCGAGAGGCCAGTTACCTCATTACCCGCTGATCATCTGTCCAGCAACGTATCTCGGGCGATGTCGGCCAACCAACAGGGACGCCGACTCAAGCATGTCCAGTGACACGAAATATCGAACATATGTTCTATCTTGAGGTAGGCTGACTCGGGTGAACATACATTCGACCGCGTTTGCGCCGGATGCTCCGGCACCAGGATGGCCGGATCTGGCCGATGTCGACTTGCTGCGCACCCTCGTCGAGACCGAACGCCGCCGGCGACGACTGGATGCTGCCATGCGCGCGGCCGTCGCCGAAGCAGAGCGTCGCGGTCTCGCCGCGGACACCGGCTATCGGGACACCGCGGAGCTGCTGACCGATCTACTCCGGATCAGTACCGACGAAGCGCGTCGACGAATCGAATACGCAGCTCCGCAAGCCCGCCCGCGTTCCAGAAAGGTCTGGAGAGTGCTGGCCGCAGCAAGTTGAGGCCGAGCCCAGGTGCCTCGACCTCTGTTCGGAGGGCTGCAAGGACTGACTGCCCGATCAGCGTGTAAGCGCCAGCAGAGGCCGCCTCCACTACGGCTCGTACAGGGGATGTCCGTGACGGGTTGCGCGAGGGGACAGCGATACTGGCGGAATGGTGAATCGGTGGGTTGGGGTGACGATCGATTGTGTGGATGTGCAACGGGTGGCGGGGTTTTGGAGTGCGTTGCTGGATCGTGAGCCGGGGCCGTCCGAACCTGGGTGGGTCTATCTCGGGCAGCGGGGAGACCAGCAGCCACGGCTGGTCTTTCAGCCGGTGGCCGAGCCTAAGAACAGCAAGGTGCGTCTGCATCTCGACGTCGCTGTGGACGACATCGACGACGGGATCGCGCAGGTCGTTGCGCTCGGCGGCCGGTGGACTGGTGAACGGCACGACTATGACCAAGGGGTGGTCGTGGTGATGGCGGATCCCGAAGAGCATGAATTCTGCCTCGTGCAGTACTACTGATCGGCGCTCCGATCTGGTGAAGGATTGGGACATGGAATTCGCGCGCTATCTCGAGCTGATCTGGTCCGATAGTGAGTTGTTGCTCGCGGCGGCTCAGCGAAGTCCACGAGGAGTCGTGCCGTCCTGCCCGGGCTGGACAGCTGCTGACCTTGTACGGCACGTTGGCCAGGTCTATGAGCACAAGGTCCTGTGCATGAAGCTGGATCGGGAACCAGCTGCCGAGGAGCGGATTCCGGAACCGGAGGAGTCCGCGCTCGGCGCATGGTTCGTCGCGCAACGGGACGCGCTGCTGGAGCAGTTGACTGCTCACGAACCACAACAACCGACGCACACCTGGTTTCCACCCGACCAATCCGTCGGATTCTGGTACCGCAGAATGGCTTTGGAGACGGCCGTGCACCGGGTAGACGCCGAGCTCGCGGCCGGCACCCGGACCGATATCGACCTGGACTTGGCGGCGGACGGGGTCGACGAGCTCGTCGGATTTGTCACGTACGACTTCGGCGACACCCCGGTGCTGGAGGAAGGAGCGGGCCGCACAGTGCAGTTGAGATGCGCGCATCATCGATGGGCGGTCACGCTGCGGCGGGAGGGCGTCGATCGCGCCGCTGATGATGCCTCCGCAGACTCTGGTTTACAGGGTGAGCCTTCGGATCTGCTTCTCTACCTGTGGAATCGCGATCGCGGCGGGGTAGCCGTCAACGCATGGGGTGACGAATCGACCTTGACTGCCTTTGGCACTCGACTCGCGGCGGAAACTCAGTAAAAGCCTCGGTGTCCACGGGTGCACAGTCAGCAGGTTCGGATGGAGCCGATCCCGTCGGATCCGCCGCTCACACAGGGGATGTCAGAGATCTCCGGGAGAGTCTCGATCGGGTCGGAGTCGGCCAGACGAACGGCAATGCCGCACAGCAAGATAGCGACCGCCAGGGCCACCATCGAGATCTCGGGGATTCTGGGTTTCAGCACCCGGATACGAGGGCGCTGGGTTATCGGAGACTCCTCGCCCGGCCAGGGAGCGGCGGACCTATCTGCCATTCGGGCCTCATGCAATCGAAAGAAAGTCTGCCGGATGGGCGCCGCGGGGCGAGGACTCGCGGGCCCGAGCCGTTCGGGCTGTCCGTGTGCATCCCCTCCTCGCAACGGTGCCGGCCTGCGAGTCCTCGCAACTGCGCCGGTCGCGGGAATGCCTTCATAGGCAGGGGCATTCCCGCGACCGGGCATGGCAGCGACACCCTGGGTGCGCCTCCGGGGTGTCGCTGCTGGCCGGTTAGCCTGCGGAACCCGTTGCCGGGCGGTTGTCGACCCACGCGCCGCGGTAGTCGATCCAGAGCGCGTGCGACGAGGTTTCCCCTGGTGCGTTGCAGCTGGGGGTCACGTCGAGGGTGGTACGCGGGCGGATCTTCCGGACCACGGGAACCTCGTGGGTGATGCGGCGATCGCCCCAGTCCGAGCAGGACACCAGAGCTTCCACCCGGTAGGTGTCATCGGTGTCGTTGCGGCAGACGAAACGGTCGCAATTGAGGCCAGGTGCCAGTTCCTGTGCGGCGGCCTGGGGTGCCAGCACTGCCACAGCGCTCGCGACCAGGGCAGTGACGCCCAGGCTGAACGCCAGCTGGTGACGCATGTATGAATCAACTCCAATCGAACGGGCCCGACCCGAGTTCCAATATCCCTGCACGGCCGTCATTTCTGGATCACTGCGCGCTCATAGGCGGCCCAGACCTTCGGTCATGCGCAAAAGACACTACGAAGGAAGCTCGATCGTCGGCGCGTTTACAGCCCGAGTCCAGCCTTCAGCGTCCCCCACGAATCATGCAGTGCGGCTTGCCAATAGGGCCACCAATGGGTGCCGACATCCGAATAACGCACTGTTGCGGCGACATTGTTCGCCTGCAGTTTCTCGTCGAAGGCGACGGTGCAATCGTGGACGACCGTCTCGAGGACGATCGAGTTGAACGTGTCGACCGGGTAACTGAAATCCGGGTCGTAGGTGAAATCGGACGGTCCTGGCAGACCGGTGCCGGAGGAAAGGTAGATCGCCTTACCGCGGAGTTGATCGAGGTGCAGGCTGGGATCGTGAGCGTCCCATTCGGGATTGCCCGCGGGACCCCACATGTTGTCGGGGTTGCCACCCTTGACCGTGACCGCCGACCGCACCGTCCCATAGTCGTATCGACTGGAAATCAGGCAGCCGCTGTAGGACGCCACCGCCCGGTACAGCGACGGATTGCGCACCGTCAGTGCCGCCGCGGCATGCGCGCCCATCGATATGCCGCCGATCGCGTTGATCCCGTTGCCGTGCAACACCTTGTCCAGCAGCGGCGGCAACTCGCGGGTCAGGAACGTCTCCCACATGTTGTGCCCGAGTTTCGGATCGTCCTGCAACCAGTCGGTATAGAAAGTCCCGACGCCGCCGACCGGCATCACCACGTTGACCGGCTTGTCGGCGAAGAATTTCACGACATCGGATTTCGCCGTCCAGGTGCTCTGCTCGGTGCTACCACCGTCGCCGTCGAGCAGGTAGTAGGTGGGATGCGGAGCCTGGTCCTTGGGAATCAGCACATCGAGCTGGACGACCCGCCCCATCGCGGGCGAGCGAACGTACACCTCTTCCCACTGGTCCGTCTTGGGCGTGATGTGGTCGATCACCGCCGCCGCCGACGGCTGCGCGCTCGCTGGGGTGTAGGAAATCGGCACAAGAATCATCGCGACGATCGCGAGAATGCCGACAATCCGACGTCCGGCATAATTTCCGGGCCCGAGCGACACGATGTGTACCGTCCTTGCTGTTGCCAACGCTGAACGCCAGAACTTTACATTTGGCAGCGCGCACAACACAGCAGCTGTGGCCCAATCGTCAAAGCCGCGCCGCGAATTGTCCGAATAACGAAATTCCGGGCTTGGCGAGTTTGTTGCCGGAGCGATGGCAGCCGATACCCAGCGCAAACACACTTCCGCGGCCCTCGACCAACCACTTCCCGCCCGAGGAGAGATCCCCAGCAGACAAGCCGGCCGGAGTAGCACAGAGCGATGCTTAGACTTCCCTCGTGACACGTGTGTTGATCACCGGAATGTCCGGCACCGGAAAATCCGCCCTGTTGAATGAGCTTGCCGCGCGCGGCTATCGAGTCGTCGACACCGATTACGGGGACTACTACGAGACAGTCGACGGCGAAAGCCTTTGGCGCGCAGACCGTATCGACGCGTTGCTGGCCACCGCACCAGACAACGGCGATCTGCTCTTCATCCAGGGAACCACCAGGAACCAGGTCGACTTCTACCCCCACTTCGACCACATCATCCTGCTCAGCGCCCCAGCGGACGTCCTCGTCGAGCGACTACGCACCCGAACCAGCAACCCCTACGGAAAGAACCCGGAAGAACTCGCCGAAGTGCTCGACTACCTCGAAACAGTCGAACCGCTGCTGCGCGAAGACGCCACCATGGAGGTGGTCACCACCATCCCCGTGGCCCAGGTCGCCGACGCCGTCCTGGACCACGTCCGCTAGGACCGCCGATCAGGGCCGGAGGGCGAGTTTGCCTACGGTGGATCGTGATTCGAGTTGAGTGAGCACCTTCGCGGCATCGGCCAGGTCGTAGACGGTGGGCAGTCCGGGCGGGTAGACGCCGAGGGCGATCAGGGCGGCGAGTTCCGTCATGAGGTCAGCGAAAACCGCGGGTGCGGATTCGATGAGGATGCCGACATGCAAGCCGATCACGTGGATCGGGTACGTGAAATTCAGCTCCCGGTTGCTGATGCTCGCCTCGCCGCCTGCGATGCCGTACACGACGACCCGCCCGGTCACCCGCTTGGCAGCGGCGAGACTGGACCGGAAGGTCTGTCCACCAACGGATTCCAGGATCAGATCGGCCCCGCGCCCGTCGGTGAGCCGCAGCACCTCGGCGGTCACCTCGGTAGCTCGATAGTCGATCACATGGTCGGCGCCCAGTGCGCGCACCGCGTCGTGCTTGTCCGGCGACGCGGTGGCAATCACGATGGCGCCGTAATGTTTTGCCATCCGGACCGCCGCCTGGCCGACCGCACCCGCCGCCGCGTGAATCACAACGATCTCCCCGGCAGCAATGCGCCCCAACGGTTTCAGCGCAGCCAACGCCGTAGCCCAGTTGAGGATCAGACCCAACGCCTGCTCGTCGGTCCAGCCCGCCGGAACCGCCGCCGCCCCCGCCGCGGACAACACCATGTATTCGGCGAAGGCGCCATATCCCGCGCCGATGACATGCTCGCCCACCGCAGGACCCGTGACGCCCGCACCGAGCGCGACGACCTCCCCGGCCGCCTCGAACCCGGCCAGATAGGGCGCCGCCGGACCGTTCTCATACGTCCCGTGTGTCTGCATGACATCCGCGAAATTGACCCCGGCAGCGGTGATCCGGATCAGCACCTCCCCCGGCCCCGGCGCTGGCACCGGCACATCGGTGCGCAGCCGCATGTCGTACGGACCGGTCAATGTCGGTTGCTCCACGGCGCGCATGGTGACAGGAATACTGCGGCTCATCGGAATTCGAACTCCATTCATCATGTCCGGCCGAGGCGGCGCAGTGAGAGCAAACCGGCCCGGTGTGATACATGACCTGTAGCCACCGCAGCAACCATCTTGTTCCCGAGACGAGAACTGTGTTCCGTCACGAATTCTCACCCGCTAGCTTGTCGCATATCCCAATTGATCCACCGAGATCGTCAATTTGATACCGACGCAATCGATTTGAGGTTTGCGTCACAGACGGTTCGCTTAAACTCGCGGAGGTGAGCATCCCCACGGAGCCAATCGGTAGCATTCCACGTCCTCGAGAGTTGCTGGCCGCGATGGCGGCCCATGGTGCAGGTGAGATCGATGACGCTGCGCTCGCGGAAGAACAAAAGCGAGCTGTCAGTGACACTGTTCGCCGCTTGGAAGAGATAGGCTCGCCGGTCGTCAGTGACGGCGAGCAGACCAAACCCAGTTTCGCCACCTATCCGATCGCCGGGCTCGACCAGCTGGCGCCCGACGGTGTGGTGATCCCGTTCGCCGACGGGCATCAGCGGCAACTGCCGTTGCTGACCGGCGGCCCGTTCCGGTATCAGGTGCATGCCGAAAAGTATTTGCGGGCAGCGCAGGAGCAGGCCACCGTTCCGGTCAAGCAGGCCGTCATCGCCCCGTCGGCGCTGAGCCTGCTGTACCCGCCCGGCGGCATCGACGGTTACTCGCAGGAGAGCTTCCTCGCCGATCTGGCCGACGAGGCCGAGGCCGATATTCGCGGCTGTCTCGACGCCGGTGCACCGGTGGTGCAGCTCGACTTCACCGAGGGGCGCCTTTCGCTGAAGCTCGATCCGAGCGGCGGCGTGCTCGACCAGTTCATCGCGCTGAACAACACGGTGCTCGAACGGTTCTCGCCCGAGGAGCGGGCCAGGATCGGGGTGCACACGTGCCCTGGCGGTGACCAGGATTCGACGCACAGCCTCGACGTGGACTACGCGGGCCTGCTGCCGAAGCTGTTGCAGCTGAAGGCGGGCAACTTCTACGTCCAGCTGGCCAGCGAGCCGGAACCGGACAAGATCCTGGCGCTCATCGCCGACCACCTGCCCGCGGATGCCCGCATCTTCATCGGCGTCACCGACCCGATCGACCCGAGGGTCGAGACGGCCGAGGAGGTCCGCGACCGGGTGCTCGCCGCGGCCAGGCATATCCCGGTCGATCGGCTCGGCACCTGCGACGACTGCGGGTTCTCCCCCTTCGCCGACGACACCTCCACCTCGCGCGAGACCGCGTTCGCGAAGATCAAGGCCCGCATCGACGGCACGAAGTTGGCCGCCGCGGAGCTGGGCGTCTGACGCGCGGCGACCCCCTGGCCGGTGCAGCGGAATTGTCGGTACCCGGCATTACGCTGATCGGACCATGAAACCGAGCCAGGGGGTCGCAGCGTGACGGTCAGCAGGGCGGTCGAGGCGCCCATCGAGCCGGACGGCACCGACCCCGAGCTCCTCGATCTGCAGGACGACATCTCGTTCGAGGTCGAGGAAGTCAACGAGCTGCTTGCCGAGCTGATCGCGATGCAGGCGGACCGCAAGGCGAAGGACGGGGAGATCCTGTCCGCTCGGCTCGGCGTCACCGGCGCACCGCCCGAGACGCTGGCCACCATCGGCGCCCGCTACGACCTCTCGCGAGACCGGATCCGGCAGCTGCACACCAAGGCGGTCGGCCAGCTGCTGCGGCAAGCCGCGCAGAGCGGGCATCGAGCGGCCTCGGTCTTCGCACGGCGCTATCCGATCGGCACCCGCGACCAGCAGCTGGTCCGAGCGTTGCTGGTCGAAACCTATGCCACCGATACCGATCTCGCGGCACACGAACTGTCGTATCTGAAGTTGCGCATCGCGGGGCACGCGTCCGAGGACGCGAAGCGCGTCGCGGGCTTCGTGGCGCAGCGCATCGCGGCCTGGCAGAAGAAGACGAACCGACGCCTGGCGAAGCTACGCGACGCCGAACCGCGCGCGACCAGCCAGCTGAATCCCTGGCTCGGACAGGTGGATTGGCCGGGGTCTGGCACACCGGACGCGCTGCCGTCGGCGTCGGCCCGCACCGTGGACAGCGACGACGACGGGCGCGGGCACTTCTACCTCGACAAGGTCGGGCGGGACGTGCCGTTCGACTCGGGGTTGGAGGCGCGCCTGCTGTGGATCCTCAACGCCAGCGACCTCGTCGACTCGTTCCAGGAACAGCCCGCCGCCGTCAGCTACGAGCTGGACGGCGCCGACCACGTCAGCTACCCGAGCATCGTCGCCAGGCTCACCGACGGACGTGTCGTGCTGATCGACGTCGAACCGCTCGGACACGTTGCCTTCCACGTCAATCGAGTGCGGGCCGCCGCGGGCCGCGCCTACGCACACGGCAGAGGCTGGGGCTGGCTGGTCTGGACCGGCAGCCTGATCGGCGTGCCTGATCTGCTCGCCAGGAAGGTCGACGCGCGAAGCACGGCACGCCTGACCGAGTTGCTCGACCAGGGCCCGGCGCCGTGGGCCGCCGTCCGGCAGGTCCGCGACGAAACCGGCTTGGAGCTGCTCGATTTCGTCACGCTGGTGCTGCGCAACGACTGGCGCTGGGACCGCGCGCCGTTCCGGCTCAGCGCACCACCATCGCACCCGCCACGAACGTGATGATCAGCATCATCGCGCAGCACATCATCAGCTGCCAGTGATTGATGGTCTGCTGCATGCTCTTGATGGTGGCGCGCAGCGAGGTGTCGACGCGGTGATGGTCGTCGAGCTTGCGGCGGGCCTGCGCGAGTGAGTCGGCGCGATCCTGCGCCTCCTGCTCCGCGCGTTCCAGTCGAGTCGTCAGCTTCATCAGGTTCTTCTGCTTGTCCCGCACCGTTTTCCGGGACAGTGCGAGCGCAGTGCGCTGGTTCACCAGCTCCTGGCGCTGTCGCGCGATGATCGTCGCCTGCGTCTTGGTGTGGTACTCCCAGTCGGCCACGGTGGCCCACCCTCCTGTCATCACCTCGCGATATCCCCAGACGATATCGCCGGTGACCCACCCTTCGATGAAGTCCCGCAGTTCCGTCGGATCCTTGCGCGGCCCGGCGACCGCGCTGTTCGCGGTGTCGAGCAAGCCGCTCACCGCCTGGTAATCGCATGCGGGCGGGGCGAAGTCGGCGATGCCGAGCGCGTGCAGGTAGTCGACCCAGTAGCCGGGCGGACAGAGCCACAGCACGTCCCGGATGCCCGCGGCCCGCAACCGCTCCGTATGTTCTTGCGCGAGAGCCCGTTCCAGCGAACCGCTGCGCACCTCGATGACGAACTCGCTGTCACCTTTACGCCAATAGATGTCTACGGGCAGCCCATCCACCCGCCGGTCCACCTCGGCCACCTCGGCGCCGTAGGCGAGCAGCCTGCCGCACATCCAGTGTTTCAGCCGCCGCATATCCCATTGCGCGGTCTCACATTCCGGACACTGACAGCCGTATCCGGCGGATTGCCGACGGGCTCTGCCCGGACCATCCGCTATACCCAACTCGGCGAGCATCGCCCGGCGACCGCAGGCGATCTCCGCCCGCTGCTTCGTTCTCACGCGACCACTCCCCTGCCCAAACCTCCGCAGGTCTGGCGACCTACGCCATAGATCAAGAGTGCGCCAGACTCGTCGACCTCGCCAGTCCCCTTTACCCCGCGCCCGGGTGCGCCACAATGGCAGATTTCCGATCGAACGCCTGGTCCCACCTGCGGCACAAGGAATTTCGGTGCGATAGCGGGCCGCAACGACACGCATCGTTCGGTGGATTGACAGTTACCGCCATCCTGCGACATCCCCGTGCTGCCCAGCACGGCAGTTGTTCGGACTGCCGCCAGCGCCGGAAACCGCATAGGCTACGAGCCGGGGTGCGCCTCGGCTTGTTGGTTGTCGCCGATGGGTAAGCAACGCTGTTCCGGACAAACCGGATCGCGCCGACCTCCGCCTGCAACGGCGCGGGACGGCCCGCCTACGCTGCTTCGATCAGATCCAAGGAGCCGGTCGCCGAACCGATCTCCATGGCCGAGCGCCAGCGAGTGAACCGACAACACAACCGCCCCTGGGCGAACGACGGTGGCACTGTCGTGACCCCGCGCAGTTCGAACCGGGCGGATAGAATCGTCCGGCCCAGCGGGAGCTGAGCCGACACGGGGAAGTGGGTACTGGATGGAGCACGGTCAAGAGGCCGGCGAGTCGATCGGCGCGATGCTGGCGAGCATCGCGACGGTTCTCCGGGAGGTCAGCGACAAACTGGACGCCGTGGCCGCCCGCGTCGACGGTGCACCGGTCGTCGTTTCGACCGACCGCAGCGTGGAAGCGCGACTGGCCAAGCTCGAGGCCTGGGCTTTCGGTGCCGGACAGGACATGTCGGGCATCAACCGACGGTTGGAGAAGCTAGAGTCCGGCGGCGGTTCCGCCCATGCCGCCCCGGAGGGTGAGCGCGCCGAGCGCCCGCCGCTACCGCGCGCGGCCTCGCGCAGGAACGCCGCCGCCAGCGAAGTGAGCACCTCGGCCCTGCGCGAATCCGGCTCGGGCGCGAGCACTCCCCTCGGCAGAGAGAGCACCGGCAGGCCGTCCGAGCCCGCCGCCGCGAGCACAACAACGACCTTCGAGTCCGCCGCCACCGCGCGCGACACCGCCGCCGCGACCAGGGAGAGCGTCTCCCGCCGCTACGACAGCACGCCAGACGCCCCGGCCCGCGATTCCGCGGCGCACGAACTGAACTCGGTGCCACAGCGCACCTTCAGCACGCCCCGCGAGCCAGCCGCGTACGAGTCGAGCAACGGAACGAACTTCACCGCCCCCACGCCGCGAGAGCCGAGCCAAGCGTCGTCCGCGAACTTCACCGCGCCGACTCCGCGCGAACCGCTGCCGGTCCGCCAATCGAACTTCACCACGCCCCGCGAACCGGCGAGCACGTCGTACCAGAACTTCACCGCGCCACCCGACAAGCCCTACGAGAGCATGATCCCCGCGGCCTCGACCAACGGCGACTACAGCATCGGCCGCACCAACGGGTCCGCGCCGGAGGAGAACGGCGTCGCGCTCACCGGCGCACACCGCGCGGGCGAGGAAGACCTGATCCCCGTGGACAACACGCACGTCGACAAGCTGCAGGCAATGCTCGACGAACTGAAGAAGACCGCGGCGGCGCCGCTCGGTCGCTCCGATGTGTTCGGTCCACCCCCCACCGATCTCAACTCGACGGGCTACCAGCCCGAGCGCTCCACCGACACCCCACGGGACTACCGACTGTCCGGCCCGCCGTCGCACTCCTGACACCCGCCGAAGCACCGCTCCGGTCCTACCGGACAACGAATCCGCGCGGACCACAACGGGTCTGTACATGCATCGTGCGCAGCCGCCCACAGCGCCTTACGCGGCGTCGGATTCCGCCGACCTGGTCAACAGGTCGGCGATCAGCTCACGCAGCCAGCGATGCCCGCTGTCGGCGGTATTGCGCGGATGCCACGCCATCCCGATCGCGACCTCGGGCAGCGGCAGCGGAATCTCGAAGGCGCACAACCCGAGCCCCGGCAGCGCCGAGCGGCTGAGCATGGCGGGCCCTGGGCAGATCAGATCGCTGGCACGCACCGCGAACAGGGCGGTGGTCAGCGTCGGCACGGTGGCGACAACGCGACGGGTGCGTCCGTGCAACGCCAGCCGGTCGTCGATCGGCCCGCGCGCGGCTCCGGTGCGCGACACACTCAGATGCGACGCTGCCGCGAAGCGTGCCACCGTGACTCGGTCGGTGAGCAGCGGATGATCGGCCGCCGCGATCCCGATGATCCGATCGGTGATCACCCGCCGCACGGTCGTCTCCGGATCGACATGGTCGATGACACCCACCTCGATATCGACCCGGCCGTCCCGCAGCGCCGCAGTGCCCTCCAGCGTGTCCGGCAGGAAGCGCAACGTCACGCCGGGCGCCTGCGCCCGCACCGCGGCCAGCAGCGGTGCGGCCAGCTCGGTGAGGACCATGTCCCCGGCCTGCACCGCGAAGCTCCGCTTCAGGACGCCGGGATCGATCGTCCCCCGCGGCGTCAGCAGCGCCCGCCCCTGCTCGACCAGAAGGCTGACCTCGTAACGCAATTCCAGCGCACGCGGGGTCGGCACCAGGCTGCGGCCCGCACGAACCAGCAGCGGATCGCCGAGCACCCGGCGTAGCCGGGCCAGCGTCCGGCTCATCGCGGGTGCGGACGTGTGCAGCCGCTCGGCCGCGCGCGTGACACTGTTCGTGTCGAGCAACGCGTCGAGGGCCACCAGCAGGTTCATGTCCAACGCCTCCACTCATGGATTATCACCAACGCAATGGTCGATTACCAACATTGCACTGGTGATAATCCGTGGCGCCTCCTACCTTTGATCATGACGGCGCCGTCCTGCCGAACGAAATGCCTTGTCGGAAGGACGCACAACCATGTCCCCTGTCTTCGAACCCGGTGCGCGGCTAGCGGTACTCAGCCAGAGCGGTTGCACATTGAACCTCTTCGATCTCGCCACCCAGACCCGCACCGCGCAGCTCGATGTGCTGCCGCAGGGCCACGAACTCTGCTTCGATCCGCGCACCCGGCTGCTGTACGCGAGCCACACCTACCGGGCCGGAACCTGGCTGGCACACGAGGGAGAAAGCCACGAAATCACCGTGATTGATGTCGATGCGCAACAGATCGTCGATGTCATCGATGTCGCGCCGGAGCACGCACCCCATGGGCTGCACATCGACGGCGAGGTGCTCTACGCCAGTGTCGAAACGGGGCCTGCGGGTCCGGGCGCGCTGCTCGCGATCGACCTGAACACCCGGCGCACACTGCGTCGCATCTCGGCGGACGCATGGGTCCCGCACTGGGCCGTTGCCACGCCGGACGGCAAGAAGGCCTACACCACCAACAAGACAGCGCCGTTCGTATCGGTCCTCGATCCGGCGGGGGTCGCGCCCACACGGCGAATCCCGGTGCAGGGCAGTGAAGGTCTCGCCCTGTCGCCCGACGGCTCCCGATTGTTCGTCGCCACCCCGGCGCTGACGCAGCATCCGGAAACCCCACGTGCGGTAGCGGTGATCGACGTCGGCACCGACACCGTCGTGCACACCATCCCGACGATGGCCGCGCCGAGCGCCGTCCACGTCGCCGACACCGGAACGCTCCTGGTCGGGCAGTGGCGATTCGAGCAGCAACGCGGCGGGTTTCGCGCGACAGGCGGCGTCCTGTCGAGCTACGACGCGGACACGTATGCGTTGCTCGGGCACACCGAAGTCGGGGCGGCGCCGCTCAACATCTGCGCGACCCCGGACGGCGCAACGGGTTTCGTGAGCAACCTGCAGTCCGGCACCGTCAGCGTGGTCGATCTCGCGCAGCGCACGGTGGTGGCGACGCTGGCGGTGGATCCGTCAGTCGACGGACCCAACCAGGGCGCGCACGGACTCGCCTACCTTCCGCCCGCGAATTAGCGAGGACCGCCCGGGGTTTCGGCCGGATACCGATCGTGCGGCGCCGGATGCTCGAACACCGGCGCGTTCGGCACCGGAGTTCCCTGCCGCCGCCGATCGTTCAACCCGCGGTAGGACTCCGGCTTGACCGTCCGGAACCACTGCGCGAGCCGAGTCCGCAGCGGCAGCCGGAACTTCAGGTCCGACAGCATCTCGTCGATATTGCGGATGGAGAACGGGGTGATCGCGGTGCCGTGCGCGTGGTGCCCGCTCGTGCGTTCGTCCATCCAGCGCAGCCGAGCATCGATCTGCTCGTTCGCGACCTCGGGCGTCGGCAGGTTGTCCAGCTGCCCGGCGAGCAGTGCGGCGATCCAGTGCGCGTTGACCTCGGCGTTCAGCGTGCTGATCACCGACGAGTTGTACCCGGCGAAGGTCAGATTCGGCACGTCGAGCGGCAGGATCTGCCGGTGCAGGCGGAAGTTGCCGTGCTCGTCGGTCAGCCGACGCTGGATGTACGGGGTCAGGAACGGCACCCGCTGCTGGAATCCGGTGGCGCACACCACCACGTCGGCCGGGATGAGCTGCCCGTTCGACAGTTGCACGGCGGGCGCCTCGCGGCCGCCGTGCATCTCGGTGATGGTGGTGTCGCGCTGCACCACGATGCGCCCGTTCGCCACCTGCTCGTAGAAGTTCTCGGTGGTGAGGCCGACGGTGCTCTCCGCGATCGTCTCGAACCGTCCCTCGGGGAGCAGATCGAGTTCGCGCAGGCGCATGTGCTTGGTGGCCAGCTCCTGGATCAGATCGAAATTGCTGACCCGGAACGACCGACCTGGCCCGGAGAGGTACCGATCCATCCGACCCGGCTGCCGGTGCGGGAAATGCGCCTCGCCGAAACGGGTGAGCATCAGCTGCTCGTAGTCGAAGACGCGCGCCATCTTGCGCGGCATCTTCCACAGCAGGCGCCGCGCGACCACGGTGGTCGAGGCCGCCACATCGCTCACCGCCTCGGCGATATCGCAGGCGGATTTGCCGTATCCGACCACAACGACCGATTTGCCGCGCACCGCTTCGAGTTCCACGAACTCCGAGGCGTGACCGAGCTGACCACCGGCGGCACGGAACAGCTCGATGCCGCGGTAATCGGGCACCGCTGGCTCACTGAACACACCGTTGGCGATGATCAGGTGATCGCAGGAGCTCCGATGAATGCCGGTCTCGTCCTTGACCTCCAGCAGCCAGCCGCTGTCCACCGGGTCGGCCGCGACCACCTCGGTATTGAGCCGCAAGTGCGCAAGCAGGCCGAAGCGCTCGGCGTAGGCGGCAAGATACGCCTGCATCTGCTCCCCGTCGAGCACCCGCGGAAAATCCGAAGGCATCGGGAAGTCGGAAAAGTGATAAGTGTTCTTCGAATTCTGCGTTCGCAGTCCCGGGTACCTGCGGGTCGCACTCCACACGCCACCGACATCGGGCGCACGGTCGAATATCTCGACCGGAAAACCCTTCTGGATCAGCACTTTCGCGCAGGCAAGACCTGCGATACCCGCACCGACGATCGCGATGCGGTTTCCGCTCGTCATGCGCAGGAGATTACGTCGCTAAGCGCGCACAGCAAAGTCGGTTCGCCGAAACCGGCCTTCAGCGCATGGCCGGAGCGCTCGCCAAATCCACCGGAAGATGCAGCAGACCGCGGATCAGAATGCTCTCCCGCCAGCGCAGCTCGTCATTGTCGACGGCAAGGCGCAGCTCCGGATAGCGCTGCACGAGCCTGGTCAACGCGATACGGGTCTCGACTCGGGCCAGGCCCGCGCCGAGGCAATAGTGGATGCCGTGGCCGAAGGCGATGTGGTTGGCAGGCCGGTCCGGATCGAACACCGTCGGGTCGGCGAAATGGCGTTCGTCACGATTGGCGGAGGCGAGCGCGACCAGCATCATCTCCCCCGCCGGGATCTCGGTGCCGCCGAGCGTGACGGGTGCGGCGGTATAGCGCAGCGTCGCGGTGTTCACCGGGCTGTTGAAGCGCAGCGTCTCCTCGACAAGCGGCACGACGGCGTCGGGGTCGGCACGCAGCGCGCGGTATCGATCCGGATCGGTCAGCAGGGCGAGCACGGTGTTGCCGATCAGGTTGACCGTCGTCTCGTGCCCGGCGACCAGGATGAGGAACGCCATCGAGATCAGTTCGTCGTGGCTGAGCCGATCGCCGTCCTCGGCGACGGTGAGCAGCTGGGAGATCAGGTCGTCGCCGAGCCCGCGGTCGCGGCGTAGCGCCACCAGGTGGTCGAAGAAGTCGACGATGCTGTTGGTCGCGTTGCGCATGCCTTCCGGCGTGGACATCGGGGGGTCGGCCACCGCGGCGGACCATTCGCGGAACTGCGCGCGTGCCTCGGCGGGCACGCCGAGCAGCTCGCAGATCACCGTGATCGGCAACGGGAAGGCGTACTCCTCCAACAGGTCGACCCGCCCGGTGGCGCCCGCGGCGCGATCGATCCCGTCCAGCAGCTCGTCCGTGATCGCCTCGATCCGCGGCACGAGCGCCGCCATCCGCGCGGGCGCGAACGCAGGTGTGACCAGTTTGCGCAGCCGCGAATGAACGGGCGGGTCGGCATTGAGCAGATGATGACTCAAGCGCATGTTGGCGGCGGCAACGCCACTCGCGCCCGCGCCGGCCTGCCTGGCCTGCGCGCCGATCTCGGTGTGCGGGTCCTTGCGGATATCGGGGTGGCGCAGCGCCTCTTTGATCGCGTCGTAGTCGACGACCAGCCAGACGCGCACCCCATTGCGCAGCCGGATCCGGTGCACGGGCCCCTCGGCGCGCAGCTGCCGATAGAAGGCGAATGGTGCACGGAAGAAATCGGCGGGCAGCTCTCGCATCTGGATTGGCCTCCGGCGTTCACGAGTTACGTTGCGGCTCTTCGATAGTGACATCCGCCACGGTGGACGGCCAGACCCGGCCGCGGTGATCATCCGGCCGATCGCCATTGTCGATCGCCGCCGCATGGGCGCGACGATTCGCTGCGCGAGCGCGGCGCAACCCCGCTACCCTGCGCAGATGAGTTCGATCGCACCCGTGCTGCGGGGTGCCCGGATCGCGAACTCCGTCGCGTTCGGGTTGCAAGGTTTCTTCTTCGCCGTGGTGTTGACCGAACTGCCACAGCAGAAGGACAAGTTCGGCCTGTCCGACGAGCTGATCGTCGGCTCGGTGGTGCTGGTGTCGCTGCTCGCGGCCGTCGGCAGCCTGACCGCCGAGCGGTTGGCGCTGCGCTGGTCGAGCCGGGCGGCGTTGCGCATCGGCCTGTTGCTCATCACGATCACCGGAACGGCGACCGCGTTCGCGCCCAACACGGCGGTGCTACTCGGCTGCCTCGGCGGCTACGGGATCGCGGTCGGCATCGTCGACGCGAGCCAGACCATGCAGGCGGTGTTCATTCAGCACGGGTACGGGCAATTCATTCTCACGTCCTTCTACGCCGCGTGGAGTGCCGGATCGATTGCCGGCGCGCTGTTCGTGTCGGGGTGCGAGGCCTTGGATGTGACGTTGCGCGAGACGCTGCTCGGCGCGGCGGGGATCGTGCTCGTCGTCGGGCTTGTGCTCGGTCCGCGGCTGCTCGGCCCGCAGGAGGCGGAGGCGGGACCGGCCGAGGAGCCCGCGGACGTCGAAACGGTCGCGCTGCGGGCGTATTTCGTGTTCGGGATCGCGATCGCGCTGGTGTTCGCGGTCGACCTGGCGGTGGGCAACTGGTCCGCGCTCTACCTGACCGAGGACTTGCTCGCCTCGTCGGCGACGGCGGCGCTCGCGCTCGCGGCCTATCAGGGCACCTCGTTGGTCGCGCGGCTGACCGGCGATGTGCTGGTGCGCCGCTTCGGCCCGCGGCGGGTGGCGCGCACCGCGGCGGCCGCTGGCGTAGTCGGCCTGGCGATCGTGATCGCGGCGCCGAACCCGGTCGTCGCGATCATCGGCTTCCTGATCGCCGGTGTCGGCATTCCGGTGATCGCGCCGCTGTGCTTCAGCGAGGCTGGGCAACTGACCAGCGGCCGCGCCCTCGATGCCATGATCGCCCGGCTGAATCTGTTCAACTACGCGGGCACGCTGCTCGGCGGCGGCGTGGTCGGCGCGGTCGCGGCAGGCTTCGGGCACCGCGTCGGTTTCGTGATTCCGCTGGTGTTCGCCGCGGCGGTGATCGGACTGGCACGGGTGTTCCATTCCCGACCCGAGGGGGACAAACATCCCACCTCTTCCAGTGAGCATGCTGTACTGGACTGATGAGCAGCATCCCAGTCACCGTGGACCGGGCCGGTCTATGGGACGCCGAAGAACTCAGCGACGTTGCAGCAGCTACCTTTCCACTGGCTTGCCCGCCTGGCTCGACTCCCGACGACATCGACATCTTCATCGCCGATGTGCTGTCCGGTGAACGATTCGGCGAGTATCTGAGTGATCCGGCCAAGACGGTGCTCAAGGCCGTCGCGGGCGACGACATCGTCGGCTACGCGATGCTCATCGCGGGCGACCCGGCCGATCCCGAGGTCGCGAAAGCGGTCGATCTGCGGCCGGTGCTCGAGATCAGCAAGATGTACGTGCTGCCGGGCCATCACGGCAGCGGGGTGTCGACGGCGCTGATGCTCGCGGCGCTGGAGCGGGCGCGCGAGGGCGGGTTTGCCGGGGTGTGGCTCGGTGTCAACGAGGAGAACGTCCGTGCGCAGCGGTTTTACGGCAAGCACGGGTTCGTCGAGGTCGGCACCAAGACCTTCACCCTCGGCAATCGGGTGGAGAACGACTATGTGATGCGCTTGGTGCTCTGAGTCCGGAAGTCCGCGGATTCACTGCACGCCGAGCGCATTTGCGGAGTGGGCATCGCAGTGCGCACGCCGAGCGAGCCCGTCAATGCCCGCACTCGTTTCACGAAATACTCACTTCACGAAATCGACCAGCGCCGCATGGAAACCCGGCGCGATCACGGCCATCAGGTGATCACCGGGCACCACGGCGAGCGTGCCGTTCGGTAGCGCCTCGGCGAGGCGCTCGGGTTCGGCGGCGAACGGATCGTTGTCACCCGCGAGCACGAGCGTCGGCATCTTGATATCGGCCACACCACTGATCGGCCTGGTATCGAGGCCGGTGGCGACCGCCTGAATGGCCTGCCGGTCGGCGTGCACCGCGTCCGCGAGGATGCGGAACATCATGGCGAGCGGCGGGGCTTCGCCGTTGTCGTCGCCCATCGCGATCTGCAGCTGGGACAGCTCGACCACCCGGCGGTCGACGCCGCCGCAGTCGAGCACGCCGGAGCCGATGCCGCCGAGCACCAGCCGCTCGACCCGGTCGTCGGCGGCGGCGACCAGCAGCGAGATGATCCCGCCCATCGAATACCCCACCTGCACAACACGATCGAAGCCGAGTTCGTCGTAGAGCGCGCGCACGTCCTTGGCCATGAACTCCCAGGAGTAGCGCGCCGGGTCGTGTGGCTTGTCGGAGCGGCCGTGCCCGCGCGCGTCCAGCGAGACCACGGTGCGCCCGGCCGCCTGCAGTGCGCCGACCACGCCGGTGCTCATCCAGTTCGCGTTGGTATCCGCGACCACACCGTGCTGCAGCACGACGGGAACACCCTCGCCCTCCCACACCCGATAGTTGAGTTCCAGGCCGTCCCACGTCGTGAACTTCGTCATGACCGGATCGTAGCGGCAGCCCATCGAGGGGTTGACATGTTCTGACTGTTCAGTCTTTACTGAACATATCAGTCCTTACAGAACAGTTAAGACTCAGGAGCACGCATGACCGCCGCGATTCGCACCGAAGGATTGACCAAGAACTACGGCAAGCACGTCGCGATCACCGATCTCGACCTCGAGGTCGCCGAGGGCGAGGTGTTCGGATTCCTCGGCCCCAACGGCGCGGGCAAATCCACCACCATCCGGATCCTGCTCGACCTGATCCGCCCCACCGCGGGCCAGGTCGAGGTGCTCGGCATCGACCCGCGCAAAGGCGGCGCGCAACTGCGCGAGCGAATCGGTTACCTACCAGGCGAACTGGCGATCGAAGGCCGCAACACCGCGCGCGATCTGCTCGGCTTCCTCGCCGACCAGCGCGCGACCGCGGTGCCGGCCCAGCGGATCATCGAGCTCGCCGAGCTGCTCGACCTGGACCTGTCCAAGAAAGTCGGCGCCATGTCCAAGGGCAACAAGCAGAAGGTCGGAATCATCGCCGCCTTCATGCACCGCCCGGACCTGCTGATCCTGGACGAGCCGACCTCGGGCCTGGATCCGCTACTGCAGCAACGGTTCCTGGAGCTGGTGACCGAGGCCAAGCACAACGGGCAGACCGTGTTCATGTCCTCGCACATCCTCAGCGAGGTCCAGCAGACCGCCGACCGGGCCGTCATCATGCGCGCAGGCAAGCTGCTCGGCACCGAGAACGTGGAAGACCTGCGCCGCCGATCACCGCGATCGGTGGAGCTGGTGTTCGGCGAGGACGTTTTCGCCGACGACTTCGCCAAGCTGCCCGCCGTCCGCGACCTGAGCATCGACGGAAAGACGGTGCGCTGCACCACCGAAGGGGAAGTCGACGCGCTGTTCAAGGTTGCGGCCAAGTACGAGCTGGTGAGCGTGCTCTCGACCGAACCAGACCTCGAGCAGATCTTCTTCGGACTCTACGGCCGCTGATCCGCATAGCACACAGGAGAATTCGTCATGGCACGTTCGGTATTCACCCAGACACTGAAGGAACAGCGCCGCGGACTGCTCGGCTGGTCGGTCGGCATCGCCGTCGTCCCGCTGATCTACCTGCCGTCCTTCCATTCGCTGAAAGAGCAAGGCTCGCTGGAGAAGATCCAGCAGAACAGCGTCTACGACGCGATGGGGGTCGGCGACTTCGCCACCGCCACCGGCTTTCTGCACTCGACGATCTTCTCGATGATGGGGCTGCTGCTGATGCTCATCTTCGCGGTGACCTTCGGCGCCAGGTCGGTGAGCCAGGAGGAGAGCGGAACGCTGGATCTGCTGCTCGCCCATCCGATCAGCCGGATCGGGCTGCTCGGGCAGCGGTTCGCGGCACTGGCGGTGCAGACCGTCATTGTCACCACAGTCCTTGCACTGGCTGTCATTTCGGGTGCGAACGCCGGAAAGATGGACGTGCCTGCCGGGCACATCCTCGCCGCGAGCGCCGGGCTCGGCTTTCTGGCGCTGACGATCGGGGCGATCACCCTGTTGGTCGGCGCGATCACTGGAAAGCGTTCGCTGGCACTGGGAATCGCGTCGCTGGTCGCGCTCGCCGGGTACTTTGCCAACAACCTCGGCGGCGATCTGGTCCGCAAGCTCTCGCCGTTCTATTACGCGGTCGGCGACTCACCGGTCGTCAACGGCTGGAACGTCGGGCACCTCGCCGTCCTGGTCGTCCTCGCCGCGCTCGCGCTGGTGCTGGCGATGGGTGCGTTCGATCGCCGCGACCTCGCGGTCTGAACGCCGCACAACGGGGTGGGCCGACACGGCCCGCCCCGTTCACCCGTTTCCTCGACCCGAAGGGATACTCGACCGATGAGCGAGCGCAGCGAGCGAATCATCACCACAGCGCCCCTGGGCATGACGAAGCCGAGCGCCAGCGAGGCGCAGTCATGAGCACTACGGACTCCACCGCCCCGACCCCGGAACAACTGGCGTTCGTCGAAGACTTCGCGCTCGTACTCGAACGCATGGGGCTGGTCAGGATGACCGGACGCGCCGCTGGCTGGTTGCTGATCTCCGATCCGCCCGAGCAGACGTTCGGCCAGATCGCCGACGCACTCCAGGCCTCCAAGGGCTCCATCTCCAGCGCCCTGAAAATCCTCGTCACCATGCGCTGGGTCGACAAAATCTCCAAGCCGGGCGACCGCAGGGACTACTACTCCATCCGCCCAGGCATCCTCCCCGAACTGACCCGCCAGCAAAGCGGCATGTACACCGACCTCACCACCATGACCGCCCGCGGCCTCGCCCTCTTCGACGACCCCAACGGCACACAAGCCGCCCGCGTCCGCGACATGCACGAATTCTTCGTCTGGATGGGCAAAGAACTCCCCGCCCTCATCGACCGCTGGTACGCCGAACAACGCCCCTGAGCCGCCCGGCGCGGTATCGCTCGAGGTGTTCAGTGCCCGGTATGTCCGTTGAAGGCGTACGGTTTCTCGTGAGTAGCCGATGCGTTGCCAGAAGCTTTCGCACCGTTCCTCTGGCCGTCGCGGCGGAGTCACTGTCCACAACCAACTCGTGGAAGGACCGTGTCATGGCTGAGCCGAGCACCGACTGGAAAGAGAACGTTGGCTTCGATGAGGCGGAACGTTTCGCGCGCCAAGCCGACGCGCTGGCGGCTGTTCAGAACGATCGCAGCCGCCGATACAGTCACCCGGGACGAGGTTTCCATCGCAAGGCACTGTTGGCCCTGAGCGCCGATTTCGACGTGCTACCAGACCTGCCGGATTACGCACGCTTCGGATTGTTCGCCGATTCGGGCTCACACGACGCCTGGGTGCGTATCTCCAACGGCTCCTTCGACATCCAACCCGACGCGGTACCGGACGTCCGTGGATTCGCCATCAAAGTGTTCGGAGTCGAGGGTCCCGACGCCCGCGACGGCAAACCCGCACAATCCCAAGACTTTTTGATGATCCAGATCGATCCTTTCGGTCTCACCAGCGAGCGGTTCACCGCTGGTGCGGTAGCCATGGCAGCCGCGGCATCGGAGCCCTCGCCGGAACGTGCCGCACAGTTCCGGATTTCCGGATTCGCTACGTCGGTGTTCAACACCACGACCCCGTTCAAGGTCGGACCGTATGCCGCCCGCGCACGGATCCTCCCCCCGTCCGATCAGATCCCCGACCCGGCTGCCGACCAGGACTGGGGCGCGGACATGTATCGCCGCCTGCCGCTGGTCTACCGGTTCCAGCTGCAATTCTTCGTCAACGAGACCGATACCCCCATCGAAGATGCGACAAAGGTATGGCCGCAAGACATCGCACCCTGGATTACCGTTGCGCACCTTGCCATCCCGGCCCAACCGCTCGACACCGACTTCGCCGCCGAGGTGGAGCAGATCTCCTTCGCGCCATGGAATGCGCTAGCGGACCACCGCCCACTCGGCGAGGTCAACCGCGCCCGCCGCGTCGCCATGGACCGCAGCGTAGAAAACCGCAGCGGAGCCTACTCACTGACGCAAGACTGACGCCCGGGATCACAGAATTTCCATACGGTTCACAGAGGCTATGGGCTCTGTGAACCGTATGGAACCTGTGTGGGATCCCCAGAAGGGGTGCGGATTTCGGGGTTTGGGCGCGCTGGCTGTGTTTGCCGGTCTCAGAAGTACCCGCGATCCCGGCATGTGGGATCCAAGGGTGGTTTCGTGCCGAGGGGGTACTGGTGCAGGTGGCTTCTCGGGCGATGCCTGCACCAGTACCCGATGATCAACCGACCAACTACTGAACCAGGTGCGAATCCACAAGGAAGGTGCGGATTTCGAGGTTGGTGGTCGATGGATGGGCGGCGACGGCGTTGTGGCGGCTCTAGGCGAGGAGTTTGGTTTTGAGGGTGGTGATGTCGGCGGCGGTGAGGTTCAGGCCTTCGCGGACGTAGTTGTCGAAACTGCCGTAGGTTTGGTCGGCTTGGGCGAAAGCGGTGTCGAGCCAGGACTTTTGGACGCCGTTGATGGTGTCGTTGGGGGCGGCGTTGCGGTAGATGTTGGAGAGCAGGTAGTCCTGGGTGACGGTGTCGCGGTCTACGCCGAGGAGAGTGAGCAGGACGGCGGCGGTCCAGCCGGTGCGGTCCTTGCCTGCGGTGCAGTGGAAAAGCACTGCGCCGTCGGTGGTTCCGATGATGTCGTGCAGCACGGAGGCGAACGCCTGGTTGGCGCCGGGGGCGGTGATGAAGGCGCGGTAGAGGCTGTCGCCGCCGGTGAGGGTGCTGACCAGCGCCTCGGGCGGAGCTTGGCCGATGACGTCGTCCCAGTTGGCGGTCGCGCCCGCCGGAATCTTGTCGGGGCCGAGTGCGCGTTCGTAGACGGTGCGCAGGTCGTCGACGACGCGGACCTGACGGTTGGACAGTTCGGCGAGATCGGCGGGTGTCGCGTTGTTCAGCTGACCGGTGCGGTAGACGAGGCCGCTGCGGACGGTCTTGCCGTCGACGGTGCGGTAGCCGCCGATGTCCCTGGCGTTCTGCACGCCGTGCAGGGTGAGCGAGCGCTCGAACACCGACGCGGCGGGCGGGTCGGCGAGCGCGACCCCTGCCGCCGGGCCGAACGCGACGGCGAGACCGGCGACCAGCGCGATCGGGGTGCGTACTGCGCGTCGGGTCATGCGATTGCTCCAATCATCGGGTCCCGCCAACCTAACTGAAACGTCGCCAAGTCAAAGCGAAGGGGTTACGCGACGACCTCGAAACGCGACAGCGCGAGCAACCGGGAGATCGCGCGCAGATACTTCTTGCGGTACCCGCCGTCGAGCATCTCCTGCGAGAAGATCTGGTCGAGCTTGGCCCCGGACACGGTCACCGGCACGCTCGCGTCGTAGAGCCGGTCGGCCAGCACGACGATGCGCAACGCCACCGCCTGATCGGTCACCGGATGCACGTTCGAGATGAACACCGACGACACCCCGGCGATCAGCGCACCGTACTTCGACGGATGCAGCGTGCTCAGGTGCTTCAGCAGCGCATCGAACTCGTCGAGCGTGGAACCCGGTGTGGCAGCGGCACGTTCGACCAGCCGCTCCGGCGAGGTCGGGTCCGGTGCAGGCGGCAGATCGCGATGCCGGTAGTCAGGTCCGTCGACCCGCACCGGCTCGAAGATCGAGCCGAGCTTCTTGATCTCGCGCAGGAAATCCTGTGCGGCGAAACGACCTTCGCCGAGCTGTCCGGGCAGCGTGTTGGACGTCGCGGCGATCGAAACCCCCTGCGCGGACAGCTCGGTGAGCAGACGCGAAACCAGCATGGTGTCGCCGGGATCGTCGAGCTCGAACTCGTCGATGCACAACACGCTGTTCGCCGACAACCGCTCGACGGCGTTGCCGAACCCAAGGGCGCCAACGAGATTGGTGAGCTCACCGAAGGTGCCGAAGGACTTCGGCGCGGGCGCGCTGTGGAAGACCGAGGCGAGCAGGTGGGTCTTGCCCACACCGAACCCGCCGTCGAGGTACAGCCCGGCACCGTGCACCGGCTTCTTCTTACCGAACAGGCTCTTCTTGCTGTTCGCCTTGTAGATCTTGGCGACCTCGGCCGCGAACCCCTCGGCCTTGCTCACCGCGGCGGCCTGGCTCGGCTCGTTGGGATCGGGGATGTAGGAGGCGAAGCTCACCTCGTCGAACATGGGCGGTGGCACCATCTGGGCGACGAGCTGGTCGGCCGGGACCTCCGGGTGACGGTCGACGAGGCGTTCTTGCATGTGCAGAGCCTAATGACGTGGTGTGATCTATCTTCATGCAGCGTATCCACAATGCGACCCAGCTCACAGACCTGAGCCAGGACGATCTCGCGCAGTTGTACGCCTACCCCACCGACCTCGCGGCGCCGTGCGTGCGCGCCAATTTCGTATCGAGCATCGACGGCGCCGCCACCAGCG
Source organism: Nocardia altamirensis NBRC 108246 (assembly GCF_001612685.1). Taxonomy (GTDB): domain Bacteria; phylum Actinomycetota; class Actinomycetes; order Mycobacteriales; family Mycobacteriaceae; genus Nocardia; species Nocardia altamirensis. The sequence continues at coordinate 50,648 of NZ_BDAY01000005.1, forward strand.
ACGGCCAATCCGCAGGCCTCGGCACGCCCGCCGACAAATCGGTGTTCCTGATGCTGCGCGAACTGGCCGACGTGGTCCTGGTCGGCGCAGGCACCGTGCGCGCCGAGAACTACGGCGGCGCCAGGACCGACCCGCAGCGCCGCCGCGCGCTGCACGACGCGGGCTTCGGCGGCCATCCCGACGGTGCCGCGCCGCCGATCGCGGTGGTCACCGCGAGCGCAGCGATCGACCTCGACGCCAGGTTGCTCACCGACACGACGGTCCCGCCGTTGATCATCACCACGACCACCGCGCCCGCCGACCGCAAACAGCAACTGACCGACGCGGGGGCCGTGGTGGTCGAGGCGGGCGACGCCGCAGTCACCCCGAAGGCACTGCTGCGGGTGCTCGCGGAACGCGGACTGCACCGCGTCTTATGCGAGGGCGGACCACACTTATTCGGCGAACTACTTGGCGCCGACGCGGTCGACGAGCTGTGCCTGACCACCGCACCGTTGCTGGTCGGCGGCACGGGCCGGCGAATTTCGCTGTCCGCACACGAGTTCCGCCACCGGATGACCCGCGCCCATATCCTGCTCGACGACGACGGCACGATGCTCATCCGATGGGTGCGCGCATGACGTGCCGGACACCTGCTTTGTGAAACAACCGGCAGAACCTGGCAGGCTGTAGCGCATGCGCTGGACTCGGGCCGTCGTGCTGGCCACGACACTCTCGATCATGATCGCCGGATGCGGGGCGGGCCCCTCCGACCGCCCCGGGGTCGCCGTCGAGCGTGAACACGTGGGCGGCCACCCGACGACCTCGGTCGCACCGGCCCCGCCGCCGAACGCCGAGCTGCCCAAGACCGACCTGGCCTGGCGCGACTGCACGACGCCGACGCTGGACCTGCTCGGCCTCGGACCTGCCCCGGCCGGGCTCGTCCTCGACTGCGCGGAATTCTCCACCCCGATCGATGCGGGTGGCGCCGTGCTCGGCAACTTCCGTGCCGCGGCCGTCCGGGCCAGGCTGACGCAGACCCCAACGGATGTCGCCCCGCTCGTGCTCACCTCCGGTGCGGATCGCTCCTCGACCGCCACGCTGGCCGGCTTGGCGGCAGGGCCCGCGAGCGCGCTGCTGACGGCCCGGCCGATCGTCGCGGTGGACCGGCGCGGCATCGGCAGCTCGCAGGCGATCGACTGCCTGCCGCCCGACGTGCGCAAAGGCCTGGCCGAGAACGCCCAATTCGCGCCGGGCGCAACCGATCCCGTCGAGGCGATGACCCTGCTGAGCCAGAACGGCACCATCGCCTGCCGCGACTTCCTGCAGCCCTACGAGGGCACCTTCGACGCACCGCACGCCGCCGACGACCTCGAGCAACTGCGCAGGCAGTGGCAGGTCGACCACATTGCGCTGCTCGGCACCGGCAACGGTGCGAAGGTCGCGCTGAGCTACGCCCGCAAATACGGCGATCATGTGGCCAGGCTGGTGCTCGACTCCCCCGAGGCGGTCGGCACCGACGCGACCACACGGGCCGAGCAGCAGCTCGAGGGCGCCGAGGCGGCGGTGACCGCATTCGCCCAGCGCTGCACCGGAATCCGGTGCTCGCTCGGCCCCGACCCGAGGGCAGCGCTCACCGACCTGGTGAACCGCGCCGGTTCCGGCGGGCTCGGCGACATCTCGGCGAACGCGCTGCTCACCGCGGTGACCGGGTTCCTCGGCAGCCCGCGCGCCGACCAAGCCACCCGGATCGGCGAACTCGCCGACGCGCTGTCGGCGGCAGGCCGCGGCGACCGCGGCGCGCTCGGCACGCTGATCCAACGCGAATCATCGGCCATCCGCACCGACGGCCAATTCGTCAACCGCTGCACCGACTCTCAGCAGTCCCCGACACCGAGCAAGGTCAAGGAACTGATGGGCACCTGGGGCACGAAATACCCGGTGTTCGGCAAGGCCGCGGCCGTCGCGCTGATGGACTGCGCGGCATGGCCGGTCGCCACGGCGCCACCGCTGCCGGAGAAGTTCGGCATTCCGGTGCTTGTGCTCGGCGGCATCGCCGATCCGGTGGTCGGCAACGCCGGACAGGCAACGGTCACCGGCGCGCTCGGCAAGGCAGGCGCCCGGTATGCCGGACTCAGCTGGCAGGGTTGGGGACATCCGGTGTCCACCCATTCGAGTTGCGCGCAGCTCAGCATGATCGACTATTTGAAGGACGCGAAGCTGCCCGCGGACGGAACGGTCTGCCCGGCATAGTCCGAACAAGGACCCACCTGCCGGAACGCCGCACGCCGAGGAATCGGCAACCACCGCAACGGAATAGGATGAACACCGCGACGGCGGGCACATAGCGACCGCCCATCCGGTAAAGCTCCAGCGGCGCGTCATACCGGTCCGGACAACCGCGCGAACCGGATCCGGTGTACCGTGCCCCAGTGTTACTTCGACAGCTCGAGCCCCGTAGTGCTCGCACCACCGCCGAGGTGATCAAGTTCGCGCTCTGGCCATTCGCGGTCATGACTGTGCTGAACCGGGTGTTCATCAAGGCTGTCAATGGTTTCATCACCGACGACTTCAAGCCCGTCTACCAGGCAGCTCTGGACTTCGTCAACCGGCGACCGGTGTACACCGCGAACTACGACCTAGTCGATCCGCACTACCTGTACTACCCGAGCGGCACCTTGCTGATCGCGCCGGTGGCAGCGCTGCACCCGGAGGAGGCGCGCTGGCTGTTCATCCTGGTGAACGCCGCGGCGATCCTCGGCGCCTGGTATCTGCTGCTGCGGCTGTTCCGGTTCACGCTGAGTTCCGTTGTCGCGCCGGTGCTGCTGTTCGCGATGTTCATGTCGGAGACCGTCACCAACACGTTGGTCTTCACCAACATCAACGGGTGCGTGCTGCTCGCCGAGCTGATCTTCATCCACCTGCTGCTCAAACGCCGTGACCTCTGGGCAGGCGCGGCACTCGGCTTGAGTCTCGCGGTGAAACCGACGCTGGCGCCGCTGCTCCTGATCGCGCTGGCGCGTGGTCAGTGGAAGGTGTTCATCACCGCACTCGGCGTACCGGTCGCGCTGACCGCGATCGCGTGGCCGCTGTCCAAGGACCCGGAGAAGTTCTTCACCAGAACCGCGAAGTATCTGTTCGAAACGCGCGACTACTTCAACAGCTCGATCCCCGGCAACGGCGAGTACTACGGGCTGCAGCCGTGGCTGATCTGGACAATACGCGTCGGCATGGGCGTGCTGGTGCTCATCTCGCTGTGGCTGCTGTACCGCTACTACCGCCAGGACGAACTGTTCTTCGTGTGCACCGCGTCCGGTGTGCTGCTCACCGCGTCGTTCCTGCTGCTGTCGCTTGGTCAGATGTACTACTCGATGATGCTGTTCCCGTTCCTGATGACGGTGGTGCTGCGGAACTCGGTGCTGCGCAACTGGCCTGCCTGGTTGGCCGTGTTCGGGTTCATGAGCTACGACAAGTGGCTCTCCGATCGCTGGCAGCACATCGGCCGCGATGTCGAATACCTGCGCATCACCTTCGGCTGGGGGCTGCTGCTCATCGTGGTGTTCTGTGTGCTCGGTGACCGGTATCTGGCGGCGAAGCGCGAAGGCAGGCTCGAGTTCGGCATCGACCCCGTCTGGATCAAGCCGGTGCCGTCCGACGGCAAGACCGCAACCACTCGCATGGATTCGCCCAGCTCGGCCAACGGCTCCGCGACGGCCACCGCGAAACCTATTAGCGTGGAGGGATGAGCTCCGAAGCCGACACGTCCCTGCCCGCGCCGCGGATCCAGCTGACGCCCCAGGAATGGCGGTTGAAGCTGAACCCCGAGGAGTACGCGGTGCTGCGCGAGGCCGCGACCGAACGCCCCTTCGTCGGCGAATACACCGACACCAAGACCGAGGGCGTGTACACCTGCCGGGCCTGCGGGACCGAATTGTTCCGCAGCACCGAGAAATTCGACTCGCACTGCGGGTGGCCGTCGTTCTTCGACCCCGCCCAGTCCGACGCGGTGATCCTGAAATCGGACGACACCCTCGGCATGCACCGCGTCGAAGTGCTGTGCGCCAACTGCCACAGCCACCTCGGCCACGTCTTCGAGGGCGAGGGATACAACACGCCCACCGACAAGCGCTACTGCATCAACTCGATCTCGCTGCGTCTGCAGCCCGCGAAGGGTTCTACCAGCTGATCTGACCGGTCATATTTTCGGAAAACGCTTCCAAAAGCAGCGGCACCCCACAAGATAACCGAGACCGCCACATTTTCATCCATGGCGTTCGTCTTGCCAGTGGAGTCCGCATTGCTCGAAGTCCGCAACCTCGAGGTCGTCTACGAAGACGTTGTGCTCGTCTGCCGAGGCGTGAGCCTGCGAATTCCGCGGGACGGGATCGTCGCGCTGCTCGGCGCGAACGGTGCCGGGAAGACGTCGACGCTTCGCGCGATCACCGGCCTGCTCGACGTCCATCGCGGCAAGATCACCGCGGGGTCGGTGTCGGTTGACGGTAAAGACCTCACGCACGCCGATCCTGCGGCGGTGGTGACGGCCGGGATCAGCCAGGTCATGGAGGGGCGGCGGGTTTTCGTCGAGTTCTCCGTCGAGGAGAACCTTCGCGTCGGCGCGCACACGGCCCGCCGTTCCGGCGTCCAGGCGAACCTCGATCGCATCTACGGCATGTTCCCGATTCTCGCCGACCGGCGAAACCAGAAGGCCGGATATCTGTCTGGCGGCGAGCAACAGATGCTTGCCATCGGACGGGCGCTGATGGCGGAGCCGAAGTATCTGCTGCTCGATGAGCCGAGCCTCGGTCTGGCGCCGCTGGTCGTCGCAAGCATTCGCGATCTGATCGCCGACATCAACGCCGCGGGCACCGGGGTGCTGCTCGTGGAACAGAACGCCGCGATGGCGCTGTCGGTCGCCACGCACGGGTACGTGCTGGAGAACGGAAAAGTGGTATTGGACGGGCCTGCCGACGAATTGCGCAACAACGCCGATATCCAGGAGTTCTACCTCGGTCTCGGTACGGAGGGCAGCGCGTCGTATCGCGATCTCAAGCACTACAAGCGACGTAAGCGGTGGTCGGCATGACCCTTGCGGCAGCAGGGATTTCGTTGTCGTTCGGCGGCACCAAGGCGTTGTCGGACGTGTCGTTCGACGTGGGTTCGGGAGAACTGTTCGCGATCATCGGACCGAACGGAGCGGGCAAAACCTCTCTGTTCAACTGTCTTTCCGGCGTGTACCGCCCGCAGCAGGGATCGATCGTCCTCGACGAGGAGTCGCTGCTCGGCCGCCGCCCCGACGCGATCGCACGAATGGGCGTCGCGCGGATGTTCCAGAACATCGAGCTGTTCGAAAACCTCACGGTGCTGGACAATCTCAAGCTCGGCAGGCACCTGCATCTGAATTACAGCGCCTTCGCGGCAGCCCTGTATCTGGGGAAAGCGCGCAAGGCCGAGCGGCTCGCGCGCGAGTTCGTCGAGGATCTCGTGCATTTCCTCGGACTCGAATCGGTGCGCCATCAGCCGGTCGGGATGCTGCCCTTCGGCATCAAGAAGCGGGTCGAACTCGGACGCGCGCTGGCGATGGAACCGAAACTGTTGCTGCTCGACGAGCCCGTCGCCGGAATGAATGCGGAGGAGACCGAGGACATGGCGCGGTTCATCCTCGATGTCCGCGGCGAGATGGGGATATCCATGATCATGGTCGAGCACGACATGCGCCTCGTGATGGATCTCGCCGACCGAATCATGGTGCTGGACTTCGGCAAACGCATCTCACTCGGCACGCCCGCCGAGGTGCGGGTCGATCCCGCGGTGATCGCCGCCTACCTCGGTGGCGCGGACTCCGAGACCGCGGCGGCCGATCAGGCGACGTTGGAGGCGGCGACATGACCATCCAGCAGGCGGTCGAGACGACGACCGAGCCCGTCACACGTCCGGTCGATCTCGTGCGTCGTCGGGCCGAGCAGACTCCCGACCTGGTCGCCATGCGGTCCAAGAAGCTCGGCGTCTGGCGCAACATCACCTGGTCCGACTACGACGACGAAGCGCAGCTCGCGGCGCATGCCTTTGCTGCACTTGGCATCTCGGCCCACGACCGGGTCGGCGTACTATCGGAGAACCGACCCGAATGGCTGTATGCCGACATGGGCGCGACGGCGCTGCGCGCAATCACCGTCGGCTTCTACCCGACCAGCCCGGCGGCCGAAATCGAGTACCTGATCACCGATTCCGGCGTTCAGGTGATCGTCGCCGAGGATCAGGAACAGGTCGACAAGATCCTCGCCGTGCTCGACAAGTGCCCCTCCGTCGAGCGCATCGTCTACCTCGAACGCCGCGGCGTCGCGGCCTACGCGCATCCGACCTTGCTGTCGTACAACGAGTTCCGTGAGCTGGGCAGGCAGCACCGCACCGAGCATCCAGGCCTGCTGGCACAGGTCCATGCCGACGCGGCAGCGAGTGACGTTGCGACGCTGGTGTATACGTCGGGCACGACCGGTCCGCCGAAGGGTGCGATGCTCACCTGCGGCAACATCGCCTACGCGCTCGACGCGCTGCTCGCCGGTCGCACCTTGTTCTCACCGCCCCCGACGGCCGCCGACGTGTCGGTGTCGTTCCTGCCGCTCTGCCACGTTGCCGAACGCATGTTCACGGTGTGGAACAACGCGGGATCGGGCATTGTCGTCCATTTCGCGGAGTCGATCGAGACGATCGCCGCCGACCTTGCCGAGATTCAGCCGACGCTGCTGTTCGCCGTCCCGCGGATCTGGGAGAAGCTCCAGTCGACGGTCATGATCAAGTCCGCGTCGGCGTCACCGGCCAAGCGGCTGGCGTTCCGCATCGGCATGAAGCTGTCGGAATCCATTGCGGCCGCACGCATTGCCAACGGCGGCGATCACACCACGGCGTCGCGGCTGACCTACGCGGTCGGCTACCCACTGCTCTTCCGGCCGCTGCGGGACAAGCTGGGGCTGCGTAAAACGCGGGCCGCATTGTCCGGTGCCGCACCGATCTCCCCCGACGTGCTGCGCTTCTTCCTCGGCCTCGGCGTTCCCATCTCGGAGGCCTACGGGATGACGGAGAACACGGCGATCGCGACCTGCACCCGCGCACACCGCCTGAAGCTCGGCACCGTCGGCGAGGTCATCGACGGGATCGAACTGCGACTCGACCCGGAGACCGGCGAAGTGCAGACCAGGCATCCCGGAAACTTCGCGGGCTACTGGAATCGGCCGGAGGCAACAGCATCGACGTTCACCGAGGACGGCTGGCTGCGCACCGGCGACGTCGGCGCCTGGGTCGACGGGACGTATCTCGCGATCGTCGACCGCATGAAGGACATCATCATCACTGCGGGCGGCAAGAACATCTCCCCCTCGGAGATCGAGAACCAGCTGAAGGTCTCGCCGTTCGTCAAGGAAGCCGTCGTCATCGGGGATCGTCGGCCGTACCTCACCGCGCTGATCGGCATCGAGTTCGACGCCGTCGCAGACTGGGCCTCGCGCAAAGGGATTCAGTACACGACCTACCGCGATCTGTCGCGCAGGCAGGAAGTGCTCGAGCTGATTCGCGGCGTGATCGTCGCGACGAACGACAAGTTCGCCCGAGTCGAAAACGTCCGCAAGTTCCGCATGTTCGGCAAAGAGCTCGACCATGACGACGGCGAGCTGACCGCAACGCAGAAGGTGAAGCGAGCAGCCCTGACGCAGGGATACCGCGAGTTGATCGAGGACATGTATTCGAACTCGACGACGCATCCCGGCGGCGACCTCCAGGGGGTGCACACGTGATCGAACTGATCGAAACGCTCATCCGCGGAATCGGATTGGCGGGCATGTACGCGCTGATCGCGGTCGGATTCGTGATCATCTACCGGGCCACCGGCGTCTTGAACTTCGCCCAACCGGTGTTCATGATCTTCGGCACCTGGGTCAGCTTCACCCTCGTCGACAGCGCCGGACTGCCGTTCGCGCCCGCGGCCGCCGGAGCCGTGGTCACAGTCGCCGCGCTGGCGATGACCTGTGAGCGAGTGGCGATGCGCCCCATGGTCGGACGCCCACCGTTCTCGGCGGCGCTCGTCACCATCGGACTCTTCGCCGCAGGGCTCGTTGTCACCAACAAGCTGTTCGGACCCGACGTCATCACCTCCGGCGATCCGTGGGGGCTGAAGAACTTCTGTCTCGGCGGCGTGCGGGAACACGGCAGCGGCGTCGAGGGTGTCGCGCCGTGCGTCGGCGGCGTCACGGTCGGCTACACCGACATCTTCAAGGTCGCCGCCGCCGTGGTCGTGATCGCACTGCTCGGGTGGTGGCTGGAGCGATCCCGCTACGGCCTCGCGATGCGTGCCACCGCGATGGACCAGGAAGCCGCGATGGCGCAGGGCATCAAGGCAGGCACGGTGTTCTCGCTCTCCTGGGCGATCGCGGGCGCGCTCGCGGCGATCGGCGGCATCCTGCTCGGCACGGCCGCGGGCGGCGTCGCGTCGGCCGCGGCGCTCGTCGCGCTGAAAGCGCTGCCCGCCATCATCATCGGCGGCTTGGACTCCATCAAGGGCGCGGTGGTCGGCGGGCTCGTGGTCGGCATCGCCGAGGCGCTGACAAAGACCTACCAACCCGACTTCGCACCGTGGCTCGGCGCCAACTTCGACATCGTCGTGCCCTACGTGCTCATGTTCGTGGTCCTGCTGATTCAGCCCTACGGGCTGTACGGCAGCAAGGAGGTACGGCGGGTATGACCACGACGGCAGGACTCGATCTCAGCGGGCAGGCAGAGCCGGGCGACGGCATCGCAGGCAAGGTGACCGTGCCGAAGTCGGTACGACGCGGCAGGCCGAAGGTCTACACGTCCTATGCCAAGGACCAGGCGATCTGGAACACACCGGCGAAGCGCTACTGGACGCTCGGGCTCGTCGTACTCGCCTTCGCCGCACCGTTTCTCGTCGCCAAGGACATCACCAACCTGCTCGCGCTCGCCGCGGTGTACGCGATCGGCGGCATCGGCCTGAACCTGCTGACGGGTTACGCGGGCCAGGTGTCGCTCGGTCACGCGTTCTTCGTCGGCGCCGGTGCGTACACAGCAGCGGTATTCGGCGGCAAGGAAACCAAGTCCGTCATCGGCCTCGGCTGGGATATGGCGTTGTGGCTGCCGCTTTCGGCGATCATCCCCGGGCTGCTCGGGTTGCTCGTCGCGCCACTTGCCGCGCGGGTACGCGGCTTGTATTTGGCGACACTGACACTCGGCCTGCTCATGCTCGGCGAGCATTTCTTCAACGAGTGGACCAAGGTCACCGGAGGTGGTGGTATCGGCCGCGGTCCCGCAGTGCCTGTGCTGTTCGGTGTCGACCTGACCACGCCGTATTACGTGGCAGGACTGCTGGTGAATCAGCAGATCGCGCTGTACCTCGTCAGCCTGGTGCTGCTGATCGTCCTCGCGATCACCGCGCGAAACCTGGCCCGCTCCAAGGTCGGTCGCGCGTTCGCCGCCGTGCGGGATCGAGACATCGCCGCGGAGATGATGGGAGTTCCGCTGCAACGCACCAAGACTCTCGCGTTCGTCATCTCGTCGGCCTACGCCGGTATCGCAGGCGCGCTGCTGTCGGTGGTCGTCGGCCGGATCAGCCCCGACCGCTGGAATCTGTTGCTGTCCATCGACTTCCTGGCGATTGTGCTGATCGGAGGTGTCGCCACGATCTCGGGCTCGATCATCGGCGCGTGCTTCGTCGTGCTGCTCCCCCGGGTGCTCGAAGAGGTGACGCGGGCCTTTCCCGCCATCACCGACGACAGCGGCGAGATCGCCGGGCTCACCCTCGACGAGCTGAAGACGATCCTGTTCGGGCTGCTCATCGCCGGCGTGATCATCCTCGAACCCAGGGGCATATTCGGGCTCTGGCTCCGGATACGCAACTACTTCAAGGCCTGGCCGTTCTCGTATTGATCGCGGCCTGTGGGAAGAAAGGTAAAACCATGAGACACAACAGAGGTCGGCGGCTCCGCCTCCAGCTCGCCGCAGTACCGGCTGTCGTCGGCCTACTCTTGGTCTCGGCATGTTCGAGTGCGAAAGACAGCGGCGGCAGCACGGGCGCGTCCGGGCCCGGCGTCTCGCAGGAGCCGTGCCCACGGGCGATCGACAAGGAGAAGGGCTGCCTCTATCTCGGCGTGCTGTCCGACCTGGAGGGCGGACCGTTCGCGGTGCTCGGCAGGCAGTTCAACGAAGGCCAGCTCGACTTCTGGAAGAAGGCCAACGCGGCAGGCGGCATCGGTGACTACGAAGTCGATTTGGCGCAGAACACCAGGAACACCGCCTACGACCCACAGAAGCATGCCGCCGCGTACCAGCAGGTCGAGCCGAATGTGCTGGCGCTGGCGATGAGTTTGGGCACGGTCAACACCCAGGCCGTGCTCGACCAGATGGACACCGACAACATGGTGGCCGGCGCGGGGACGTTGTGGTCGGGCTGGCAGTTCCCGGACACCGACAAGGGACTGCTGATCGAGACCGGATACTCCTACTGCACCGAGGCCGTCATGGGCCTGGACTGGTTCGCCGACAACCACAAGAAGCCAGCCAAGATCGCGTCCGTGGTCTACAAGGGCGACTACGGCGGCGACTACGCGGAGGGCGCGAAGAGATGGGCGAAGGCCAATGGCGTCGACATCGCCGCCGAAATCCAGACCGGACCGAACGCGGCCGTCGGTAACCAGGACGGACCGGTGGGCCAGATCGTCGCCGCCGCACCGGATGTCGTGGTTCTCGCCACCGGTCCCGCGGAGACAGCCGAGATCGTCGGCAAGGCCGCACAGGCGGGATACAAGGGTCGCTTCCTCGGTGCCGGACCGACGTGGAACGGTGCCCTGCTGAAGACACCGGCCGCGCCCGCGTTGATCGCGCTGTACAACGCGACGTCACCGATCGAAGGCTGGGACGGCTCCAGCGCAGGCATCAAGGCCGCGCACGACGCGATCGGTGACAAGCAGCCCGAAAACTGGGGCTATGTCTACGGATTCGCCATGTCGTATGCGATGAAGGCCTTGCTCGACAAGGCCAACAGCAACAACAAACTGAATCGCGAAGGCCTGCGTGCGGCGATCGACGGCCTGCAGGTCGACTTCGACGGCATCGCCGCGAAGCAGACCTTCGGCGCGAAGCCGGACGTCAAACGGCTCGCGAGCGTGATCATCGCACCGGACCCAGCCGCCCAGCTCGGCACGAGGACCGTCCTGAAGGACTACAAAGGAAGCACCCTGGAGAAGATCAGCTACGACGCGCCCTGCGTAGCGTCATAGGAGACACCCCGGCGGCGTGGCACCCGCTCAGGGGAGTGCGGCGATGAGGTTCTCGAGTTCCACGCGAGGGCCGGTGAAGAACGGGACCTCTTCGCGGACATGCAGGCGGGCCTCGGTGGCGCGCAGGTCACGCATCAGGTCGACGATGCGGTGCAGTTCCGGGGCCTCGAAGGCGAGGATCCACTCGTAGTCGCCGAGGGCGAACGAGCTGACCGTGTTGGCGCGCACATCCGGGTAGCCGCGAGCCGCCTTGCCGTGGTCGGCGAGCATCTTGCGCCGCTCCTCGTCGGGCAGCAGGTACCACTCGTAGGAGCGGACGAACGGGTACACGCAGATGTAGTTACCCGGGTCCTCGCCCGCCAGGAACGCGGGCACGTGACTCTTGTTGAACTCCGCCGGACGATGCAGCGCCACATTGCTCCACACCGGCGCGCTGGCTCGACCCAGTTCGGTGGTGCGCCGGAAATCCGAGTACACGGCCTGCAGATCCTCGACCCGCTCGGCATGCGTCCAGATCATGAAGTCCGCATCGGCCCGCATGCCTGCCACGTCGTACACGCCACGCACCACGACGTCACGATCCGCGAGCCCGTCGAAGAAGGCCCGCGCCTCCTTGATCGCCGCGGCCCGATCCTCCCCGAGCACACCGGGCTGCACCTGGAACACCGAGAACATCAGGTAACGAATGGTCGAGTTGAGAGCCTGATAATCGAGTCGCGCCATACCGCCCATCGTGCCACTCCCCCCACCCCCGACCGCCTCGCGGCCCACCTCCGCCCGGCCCGCGCCCCTGGTGGCGGGGCGCGGCAGTGCCGAACGCCACACGCCAGGACGACCGCGGACCGTATCGCGAGGGGTTCGTCGCTGCCCGATGCCCCGACCTTTTCGATACCGGCCCTGGCGAATTGGATGTCGCGGGGCTTGAACCACCACGAGTCGATGACTACAGAAGTTGAGGTTGCTTGGGCTAAGGCCCACACCGCGTCCATCGCGATACCGCCGAGCGCGGGCACGGTGCTGTCGCCGCAGGAGGCCAGTGCTTCCTTGACCGAGTCCTTCGACAAGAACTGCGCACCAAACGCTTTGGCCAAGGAACGGCCCGATGTCGATTTGCCCGAGGCGGGCAGGCCGTTGATCAGGACGAGGAGTTTGTCCATCGGGCCGACGGCTCAGGTCGAGGTGGCGGCGATGTGGTGGGCGGCGGCGGTGCCGGAGGCCACGCAGGCGGGGACGCCTACGCCGTGGAGGTAGGCGCCGGCCAAGGCTAGGCCGGGGATGGGGGCGATGGCGGATTCGACGGCGGCGATGCGGTCGGTGTGGCCGGGAGCGTATTGGGCCAGGCCGTTGGGCCAGCGTTGGACTGCGGCGGCGAGCGGCTCGATGGGGACGCCGGTGACGGTGGACAGGTCCTCGGCGGCGGCGGTGACGAGGTCGGCGTCGGACCAGGAGAGCGGGGTGGCGTCGCCGAATTTGCCGAAGGAGACTCGGACGGCAGCGGTTTCGCGGTGGGCCAGATGGGTCCATTTGCGGCTGGACAGGGTGAATGCTTTGGCGCGCAAGGGTTCTCCGGTGGCGACGAGGATGCCGGAGTTTTGCGGGAGCGCAGTGTCGCGAGGAAGGGCAAGGGCGACAAGGACGGACGAGGACAGTTCGATGCCGGCGAGTGCGGCGGCGGCGTCCGGTGCGACGGTGCCGAGCAGGCGTGCGGTCACCGGTGCGGGAGTGGCGAGCACGACCGAGTCGACCGCACCGATGGGGTCGACGACCCAGCCGCGCTGCCCACGAGCGAGCCGGGTGGCCGGTTCCGCGGTGATGAACTTTGCGCCCGAGCGGGCGGCCAGTGCCTCCAACAGCACCTGGTAGCCGTCGCGGATACCGCCGAAGACCGGGGCATCCGAGGGCGGCGGGAGCGCGACAGCGACCGCGTGTGTGAGGCTGGGTGCGCCGTCGTCGAGGGCAGCGGCCAAAGTCGGCAGGGCGGCTCGCACTCCGATCGAGCGAGAGCTTCCGGCGTACACACCACCCAGTAGCGGGTCAACGCTGCGCTCGGCGACCTGAGCACCGAATCGGTCGGCGACCAAACGGTATACGTCGATGTCGGCTCCCGGCTCCCAGGCGAGCGGGCGCCGCGGTTCCGTCGCGATCCGCTCGAGTGTCGCCGCATCGACCAGGCCGCGCATCGACTCCGCGGTCGACGGCACCCCCATCAACGTTCGCTCCGGTAGCGGGTGCGCTACCCCGTCGGACCACACCAGCGGCCGCAGTCCCGCCGGGGTCACCAACTGCGTCTCGAGCCCTACCTCCCGTAGCAACTGCGGCACCTCGGGTCGTCGGCCGACAAACGCCTCCGCCCCCAAATCCAAAGGCTCCCCGGCTAGTTCGGCGGTGTACAGGATCCCGCCGACCCGCTCGGCCCGGTCGAGCACCAGGATGTCGGCCGCCGCCCCCAGCAGCATCCGCAACCGATACGCGGCAACCAACCCACTGATCCCACCGCCGATTACCGCGATCCTCATGCCCCCGACGCTATCCCTCGCCCAGACCACGCGACCCACCGGTCCGAGAAGCACGAGTGGCACATGGCTGCGGCAAAACGCGAGTGCACCTCTCCACCATGTGCCACTCGTCGAGCCGGGCGAGGTGAGGTGTACTGATTGTCCGTTTTTGGAGGGTTGGCGAGACTGAGGGCCAGTCGCCACACAGGGCGGTTTGATGGTCGTTTACATAGGGGGGGTTGCAATTGTTGATTTGAGCGGAGTAATGGCGTGTCTAGACAGTTCTAAATGGCCTTCGAAACTTGTTGAGCCAGTTCTCCGATTGACCTGGCGGTATGATGGAGAGGACAAGATTTTCTGGGCGCTTCCGGTGGGGCGCTGTGCGCAGTCCGCAGACAGGTCTGTGATCCCCGATCGACTCGTCATGCCGTAGCGGCATGTTGGGGGGACCTCTGCGCGCTGTGGGCGGCCTGCCGGATACGGCACGTGAGGAGAGTTACCGACTCGTGGCTATCAACAACACCACCCCGTCCGTCGACACCACATCGGACAAGACGGCGTACGGCGCAGCCAACGTCGTTGTCCTCGAAGGGCTCGACGCGGTGCGCAGGCGGCCCGGCATGTACATCGGTTCCACCGGCGAGATCGGCCTGCACCACATGATCAAAGAGATCGTCGACAACTCTGTCGACGAGGCGATGGCGGGATACGGGGATCGGATCGATGTCACGCTGCTCCCCGACGGCGGTGTCCAGGTAGCCGACAGCGGCCGTGCCATCCCGGTCGAGATGCACGCGCTCGGCGTCCCGACCGTCGAGGTGGTGATGACGCAACTACACGCGGGCGGCAAATTCGACTCGGACACCTACGAGTTCTCGGGCGGTCTGCACGGCGTCGGCCTGTCCGTGGTCAATGCGCTGTGTGCCAGAGTCGAATTGGAGATCGACCGCGACGGATACCACTGGACCCAGACCTATCTCTACGCCAAACCCGACGAGCTCGTTCGCGGCGAGCCGACCGAGCGGACCGGCACCACCACCCGATTCTGGGCCGATCCCACCATCTTCGAGACCACCACCTACACCTTCGAGACGGTCGCGCGGCGGCTGCAAGAGACGGCGTACCTGAACAAAGGACTCACCGTCACCCTCACCGACGAGCGCGGCGGCGACGGAACCGCCACCGCGCCAACGGTTACCGGCGACGAGTCGAGGTCGCTCAGCTTCTGCTACCCGGCGGGCCTGGCGGACTTCGTGCACCACATCAACCGCACCAGACAACCGCTCCACAACTCCGTCATCTTGTTCTCCGGCACCGGTATCGGGACCGCAGTCGAGGTCGCGATGCAGTGGAACTCCGGTTACGCCGAGTCGGTGCACACCTTCGCCAACACCATCATCACCCCGCACGGTGGCACGCACGAGGAAGGCTTCCGTTCGGCGCTGACCACGGTGGTCAACAAGTACGCCAAGGACAAGAAACTGTTGAAAGAGATGGACGGCAGCCTCACCGGCGACGACATCCGGGAAGGTCTCGCCGCCGTCGTCAGCGTGAAGGTCGCCGAGCCGCAGTTCGAGAGCCAGATGAAGGGCAAGCTGACCAACACCGAGACCAGGTCGTTCGTGCAGAAGGTGTGCAACGAGCACCTCACGCACTGGTTCGAGGCCAACCCGGCCGACGCCAAAACCATTGTGACCAAGGCGGTGTCCTCGGCCCAGGCTCGGACCGCGGCGCGTAAGGCGCGAGAGTTGGTGCGCCGCAAGTCCGCATCCGATCTGGGCGGCCTGCCTGGCAAGCTGGCGGACTGCCGCTCGAAGGACCCCGGCCGCTCGGAGATCTACATCGTCGAGGGCGACTCCGCCGGTGGCTCAGCCAAATCCGGGCGCGACTCGATGTACCAGGCGATCCTGCCGCTGCGCGGAAAGATCATCAACGTCGAGCGGACCCGCATCGATCGGGTGTTGAAGAACAACGAGGTGCAGTCGATCATCACCGCGTTCGGCACCGGCATCCACGACGAGTTCGACATCGCCAAGCTGCGGTATCACAAGATCGTGCTGATGGCCGACGCCGACGTCGACGGCCAGCACATCACCACCTTGCTGCTCACCCTGCTGTTCCGGTACATGCGCCCGCTCATCGAGGAAGGGCACGTGTATCTCGCGCAGCCGCCGCTGTACAAGCTCAAGTGGCAGCGGTCGGATCCGGAGTTCGCCTACTCCGACCGGGAACGCGACACCCTCCTCGAGGCGGGTATCGCGGCGGGCAAAAAGATCAACAAGGATGACGGTGTGCAGCGCTACAAGGGTCTTGGTGAGATGAACGCCAAGGAACTGTGGGAGACCACCATGGACCCACAGACCCGGATCCTGCGCCGCGTCACCCTCGCCGATGCCGCCACCGCCGACGAGCTGTTCGCCATCCTGATGGGCGAGGATGTGGAGGCCCGCCGCACCTTCATCACTCGCAATGCGAAAGACGTTCGCTTCCTAGACCTTTGAGCCTCGCCATCAGGAGACCAGCATGCCGACAGAGCTGTACTCGACCACCGGCCTCCTCGAAGCGCCACTGGTGCAACCCGATGGCGGCGTGCTGTTCTCGAATGTCACCGGCGGCGGGGTCTTTCGGCACCACGGCGGTGAAACCACGACCGTGGTCGACCGGCGGCGCGGTATCGGCGGGCTGGCGCAGCACGCGGACGGCGGCCTGATCGTGACGGGTCGCGACCTGGCCTACGCCGACGCCGATGGCCTCCACACCGTGCTCACGGTCGACGGCGCCACCGGATTCAACGATGTGGCTGTAGGACCCGACGGTTCGTTCTACGTCGGCGTCCTACACCATCGACCGCAACAGGGTGAGTCCGCCGGTCCCAGTGCGGTGCTGCGGCTCGACCCCACGGGCGCGGTGACCACGGCCGCGGCGGACATCCGCTGGCCGAACGGGATCGGCTTCTCGCCTGATCACCGAACCCTCTACGTCTGCGAATACGCCGAAAGCCGAGTCCTGGCGGTGCACGACGGGCACACCAGGGTGTTCGCCACCGCCCCGACCGGCGAATGCGACGGTCTCGCAGTGGATGCCGAGGGCGGAGTCTGGGTCGCCCTCGGCAGCGGCAGTGCCGTCGCTCGCTTCACCGCAGCAGGCACACTGTACAAAACCATCACCCTCCCAGACGGTTTCGTATCCTCGGTCGCCCTGCACGACACCACCCTGTACATCACCACCAGCGGGCGGCTCCTGAGCGAGAACGTCGACATTCCGGGACTCCCTGTCCCGTCGACTCGCATCCCGCACGACATCGCCGCGTGACCTAGCCACCGGACGGGTATTGCGGACACGACCATCGCTGGTCCGCCACGGCGCGTTGTCCGGCTAACGCGAGTGTGTCGGGTCGGTGCCGTCGACGATGATGTCGACGTTGGCGCGGGTGTCGTCGGCGGCGAAGTGGTTGTCTTCGTCGGCCATCCAGCGATCCCACAGGGGCAGAGCGGCGGATCCGTCACGGTCGAGGCCGCGGGTCAACCGCGTTGCTCGCGGCGTCTCGACCCAGATGGCGAGTGACAGGCGGGACCGCACGACCGCGCGGGCGGACGAGACGCCTTCCAGGACAACCACTCCCCCTGGAGCGACCTCATGCCATTCGGCCAGCGCACGTGCATCCCAGTCGTACCGCTGATAACGGCCTGGCACGTCGCGCGACAGTGGTTCGAGCACCTGGCTTTCCAGTCTCGGCCACCAGTTCAGCGTGTTGTCCCAGGACGCGAAACTGTCGGTCTGCACGACGGTCGCGGCGCACTCTCGCGCCAGTTGTGCGGCGAGCGTTGACTTTCCGGCACCACCAGGACCATCGATGGCGACCACTCTCGTCGAGCCGAGGCGCGGAGTGCTCGCGGCGATGCGGTCGACGATCTCGGCGAGCATCTACAGTTCGTGCACCAGGTCGACCAGGGCGGTCAGGATGCCGGGGTCGGTGTCGGGGAGGACGCCGTGCCCGAGGTTGAAGATGTGGCCCTTGGCGCCCAAGGTGATTGCCTCGTCGGCTTCGGCGGCGATGCGCCGGGCTTCGATGTCGACGGCGGCCGCGCCCGCGAACAGGACGGCGGGATCGAGGTTGCCCTGCAACGCTTTTCCGGGGCCGACCCGGCGCACGGCCTCGGTGAGCGGCACCCGCCAGTCGACGCCGACCACATCGGCGCCCGCCTCGCCCATGGCGCCGAGCAGTTCGCCGGTGCCGACGCCGAAGTGGATGCGTGGCACGCCGGCGTCCGCGACCTCCGCAAAGACCCGTTCGGAGTGCGGCAGCACGAAGCGGCGGTAGTCGGCGAGGGACAGCGCACCGGCCCACGAGTCGAACAGCTGAACGGCGTCGACACCCGCCGTCAGCTGCGCCTGCAGGAACGCGATGGTGATGTCGGTGAGGGCGCCGAGCAGCGCGTGCCAGGTCTCCGGATCGGCATACATCATCGCCTTGGTGCGCTCGTGGTTCTTGCTCGGTCCACCCTCGACCAGGTAGGACGCGAGGGTGAACGGCGCACCGGCGAACCCGATCAGCGGGGTCTCGCCGAGCGCATCGACGAGCAACCGCACGCCGTCGGCGACCGCACCCACTTCCTCCGGCCGCAGCCGCGGCAGCGCCCGCACGTCCGCGACGGTCCGCACCGGCGACGCGATGACCGGCCCGACCCCGGGCACGATGTCGAGATCGATACCGGCGGCCTTCAGCGGAACAACGATGTCGGAGAACAGAATCGCCGCATCGACGCCGTGCCGCCGGATCGGCTGCATGGTGATCTCGCACACCAGCTCCGGGTCGAAGCAGGACTCGAGCATCCCCACCCCCGCACGCAGCGCGCGATATTCGGGCAGCGACCGTCCGGCTTGCCGCATGAACCACACCGGCCGCCTGCTCGGCGTCGCACCGGTAGCGGCGGCCAGGAACGGGGCATCGGTCAGGCGGCGGCGGGTGTAAGTGCTCATCACGGCCCATCGTAAAGGGCACCTGTTCACCCCCCGTCGCCCCGGGCACACCCCACCACCGAACAACTCAGGCACCGCCAGCCCCACCCATGTCACACCGGGCAGTCTCACTAACTCCGAACGGGACATGAGCGTGCCGACACGCAGCAATCCCCTCGCCCATGTCCCGCACGGTGAACCACCGCGCCCCGAACGGGACACGAACGCGCCGACGCCCTACATTCTCTCGGCCACGTCCCGCACGGTGCACCACCAACTTCCGAACCGGGGCATCAGCGCGTCGGTGCGCACCCCTCGGCCGCGTCCCGCTGGGCGGCCTCGCTATCCACGAACGGGACATGAGCGCGCCGACACGCAGCAACCCCTCGCCCACGTCCCGCTCGGTGAGCCCCGCCTCCCGGGTGGGACATAGATGCGCCCACTCAGGACCCAATCGCAGCACGGTTCATACCTCGCGTACCGGGATCCGGACCAAGCGACCATCTCGAGTCCACTTCCGCCCGGCACCAGCTCCCGACGGACTCGCTCACGACGCACACGACCCCCGCCCACCCGACACGCCCGAGTGCGGCGACGCGCGCAAGCACGGAAGGGCCTGCGGACGCCGCATCAATACAGCGGCGCGCCTCCGACTGTGCCGGGTGCACAAGGTCTACCGTCCCCTTCGTGACACCGCTCGACTTCCGCGACGGCGCCGCACCGACCGAGGGACCTCATGGCGAGCCAGCTCAATTTCGCACCGCGGTCGAGGCGATGGGCACCGCAACCGTGCACCCTCGGATCGAGCTGGCGCCGATTCGGCCACCGCAACGTCTGGCTCCCTACTCCTACGCACTCGGTGCCGAGGTCAAACATCCGGAAACCGGTGTCGTGCCGGTCGATTCGGAAGGCGACGCGTTCGGCAGACTGATCCTGCTGCACGACCCCGACGGTGACGACGCCTGGCACGGCACGCTGCGGCTGGTTGCTTACATCCAGGCCGACATCGACGCCGCGCTGGCCACCGACCCGCTGCTGCCCGAGGTGGCGTGGAGCTGGCTGGTCGATGCGCTGGAGTCTCGCTCGGAACCGTTCACCGCGCTCGGCGGCACCGTCACCTCGACCAGCTCGGTGCGCTACGGCGATATCGCGGGCCCGCCGCGAGCCCACCAGCTGGAGTTGCGCGCCTCATGGACCGCGATGACCACCGACATGCGTCCGCATGTGGAGGGCTTCTGCGAGGTGCTCGCCTACGCGGCCGGGCTACCACCGGCGGGCGTCACCGAGCTGCAGCTGCGGCCCGAGCTCTCCGGCGACCAGTTGTAGCGGCACTTCGCCGCAATCAGGAAGACCAGCGGCCGTCCCTGCGTTGTATTCCACGACCGCGTCCATCGGATTCCGCTTTCCGTTGGCCCTCCCGACACACGGAAGCCCGATAGGACGACGACCGCTACCGCTCTGCCCGTAAAGTTCAACAACATGTCCGTACCCGACGAATCCGAACCCACTGGCGCGCCTCCCCTGCTTGCGCCCGTGGATGGCGTGCCTCCGGTACTGGACACCGCCGCTGAAATCGCTGCGGCCGCTGCTCGTCTCGCCGCGGGCTCCGGCCCGCTCGCTGTCGACGCCGAACGTGCTTCGGGTTTCCGCTATTCGGCGCGCGCCTACCTGATTCAGCTCCGCCGCAACGGGGCAGGCACCTTCCTGATCGATCCGATTCCGGTTGCCGACGCGATCGGCCCACTCGCCGAGGCCATCAACGATCTCGAATGGGTGCTGCATTCGGCCGATCAGGACCTACCGGGCCTCGCCGAACTCGGCCTGCGCCCGAAACGACTGTTCGACACCGAATTGGGTGGTCGGCTGGCCGGTTTCGAGCGGGTCGGGCTCGCCGCGATGGTCGAGAACCTGCTCGGCCACGCACTCAAGAAGGGGCACGGCGCCGCGGACTGGTCGACGCGCCCGCTGCCCGACGAATGGCTCAATTACGCTGCGCTGGATGTCGAATTGCTCTTGGAGCTGCGCGACGCGGTAGCGGCCGTGCTCGAGGAGCAGGGCAAGACCGATTGGGCCGCACAGGAATTCGAGCATGTCCGGACCTCGGAACCGCCTGCGCCGAAGGCGGACCGCTGGCGCCGTACCTCCGGCATCCACACGCTGCGCCGGGCCAGGCAACTGGCGATGGTGCGCGAGCTGTGGACCACCAGGGACGCACTGGCTCGCGCCCGCGATGTCGCGCCTGCCCGGATTCTGCCGGACGCCGCCATCATCGCGGCCACGACCGCCGACCCGAAGACCATCGCCCAATTGCGTGCGTTGCCGGTGTTCGGCGGCCCACGCCAGCGCCGCTATTCCAGGGAGTGGCTGGCCGCCGTCGACCGTGGCCGCACCATGCCGGACGCGGAACTACCCCCACTGACGCAGCCATTCGACGGCCCGCCGCCGGTGAACCGCTGGGAACGCCGCGATCCCGCGGCCGCCGCCCGGCTCGCCCGCGCCCGCACCGCGATGGGCGCGCTGTCCACCGAGCACGCGATTCCGGTGGAGAACCTGCTCTCCCCCGATCTGGTCCGCAGGCTGTGCTGGGACGGACTGCCGGACTACGACCGGGTGCCCGATTCGCCTGACGATCTCGCTGCCGCCATCGACGGCTTCCTGAAATCGGGGGGCGCGAGGCCGTGGCAGCGCGAGCTGGCGGTGCCGCACCTGACCGCCGCGCTGACACCCAAGCCCGCCGACTGACTCAGGACGGGGTCGGCGCTTTCCGCGTCTGTTCGAAGGCGCGCAGCCCCGCGTCCATGCCTGCGGCCAAGGGTGCCGCGAGCTCGTCGGGCAGCACATCGTGGATCCAGACGAAGCGGCTCTGCCCGTCACCGTGCGGGAAGACCTGCATCGACGCGTTGTTGTGCGCGGGTGTGACGCTGCCGCCGACGATCGAGTAGACGAATCGGCGCGCGTCGTCATCGATGGTGACGAGCCGTTCCCGCGCCACCGCCCCACCTGCGAAGTCGACCACGCGGATGTCCGGCCCGTCGAGCTTGCTGTCGACGGCGTAGCCGGGTGCCATCCGGACCGGGCCTGCGGCGAAATCACGAATGATCGCCCAGATGTCCTCGCTCGATGCGTCGAGGACGAGTTCTTTCTTGACCGATGCCATAGCGAATCTCCTTGTGCTAACTGGCGATAGGTGAACGATAGTTAGCTAACTAGCCATCGTCAATAGAGAGTTAGTATGGAGCGGTGTCTTCGGAAACCAGCCACCCGCCGTTGCAGCGCCTCGTCGAGTTCGTGAATACGCGACGCGCGGACGGCGACCAGATCGACACCGCCGAGACGTTGTCGATCTGGTTGCGGGCCAACGATTTGCTGTCCGCCGACGAGACCGTGCACGACCACCACCGCGCTCGCACCTTGCGGGAAGGCTTGCGTGCGTTGCTCGCCGCGAACAACGCAGATCCGGTCACCAGCCCACGCCCGGACGGCCTCGACCCGTCCGCGCACACCCAACTTGCGGCGCTCACCGCCACGCTTCCCCTGACCCTCGACGTGACCAGCACCCCGCCCCGCCTGGTGCCACACTCCCCCGACCCGCTGGATCGCGCGCTGACCACCCTGCTCGCCGACGTCGCGACGGCCGTCGCGGCCGGCTCATGGCCGCGTCTCAAGGCCTGTCGAGAACCGAGCTGCCGGTGGGCCTTCTACGACAACTCCCGCAATCACGCGCGCACCTGGTGCTCGATGGACGTGTGCGGAAACCGCGTGAAAGTCCGTGCCGCACAACGTCGTCAGACGAGAGTTCGCGCCTAGCCCGGCCGCTGCTTTTCCTATAGCGGCCGAACACGCGAGTTCATCCAGCGTCGCTGCCCGGCTGCACAGCAGGTCCGGCAGACCAGCTGACCGCGTTCCCTCTTCGCTCCAGCAGCTCCGACACCGACGCTCGGAATTTCGGACAGGTCATGAAATCGCCGTGGTCACAGGCCAACCCGCGTTCGATGATCGCCAATGCGGCCTGCGCCTCGGCGATGCGCGCGCGGAGCTCACGGCGATGACGCTGCAGCACGGTCGTGCGTTCGCCGGTGGTGAACATGGCGTGGATGTCGTCGAGACCGAGCCCGGCTTCCTTGGCCCGCAGGATCATCGCGATTCGGAAGACATCGTCGTCGTCATAGCGTCGGCGCCCGGCCGCATCCCGCTCCGGGGTCAGCAGACCCACCGATTCCCAATGCCGCAGCACGTGCGTGGCCAGACCGAAGTGGGCGGCGACGTCGCCGATGCTGGTCGCAGGCCGCGTGCTTGACTTCATGTTGACATTAAGTCGCACCATAACGGACATGTCCACCCCCATCCCGCTGTTGATCCAGCTGCTCGACGCCTTCGATACCGCCCAGAGTGCCGTGGAACTCCGCGCCCACTCCTACGAGCTACTTCGCCTGCGGCCGGGCGCGGCAGTCGTCGATGTCGGCTGCGGCTCGGGCCGTGCCGTCGCCGAACTGGCCGACCTCGGCGCCGCCGCTATGGGCGTCGATCCGAACGAGCAGATGCTCGATGTCGCGCGAAACCGTTGGCCCGCCTCTGATTTCCAGGCGGGCACCGCGGAAGCGCTCCCGCTGCCCGACGCGTCGGTGTCCGGTTACCGCGCGGACAAGGTCTTCCACGTCCTGCCTGATCCGGCGGCCGCATTGGCCGAGGCCGAGCGCGTTCTGGTACCCGGCGGTCGCATCGTCCTGATGAGTCAGGACTGGGCGGCGTACCTCATCGATTCCACCGATGACGACACCACACGTGCCCTCGTACACGCTCGCGCGAACAAAGTCACCAACCCCACGGTGGCCCGCGCCTACCGGAACCTGCTGCTCGACAGTGGCTTCCGCGACGTCACGATGGAAGTCAGGACACCGGTCTTCACCGACGAACTGATGATCCCGATGCTCACCGAACTGGTCTCCTCGGCGCTCGACACCGACGCAGTGCCACGCGAGCGAGCCGAAGCGTGGCTCGCGGAACAGACCGCACGAGCGGCCGCGAACCGTCTGATGGTGGCGCTACCGCTGTTCATCGCGGCGGCGACGCGAGCCGACTGAGCTCACCGCGAGGCGAGCCACCCACCGATCCGGCGCGCGATGTCCGGCGCCGTCAGACCCAGCTCCGTGTGCACCTCGCCCCGCGAGGCGTGATCCAGGAACTGTTGCGGCACACCGAGATCGCGCGTCGGAATGTCGAGGCCGGAGTTGCGCAGCCGAGCCGAAACGGTGGAACCGATGCCGCCGTGCAGGCCGCCGTCCTCCACCGTCACCACGAGCCGGTAGTTCTCGGCAAGCTTCACCAACGTGTCGGACACCGGAAGCACCCAGCGCGGATCGATCACGGTGACCGAAACCCCTTCGGCCTCCAGCAGATCCGCGGCACCGAGGGCGGTCTC
The DNA here is from genome assembly GCF_001612685.1 of Nocardia altamirensis NBRC 108246. GTDB lineage: Bacteria > Actinomycetota > Actinomycetes > Mycobacteriales > Mycobacteriaceae > Nocardia > Nocardia altamirensis. Next base: position 74,776 of record NZ_BDAY01000005.1, read on the forward strand.
GGCGAACGAGCCGACAGCGACCAGCAGCACGTCGCCGCGCACCGCCTGGACCGAACCGCCTGCCTCGAGCGCCGGATCGGCGCTGCCCGGCTCACCGTTCGCCAGCCGGAGCACGTCCACGCCGTCGAGCCGCTCGACAGCCGAAATATCGTTGGCGACACTGCCTTTCGGGAACCGGATGGCGGTCGGCCCGTCATTGACGGCGAGCGCCTCGGCCAGCTCCTCACGCAGCGTCGCCGCGTCACGCGGCGCGGCCACCCGGATACCGGGAATGATGCCGAGCACGGACAGATCCCACATGCCGTTGTGGCTCGCGCCGTCGGGCCCGGTGATACCGGAACGGTCGAGCACCACGGTCACCGGCTGCTTCAACAGCGCGACATCCATCAGCAACTGATCGAACGCGCGATTGAGGAACGTCGAATAGATCGCGACTACGGGATGCATGCCGCCGAGCGCGAGCCCGGCCGCCGAGGCCATCGCGTGCTGTTCGGCGATGCCGACATCGAACATCCGCTCCGGAAACCGGTCGCCGAACGCCGCGAGCCCGGTCGGGCCCGGCATGGCCGCAGTGATCGCGACGATGTCGTCCCGCTGCTCGGCCTGGGCGATGAGCTCCTCGGAGAACACCGACGTCCAGCCGCGCGCCTTCGGGCCGCCGACCGGAACGCCGGTGAGCGGGTCGATCGGGTCGCAGGCATGCATCTGGTCCGCGATGTGGTTCTCGGCGGGCGCGTAACCGTGGCCCTTCTGGGTCACCGCGTGCACCACGACCGGACCACCGAAGTCCTTGGCCCGGCGCAGCGCCGCCTCCAAGGCGACGATGTCGTGCCCGTCCACCGGGCCGACATATTTCATGCCGAGGTCGCTGAACAGCTCCTGCGGGCTCACCGCGTCCTTTATCCCGGCCTTCACCGCGTGCATCATCGAGTACGCGGACTCGCCGACCCGGGGAATGCTCTTCAGAATCCGCTTCCCGGTGTCGAGCGCGTGCTCGTAGGCGGGCTGGGTGCGCAGCGCGGTCAACCGGTCGGCCAGGCCGCCGATGGTCGGCGCATAGGAGCGGCCGTTGTCGTTGACGACGATCACCACCGGCCGGTCCGGCGCGCCCGCGATGTTGTTGAGCGCCTCCCAGCACATCCCGCCGGTCAGCGCGCCGTCGCCGACGACAGCAACCACATGCCGGTTCTGACCGCTGAGCGCGAACGCCTTGGCCAGGCCGTCCGCATACGACAGCGACGCGGAGGCATGCGAAGACTCCACCCAGTCGTGCGCGCTCTCGGACCGGCTCGGGTAGCCGGACAGGCCGCCGCGCTTGCGCAGGCTGTCGAACTCGTCCTTGCGGCCGGTCAGGATCTTGTGCACGTAGGCCTGATGACCGGTGTCGAAGATCAATGGGTCGGCAGGCGAGTCGAAGATCCGGTGCAGGGCGATGGTCAGTTCGACCACCCCGAGATTCGGGCCGAGGTGCCCGCCGGTCGCGGCGACCTTCCGCACCAGGAACTCACGAATCTCGTCTGCCAACTCGCGCAATTGCGGCGTCGTCAGCGGACGCAGATCTTCGGGCGTATCGACCCGGGAAAGCACTCCCACCTGAACTCGCTCCCTCCGGATAGCGCATCTGATCCGATCAGTCTACGGAGCGGCCGATCGTGCCCTCGAACGAGAACCGAACTGGCACACCTCGCAAACGACCACCACTACTGACATCATGGGCCACCACCAGCGCAGCGCGGGCCGAGATGTGAGCCTCGGCATACGGTACTCGGCTTAGAGTGGGCGTGTGGCACAGCCCGAGCACAAGGTTTCGCCGACAATCGAACCCAGCATCTCGCGGACAGTCGATCCCGGCGTCGTCGCCAGGATCGTCGCTGACGTCTATCAGCTGTGCCTGCCGGATAATTCCGGCACACTGGCCGATTACATTCCGGAACTGGCTGCGGTGCAACCGGATTCGTTCGCGCTCTGCCTGGCGACCGCGGACGGGCAGGTGTACGGCACCGGCGACCTCGACACCGAGTTCACCATCCAGTCGATCTCCAAGCCGTTCACCTACGCGCTGGCCCTCGCCGACCGCGGCACCGCGACCGTCGACGCACGCATCGATGTCGAGCCCTCCGGTGAGGCGTTCAACGAGATCAGTTTGGATCCGGTGACCGAGCGACCGCGCAACCCGATGATCAACGCGGGCGCCATCACCGCGGCGGCACTGATCACCGGCCACGATCCGGAGGAGCGATTCGAGCGCATCCGGCGCTGCTATTCGCGCTTCGCGGGCCGCGAACTGCGCATGAACGAGGCGGTGTACGCGTCCGAGGCGCGCACCGGTTTCCGTAATCGCGCGATCGGCTACATGTTGCGCTCGTTCGGCATCATCGACTCCGATCCGGACGAGGCGGTCGACCGCTACTTCCGGCAATGCTCCATCGACGTGACCTGCCACGATCTGGCGCTGATGGCGGCGACGCTGGCCAACAACGGGCGCAATCCGGTGACCAGAGAACGCGCACTGACCACGGACCTGACCGAGCGGGTGCTCAGCGTGATGACCACCTGCGGCATGTACAACGCGGCAGGCGATTGGGTGACGACCGTCGGGATGCCCGCGAAGAGCGGGGTCGGCGGCGGGATCGTCGCGGTGCTGCCCGGCCAGATCGGGATCGCGGTGTACTCCCCGCGACTGGACGCGCACGGCAACAGCGTGCGCGGCGTCGCGGCCTGCCGGGAACTGTCCCGGCGATTGGAATTGCACTTTCTGCACGTCACGCGGGCCGCGCGGACCGCGATCCGGGCGCGGTACTCGGTGGCCGAGGTGCCGTCGCGGCTGCGCAGGACGACCGAGGAGATCGCGCTGCTCACCGAACACGGGCATCGGGCCCGGGTCTTCGAACTGCACGGTGACCTGCTGTTCGCCGGCGCGGAAAGCGCGGTGCGCAGCATCGAGGAGCAGGCCGGTGAGTTGGCGGCGCTGGTGGTCGATCTGCGCCGAGTCGGCGAGGTGAGCGCGATCGCGGTGCAGATGATCGATGCGCTGGAATCGGAACTGGCGGCAGTCGGGGTGCGGGTGGCGCTGGTCGATCCCGACGCCAAGCTCGGGCACACAGCGTCGAGTCTGGATCCGGACGATCCGCAGGGGCGAGTGTTCATCGATCGCGACACGGCCACCGAATGGTGCGAGGACATCGTGCTCGAGCGATACCGGCCCGCCGATGAGCAGGTGTGCACATCGATCACGATCGAAGATCATCCGGCGCTCGCGGCGCTGGAACCGGATGATCGATCGCAGTTGGCCAAGGAGTTCGAGGTGCGCACCTTCGCGCGCGGCGAGGTGATCGCGCGGCGCGGGAGTGCGCGGTCCGGGCTGTATCTGCTGCTGGAAGGGCGGGTGCGGATCACCTTCGAGGGCAGCGACGGGCGGACACATCGGCTGGTCAGTGTGTCCGCCGGGATGTCGTTCGGGGAGATCCCGATGCTGGTCGGCACCCCGTTCGTGAACGAGGCGCGGGCCGAGACGCCGGTGCGGGTCGCGGTGTTGAGTCCGGCACGGTTCGACGAACTCACCGCGAAGGCGCCGCAGTTGAAGTTGGCATTGCTCGAGCGGCTCGCGGCAGGCGCGTACGCGCAGATGGATGCGGCGGTGCGGTCCATCGCGGTGCGGGGCGGAGATTATTGAGAATCGACCGGTGTGCAGGGTCGATGGGCGCAGCGGGGACGATTCCGCGGTGTCCGCCGTTGAGCAGATCGGAGCCGGTGGAGTACGCCGCCCGCTCCACAGCGAATCGCCGTTTGAGCGCACCGCCCGTTCACAGCGCATCACCCGTTGACCACATCGCCAGCGACAACCATCGAGGAGCATGCCGTGAGTAAGAAGTCCGAGTCCGCCACCGTGACCGTTTTCGGTGCGGGCACCGTGCGCGCCACGCCCGATCTGATGCGCGTCACGATCTCCATCGAGTGCCGGGCGAGCAAGGTCGCGCTCGCCTACAGCAAGGCCGGTGAGCGAGTCGGCGCCGTCACGCAGTCGTTGCGCTCCGACGGTGTCGCGGGCAGCGACATCGCCACCAGCGGGTTGTCGGTGCACACCGAAACCGTGTGGACCGAGGGCGAAGGCAATCGGATCACCGGTTACCTCGCCAGTACCTCGCTGACCGTCGCATTGCGCGATATCGGCGACGACGCCGATCCCGGACCCGCGACCGTCATCGCCAACTGTGTCGACGCGGGCGGTGACGATGTCCGTCTCGGCGGCCTCAATCTGACCTTCGCCGACCAGGATTCGCTGCTCGTCGAGGCACGGGACGCGGCGTGGGCGAACGCGGTCGCCAAAGCCGAGCAATACGCCGAACGTTCGGGTCGTGCGCTCGGCGCCGTGCTGGAGATCACCGAAAACGCTTCCTCCGCACCGCCGTCCGGGCCGCGGCTGATGGCGATGTCCAAGTCCATGGACGCCTACGGTGCGGCCCCGGTGCCGGTCGAGCTCGGCGAAAGCGAGATCTCGGCGGCGATTCGGGTGACCTGGCAGCTCAGCTGAGGCAGAAACCGCTGCGGCGCACGGTCAGCCGTGTCTAGGAGCGGTGACCAAGCCCCTTGACCAGCAGCGTCACCGTGTCGGCGCCCGCGTGCCTGTCCTTCGAAATCTCCAGGTACTCGGGCGATTCCGCCCAGGCACGGAACGCGATCGCGTCGGGGAACGACATCAGCACCACCTTCTCCCGATCGGTGGCGCCCTCGTAGACCTGCGGCGACTCGTCGGCGGCGAGCAGGGTGCCGGAGTAGCGCGCGAACACATCGATGAACGCGGCCTGATACCGGTTGTAGGCAGCGCGATCGGTGAACTTCAGCTGGGCGATGACATACACGGTCATGGCTGTGACTCTAGATCTCGCGCCCGATATCCGAGATCGATGGAACCGAGCGGGCCCGCGTTGCGTCCGAGTAGGTAAGGCAGACCGCCGTTCTAAGGATGTCGGATGATTGCTCGGCGCAACGATTTCGTGCTCTTCCTACTCGTCACGGTCGGTGTGGCGTGGGCGGTGGCGTCCGGGCCGTGGCTCGACGGCGACGGTCTGCGGTCCGGCCTGTGGCTGCACACGGGAGCGGCGCTGATGATGCTCGCCCCGGTACTCGGTCTGCTTGCGGTGTGGCGATACCGGCGCCTGAGCTGGCCGGAACTGGTGGTGCAGAACGGATTACCGCTCGGGCCGCGACCGCGGCGCACCGGCGCGCTGATCGTGCTCGCCTGGCTCGGGACCCCGCTGTTGCTGTGGACGACATTCGGGCTCTGCACCGTGTACGGCCTGTACGTCTTCGACTTCCGCGGGCCCGAGATCGCGATCGCCGCCATCATCCAGGCGATCGCCGTGACCACGCTCAGCACACTGCCGTTCGCGCTCGGCGAGGAACTCGGCTGGCGCGGTTGGCTGCTGCCCCAGCTCAACCGACGCTTCGGCCTGAGCGCGGGAATTCTTGCCACCGGCCTGATCTGGGCGCTGTGGCATGCGCCGCTGACGCTGCTCGGCTACACCTACCCGAACCTCGGCGCGTGGGCCGCGGTCGCCTTCCTCGGCTTCTGCGTGCCCTTCGGCGCCATCCTCGGCTGGCTGCGCATGCGCACCGGAAGCATCTGGCCTGGCGCCGTCGCGCACGCCGCCTTCAACGCCAACGCCGTGGTGTTCAGCACGCTCGACTCCCCGACGCGCGAAACCAATCCCCTGCTCACCGGATACGGCTTCGTCGGCTGGGGCGTCCTCACCGTCACCGCGGCCATCCTGTTCACCTGGTTCCCGGTCCGCTCACCCACCGGGCGGTCCGGATTCTTTGCCACACCCCCACATTCCCAGCCCTCGCTGGGTTGACCGAGCCCAGTCAGGCAACCAACGCGTCGGCAGCGACCAGTTGATGAACGAAGGCGTCGTTGAACCCCGCCTCGGTGTAATGACCGTTCAGCAGCGGGACGAGGGTGCCGTAAACGGGCAGGCGCAGCGTTCGCGAGAGCATGCGCAGGGTGCGGCAGCCCGCGTCGGTGGTGGCGGTGTCGCAACCGAGCAGGCGGACCGCGACGATATTGCGTTGCGGCAGTAGGTCGTCGGCGGCGAGCGCATGAAAGAACGCGGCTACCGGCGGGTCGAGCATGTCGATGGGGGTCCTGCCCAGGCGCAGCAGGCGATGGCCGGTCGTGGAATGGCCGAGTAGATCCAGGTATTGCGGAACCCCATTGCTAGCGGGAAGGTTTCGACGCAGCGCCGCATCGAGTTGCGGCAATGAACCGGCGCGGCGGCGATCGACACAGCGGGCGATCGGTTGATCGAGCACCGCATCGAGGTCGGGAGAAGCGACGGTGAACGAACCCACCGCCGTACCGGTCTGCATCTAATCCCCCGTATACGGTGGCAGTTTGGGATTCAATGCGGCCGATGTCAAAACGGTCATCGGCAACGCGAGACGATGCAACGCGATCGACAAGACGGAAGAGGCATTGACCGAATTCGGTGCCTGGATCGCCGAATCGGCCGGCAAACGGCACATTTCGCTAATCCCCGCTTCCTGGTGGCATTTTGGGATTGAGCGCGACCGTCGCCAATGTCGTCACGAGCGCCGAGAAGTACGGCGTCATGGACGTCAGGACGGCAGCCCTGCGGACCAATGTCGGTCGTAGTTGCGTGGGATTCGATTTCATTATCTTTCCTTGGTTTCGAGAACGCCGAGAGTACGGCGTGACTATTTCCGCTAATCCCGTGCGCCCGGTGGCAATTTGGGATTCAACGCGGCGGCTGTCAGCGACGTCGTCGGCAGCGACGGATACTGAACGCCGCCTGACATCTGCCTGGTGGTATCGGGCGCGGCATGGTCACCGCTGCCGGACAACCGCGTTGGGGCTGGACCGGACATCTCATCTCCTGTGAAGGGCGGCAGTTTGGGGTTCAGTGCGCTCATCGCCAACGTTGTCGCCGGACGCGCGAGGGGCGGAGTCGGCAAGGTTACGCTGTTCCGCGGTAAAGGCCGCGTGGTCGCCGGGATCTGGTCGGACGTCGTATTCATTACTGTCCCTTCGGGTTATCGGATTGGGATAGAGCTGGCCGCTGATCAAGAACAGCACGCCGGAGAGCATTCCGTCTGGATGGATGGAGGTGAGACTGCCTGGACCGGCATCGCACTGGTCGGCCGCATCGAGATCGAGCCACATCGTCACTGGCGGCGTGCCGGGTTCCTCGGATCGGCCGGGCGGCCAGACCGCGACCCGCGCCAGACTGCCACGATGATCGATGATTTCGGCGTGGTGTCCGGCGTAGCGCCGACCCGCCCGCGGATCATCGAGATCCGGCCGGTACACCGCAGTAAGACACTCGTACGCTCGCCCCGCTACCCCGACCGGCGGGCACGCGGGCCGCACGCCTACAGGCAGCGACTCGACGAACCCGATATCGAGGCAAACCACACCGGCCCAGCGCAATTCCGGCCAACCAGGTCCGATCGTCGTCCCTGACACCACCCCGTTAGGCCCGGCGAAACAATCATCCACCTGCACCTGATCCCAACCGATCACCCCGGCCGCCGCCGCTGCCGGCGTACACCCCAGATCGATCTCGATCAGCTTCCCCGGATCGAACCCGTGCCCCTGCGGATCCTCGGTCCACACCGCGCACCGCATCGGCCCATCGACCCGACCAAGAAACCCCGGAGTCCCCACAAACACACACCTCATAGCTCACTCACCTCAATCGATCGGGACCCCGCGACCACGACATCCCGCGGCGGCGGTGGACAACTAACCGAATCCGTACAGTGCGCCCCACCCGCAATCACCGACAGCTCCGGCACCAAAGGCGGTGGCGGACAACTAGTCCCGCCTTCCGGGTCACCGAGTACACAGGGTGTGGCGGTAAACCCCGACCCAGCCGCCAGAGGTGGTGGCGGGCAACTAATTCCGCCGCCCTCCGGTCGAATACAACCCGGGCCGTATGCCGCCCAATTCACCGCAGCGGCCGCTGGTGGTGGCGGGCAGCTGAGCGGGTCGGTGCAGCCTGAGCCGATCGCTGGCGCGATCACCGTCGGCGGCGGGCACACAGGTCCCGACGGCGGCTCGACAACACAGGCAGCCAGTACAGCTTTTGGCGCGACAGGGGCAGGAGGCGGCGGGCAACTCGTTGGGTCAGTGCACGGCAGGCCCGAGAGAGGCGGCGGTGGGCAAGCGAGCGGATCGACACAATCACGATCGGGTGCCGCTGCCAGCCAAACCGCAGTCAAAGGTGTTGGTGGACAGGATGTTCCACCTGGGCCACCGACGCATGTCGGTTCATCCGGAGCCTCGGTGAGCGCACCCGGCGGCGGACAGATGCCGCCACCTTGCGCACAGTCGGGTGGGCGATCACCCTGCGGGGCAGCGGCGGCTGGCGGAGGCGGGCAGCTGGTGGGATCGGAGCAGTTCGGTCCAGCGGAGATCGCCGACAGGTCCGGGGCCACCGGTGGTGGTGGGCATAGGCCTGTGCCCGGCCCAGTGACCGCACAGGATGGGCCGACTGCTGATGCGGTCAGCTCGGGCACCGTCGCGGGAGGTGGGCAGATGCCGCCGCCTTGCATGCATTCCGGTGGGTCGTCGACGGTATGGCCTGGTCGAGTGACTGTGGGTGGTGGCGGGCAGACATCGAACAGGCAGTTCGGGCCGCTCGGCACGGATGCCACGGCATGGGATGGCGCGCTCAATCCGACGAGTGCACCTGCGGCTATCAGCAGCAAGACGCCGGGTAGGGCGAGTCTGGTCCAGCGGGGTCTGACCCGATTCCATCGGTGATGATCGACCGGCCGCAGGAGCGTGAACTGTCCACCCATTTCCTGACCTTCCTCGGTGAAATCCGAGCACAGGCCTAGTTCTACCGGGCATTGCGAGCGGCCCGCGTCCCCCGATCCGGCCATCCGTGCCACTGGCCCGATCCGGGTATTGCGAGCGATGACCCATACCGTGCGCACGATGTCCGATGGGGCTGCTCGCGGCGATTCGGAGCATCCGACCGCAGGTCAGCGACGCCGCGACCGCTTTGCTGGTCGACGCGGTCACCAGCTCGTCGTTCGCCGATCTCGGGGAACGGGCGACGTGCCCGGGCAATCGCGGACCGGCGCCTCCCGTGGACAGACCACGCGATTCCGATCCAGGCGAAACTGCTCGCTCCGGATTTCACCGCCATAGCGACGTGGCCGTGCCTATATTGAGCGCAGACCTATTTCTAGAACCTGTGTCAGTTAGGGGATCGGATGTCGTTCGTGCTCATCGACAAGCCGCGACCGCACATAGCCCTGGTCACGCTCAACCGGCCTGAGCGGATGAACGCTATGGCGTTCGACGTGATGATCCCGCTGCGCGAGGCGCTCGAGGAAGTCAGCGCCGACAACGACATTCGGGTCGTGGTGCTCACCGGCGCGGGCGACGGCTTCTGCTCCGGCGCCGACCTGCAAAGCGCGGGGAAGGTCCCGAACATCGAGGGGCTCACGGTGACCAGCGTCGCGCGCCGCTCGATGGACCTGCTCAACGACGTCATGCTCACGTTGCGCCGCATGCACCAGCCGGTGATCGGTGCGATCAACGGTGCGGCGATCGGCGGCGGCTTCTGCCTCAGCGTCGCCACCGACATCCGAATCGCCGCCGAGGAAGCCTACTTTCGTGCCGCGGGCATCAACAACGGCCTCACCGCAACGGAACTCGGCATCAGCTACCTGCTGCCGCGCGCCATCGGCGCCTCCCGTGCCTTCGAGATCATGCTGTCCGGCCGCGACGTCGACGCCGCCGAAGCCGAACGCATCGGCCTCGTCTCTCGCACCGTCGCCGCCGCGAAGCTCCTCGACACCTGCTACGACCTGGCCGACCGCATCATCAGCTTCAGCCGGGTCGGCACCGAACTCACCAAACGCATGTTGTGGAGCGGCATGGAAGCAGGCAGCTTCGAATCCCACATGCAACACGAAGGCACCGCCCAACTCTATGTTCGCCTGACCACCGCCAACTTCGACGAAGCCATCCGCGCCCGAAAAGACCGCCGCCCACCCATTTACAAGGACTGACCCGCCTATCGCCGCCACCGTGTCCCGCTCGAAGTACGAACCAACCACGAGTGGCACACCACGGAGCGCTCAGCGGCGTGCCCCCTCCACCGTGTCCCGCTCGAAGCACGAACCAACCACGAGTGGCACATCACGGAGCCGCTCAGCGGCGTGTCGCCTCAACCATGTCCCACTCGTCATCCGACTACCACGCGCCTTCGAAGGCGGTGTCAGGTCACGGCGCGGGCTGGCGGTCGAGGAGGGCGATGCATTCGACGTGGTGAGTTGCGGGGAAGGCGTCGAAGGCGCGCAGGTCTGCCAGTTGATAGCCAGCGGCCTGGTAGAGGCCTAGGTCGCGGGCGAAAGCGGCTGGGTCACAACCGATGTGGATGATTCGGAGCGGCCCGGTAGCCGCGAGAGCGGCGATGACTTCCTTCCCTGCCCCTGCTCGGGGTGGGTCGAGCACGACGACGTCGGGTGCTGCACCGCCGACACGCTCAGCGACCCAGCGTTCGACGCGCTGCGCGTGCTGGTCGAGCCAGGTCAGATCGCGCAGGGCGGCCGTGCCGTCGGCGACCGCAGAGCGCGCAGACTCGACCGCGAGCACGGCACCGGTCTGCCCGACCTGGTCGGCCAGGCGAGCGGCGAAAACGCCTGCCCCGCTGTACAGATCCCAGGCCAGTCCACCGGGCCGCAGCCCGGACCATTCCGCCACAAGATCCGAATAGCATTGCGCGGCACGGTGATGCGCCTGCCAGAAACCGGTCGCGGACACCTCCCACCGGCGGTCCGCGACGTACTCGACCGCCCGCCCGGTCCCCGAGATCACCCACTCGTCCCGCGCCGCATGCGTGGCCGCCCGCCGCGCCGACGCACTCCGTCGCTCCCCCGCCTGCGGCGTCTCCGGACTTCCGTCCGCGGCATAACGCTGCCTGTCGCCATCGTGACCGTCGCGGTCCGACTGCTCACCATCGCTACGCCGATCGGCACCCGCACGACCAGCGTCACCACGACGGAGATGGTTGGTACGGCGCACCCCACCGACCTCGCCGGGCCGACGCGGGCGGCCGCGTTCGACACCACCGGGTTCTTCGGGGCTCTGCGGCCGGCCAGGAGCGTCGTCGGCACGCCATTCGCTCCCCGACTTGATTCCCGGGCGCCGACGATTGCCTCGTTCGTCACCGCTGCCTCCGGCACCGGCACGACCGCGCCGGTCACGACCACGCTGATCACTCCGCCGTCCGTCGGACTCGACGCGCTGCGCGCCACGGGCACCGCGACGGTCCCCTTCGGCGGCAGGCGCCAGTTCGATGATGTGGCGCACGCCGTCACCGTCGACGGCGACCACCAAATCCGCTCCTGGCGTCCACAAACGATCGGCGACCCCGTCGAGTGCGCCCGAAACCGGTTGGGGGCAGCGCAGATCCGTGATCACCTCGGTGCTGCGGTAGCCGTGCACACCGGCCCGGCCCTGCGTATCGACGGCCAACCGGATGCGGGTGCGCCACCCACCGGTGGCGTCGCCTGCGCCGGTGATCGGTTCGACGACGACCTCGCGTTCGATGCCTGCAAGCCTGCGCAGTTGCTCGGCGACCACCGAAGCCTTCAGTGCCCGTTGCGCTTCCGGCGTCGCATAGGAGAAGTCGCAGCATCCTGCCCCGCCGGGGCCGGAGACCGGGCAGGTCGCGGGAATCCGGTCCGGCGACGGCTCGAGGATCTCGATCGCGTCCGCGCGGCAGAACGATCCACCACGATCCTCGGTGACCCGCACCAGCACCAGCTCATCGGGCAACCCGTGCCGCACGAACACCACACGTCCCTCGTGCCTGCCCACACAGAACCCACCGTGCCCTGGCGGCCCGAGCCGTACCTCGAAAGTCGTACCGCGCCAGTCAGTCATGCCTGAGCCTCACTCATGAGCGGTCTTCATAACCACGCCGCACGGCACCGGGGGCGTTCACCACGCCCGGGGTCCTTGCCCGCGTGGACGAACTCAACTGCCACGGCACGCTCGTCACCATCACTCCTGGTTCGAAAAGCAGACGCCCCTTGAGACGCAGCGCACTCTGGTTGTGCAGGACCTGCTCCCACCAGTGGCCGACCACGTATTCGGGGATGAAAACGGTGACGACATCACGCGGCGAATCCTTGCGCACGCGGTGCACATAATCGAGCACGGGCTTGGTGATTTCCCGGTACGGCGATTCGATCACCTTGAGCGGCACGGTGATATCGCTCTGTTCCCATTGCCGCACGAGCGCCCTGGTGTCCGCCTCGTCGACGTTCACCGTGATCGCCTCGAGCGTGTCGGGCCGCGTGGCACGGGCGTAGGCGAGGGCACGGCGGGTCGGCAGATGCAACTTGGAGACCAGCACGATCGAGTGCGAGCGGCTGGGCAGCACGCCGTCCCACTCCTGGGACTCCAGCTCGCGCGACACCGAATCGTAGTGCTTGTGAATCATTTTCATCACGATGAAGATCGCGACCATGGTGCAGATGGCGATGTAGGCACCCGCGAAGAACTTCGTGATGAGCACGATGATCAGCACCGTGCCCGTCGCGCTCAATCCGATCGCGTTGATCACCCGCGACCGCTTCATCCGCGCCCGCTGGCTCGGATCGGTTTCGGTGCGCAACAGTCGAGTCCAATGCCGCAGCATGCCGGTCTGACTGAGCACGAACGACACGAACACACCGACGATGTAGAGCTGGATGAGCTTGGTCACCTCGGCGCCGAACAGCACGACGAACGCGATCGCCGCGCCGGACAGGAACAGGATGCCGTTGCTGAACGCCAGCCGGTCGCCGCGGGTGTGCAGCTGCCTCGGCAGGTAGCGGTCCTGCGCCAGAATCGATCCGAGCACGGGGAACCCGTTGAACGCGGTGTTCGCGGCGAGCACGAGGATGAGCGCGGTCACCGTCGTGATGAAGAAGAACCCGATCGGGAACCCGTGGAACACCGTCTCGGCGAGCTGCGCGATCAACGTCTTCTGGTGGTATCCCGGGGGCGCGCCGATCAGGTCGGCTTCGTTGTGCGCGTACACGATCCCGATCTTCTGCGCCAGGATGATGATGCCCATCAACAGCACGATCGCGATGGTGCCGAGCATCAGCAGCGTGGTTGCGGCGTTGCGCGACTTCGGCTTCCGGAACGCGGGCACTCCGTTGCTGATCGCCTCGACACCGGTGAGCGCGGCACATCCGGAGGAGAACGAACGCGCGATCAAGAAGGCGAAGGCGAGTCCGTAGAGGTGCTCGTCCTCCGCCTTCAAGCTGAACCCGGCCGATTCCGCTTGTAGGTCGTCGCCGAGCACGAAGATCCGGAACAGTCCCCAGCCGAGCATGCCGAACATGCCGACGATGAACGCGTAGGTCGGGATCGCGAAGGTGGTGCCCGACTCGCGAATACCGCGCAGGTTGATCGCGGTGAGTACGGCGATGGCGACAACGGCGAACAGCACCTTGTGCGTGGCGACGAACGGGATCGCCGAGCCGATGTTGGACGCGGCCGAGGAGATCGAGACGGCCACGGTGAGCACATAGTCGACCAGCAGAGCGCTGCCGACCGTCAGGCCGGCATTGGGCCCGAGGTTCGTCGTAGCAACTTCGTAGTCACCGCCACCGGACGGGTACGCGTGCACGTTCTGCCGGTAGCTGGCCACCACGACGGCCATCACGAAGGCGACGGCGAGGCCGACCCATGGCGCGTAGATATATGCCGAGATCCCGGCGGCCGAGAGCACGAGGAAGATTTCTTCCGGCGCGTAGGCGACCGATGACATGGCATCGGAGGCGAACACCGGGAGGGCGATGCGCTTCGGCAGCAGGGTATGGCCAAGCGAATCACTACGGAAAGGCCTGCCCAGCAGCATTCGTTTCGCTGCCGTCGTCAACTTGGACACTGGAGCGAGCATAGGCGTACGCCCGGTCGGTCGCGCGCGTGGCACGGCGTTCGTGGGAATTGGCTGTTGTCTGTTTCACTTTTGCTGACAAGGGGCGAGCGGAAGCCCGGGATTTCGACGGATGAGCGGCCGAGCAAACCCCGTAGGTTTGGCGCGAAGGTGAAGAGGGAACGTGGCCCGTGTAATCATTCGGCGGGTACCGTTCGACGAACAAAGAAGCAGACCGAACGCCATGGTTCCAGGAACGAGGTTGCACGGTGTACGTAGTGGTCATGGGGTGTGGTCGCGTCGGCTCGGCGCTGGCCCATGCCCTGATCCGGGTCGGCCACGAGGTCACGGTGATCGACCGTGATCCCGCTGCCTTCCGCCGCCTCGGACCGGATTTCCCAGGCGAGCGCGTGACGGGTGTCGGCTTCGATCGAGATGTCTTGGTGCGTGCGGGAATCGAGCGCGCCGACGCGTTCGCCGCCGTCTCCTCCGGTGATAATTCCAACATTATTTCGGCGCGGGTGGCCCGCGAGATGTTCGGTGTCGAGCGCGTGGTCGCCCGGATTTATGACGAGAAACGCGCCGCGGTGTATGAGCGTCTCGGCATTCCGACGATCGCAACGGTGCCGTGGACCACCGACCGGTTCCTGCGCACGCTGATCGGCGACGGCAGCACCAAAACCACGTGGCGCGACCCGACGGGGACAGTGGCCGTCACGCAGCTCACACTGCACGAGGAGTGGTACGGCCGCACCGTTCGCGATCTGGAGACCACGATCGGCGCCAGGGTCGCCTTCATCATCCGATTCGGTCAGGGCTTACTGCCCGACAGCAAGACCATCGTGCAGGCCGACGACCTGGTGTATGCCGCGGCGACCTCCGGCTCGGTCGGCGAGGCGGTCGCGCTGGCAGGCAAGCCCCCCGTGAGCGAGGACTGAACATGAAAGTGGCCATCGCCGGAGCGGGCGCCGTCGGCCGATCCATCGCCAGGGAACTCCTGCGCGGCGGACACAGCGTGATGCTGCTGGAGCGCCAGCTCGATCACATCGACCCGGACGCGATCCCGGACGCGGTGTGGGTGCACGCCGACGCTTGTGAGCTCGCGTTGCTCGAGGCCGCGGACCTGGAGACCTACGAGGTGGTCATCGCGGCCACCGGCGACGACAAGGCGAACCTGGTGCACAGCCTGCTCGCCAAGACCGAGTTCGGCGTGCGCCGGGTGGTTGCGCGGGTCAACGACCCACGCAACGAATGGCTTTTCGACGCCTCATGGGGTGTCGATGTCGCGGTGTCGACGCCGCGACTGCTCGCCTCGCTCGTCGAGGAAGCCGTCACGGTCGGCGATCTGGTGCGGCTGATGACGCTGCGGCAGGGTCAGGCCAACCTGGTCGAGATCACCCTGCCCGGCGACACCGCCCTCGCCGGAAAGCCGGTGCGCGCACTCACCCTGCCGCGCGACGCCGCCCTGGTGACGATCCTGCGCGGCGGCCGGGTGATCGTGCCGCAGCCGGACGATCCGTTCGAGGGCGACGACGAACTGCTGTTCGTGACCTCGGTGGAGGCCGAAGAGGACCTGCGGGTCGAGCTCGCCACCCACGGCATCAAGCCATAACTCCCCGATACGGGTTGCTGCATGGTGGCGGAAAATTCAGTGCCTATGGAGGGCTTCCCTGCGCCTGCGTGGTGACGCTGCGCTACCTCCTCCGGCGCTGACGCTCAGCCCTCAGGACGCCATCTTCAATTCCGCGCGCAGCTTGTTCAGCGCCCGGTGCTGCATCACCCGGACCACGCCGGGGCTGGTGCCGATCGCCTCGGCGGTCTGCGCGGCCGACCAGCCGAGCACGATGCGCATGACCAGCACCTCGCGGTGCGCGGGAGCCAGGATCTTCATGAGTTCCCTGGTGGCAGCGCGCCGTTCGGAGGCGAGCGCCCACTCCTCGGGACCTGCGGACGTGCAGGGCGCGTCCGGCATCTCCGCCATCGGGTAGGTGGGGTGCTGCTGGGAACGACGGAACGCGTCGGCCACCTTGTTGGCCGCGATGCCGTAGACGAAGGCGAGGAACGACTTGCCCTGATCGCGGTAGCGCGGGATCGCGTTGACGGTGGCGATCAGGATCTCCTGAACCACGTCGTCGGCGGTCACCTGCAGATGCGCCGTATTGCCAAGGCGCGCACCGCAATACCGGCGGACCAGCGGGTGCACGATGCGGACGATCTCGGTGACGGCGGCGCGATCGCCCGCGGCGGCCGGACCGATCAGCTTGTCCAGCTCGGCCGCAACGCGGCGGCTCTCCGACAGGGCCGGATTGAGGTTTTTCGGCAGTGCCGCGGTGTTGTGCTCGGTACCCACGTTCCGAGTCCTTTCGAACGATCGTGCGTTGCTTTTCGGTACACAACGATCGTCTGCTGAACTCGGCCCACCGGCCAGGCACCCCAGGGTGGGTAACGACCCACCTCTGCGGTGAGAGTTGCCCCACCCCTTCAGGTTTTCGCAGGACGGGCCCGCGGAGTTAACGCCTCAGGCAGGTTTGGGCGCAGTGCGGGTCGGCAGGTGGCCTGCCCTGCGCACGGCCCAGATCGTCACCACCAACGCGACCGCGGTCAGCGGCCAGCCCATGGCGATGCGAGCGAAGGCGAGCCAGCCGGTGCGGTCGGCGTCGTACAGCTGCGACTGCACCAGATAGCGGGCAGCGAACACCACCACCCAGGTGGTGGTCGCGATGTAGTAGAGGCGAAGCACGCGCCGGTCGGCGCGCCAGGCGGAGCCGTGGCCGTTCAACACACCCCAGATGACGCCGACCAGCGGCCAGCGCACCAGCATCGAGACGAGGAAGACGCCCGCGTACACCAGGCTCGTGTAGATGCCGAACAGGAAGAAGCCCTTGGCCTCCCCCATCCGGTACGCGATGAACGCGCAGATGCCGACACCGAGGAAACCGGAGACGGCGGGCTGGATCGGGCTGCGCTGGACGAGGCGCCACACCAGGATCAGCGTGGCCGCACCGAGAGCGGCCCAGATCGCCGCGGTCAACCCGGCGAAACTGTTCACGGGAACGAACACGACAACGGGAACTGTCGAAGAGATCAGGCCACTGAAACCGCCGAGTTGCTCGAGCAGCGTCTGCTCGGCAGCTTCCTCGTCACGGTCGAGAGCCGCGGCGGGCTCGGTCTGTTCGCCCGAGGGGGCGTTGTCGTTGCTCGATGGCATACGTCAGCTGTTCCCGCGCAATTCGTAGTAGGGGTTGTAGATCACCTTGCGGCCGTCTCGATCACCGACGCGGCCGCGAACCAAGATACGCCGTCCCGGCTCGATCCCGGGAATGCGCCTGCGCCCGATCCACACCAGGGTGATGGCATCGGTGCCGTCGAAGAACTCCGCCTGCACGGCCGCGCCCGCGGACTTCGGGCACGCTTCGACGCTGCGAAGCCTACCGAGCATGGTGGCCTCGTCGCCGCGGCGACACTCCGAGGCGCGACGCGCGCCGGAGGCCTCCGATTTCTCGGCAAGTTCTTCGGCGTCCAACTGGTCGATATCTTCGGTCAGTCTGCGGCCCAGACGTCGAAAATACCCTGAGGCTGCGGATGACATTTTCGCACGCTCTCCTGCATAGAGCTGACGGTGTGGGTCACACACCATCGTGATTTCCCGACACGACCGGCTGTGGCCGCACACCCGCCACTGTAGATGCACCAGGGCACCCCCGCTACGCTCGGCACGGTGTTCGACTCCCCACACCCCGTGTCGGCCGTCGGCGTCGTCGTCGCCTTGCCCGGCACCGGATCCGACGCGGATTTCGCGAGGCGCGCTTTCGAACCGGCGTGTACCGCGCGGCATCTCGACGTTGTCGCGGTCCAACCCGATCCGCGGGCCGTTGTCGCGAGTTACCGGGCCGCGCTCGACGCCGCCGCCGCGACGGGTCCCGTTCTTGTGGCCGGGATCTCGTTGGGCGCCGCCGTCGCGATCGAGTGGGCGGCCGAGCATCCGGAGCTGACCGCCGGAGTGGTCGCGGCGCTGCCCGGCTGGACCGGACCCGACACCGCCGCCTGCCCTGCCGCATTGAGCGCACGAGCGACCGCCGCACAGCTGCGGGTCGACGGCATCGACGCGGTGATCGACCGGATGCGCGCGAGCAGCCCGCGCTGGCTGGCCGACGCGCTCACCCAGTCGTGGCGCGCGCAGTGGCCCGATTTACCCGAGGCGCTCGACGAGGCCGCCGACTACAAATGGCCTGGCCCAGAACGGCTCGGCACGCTGGCGGCGCCGGTGGCGGTCGTGACGGCCGTCGATGATCCGGTGCATCCGTTCGCGATCGCCGAGGAGTGGGCCGCGCTGATCCCGCGCTCCACGATCCACCGGATCACCCTCGCCGAACTCGGCGCCGATCCGGCGATCCTCGGAAACACGGGATTCGCCGGGCTGACTCGCCGCTAGTTGAGGCCGAGCTGCTGCATGGCCGAGCCGTCGACGCCACGGCGCGGGCCGTCCGGCATCCGAGGCGGCAACCCGCCAGGGCCCATTTGCGGGGCCGCGGCCTGCGCCGCCACCTGCTGTTGCTGCGCGTCGACCTGTGCCTGATGGGCCGCGGCCAGCTGTTCGGACAGCTCCTGCGGTAACACCACCGGCAGTGGCTCGCGCACCGGCAGCGGGTCGTCGCCGCGGCGAATCACGGTCTCGCGCAGGATCGCTCGCGCCGCAGCCACCAGCGGGCTGCCGTCGTTCGAGGCACCCGACGGGCCTGCCGCGACCAGCCGGACCATCCAGCGCGGCCCGTCGACACCGATGAAGCGCAGATCGGCGCCCTCGGTGACGGCGAGCAGCTCACGACCCCACGGGCCGGTTTCCACCGCGACCCTGGCGCCGTCGTTGCGCAGCGAATCCGCGAGATCGGCGGCGACAGTGCGCCATTGGCCCGCCGACTTCGGCGCCGCGTAGGCGGCGACGGTGATCCGGCCGTGCTCGGTCGCCAGGTGCACCGCCTGCGGCGTGCCGTCCGGCGTCATCTCGACCTGCAGCTGACCACCCTGCGGCACCGGCAGAATCACCGAGCCTAGGTCGAGGCGCTGCTCGGCGACCTGTTCGAGCAGATCCGCCACATCGGCGAAGTCGTACGGACCCGAGCGCGGCGCGCCCGCCTCGCGGTAATCCGCTGCGGCGTAAGCGTTGTCGTCGTAGTCGTCGTCCTCGTCGTAGCCGTACTCGTCGTCGTAGTCGTCGGCCGGGTAGCGGTCGTCCGAGGAACCCTTGCGCTTGCCGAACAATCCCATCACGCCTCCTTACCGGTGGTCCGACCTGCCGCGTCGGCACCAACCGCCGTCAGGCTCGCGTGCCCGCCGCTCGAGCCGTGCCCGCCGGAACCTCGGGTGGTCTCGTCGAGCGAGTCGACCTCCAGGAAATCGACCAACTCCACCCGCTGCACGAGCAGCTGAGCGATCCGGTCGCCGCGACGCAGCTCGATGGCCGTGCGCGGGTCGTGATTGATCAGGCACACCTTGATTTCGCCGCGATATCCGGCATCGACCGTGCCAGGGGTGTTGACCACCGACAGGCCGGTCTTGGCCGCCAGGCCCGAGCGTGGGTGAATCAGGCCGACCGTGCCGACCGGAAGTGCTACCGCGACACCGGTGCCGACCAGCACCCGCTCGCCGGGTTCCAGGATGACGTCCTCCGTGGTACAGAGGTCGACGCCGGCGTCGCCGTGGTGAGCGCGCGCGGGCATCGGGATGCCGGGATCCAACCGCAGCAAAGGGATAGGCGAAAGTGCTGTCACGTTGATCGAGCCTACGCGTAGCGCTGCGCCAGTCGTGACTTAGTGTTGACTCGTGTCGGACCAGCCCAACCCCGTGACCATGGACAAGAAGCAACAGAGCACGCAGGTGTACCGCGAGCGCCTCTGGGTGCCACTGTGGTGGTGGCCGGTGGCCTTCGCCATCACCGGGTTGCTCGCCGCCGAAATCCACATGGGCGCACCGGGTCTTCGGGCATGGCTGCCCTACGTTCTGCTGTTCCCGGTACCGGTCTGGGTGCTGGTGTGGCTCAGCCGCCATCGGATCGAGGTGGCGCCGGACGCGTCGGGCACGCTGGAACTCCGCGCCGACCGTGCGCACCTTCCGGTGAACTTCGTGGCCCGTGCGGCCGTCGTTGCCCACACGGCCAAGAGCGCGGCGCTGGGTCGCCAGCTGGACCCCGCCGCCTATGTGCAGCATCGGCCGTGGATCGGACCGATGGTGGTGCTCGTGCTCGACGACCCGGACGACCCGACGCCGTACTGGTTGATCAGCACGCGACGGCCCGAACAGGTCCTGGCCGCGCTGGGCCTACCCAGCGCGGGCTGAACCCCCTGAGCGAAGCGATGGACCCGCTGGATGAGCTCAGAACGAAGCGGCGATGACGCTTCGCGATGACAGAGCCGAACACTCGGCGCCGTCACGAGCTCAGGCGGCGCAGTCCATGCAGATCAGCTGACCGCCCTTCTCACTGGCCAGTCTGCTTCGGTGGTGCACGAGGAAACAGCTGGAGCAGGTGAACTCGTCGGCCTGCTTCGGGATCACCCGAACCGTCAGCACTTCCTCGGACAGGTCCGCGCCGGGAAGCTCGAACGACTCCGCGGTATCGGATTCGTCGATATCCACGACGGCGGACTGTGCCTCGTTACGACGAGCCTTCAGCTCCTCCAGCGAATCTTCCGACACATCGTCGGTTTCGGTACGCCTCGGTGCGTCATAGTCGGTTGCCATGTCGTCTTCCCCTCGTCCTTACTTCGTATATCCCGGACCGGCCCGGTCACACCGATTCCGTTCGGAATCGCCGTACTCGCACCGTCCCGCCGGTGGTGCACGTCACACGCACACCGGTCACCTATCAGCGCGGATCGGGCTGATCCACTCCGGATAGCGCTCGGTAAACGCAGGACGTGCCCTACTTGTTCCCGCGACCGACCACCAATTTCATCGCCGGCGATTCGATCTGGGCCGCCAGACAATAGCGGACCCTGCGGCAAAAGTCGCAATCAAAACACAGACGAGTCGAAACTGACGGGTAACCGACATCATCCAGGTAACTAGCCGAGACCTTGCGCGCCGTATTCCCGCACGTCGCCGAACTACGTCGGCCCGCCGTCCCCCGACCCGGTCACATTTTCGTAGAGTGTGCTGGTGGTTTCACTGATCACCGAAGGCCGCCCCGTGGATGCCCAGGGCAGGCCCTTCCTCCGACGCCGTCCGCAGCCCTGGCTCATCATGCTCGGCGTTGTCGCCCTGATCTGCACAATCGTGTGGGTCAAGGCCTTGACGACGACCGAGCACGACACCAGCGCGATGGCATGCAACTCACCGAGCCCGGCCACCGATCCCGGTGCGGGACAACCCGTTGCGCTAGGTCAGCGAGTCGGCGCAGGCCGGCTCGAGGATGTGGAACCCGCTCCCCTCGCGGCGAGCAAGGTGCGCGTGCTCAACGCGAACAACCAGCGCGGCCAGGCCGCGCACGTGGCGGCGCAGTTCGGCGACCTCGGGTTCGCCAGCGCGCCGGGAACGCAGTACGGCAACGATTCGGTCTACGTCAACGGCGACCTCGAATGCACCGGCCAGATCCGGTTCGGCGTGAACGGCCGCCCGGCCGCCGCCTCGGTGCAGTTGGTCGTCCCGTGCGCGGAGTTGATCGAGGATCAGCGCGCCGACGAGACCGTCGACATGGTGCTCGGCTCGCTGTTCCGGGACATCCGCCCGAGCAACGACGCCGAAGAGGTGCTGCGGTCGCTGAAGAACCCGGCACCAGGCGGAGCCCCCTCGATCGACGTCAAGCTCCTCGACGCCGCCAGACAGGCCCGCTGCTAGCTCCCCCGCCTCTCCAGGATTTTGTCGGTCGTGACTGCTGCGGCCGGCGGGTCGGCGTCTAGCTGGGTTTTGGGCGTACCCGACGAGTTACCCCATGTGCCTCCGAGATCAGTCGATCCGTGGGCACATGGGGCTCGCTGGAGGTCAGTGATCCGGGATGGGCGCTGTGGCGCCGACACGGTCTAGCAAGGCGGTCAGTTCGTCGGCGATGCCTGGGGCGGCAGCGAGCACCAGGTCGCCCGCCTCGCCAGGGGCGGCGGCTGGTGGCAACGTGAGGCGTGCGCCTGCCTCGGCGGCGATCAGCGCGCCCGCGCCCCAGTCCCATGCGTTGAGGCCGTGTTCGAAGTAGGCGTCCACCCGGCCCGCGGCGACGTGGCACAGGTCGAGCGCGGCGGCGCCCAATCGGCGGATGTCACGCACCTGCGGCAGGATCTCGGCGATCAGTTGCGCCTGCCGGGTGCGTCGGTGCTTGCCGTAGGCAAATCCGGTGGCCACCAACGACATCGAGACCGTCTCGACCGGCGTGCACCGCAGATGCTCCACCACGCCCTCGGCGTCGACACGGATCGACCCGAGCCCGAGCCCGGCGCTGTAGGTGGCCCGCCGCGCGACATCGACGACCGCGCCTGCCACCGGACGACCGCCGCGCATGGCCGCCACCGACACCGCGTAGCCGGGGATGTCGTAGAGGAAGTTGACGGTGCCGTCGATCGGGTCGACCACCCAGTGCACGACATCAGCGGCCGAGTCGGCGAGGGTGCCGCCGCCCTCCTCACCGAGGATGGGATCGCCGGGCCGCTGCTCGGCTAGCAGTCCGCGGATCAATTCCTCGGTCTCGGTGTCCACGATGGTGACCGGGTCGGTCGGATAGGCCTTGGCCTGCACCGCGCCGTCGACGGGCCCGCCGACCTGCCCGAAGACCTCTGGCCTTCGCGCGCGGACATGCGCGGCGGCGGTCTCGGCGAGGTCGACCGCGACTCTGCGCAGCTCGGCCTCGTCGCCACGGGCGACGATGATCTCGGAGGTGTAGTCGGACACTGACGATGAGGTTTCCGGCACGCCCTCCATCGCATCACAGATCCTCGCTCAACGCCCAGCGCCGGGTTCCCATTACTCTTGTCGTGCACGACACAACGCCGTCGTCGAGCACACCACCGCAACGCGCTCCCCGCAGCGTGGTGGGGCCGAGGTGCTGCGGTGTTGTGCTCCACCACCGGCCACACAGGAACGAGGGGTTAGTCATGTCCGCTCGGGGGCACGCCTTCGGCATCGATATCGGCGGCAGCGGCGTCAAGGGCGCCGCAGTAGATCTGGCGACCGGTGAGTTGCTCCACGAACGGATCAAGATCGCGACACCGCATCCGTCCACCCCGCAGGCCGTCGCCGACGCGGTGGCAAAGCTGGTCGCGCAAGCCGATTGGGACGGTCCGGTCGGCATCACCCTGCCCTCGGTGGTGCTCGACGGCGTCGCACGCACCGCGGCCAACATCGACAAGTCATGGGTCGGCACCGACGCGCGCACGCTGTTCTCCCAAGCCCTGGACGGGCGCGCCGTCACCGTGCTCAACGACGCGGACGCGGCGGGCCTCGCCGAGGATCGATACGGCGCGGCAAAGGATTTCGACGGGCTGGTGCTGTTGCTGACCTTCGGCACCGGCATCGGCTCGGCCCTGCTGTACCAGGGCACGCTGGTGGCCAACAGCGAACTCGGACATCTCGAGGTCGGTGGCATGGAGACCGAGCATCGCGCCGCCGCGTCCATCAAGGACCGCGACGGGCTGACATTCCCGGAGTGGGCAGCGGCTGTGAGCACTGTGCTGATCGGCCTGGAGAACCTGTTCTGGCCGAAGGTGTTCGTCGCGGGCGGCGGCATCAGCCGCGACGCCGAACAATGGATTCCGTTGCTCACCAACCGAACTCCGGTCATTCCGGCGCATTTGAAGAACACAGCGGGCATAGTCGGGGCAGCGATGGCGATCGACGCGGGCATCGCACCGTGACAGCAATCTAAGAACATCCCGCGCCACAAGGGGCAACGTGGGCAAAGGTACGCTGGTTAGATCGTTACAATGGAACGTGCTCGGCTCGTTCACTAGCGAAGCGAGTGAACCACAGCCACAGTGCCCTCGGCTCACGACGACAGTCGTGAGCCGGTGAAACCCCCGACCGGCCCTCCGCCGGTGAAACCCGACAGACCGCTCCGCCGGAAGACCACTCTGGCGTGACGCCGCACGAGACCGTCACGAAAGGGCGTACGTGGTAGCCACGAATACCCGTCAGACCGCCGAATCGGCCGATGCCGACTCCGCAGATGTAACCGAAGCACGGCCGGTCCGTAAGGCGGCTGCCGCGAAGAAGGCTCCGGCGAAGAAGGCCGCCGCTGCCAAGAAGGCGCCCGCGAAGAAGGCCGCTGCGAAGGCGACCAAGGCGCCTGCCAAGAAGGCTGCCACCAAGAAGGTGGCAGGCGACGGCGAACCCGGCACCGACGAGGTGATCGACGAGGAGTCGCTCGATATCGAGGACCTCGGCGATCTCGAGGTGTCCGAGGACGACCTCACCGAAGAAGCCGAGGATCTGGCTGTCGAGGACGTCGCCGAGCCCGCCGAGGAGGCCGAGCCGACCGCCGCCGACAAGGCGTCCGGCGATTTCGTCTGGGACGAAGAGGAATCCGAGGCGCTGCGGCAGGCCCGCAAGGACGCGGAGCTGACCGCGTCGGCCGACTCCGTCCGTGCCTACCTCAAGCAGATCGGCAAGGTCGCGCTGCTCAACGCCGAAGAGGAGGTCGAACTCGCCAAGCGCATCGAGGCGGGCCTCTACGCGGCGGAGAAGGTGCGCGAGTTCGCCGAGCAGGGCGAGAAGCTGCCGGTCGCGATGCGTCGCGACTACAACTGGATCGTTCGCGACGGCAACCGCGCCAAGAACCACCTGCTGGAAGCCAACCTGCGCCTGGTCGTCTCGCTCGCCAAGCGCTACACCGGCCGCGGCATGGCGTTCCTCGACCTGATCCAGGAGGGCAACCTGGGTCTGATCCGCGCCGTCGAGAAGTTCGACTACACCAAGGGCTACAAGTTCTCCACGTACGCCACCTGGTGGATCCGGCAGGCCATCACCCGCGCCATGGCCGACCAGGCCCGCACCATCCGTATCCCGGTGCACATGGTCGAGGTCATCAACAAGCTCGGTCGCATCCAGCGCGAGCTGCTCCAGGATCTGGGCCGTGAGCCCACCCCGGAGGAGCTGGCCAAGGAAATGGACATCACGCCCGAAAAGGTGCTGGAGATCCAGCAGTACGCGCGTGAGCCCATCTCGCTGGACCAGACCATCGGCGACGAGGGCGACAGCCAGCTCGGCGACTTCATCGAGGACTCCGAAGCCGTTGTCGCCGTGGACGCGGTGAGCTTCACCCTGCTGCAGGATCAGCTGCAGTCGGTGCTGGAGACGCTGTCCGAGCGCGAGGCGGGCGTGGTCCGACTGCGCTTCGGCCTCACCGACGGCCAGCCGCGCACCCTCGACGAGATCGGCCAGGTTTACGGGGTCACCCGCGAACGCATCCGCCAGATCGAGTCGAAGACGATGAGCAAGCTGCGGCACCCGAGCCGCTCCCAGGTCCTGCGCGACTACTTGGACTAGCGCACTCGCGCACAAAGCCCGCATTCGTTGCGCCGCTGGAAGTTTCGGCGGTGTCCGGATGTGGGCTTTGTCGTTTGTGGGCGACGTTCTCGAGGTAGAAACATCCCATGAGTAGCCGCTACCACATCGTCATCGACACGCCCGATCCCAACGAGCTGGCCCGGTTCTGGGCCGAGGTGCTCGATTACCTCATCGAAGACCACACACCGCTGCTGCGTCAGCTGATCGACAGCGGCGAGATCGCCGCCGATCGCGTGCGCGAGGAGGGTGAGCGGCTGGTTTGGTTGGATTGGGCGGCGCTGCGCGAACCCGACGCACCGACCAAAGGCGACACCGGCATCGGCAGCGGCGATCGCCTGATCTTCCAGCGCGTCGCCGAGCCGAAGATCAGCAAGAACCGCCTGCACCTCGACGTGAACGTCGGCCAGAAACGTCGCGAAGCCGAGGTGGCCCGGTTGGAGGCGCTCGGTGCTGAGCGCCTCTACGACGGCAAGCTCGGCGGCGAGGTCTGGACCACCATGGCCGATCCGCACGGGAACGAATTCTGCGTGCTGTGAACGCCCCTCGGCCGAAGCAAGTCGGTCGTCACCGCGGAGCACGCTCGCGTTGATCCGCACCCTTTCTGTGGATCCGCACCCGTTCTGGGCTGTAGGAGGGGTGCGAATCCCCCGAAGGGGTGCGGATTTCAGGCTTGGGCGCGGACGCTAGCGCGGCACCGAGGACAGGTGGTCGAGCAGTCGCGCCGAGGTCTCCGCGGCGGCGCGTTCGGGGATCGTGTGCCCAGCCCCGGCGAGCACGTCCAGCCGGTATGGGCCGGTGACCCAGGCGGCGGTTGCCTGGATACCCGACATGGCCACCATGGGATCGTCGGTGGCGGCCAGGAACAGCGTCGGCACAGCCACCGGCCGCTCGTAGCCGTGGAAGTCGTTGGCGCGGTACCAATTCAGCGCCGCGGTAAGCGCCCCCGGTTCGGCAAGTCGTCTGTAGTACTCGGCGCTGCGCGCTGCCGGCACGCCGGCGAGTTCAGGTGGCCCGTCCGCGAGGATCTTGTTCTCCGGGATCGGCGCAGGCTGCCGGAAGAAATCCATGTACTTCGACGCACCCTGCTGCGCGGGGTCGGTGCGCAGCGCGGCAGCGAACGCCGCGGGATGCGGCACGGAAACAGCCGTCAACGACCGCACCCGCTCCGGGTGCTCGGCGGCGGCAATCCAGGCGACCACGGCACCCCAGTCGTGCCCGACCAGATCGAACCGCTTCCACCCCAACGCATCTGCGATCGCGAGCACGTCGGCGACGGGATAGTCGAGCTGATACTCCTCGACCCGGCCCGGCCGGACGCCCGCCGAGTAGCCGCGCTGATCCGGAGCGACCGCACGGTATCCGGCAGCCGCCAATGCCAGCAGCTGGTGCTCCCATTCGATGCCCAACTCCGGAAATCCGTGCAGCAGCAAGACTTCTCGACCATCCACCGGCCCGGCGGCCACCGCATCGAAAACACCGGCCGCCGTGGGGATCCGCACGGCGGTCACCTCGAATGCCGCTGGCCCGTCCGCCGCCGCGACACCGGCCGACGCCAGCACCACCCCGGCCAGCACGGCGAATCGACGCCTGCTCACCATCACTTTTCGCGCCGCAATAGACATACCGGCGACGATAGGCAGCACCGCCACCACGACGCGTCATACCGAGGACTGAGTCGGTAGTGCCACCGCAGGGTTAGCACGGGCGCGGCGACACGCTGGCAACCCCACTTAATTTCACGGATTCCATTGCTCTAAATCCGGCGGGCTGCCAAGATGTTCTCCACACGGCGTACTCGACCAGCCCCGGAGAGCGTCGCCGCCAGAGCGCGAATCAGATTGTGTCATACACTTTTTCAGGAACACTCGTGATTTCTCAGCAACAGTTACCTGCCGCATCCACGTGTCTTCGTGGCCGACTATCGCGAGTCCTGTCTTCGCTCTGACGCTCGCCGCCCTCGGACGGCCGATACCGACGCAGGCTCCGTAACCCCTTCGCGGGTATCGAACTGCGGTCGTCGCTGCCGTCGTGCCGCATTCCGGTTGCGCTGCTGCCCTTTTCGACTAATCCCACGCCAAAGCAATAGCGATATCAGGTGCATCGTGACTACGCCCGCCCGTCTCACTGTCCGGCAACGGCTGCCCATGCTCGGACACAAACCCATCAGGCAGGTGGCCACGGAGCTGACCGGCCTCACCACACACACCCGCACCGGGATCCTGCATGTGGCAGGCGATCCCGGCGGCGACTTCCAAGTGGCCTGCGGCCGAGTCGTCGCCGTCCTCTCCCCTGGCGCACCCGGAGTCGCCGACCTGCTCGCCAGGCCGGGATGCGCGAGCATGGGCGACGCCGAACTCCGCGCACTCGCGGCAATGGCGGCGATCGATGGAACCTTCGCGATCGCCGCAGGCTGGATCGACGGGTGCTATTGGAACGAGATACCGCACGACCCACCGGCCGAGTTCGCCACCGGCACCGGCGTCGAACCCGATTGGCTGCTCGTCCAAACCGAGCGGCGATTGCGCGCACTGGCCAACGGGCGAGTGTCGCCGCATCGAAACAGGTTGTCGCTCACCGGACTCGGCACGAGCGAGCTCGGCCGCCGCGCAACCGGTTTGCACCACGAGATCCTGCGCAAAGTGAACGGGCGGCGCACCTGCCGCGATATCGCGTTCCTGCTGGGCAGGAGCCTGTACCCCGTCACAGCGGCGGCCGCCCGGCTGCTGGCCGAAGACCTCCTGATGGTCCCGCCGCCCTACCTCGACGACCGAACATCGACCACGGTGTCGGCAGACGATCCGGCCGCGCTACCACGCCGCAGACGCGGTGCCAGCGGCATCAACGACGCGCTGCCGCCGCGTTCCCCGCAGGCGGTGCTCCGCAGTTCCGCCCCAAGGGAACGCCCCGCATCACCGGACCAGGACGCACCGTGACTGTCCCCCCAGACCGCCGCTGAGCGGAACCAGAAAGGACGCAATGAATTCCATCACTGGCCAAGGCCAGGAAACGATGACCGAGCGCATCGAGCGGCTGGTGCGGTTACTACGCGAGGAAGTACCGGAGTGCCTTGCCTCCGGGGCAATCGACATGTCCACGGGCATGCTCTTGGCGGTCGAGACGATCGACACCCATCCGCCGGAGGTCTTGGACCTACTCGCCGCCGCGACCCTAGACCTATTCCAGGGCCGCAATGTAGTGATGATCGAGGACATCTGGAAGGAACGCCGCGGTGTCGCGACCGAACGCCACTACTTCCAGGAGATCCTGGTCAACAGCGACAACCTGACGCACCTATTCATCCGCACCGAGAGCCGTGACGATGTGGTCATCGTGGTGGTCTGCCGCAAGTCGGTGAACGTCGGCATGCAGTTCGCCCAGGCGAGGCGTGTCGTAAAGGACATCGGTCAACTATGACCGGGCGCTCCCCCGCCTCTCCGGGTCTTTAGTCGAGACTCAGGTGCCGCAGCACTGACATCGGTGGCCGGCAGTCAGTTCCGAGCCTGGTCAGTCCGTACTCGACGGGTTACCCACGTACGTACGAAATCAGTGCTCAGTCCGCACCAGCGCGGGGCGTCGCAGCGCCCCGCGCTGGTGCCGATTCAACCGAGCTCGGTTGTGGGAGAAACGGTTTCGGGTCAGCCCCCGTAGCCCCTGTCTTCAATCGGGAAGTGGTGTCAGCCGAGCGGCGGTACATGATCGAAGTCGGGTGGGTGATCGTATGCCTCGATCGTGGCCTTGCTGGTGGAAGCATCTTGTAGCACGAATTCCCAAGGCCCCGAGTTGATGTCGAAGTTCTTGCCGTAACCGATCCACTTGCCGACCAGGCGATGACCGGTTGGCTCGATCAACAGCTGGATGGCACCGCTGTACCGCGTGCCTCGGTAGTAGCCGTTCGGGTTTGTGTCCTCGGTCCATGTGCCGGTCGCTACTCCACCGTCAACATCCAGCTCCATCGCCACCGTCGACGGCGCGGAGCCGGGCAAGCTCCGCACTGTGAGGTGGTCACCGTGCTGAAGAATCACGACGTAGTGCCCCGTGCTGAAGGTCTCCTGTCGCCCCGAGGAGTAGTACTCGTAATGCGATAACCAGATGCCTGAGTAGTTCCCAGGGTTGGGGCGTGGTCGTGACGCCGTGGCTGCGCTCCGGACCTGAGCCGACTGCGGCAACTGCACATCGTGGCCGCCTCGGCCGTCGTCGGCAACATGCGCCATAACGAACCCGAGATGCTCGATCGGCATCCCCAGAACCCGCTGGAGAGCACTCGCATGCGACGGGTGCGGCGTACGGGTGATGCCGGACTCCCAGCGCTGCACCAGTCGTTTGTTTGCGCTGGTGCAGCCGATCTCTCGTAACGCGCGGGCTAGGTCGTCCTGACTCATCAATCGCCCCATTCGCGCGGCGCGTAGCGCTGTATTCGGTGCGGCCATAGCCGCCACGATAGTCCTCAACCCACGGAAATGACACCCAAATGTCACCCCGCTCGGCACCGATCGGACACCCGATGTGACGTCGCAGGGCCGCAGCGTGTCCGGACACGCTAGAAATGGCTCCGCCGTCGGGACGACCAACTCCCCGTTCGGCCCCGGCGGCGGGTGCTCACCAACCGAACATCGAACACGGCAGGGGTGACGCGATGGGGTTCAACTGGTGGCGAGAAGCCGGGCCGGACGGCACATCCGCGCAAGAAATCGTCGACCGCGTCCAAGCCGAATGGAGAGCCGAGCGGCGACGCAACCGGGCCAAGGGTGACCACCCCGCCGACACGAGCATGTGGCCACAGGGCTGGCCGCACGAAGCCCCGGACTACGACCTCGGCGTTCTCGAAGCCCACAAGATCATGCAGCAGCATCGCGACTGCCGCGCCGACACGTGCCCCCGCAAGGCCACCGCACGACGAGCACTGATCGCCGCCGGGCGGATGAAGCCCGACACCTCACGGGAGTACTGAGCGGCCGCCGCAGCGCCCGGCGCGGGGCTAATTCAACCGAGCTCGGTTGTGGAAGAGAGGGTTTCGCCGGGGTCGAGGGCGTCGGCGCGGGAGGTGTCTTTGAGGTCGACGCCGGAGCGGCCGAGGCGGCGGGCGCCGGATATCAAGCCTGACACCACTTTTGCGGCTTGGGTGTAGCCGAGGCCTTCTGGTGGGTGGATGTTGGAGACGCAGTTGCGGTCGGCGTCGGTGCGGCCGGGGTAGGGCAGGTGGGTGAGGTAGAGGCCGAGGCTGTCGGCGACCGAGAGGCCTGGTCGTTCGCCGATCAGCACCACGACCGTCTGCACGCCCATCGCCTCGGCGATGTGGTCGGCGAGGGCCACCCGGGATTGGGTGGCGATGACGGGCGCGGCGATCGTGTAGTGCGCGGACAGTTCATCGATCAGCGCCGCGAGCATCGCGGGACCGTGGTCGGTGAGCGCACGCGGCGAAAGTCCGTCCGCCAGCACGAATCCGATGTCGCCGCCGCTGTGCGGCACTGCGGTCAGCGCACCCGCTGCCGGCAGTCTGCCCAGATCAGGTCGGCGCAGATACTCGGCTCGCCCCTGTGCTCGGCTCGGCACGGTGGTCGCGGCGCCGATGCCGAGCACGTCGAGCCGGGCGGTCAGGTCCTCGACATCCAGCGGGAGGTGCACTGCGTCGCGCGCCGCCGAGTGCGCCGCGCGAAACTCCAGGACCTGCGCTGTCGGCAAGGCGTCACCGGTGCGGCCGAGCCCGATCCTGGCCTGGGTGCTCCGGCGCAACTCCTGCCAGAACAACTGCTCCGCACCACTTTTCGACGAGTGCCGACCGGCCCGCGGCTCGGCGCGACGAGCGCCGATCTCAGCAGTGTCCTGCTCCCCCACCGGCGCAACAACTTCCAGCTTGGGGCGTCCGTAGGCGTTGCTCATCGCGCACCACCCAGCGCACGCAGCGGCGACGACAACGGCTCGACCGGGAGCACCCGGCCCGCACCGTCGATCATGCCGAGCCCGGCCAGCCACGACTCGAATTCCGGTGCGGGGCGCAGGTTCAGGACACGACGGGCGTAGAGCGCGTCGTGGAAGCTGAGGCTCTGGTAGCCGAGCATGACGTCGTCGGCGCCGGGGACGGCGATCACGAAGGCGCAGCCTGCGGCACCGAGCAACGTCAGCAGGGTGTCCATATCGTCTTGGTCGGCCTCGGCGTGGTTGGTGTAGCAGACGTCGACGCCCATCGGCAGGCCCAAAAGCTTGCCGCAGAAATGGTCTTCGAGCCCGGCACGGATGATCTGCTTGCCGTCGTAGAGGTATTCGGGTCCGATGAACCCGACAACGGTGTTGACCAACAGCGGATCCAGATCCCTGGCCACCGCGTACGCCCGCGTCTCGAGGGTCTGCTGGTCGACCGGTTTGCCGCCGGTACCGAGGTGCGCACCTGCCGACAGCGCCGACCCCTGCCCGGTCTCCAGATACATCACGTTGTCGCCGACCGTGCCACGCCGCAGCGACCTGCCTGCCTCGTTGCCTTCGCGCAGCAGCGAAATGTTCACGCCGAAACCGGCATTCGCGCCTTCGGTGCCCGCGATCGACTGGAAGACGAGGTCGACCGGAGCACCCGCCTCGATCAGCCCGATGGTCGTGGTGACATGCGAGAGCACACACGACTGGGTGGGGATGTCGAACCGCAACCGCACCTCGTCGAGCAGGGTGAGCAGCTCGGCCGTCGCCTGCGGCGAATCCGTCGCCGGGTTGATGCCGATCACCGCGTCGCCGCAGCCGAGCAGCAGCCCGTCCAATGTGGCGGCGGCGATGCCACGCGGATCGTCGGTGGGATGGTTCGGTTGCAGCCGCGTGGCCAGAGTGCCTGGCAGGCCGACGGTGGTGCGGAAGGCCGCGGTCACGGTGGCGGCGCGCGCGACGGCGATCAGATCCTGATTCCGCATGATCTTGCTGACCGCCGCCACCATCTCCGGCGTGAGCCCGGGCGACACCGCACGCAGCACCGCGGCGGCGTCCGGCTCCGCCGCGACGGCGAGCAACCAGTCCCGCAGCCCGCCCACGGTGAGATGCGAAATCTGTTGGAACGCGCCACGATCGTGCGTGTCGATGATGAGCCTGGTGACCTCGTCGGTCTCGTACGGCACCACCGGCTCGTCGAGGAACACCGTCAGCGGCACGTCGGCGAGTGCCCACTGAGCGGCGGCCCGCTCGGCATCGGAGCTTGCCGCACATCCGGCAAGCTCGTCCCCGCTGCGCAACGGCGTCGCCTTCGCCAGCAAATCCACCAGCCCGTCGAACACATAGGTGGTGCCACGCAATTGCTGGACGTAAGAGCTCATTCGAGATCTCCCGCCGCACGAGCCAGCACCGCGAACTCCTCGTCGGGCGAGTTCGCCACGAGCCGATGCCTGCTGTACAGGCCGAAATACGCCATAAAGGCACAGAACGCGGCCAGCGCCCATCCTGCGGCCACCGGGTCGACCAGGAAGGTGGCGATCACTGCGGCACACGCGATCACCAGGGCGAACGCGGTGGTGACCACACCGCCCGGCGTCCGGTACGGCCGCGGCATGTGCGGTTCGCGCACCCGCAACACGATGTGACTGACCATCATCAGCACATAGCTGAGCGCCGCACCGAACACGGCCATGTTCAGCAGCATCGCCCCCTTGCCGGTCAGCGACAGCGCGAAGCCGACGACACCGGGCACGATCAGCGCGAGCACGGGCGCTTTGCGGGCGTTGGTCACCGACAGCCTGGTCGGCAGGTAACCGGCCCGCGACAGCGCGAACGTCTGCCGCGAGTACGCGTAGACGATGGAGAAGAAGCTCGCCACCAGCCCGGCAAGGCCGATGTAGTTGACCATCTTGGCGGCCGATCCGTCGCCGAGCGCCTCGACCAGCGGGTTGCCCGAGACCGAGATCGCTTGCGCGCCAAGGGCTCCGGTCGCCAAGAACAGCACGGCCGCACCGGTGACGAGCAGCACGAGCATGCTGATGATGATGCCCTTCGGCACATTCTTCTCCGGCTCCCTCGCCTCCTCGGCGGCCAACGGCACCCCTTCGACGGCGAGGAAGAACCAGATCGCGAACGGGATGGCGGCCCAGATGCCGAAGTAGCCGAACGGCAGCAACGCCGAGCTGCCCACGGCGTCCGGGTCGGCCGGAATGTCGGTCAGGTTCCCGGTTTCGAACAGCCCCCACGCCGAGACGGCGAACACCACGAGACCGGCCAACGCGATCGCGGTGATCACGAACATCGCCTTGAGCGCCTCGCCCGCGCCGGTCAGATGCACACCGATGAACAGGGCGTAGACGGCCAGGTACACCCACCAGCCGTCGGTGATGCCGAACAGATTCAGCGACTCGACATACGCCCCGATGAAAGTGGCGATAGCCGCGGGCGCGATCGCGTACTCGAGGAGAACCGCTGTGCCGGTAGCGAATCCACCCCACGGGCCGAGCGCCCTGCGCGCGAACGTGTACCCACCGCCCGCCGCGGGCAGCGCCGAGGACAGCTCCGCCATGCCGAGGACCATCGCCAGATACATCGCCGCGATCACCACGAACGCGATCAGCAGCCCGCCGAACCCGCCCTCGGCAATGCCGAAATTCCAGCCGGAGTAGTCACCGGAGATCACATAGCTGATGCCGAGCCCGGCCAGCAACACCCATCCGGCCGTACCCGAGCGCAACGTTCGCTTGGCCAGATAGTCCGCGCCGGCAGTGCCGGTCACCTTCACGTCCTCGATCGTCATAGACGCAACGCACTCCTCACCCGTTTGGTTGGTCGACCAAGTTTCGAGCGCGAATGTTGCTCATGTGTGAAACGACGTTACGGGCGATGTCGGCGCCGGTGAGACATCGCACACGCGGGCGGGTCACGCAGCGACCTCACAGGATGACACGGCACACTTGGCAGGTGGTTGCCTCTCCGGTCGGGTTTCGGTCGCCCTGGACTCAGACCATCGATCTGCGGACCGAAGTGCGCGTCGCCTGGCGCTGGCTACGCCGCCCCGGGCTGGCCCGACGCGCCCTGCCCGCGATCCGGGCCCATCTCGGCGCGGCCCCGGCCAGCACCGCCTACGCCTTCACGCTGTTCGTCACCTGGTGGACGCTGCGCGGCGTCGGCGACTCGGTGGAGAAGAAGCTGATCTTCTCCGCCTCCACCAACCTGTTCAACATGCGGCACAACCCGGTGCAGGTGCTGGTGGCGTCCGCGTTCTGGACCGACGGCGGCTTCCCGTGGTCGATCATCATCAGCTTCTTGATCGTGATGGCGTACGCGGAACGCTGGCTCGGCACCACGCGCTGGATCTTCCTGTTCGCCACCGGGCACATCGGCGCGACGCTGCTCACCGTCACCGGCATCTCGCATGCCATCGATCGCGGCGTCATCCCGGTGAAGCTGACCTACGCCGCGGATGTCGGTACCAGCTACGGCTTTTCGGCGGTGCTCGCCGCCATGGCGTTCCGATTCCGGGGCACGGTCCGACTGGTGTGGGCGGCGACGCTGACCCTGCTGCTGCTCGCGGCACTGTGGATCGGGCCGACCTTCACCGACTACGGCCACCTGTGCGCCGCCGGGATCGGGTTCCTGGTCGGCGCGCTCGCCAGCGCGGGCGGACACTTCCTCGAGCGCAAGGCCGCGGCGAAACACGAACGGGTGGAAGCGCTTACGGAGTGACCACGGCCGGCTTGTGCACCCGGCGCTGCACCAGCCCGACGACCGGTTCGACGACGCGCGCCACGATCGGGCCGAGCACCGCCATCAACAGCACGTAGGCCGAGGCGAGCGCGGCAAGCTGGCCGTCGACGCCGCCCATGGTGACCGCCAATCCTGCGATGACGATGGAGAATTCGCCGCGCGCGACCAGCGCCGCGCCCGCTCGCGCGCGCCCCATCCTGCGGATGCCCTGCCTGCTCGCCGCCCACCAGCCGGTGCCGATCTTGGTCAGCGTGGTGACGACCGCGAGCGCGATCGCCCAGCCGAGCACCGGCGGAATCGCCGTCGGATCGGTGGTGAGCCCGAAGGCGACGAAGAAGATCGCCGCGAACAGATCACGCAGCGGCTCCAGCAGTTTCGCGGCCTCGTGCGCGGTTGAGCCGGAGATCGCGATGCCGAGCAGGAACGCCCCGACCGCCGCGGACACGTTCAGCGCCGAGGCGACGCCTGCCACCAGCAGCGCCGCGCCGAGCAGCTTCAACAGGAACACTTCGCGATCGGCGCTGTCGACGATGGCGGACACGTACCGGCCGTAGCGCAGCGCCACCACCAACACCACCGTGATCGCCGCCAGCGCGACCGCGAGCGACTTCAGACCGCTGGCGAAACTGAGCCCGGCCAGCACCGTCGTGAGCACCGGCAGGTACACCGCCATCGCCAGATCCTCGAACACCAGAATCGACAGGATCACCGGCGTTTCGCGGTTACCGAGCCGACCGAGATCATCGAGCACCTTCGCGACGATGCCCGAGGACGAGATATAGGTGACCCCGCCCATGGTGATCGCGCCGACCGGGCCCCAGCCGAGAAACAACGCCACCAGCACGCCCGGCGTCGCATTTGCCACGATATCCAGCAACCCCGCCGCCCAGGACCGGCGCAGTCCGGTCACCAATTCCGGGGCCGTGTACTCCAGGCCGAGCAGCAGCAACAGCAGCACCACGCCGATTTCGCCTGCCACATGGCCGAATTCGTTGGCGGCGCTGAGTTCGATGATGCCGCCTTGGCCGAAGGCAAGGCCGCCGATCAGATATAAGGGAATCGGGGACATCCCGAAGCGACCAGCCAACCGCCCGAAAATACCGAGGGCAAACAAAATCGCTCCGAGCTCGATCAGGGCGAGCGCGGTTTCGGTCACAGGTTCAGCCGTGCGTCAGAAGCTTCGCGGCGGCGTCCAGGCCGTCCGGGGTACCGACCACCACGAGCACGTCGCCCGCGGTGAAGGTGAAGTCCGGGCCTGGTGAGGGGTGCAGCTGTCCGGCGCGCATGAGCGCGACGATGGACACCTTCGTGCGGGTGCGCATCGCGGTGTCGCCGAGAGTGCGTCCCTCGTAAGGAGATCCGTTGGTGACGTGCAGTTGCCTGGTGGTGATGCCAGGCATGTCACTGTGCTCGTCGTTCAGCTTCGCGACCAGCTGGGGCGCGCCGAGCAGGTTCGCGAGCACGGCCGCCTCGTCGGTGCTCAGCGGAATCTGCGCCGCGCAGGCGTCGGGATCGTCGAGTTTGGAGACGATGAGGTCGATGTCGCCGTCGCGATGCGCGACCACGCCGATCCGGCGGCCGGACCGCACCTCGAAGTCTTTCCTGACTCCAATTCCGGGTAGCGCAGTGACGTCGACATTCACACACTCCAGCCTAACCCGATGACCGAATTACGCGACGGGCGGTCATCACTTCGGGTGATGGCTCCAGGTCCGCGGGCTGTGCTGTGATGGAGGCGTGCGGCGATGGTCCGATCTTCCCGAGGTGGCGCGCGACGTGGTCGGCGCGTTGTTCGCCTTCGTGGGCGGGACGGCGCTGTATGTCACCGGCCTGTACTTCCTGCACGAACCGGACACCCCGGTGTCGATCCCGGTCCGGCTCGCCATCTATCTCCCGTTGTGTCTGCTGACCATGGGGCGGCGGCGAATGCCGTTACCCGCCATGGCGATCGGGCTGGTGCCGCTGCTGGTCGACATCTGGATCGGCCCTTCGGTGCCGGTCTGGCTGGTCTACGGGGACCTGATCTACGCGGCCGTGCTGTACAGCGGGCGGCGCGCGTCACGGATCGTGACCGTGCTCTGGTCGGTGTTCTCGATCTTCCTCGTGGTGCTGGTGTTGACCCTGACCGTCGATCTGCGGTCGGTCTCGCTCGCCTTCATCGTCGTGTTCGCCTTCATCGCCACCCCGCTGTGGTGGGCCAATTCGGTGCGAACGCACAAGGAGATCGCCGGCGCCGAGCGGGCGCGTGCACAGGCGTTGACGCTGGTCGCCGAGCTGGATCGGCGTGCGGCCATCGCCGACGAACGCACCACCATGGCGCGCGACCTGCACGACGTGATCGCCGGGCACCTCTCCGCCATCGCGATCCAATCCGAGGCGGCGCTCGGGGTGCTGACCCGGCAGGAGGGCGACAGCCCCGTCACCGGAATCATGCGGTCGATCCGATCCAACAGCGTGAGCGCGCTGCAAGAGATGCGCACCATGATCGGCTTGCTGCGCAGCGGCGACGCGGACGAGGTCGCCGCGCCGCGCCGGCTCGCGCAACTGTCCATCCTCGTCGACGCGGCCCTTGCGGCAGGCATCGCGGTGCAGGTGACCGAAACCCTCGACGACACCGAACTGCCGAGCGCGGTCGATCAGGCCGCGTACCGCATCATCCAGGAGGCATTGACCAACGCCATGAAACACGCACCGGGACAAGAGGTCGCCATCGAGGTGGGCGCGCGGGACGGGAAGCTCGCGCTCGCGGTGCACAATCGGCTGCCTGCGGTCGAACTGAAGCACCGCGACAACGGTGACCCGCACCGCGGCCTGATCAACATGCGCGAGCGGGCCGCCGCGCTCGGCGGACACTTCACCGCGGGACCGGAATCCGGCCGCTGGGCCGTGCACGCCGAACTGCCGCTGAGCACGGCGGGCGCGTCATGACGATCCGGGTGCTGATCGCCGACGACCATGCCGCCATCCGCGCGGGGCTGCGGATGATCCTGGACGCCGAGGACGATATCGAGGTGGTCGGCGAGGCCGCCGACGGCGACGTCGCGGTCGCTCAGGCCAGAGCGCTGCACCCGCACGTGGTGCTGATGGATGTGCGCATGCCCGGTGTGGACGGGATCACCGCGACCGAGCGGGTCACCGCCGACGGGCTGGCCAAGGTGTTGATCCTGACGACGTTCGATCTCGACGAATACGTTTTCCGGACATTGCGGGCAGGCGCGTCGGGGTTCGTGCTGAAGTCCGCGTCCGGGCAGTCGCTGATCGACGCGGTGCGCACGGTCGCGGCGGGCGACGGTGTGCTCGCCCCCGAGGTGACGCGGGCGGTGATCACCGCGTTCGCGTCGACCAATACCGATGCGGCGGAACCGGAACCGACCGGGCTGGCCGACCTCACCGAGCGGGAGCGGGAGGTGCTGGACTGCCTCGGCGACGGGCTGTCCAACGCGCAGATCGCCAGGCAGCTGTTCATCGGCGAGACGACGGTGAAGACGCACGTGTCGCGGGTGCTGACGAAACTCGGTGTGCGGTCCCGGGTTCAGGCCGCGATCGTCGCGCGGGAGGCGCGGGAGCGGTAGGTCAGCAGGCCCGCCGAGCGATCACCTGGCGAGCGGGGCGAACACGCCGTCCTCGTCGGGCCGGAACTCTTCGACGGCGATCACCGCTCCCGTCGGCAACGGCCCGTAGAGGTGCGGGAACAGCATCGACTCCGGGTCGGTCGGCACGCCGGGTTCCCACTTGACCGGTGCGCCGAGGCGGGCCGGATCCAACCGGAGCAGCACCAGATCGCGGCGGCCCGCGAACAGGCGGTTGGCGGGCAGGTGCGCCTGCTGCGGCGCGGACAGGTGGATGAACCCGACCTCGTCCAGCGACGGCGCGCGGTATTCACCGGTTTGCCGGGCGGAAAGCCACTCGCTCAAAGTGCATATGTGAACAAGCGTGTGAGTGTCATAGGTCACGGGTAATCTCCCGGTAGACAACTGGATCGGCCTGTTCGAGGTGGTGATCTGACCGAGTTCGAAGCGTGACCTGCGCTGTTCGCCAGTAGCGAAATCCCAGGTCGTGTTATCGAAAACACACAGAATCACTCACGGGAACAAAGCCCCCGTCCCGAACGTCTGACAGAGTAGTCATACCACTGCTGGGAAGTAGCGGTAGCGAGCCCGCGGAGTGACCACGGGCCCCACACCAGGCGAATGGTCTGCGAACCAGGAGCCAGGACGGAGGAGTCATGCCAGGAACCCTGACTAGCACCCCACTGACCGCGGTCGATCGTTGCGACCGCTGCGGGGCGGCAGCACGAGTGCGCGCCGTTCTGCCCGCAGGTGGAGAGTTGCTCTTCTGCCAGCACCACGCGAACGAACACATGGATCGATTGCGCGAGTTGGAAGCCGTGATCGACACGGAGTCCGCACCCGCCCTCTGATCAACTCCTCGCGTCCTGACACAACAGCATCGAACAACAGAACACCGATTTTCCGCAGCGGGCGATCCACGGATCGCCCGCTGTTGGTGTGTTCGGGGGAAGGGTGGATTGCCGCGGATGACCGAAGCGCGGCAGCTCGAGCGTGGCTCGGCAGCTGCACGACGACTCAGGCGCGACACGGCAGCGCACGGCGACCCAGGCGCGACACGGCGGCAGCTCAGGCGCGACACGGCCGCAGCAAGCGCGACACGGCGGCTCAAGCGCGGCGCGAAAGCGAGACCCCGACGAGGGCTCAGGTGTGGCTCGAAGGCGAGTCCATAGTGCGGATCGACAGGTCGCCGAGGATGCCGTCGAGCAGGCGGGCCAGGCCGAACTCGAAGGCGCCGTCCGGGTCGGCAGGGGCCTGATACAGCTCACCGACCGCGGACCCGACTCGCGACGCCAGCGGAAACGACGCGGGCGGGATGGCCTGGGTGAGCAACGGGCCGTGCACTTCCCACCATTGGGCATCGGTCATCACCTGCGTCTCGCGGTGCGCGGCCACCGCCATCCGCGCGTTGCCGGTGGCGAACTCCGTCAGCACGGCGACCACCCTATCCATCTCGACATCCGACAGGCCCATCCCCTCGATCGCTGCCAGCTGCCGTTCGAATCGGCGCATCAGGCCTGGGCCGAGCACCAGCCGCCACGGCGACACCTCGAGCAGCCAGGGATGGGCGAGCAGTTCTGCCCGCGCCTGCCTGGCGATGGCGGCCATCCGTTCGCGCACCGGCAGCTCCGACGGGATGGGCGCGTCCTCGTCGGCAACAGCGTCCGCCATCAAGACCGCGAGGGCTTCCTTGCTCGGCACGTAGGTGTACAGGCTCATCGGGCGTAGGCCCAGCTCTGCCGCGACCGTGCGGATGGACACCTTCGCGTACCCGTCTCGATCCGCGAGCGCGACCGCGGCCTTGACCACCGCGTCGACGCTGACGGTCGGTTTGGGCCCGCGCCCGCCTTGTTTGCGGGGCAGCTCGTGCCGCCACAGCAGGCTCACCAACTGTTTCGCCTGCTCGACGGTGGATTCAGCGGACAAGGGACTCCTCGGAACAAACTCGGTACTCTGTACGTTGTTCAGATACTTCGTACACCATACGCCGATTAAGGGGTTCGCTCTGCCAAGCACACAGGCCACGTATCTGCCCGACCGGCACATGTTCGCGCTGTGGACATGGACCGGGGACGGCCACGGTCCCGCGCCTGCCGAGTTCGGCGACCGGGAAATCGTCGCCCTCGCGGTTCCGGTCGGCGCCGACGGTGCGATCGAAGTCTCGGAGGTCGACTGCGTGTTGATCGATCCGGACAGGTTCGCAGACGCCACGATCGCCGATGCGGGACTGTCCGTCCACCGCTGGCAAGCGGTGCTGCATGCCGACTCCGGCACGGCAGCCACCGAGACGAGCTCGCCCGCCGAGGAACTGAGTGGCGAGATCGTGTTGCCCGTTGCGGCACACGCCGTTCCCGATGCGGTGGGCACCTCGATCCTCTCGGCCGCGCGCGCGGTGCGGGTGGTGCGTGAAACGCAGGGAGCGGCAGCGGAATTGCGATCGGCCCTGAAAGCCGATCTGCGGCCCTATCAGGTGCGCGGGGTCAGTTGGCTACGGGAGACGACCGCAGCCCACGCAGGGGCGGTGCTGGCGGACGAAATGGGGCTCGGAAAGACCGTGCAGACCATCGGTTTCCTGCTCGGGCGCGCGGCGGGCGGTGCACAGCTCGTGGTGTGCCCCACCTCGCTCGTCGGGAACTGGGCGCACGAGATCGACCGGTTCGCGCCAGGGCTACAGGTGCGCGTGTGGCGCGGTGGTGAATTGGACGCGGACGCGGGGACTGTCGTGATCACCGGGTACCCGACGCTGCGACTGCACGGGCACCTGCTCAGCGATCAGCGATGGGCGACGGCGGTTTTCGACGAGGCGCAGGCCCTCAAGAATCCCCGCACGCAGCTCGCCAAGGCGGCGCGCGAACTCGACGCCGAAGTGCGCGTCGCACTGACGGGTACACCGGTAGAGAACCACCTGGAAGAGCTGTGGGCACTGTTGAACCTAGTGGCGCCCAGGCTGTTCGGGCACCGGACCCAATTCCGGCGGCGGTTCGTCCGGCCGATCCAAGAAGGCTCCGCCGCCGCGGCGGCACGGCTGCGCGACGCGATCGAACCCGTCGTGCTCGCGCGCAAGAAGGCCCAGGTGGCCGCGTCGCTGCCCGCGAAGATCCACGCCGACCTGCTCTGCGACCTCACCGACGAGCAGGAAGGCCTGTACGACAAGCTGCTCGACCGGGCCATCGACGACGGATTCGGATCCGGCGCACAACGACAGAGTCGGGTGCTCGCGGCACTGACCGCGCTCAAACAGGTCTGCAATCATCCCGGCCTGATCACCGGCGAGCTCACCGAGCTCGCGGGCCGCTCCGGCAAGCTCGACCTGTGCACCGACATTCTCGCCAACAACCTCGAGATCGGCGCTCCGACACTGATTTTCACCCAGTATCGGCAGACCGGCGAGCTGCTGATCCGCCACCTCGCCGAACAGTTCGACGTCGCGGCACCCTTCTTCCACGGCGGACTGGACCAGGCCGAACGCGCCGCCATCGTCACCGGCTTCCAAGCCGAAGACGGGCCGCCCGTGCTGATCCTCAGCTTGCGCGCCGCAGGCACC
The DNA here is from genome assembly GCF_001612685.1 of Nocardia altamirensis NBRC 108246. Classification (GTDB taxonomy): domain Bacteria; phylum Actinomycetota; class Actinomycetes; order Mycobacteriales; family Mycobacteriaceae; genus Nocardia; species Nocardia altamirensis. The sequence goes on from NZ_BDAY01000005.1 coordinate 116,943, forward strand.
GGTCTCACGCTGACCCGCGCCGCCGACGTCATCCACTTCGACCGCTGGTGGAATCCGGCGGTGGAGGCGCAGGCCTCGGATCGGGCGCACCGCATCGGCCAGACCCGCACGGTCACCGTCACCACGCTCACCTCGACCACCACCGTCGAGGAGCACATCGCGCGCATGCACGACCGCAAGTCCGCGCTGTCCGACCTCGGCGACTCCGCGGGCATCGCCGCCCTGGCCCGTCTCGACGACGATCAACTCGTCGAGATCTTGCGCCGCAAACGCGGGTGACACCAGGTCGATCGCAGACCCACCGACTACCAGACAGGGAGAACCCTTGGCAGACAACGAGTTCGGCTACACCGCGTGGGGCATGGGCTGGGTCAGGCTCGCCGAGCCGCTCCGCCAGACCCGGCCCGAGCCGCTCCTCCCCCGCGCGCGCAGCATCGCCCGCAACAACGGCGTGCAGGCGACCATCGAGGGGCGCATCGCGCGCGCCGCCATTCATCGCGGCGGCGAGGCTTCGGTCACGCACCTGGAAGTGGCGCCGCTGCCTCGCGCCTCGATCACCGCGATCGGCGAGATCATCCCGGACACCACCGTGCTCACCGACGAGATGCACCGCGAGGTCGCCGCGGCGGGTGTCACAGTCGCACCAGTTCTGGTCGGCATCGACTGCTCGTGCAAGGCGCGGTCGACGCGGTGCCTGCACGTGCTTGCCACGTTCTATGACATGGCGCGCCGAGTGGACGAGAACCCTCGTCTTGCGCTGGCGGTGCAGGGTTATTTCGAAGCCGCACAAGATGATTCAGCCGTGCAGGTGGAGATTCCCCGCTGGACTCCGATCAACACACTGGACCCGGCCGACTATTTCGGACAACTAACACCCCGGTGACCCACCACCTCGACTATGTCCGTTCGACCTTCGCGGCCCCGGCAGGTCAGGTAGAGGTTCAGCGTGCCGCCGCTACCGTCGGCGCCACCTCCCCCGGTCGTATCACTGGCTCCGCCGCCGCAGACGGTAAGGGCGACCGCCGCGACCGAGTCGCCGGATGTGGCCCGCACCGGCCGCTCACGAGGGCTGCGGTAGGCGCGGCTCAGTTCGGTCGATAGCCGCGGAAGCGGAAACTGCCTGCGCCCACTTCGATTTCGACATCGGCGAAGCCCACCCGCCACAGCCGCTCGACGGCGGTGTCGGGTGGGACGGGGACACAGGTATCGCCGACGTGGACCAGGCGAAACATCCGGCTATCGAGTCCGTCACTACCCGCGAACACGCCACCGGGCCGCAGGACGCGCAGCGCATCGGCGAACAGCGCGTCCTGCAGGTCGGGCGTCGGCACGTGATGCAGCATGGTGAAGCACACCACCGAGTCGAATTGCTTTGCCTCGAAAGGCATGTCGGTGCCGTCACCGTCGACAACGGCGATTTCCGAGCCCCGCTTGACCCGCAACCGTGCGGCGAGATCGGGGTCGATCTCGACACCGGTGAGCGAGGCGGTTCGCGCGCGCAGTGCTCGCACGTTCGCGCCGTAGCCGGGGCCGATCTCCAGGGCCGACGCACCGAGGTCGACGCCGGACAGCGCCCACGGCACGATCCGCGTCGAACTGGCCCGTTCCCACATCGAGGAGCGGCAGCACAGCTGGTGGAAGAGGTTCATCGCCATGCCCCCAACGCTAGGGAGCGGACAAGCGTGACCACGACAAGCTACGGTGACACATTATGTCGCAAAACGGCCACACCTACCTGCAGGCCGCCCCGCCCGGCCCCACCGCGATGGTGTTCGGGGCAGGGGTGCTGCCCGCGCACTTCTGGTTCGGCGTACACGAGCATCCGCAGCACCAGATCGCTTGGGCCGCACGGGGAGTGATCGTCGTCGAGGTCGGTGACGACCGCTGGGTGCTACCGCCGACCAGGGCGTTGTGGATTCCCGGCGGCATCCCGCACGAGACGGGCACCGCCGAGGGCGCCGAAATGCGCGGCATCTACGTCGAACCCGACCGCTGCCCGGTGCATTTCGCCGCGCCCGCGATGCTGCGCGTCACCCGCCTGGTCCGCGAACTGTTCGAACACCTCGGTGCGCCAGGCACCGAGGCCGCCCGTCGAGAACGCGCCGAGGCCTTGCTCTTCGACCTCCTGGAACCGGTCGATGTGATCCCGATCGGCGCACACCCGCCCACCGATCCCCGCGCCAGACAGGTCGCCGACGCCCTGACCGACGACCCGTCCGACCCGCGCACCCTCACCGAATTCGCCGCCGCGACCGCCACCAGTCCCCGCACCCTGGCCCGCCTGTTCGTCGACGAAACCGGAGTCAGCTTCGGCCACTGGCGAACTCAGATCCGCCTGGCCGCCTCGCTCCCCTTGCTCGCCGCAGGCCTCCCGATCGCCCGCATCGCGGGCCGGGTCGGCTACGCCACCCCCAGCGCCTACGTCGCCGCCTTCCGCCGCGCCGTCGGCGTCTCCCCCGGCAAGTACTTCACCGGCTAGTCAGCCGACGAGTGGCACACCACGGAGAGATCTTCTCGACGTTTGCCGCAGCCATGTGCCACTCGTGTTCTGTGAGTGGACCCTTCCGAGGGGATGTTGCCAGTGCCAGGCAGGGATTTGCCCGGATAACGTCCCGGTAGTGGACTTTTCAGGCGTTGGTGCCGCCGTCGACGGTGAGGATCGCGCCGGTCACGCTGCGGCCGGTGTCGCCTGCGAGGAAGCCGACCATGGCGGCCATGTCCTCGGGGCGCGCGAAGTGGCCGAGGGCGGTGAGCCCGACCTGATGGTCGTAGTGGTCGCCGTCGAGCGGATTCATGTCCGTCACAGTCGATCCGGGCTGCAGCAGGTTCACGGTGATGGCGCGCGGGCCGAGTTCGCGCGCGAGCGCCTTGGTGAAGCCGTTCAGCGCCGACTTGCTCAGGTTGTAGAGCGACAGTCCGCCGAACGCGGCGCGCTCGGAAAGGTTGGTGCCGATCGAGATGATCCGGCCACCGTCGTTCATGTGGGCGACGGCCGCCTGAGCGCCGACGAACGCAGCGCGGGCGTGAATGTTCAGTGCGCGATCGACTTCCGCGAGGGTGAACTCTTCGAAGGGCTTGGCCGGGAAGATGCCTGCGTTGTTCACCAGGATGTCCAAGCGGCCCAGATCGGCGGCGGCCTGGTTGACCGCGTGCACCACGTCCTCGGCCGCGCCGCTGTCCGCACGGATCGCCACCGCGCGCCGACCGAGTGATTCGACCTCCGCGACAACGGATTTCGCCTGAACCTCGGCGCTCTGGTACGTGATCGCAACGTCCGCGCCGTCCGCGGCGAGCTTGCGCGCGATCGCCGCCCCGATCCCTCGGCTACCGCCGGTCACCAGTGCCACCTTGCCCGTGAGATCCGACATCGGTCCTCCTCCAATTCTGTGCCGATCAATACATAAATAGCTAAGCGCACGGATGGCGGTGGCGTCAAGGGTTATATTTAACGATCGACACAGAAAGGATCGGGCCATGGCTGAACGGGGACGACCGCGCGCGTTCGACCGCACGACCGCGCTGCGCGCTGCCATGGAGGTGTTCTGGGAGCACGGCTACGAAGGCTCGTCGATGGGCGACCTCACCTCCGCGATGGGCATCAACTCGCCGAGTCTGTACGCCGCGTTCGGCTGTAAGGAGGCGCTGTTCCGCGAGGCCGTCGACCTGTACGGGCAGACCGACGGCAGCTACACCGAGCGGGCGCTCAGGGAAGAACCCACCGCACGGGCCGCGATCGAAGCGATGTTGCGGGACAACGCAATTGCCTACACGGTCGAAGACAAGCCACACGGCTGCATGGTCGTCCTCGCCGGTTCGACCTACACAACGCGCAGCGAGAGCATCCGCGACTTCCTCGTCGAAAAGCGCAGGGAGACAACCGAAGACCTCCGCAAACGACTGGACCGCGGTATCGCGGACGGCGATCTACCCGCCGGAGTCAACACGAGCGCCCTGGCTCGCTTCTACACCACCGTCCTGTACGGCCTGTCCATCCAAGCCAGAGACGGCGCCGCACACAGCGAACTAACCGAATCCATCGATTGCGCAATGGAGGCATGGCCGACAACGGCGTGAGCCGACCCGCGCCAGACCCCATCTCACGCCAAGCCATGACCCGCGCACCAGGCATGTCCCGCACCGGGTCCTCGTCTGGCATCAAGCCTCATCCCGCACCAGGCGCAGGTCCGCACAGGACAGTGCCCTGCATCCAACCCAGCCCCGCCCCGCACCAGATCCCATCTTGCGCCGGGCCTGTCACGCACGAGGCCCGTCTCACGCCAGGGCCCGCAGGAGAGTGCCCGGCATCTCTGGCCCTCCGCACCAAGCCCTGCCCCCACTAGATCTCACGTCGCGCCAGGCCTCGCCCGCGCTGGGCATTGCCCTGTCCCGGAACAGATCTCACCTCGCGCCAGGCCCCACTTGCGCTGGACAGTGCCTGCGCAGCGTGAGAGCGCGCTGTGCGCCAGGTCCGTCCGCGTCCGACGCCTCATACCGCCAGCGCAGAGTTCTACATCCGACGCAGCGCGGCGATGCGCTCGACCAGCTGGTCGGCCGAGGCCAAAGCTGTTGGCGGGCCGCCGCATTCGCGCCGCAGTTCACCGTGGATCACGCCGTGTGGCTTGTTGGTCCGGTGATGATGCATGGCGACCAAGCTGTTGAGCTCACGCCGTAGCTCGCCGAGGCGATCGGCGGTCGCGACCCGCTCGACCGCGCTGGCAACCTGCGGGCCGGGATCGGGGGCGGCCGCCGCCTCCCCGCGATCGGCGATCTGACGCGACTGCCGTTCCCGCAGCAACGCACGCATCTGATCGGCATCGAGCAACCCGGGAATCCCGAGATAGTCGGCCTCCTCGTCACTGCCGGCGAAAGTGGCGGTGCCGAAGGAAGATCCGTCGTAGATCACCTGATCGAGCTCGGCGTCGGCGGCCAGCGCGACGAAGGACTTCTCCTCTTCGCCCGGCTCGTCCTGCTGCTTGTTCGCGTCGATCAGCAGCTCGTCGTCGAGCCCGTCCTTCTCCCGGTGCGCCTTGCCGATCACGTGGTCGCGCTGCAACTCCAACTGCGCGGCCAGATCGAGCAGCACCGGCACCGACGGCAGGAACACGCTGGCGGTCTCGCCGGCTCGCCGCGCACGCACGAACCGGCCGATGGCCTGCGCGAAGTACAGCGGGGTCGAGGCACTGGTCGCATAGACCCCGACCGCGAGACGCGGCACGTCGACGCCTTCGGACACCATGCGCACCGCGACCATCCACGGCTGGTTGCTCGCCGCGAATTCGCCGATCCGGTCCGAGGAGCTCGGATCATCGGACAACACCAGCGCGGGCTTCTCGCCCGAAATGTGTTCCAGCAGTTCGGCGTAGTCGCGGGCCCGGTCCTGGTCGGTGGCGATCACCAGACCGCCCGCGTCCGGCATGCCGGTGGTGCGCAGCTGGCGCAGCCGCATGTCGGCGGCGCGCAACACGGCGGAGATCCAGTCGCCTGCCGGGTCGAGCGCGGTGCGCCAGGCACGCGCGGTCTGTTCGGCGTTGAGCGGCTCGCCGAGGCGGGCGGTGTGCTCCTCACCCGCGCTGTCGCGCCAGTGCGCCTCACCGGAGTAGGCAAGGAACACCACGGGCCGGACGACACCGTCGGCGAGCGCCTCGGAGTAGCCGTACGCGTGGTCGGCGCGCGAGCGCGGGAAGCCGGACTCGTCGGGTTCGTAGGTGATGAACGGGATCTGGCTGTCGTCGCTACGGAACGGCGTGCCGGTCAACGCGAGGCGGCGGGTCGCGTCGCCGAACGCGTCCGCGGTCGCCTCGCCCCAGCTCTTCGCGTCGCCCGCATGGTGGATCTCGTCGAGAATGACCAGGGTCCTGCGGTTTTCGGTGCGCACGCGATGCCGGGACGGATGCGAGGCGACCTGAGCGTAGGTGACGACGACGCCGTGATAATCGCCGGAGGTGCCGCCGGTCGCGTTGGAGAACCGCGAGTCCAGCTGGATGCCCGAACGGGCCGCGGACTGTGCCCACTGATGCTTGAGGTGTTCAGTGGGGGCGACGACGGTGATCTGGTCGACGGTGCGGTCGGCGAGCAATTCAGCAGCGACCCGCAGCGCGAACGTGGTCTTACCGGCGCCCGGTGTAGCCACCGCGAGGAAGTCGCGCGGCTTCGACGCGAGGTATTTGGTCAGTGCCCGACGCTGCCAGGCTCGCAGCGTTCCGCTGCTCGATGAACCGGAGCTGTTCGGTCTCCCCGAGGCATCGGGTGTTACCGAATCGCCCGGTGTCTCCGCTTGTCCCGCCACAGCGGCGCCACCCGACCCAGTCACTCTGACGACCATACTTGGCCGCACCGGCGTGTTGCCAAACCGACGCGGCGTTGGCGATAGGCGTCACATGTTCACTCGGCGACTCGCCGTAATTCACGTGTTGCCCGACGACACGTCGCCCCCGGAATCCAGTGCGGTAGCTGTCCGTGAGCAATGCTGTAGTCACGATGAACGACGAGAACACCCTGCCGAGCGCCCCGCCGCCGCCCGACTTACCGTCGCTCAGCGGTGGACTCGCCGCGCGCAGGCTGACGTGGGCGCAGCGGGTGCTGCTGTGGTTGCGGCGTATCCGCAGGCAGAGCGTTCGGCTGGTGGTGCGCGTCGCCGTGAAGGCCTGGGACGACTCGATCTTCGCTAAGTCGGCGGCCGCGGCGTTCTGGCAAACGCTGTCGCTGGCGCCGCTGCTGCTCGGGGTGCTCGGCAGTCTCGGTTACGTCGGCGGGTGGTTCGGGCCGGACACCGTTGACATCGTCGAATCCAAGATCATCTCGTTCAGCAAGGACCTGTTCAGCTCGACCGTGGTGACGGATCTGATCGAGCCGACCGTCAAGGACGTGCTCGGGCGCGGACGCGGCGCAGTGGTGTCGTTCGGTTTCGTGCTGTCGCTGTGGGCCGGGTCGTCGGCGATGGCGACGTTCGTCGACGCGATCGTGGAAGCACACGACCAGCAGGACGCGCGACACCCGGTGTGGCAGCGCATCTTCGCGCTGCTGCTGTATGTGGCGTTCCTGGTGGCCTCGGTGTTCATCCTGCCGCTGGTTGCGCTCGGGCCGGCGCTGATCGGGCGGGTGCTGCCGGACCCGTGGAAGGCGACCGGGATGCAACTGCTGGACTTCTTCTACTACCCGGGTGTCGGGCTGCTGCTGATCGTCGTGCTGACGACGCTGTACAAGCTGGCGCTGCACACTTCGCTGCCGTGGCACCGGCTGTTCCTCGGTGCGCTCGTGGCCGCGGTGTTCTTCATGGCGGCCAGCGAAGGGCTGCGGCAATACCTGTCGTGGATCACGAAGACCGGCGTGAGTTACGGCGCGCTGGCGACGCCGATCGCGTTCCTGCTGTTCACGTATTTTCTCGGTTTCGCGGTCGTGCTCGGCGCGGAATTCAACGCCGCGGTGCAGGAATTCTGGCCGGCGCGGGCGACCAGGATGGAGCAGGTGAAGGAGTGGCTCAGCAATCAGCTGAGCGGTGACTCGACCGACGAGGACGAGCCGAAGACAGCAGCCGACGAGACGGCGGAGGCGTCCCCGCCGTCGGCGGTCGACACCCGTTCAGGCGCGGCGCCCGCACAGACGCCGCAGCCACCTCAGTCGCCCTTTTTCAGCCCGTCGTAGATCTTCTTGCAATCCGGGCACACCGGAGAGCCGGGCTTCGGGGACCGCGTCACCGGAAAGACCTCACCGCACAGCGCGACCACATGAGTGCCCATGACGGCGCTCTCCGCGATCCGGTCCTTCTTGACGTAGTGGAAGAACTTGGGGGTGTCATCGCTCGTCGACTCATCGGTGGTCGAATCCGGGCGAACCATGGTGTCGGTGCTCACCCGTTCCATGATGCCGCATCGGCGTCCCGGAAGCGGTATCGGTGTGATCACCTGCCCGCGGGTCTGTCGCACCGACCACAGCGTGCGCGCCCAGACATCACCCTGGCACACGGTCCGCGGACGTCTGACCATCCGCCTACGGTGCCTGCGGGTCTATCGCGCAGACCACAGCGTGCGCGCCTCGGCCGCACCGGTGGACGTCTGACCACCCTGTGTGCACTGGCGCTCCGACAATGGAAGACTCGACCTTATGCAGCAGCACGGCGACTCCTCCAACGCCGACGACATCGGCCGTGGCGAGGGCCCGGACGTGACGATGCCGCCCGCTTCCCCCAAATCGTCCGGCTACTTCCCCGGCTCCGATGACAAGCATCCGGTGTTGATCACCGAGGCCCAGCCGTCGCTCGAGGACCAGCACCGTTCCCGGGTCCGCCGGTACACGATCATCATGGCGTTCCGCATCCCCTGCCTCGTGCTGGCGGCGATCGCCTACAGCTCCTTCGGCAGTGCCCTGCTGTCGATCCTCATCATCGCGGTCTCCATCCCGCTGCCGTGGATCGCCGTCCTCATCGCCAACGACCGTCCGCCGCGCCGCAAAGACGAACCGAGCCGCTGGGACGAGCCGCGCCCCGCCCTCGAATCCCGGCCGCACAAGGCCATCGACAGCTGATCGTCGCTCGTCCGTTGTGGCTCAATAGGTTTGGGCCAGCGTCATGCGACGGATGAACGCCGACATCACCGCGGCGATGCCGCAGAGCGCACCCGCCAGGTACCAGGCGAGGTCGTAATTGCCTTGGACATCGCGGATTACGCCAGCGCCGGTGGCCGCGACCGCCGAACCGATCTGGTGGGAGGCGAAGACCCAGCCGAACGCGACCGGGCCGTCGTTGCCGAACAGTTCGCGACAGAGCATGACGGTCGGCGGCACGGTGGCCACCCAGTCCAGGCCGTAGAAGATGATGAACACCCACAGGCTCGGCTGGGTGTGCGGCCCGAGCAGCGACGGCAGAATCAGCAGCGACAGTCCGCGCAGCGTGTAGTAGCCGATCAACAGGAATCGCGGATCAACGCGGTCGGTCAGCCATCCGGAAGCGATGGTGCCCGCCACATCGAAGATGCCGACGACGGCGAGCAGACTTGCCGCAGCGGTCGGCGGCATGCCGTGATCATGTGCGGCGCTGACGAAATGGGTGCCGACCAGACCGTTGGTCGAGGCGCCGCACACCGCGAAACCTCCTGCCAGCAGCCAGAATCCGGGGGTACGCGCGATCTTCGCCAGTACCGTCACCGCGCGGGACGCACCGGCACCCGCCGACGTGCGCACGCCGACAACACTCCCCTGCTCCGCGCCATAGGCCAGCACACCGACATCGCTCGGAAAATCCCGAATAAACAGCAGCACCAACGGCACAACGGCCAGCGCCGCTCCGGCGACGATCAGCGACGGCAGCCGCCACCCGTGCGCGTGCGCGAGCATCGACACCAGCGGCAGGAACACCAGCTGACCGGTCGCGCCTGCCGCGGTGAGTATTCCGGTGACCAACCCGCGCTGCGCCACGAACCACCGTCCGGTGATGGTCGCCACGAAGGGCATCGACATCGAGCCGACGCCAACGCCGACCAGCAGACCCCAGGTCGTCATCAGCTGCCACGGCTGCGTCATGAACACGGTGAGTCCACTGCCCGCCGCGACAAGCAGCAGCGCGCACGCCACCACCTTGCGGATCCCGAACCGGTCCATCAGCGCCGCGGCGAACGGCGAAATCAGCCCGTACAACAACAGATTCAGCGAAACAGCCGCACCGATCGTGCCGTGCGACCACCCGAACTCCGCGTGCAGCGGATCCATCAACACACTCGGCACCGAACGGAACGCGGCGGCCCCGAGCAGCGCGACGAAGCCGACCCCGGCAACGATCCACGCGGGATGCACACGGCCGCCAGGCGTCACGCTCTTCGCCCCTGCCGGCGTCTGCAGTTCTGTCACCCGACGAGCGTGCCGGAAATTTGCTTCGCCAACGAGTGGCCGGAATGCCACAAAGCGTCAGTATCGTGCCAACCCGCGCGACACGCGAATATTCTCGACAGCGCGCGAGGCATTCCCTAGGGTGTCCCCGGGAACACGACAGGAGTGAACATGATTCGGTGGATGTGGGCGTTCCTGGACCGCCCCACACAGCGATTCGACGACTGCGCCAAGTTCTGGTCGACGGTCACCGGAACCGAACTGTCCGCGCGCCGCGGCGAGAACGACGAATTCCTCACGCTCCTCCCCGATCCCGCGCTCTTCGCCGCCGCAGGCGTGAAGATGCAGGCCGTCACCGGCCTCGGCGGCGTGCACCTCGACCTCGACGTCGACGACATCCCCACCGCTGTGCGCACCGCACTCGACCTCGGCGCCGAACTCGTTGCCAACCACCCCGACTACGCGGTGCTGCGCTCCCCCGGCGGCCAAACCTTCTGCTTCACCCCGAGCGGCCGCGCCACCAGCACCCCGGCGCCCGCGGTGGCCGCCCCCGACGGCACACTCACCCGCCTCGACCAAGTCTGCCTCGACATCGGCCCCACCGACTACGCCACCGAGACAGATTTCTGGAAGTCGTTGACCGGTTGGCCCTTCCACCAGGCCAGGCTGCCCGAGTTCGCCCGCCTGAAGTCCACCGAGCCACTCCCCATCCACCTGCTGCTGCAACGGCTCGGCGAGGACCGCCCCACCAGCGCACACATCGACATCGCCGCCGCCGACATCGACGCCTCCGCTCTCTGGCACGAATCCCTCGGCGCCACCATCGTCGACCGCCACGAACACTGGATCGTCATGAGCGACCCCGCCGACGCCCCCTACTGCCTAACCAGCCGCACCCCAACCCCCAACTGACCATCCAATACCGTTCAACACCAACGACACCGGAGCGGAAGCGCAGCAGTCCGCGTCCCAGAGTCGGCGGCGGGTGCATCCACAGAGACTCAGCACTGTTCACAGAGGTTGCAGCGCCTGTGAACAGTAGACACGGTATGTGGACGTCGAGAATGGGCGTGGGCACAGCAGCTTTGGACTGAGCGCACCGGATGGGATCGGCTCAGCGTCGGTGCAATGGCGGCGATGCCGAGAAGGAGCCGATGCCTAGGTTGTATCGGCGAGGACGACAACACAGCCCGACTGCGATCCGACCCCAGGGGCGCCAGCGGGCCTTCGACACAAGCACTGACCGCGCGACGGTGACACCGCCGATGCCGGGGATGTATCGGCGACAACGAGAACGCGGCCAGGCGATCCAGCCTGGAGGCGCAAGCTGAGGCTTCGACACAGGTCCTGACCGCGTGACGCCGACACCCGGCGGGTGCTGATTGGTTGCGGTGGCAGAGTACCGATGTGCCTACGACATCGACGACGACCGGATCGCTGCTCACCGCGCTGTGCCCGGAACTGCGGGCTGCGCTGACACGGGTCGGCTATGACGCCGACAACCTGCTCGAGGTTCTCGGCGCGGATGTGCACGCGGCGCTCGGCCGCTCGGAGCCGGTGCCGGTGCGGCGGATGGCCAGGACCGCGGGCGAGCTCGGCACCCTGATCCGGTTGCTGTTGCTCGGGGACGCGCTGCCCGAAGGGGACGTCGCGGCCGCCCTCGCGCCGGTGCGCATCGACCGTGCGATCGCCGCTGGACTGTTGGAACGCGACGGCGACTTGGTCCGCGCCGCCCTCGATCTGCGCCCGCTGGACGCCGGGGCAGGCACCCGCTGGATCCTGTCCGATCTCGACGATTCGATGCGCAGGCGCACCTTGACCGAAGAGCACGTGCTCGGCGTCGGCCATGCCTCCCTGTCCCTCTTGCGCGCCACCCCGACCCGCCCGGTCGGGTCCGTACTCGATCTCGGCACGGGCTGCGGCGTCCAGGCCGTCCACGCCGCTTCCTATGCGAACCAGGTGACCGCGACCGACGTGAATCCGAGGGCGCTGTGGCTCGCCGAAGCCACCGCCGCGCTCAACGGGCTCGATATCGAACTCGTCGAGGGCTCCTGGTTCGAGCCGGTGGCCGGACGTCGCTTCGATCAGGTGGTCGCCAATCCGCCGTTCGTCGTCGGCCCGGCCAGGATCGAGCACACCTACCGTGATTCCGGGCTCGCCCTCGACGGCGCGAGCGAATTGGTGATCGGGCAGGCGGCGGACCTCCTCGCGCCGGGCGGCACGGCCGCGATGCTGGCGGCCTGGGTGCACGTCGACGGCGAGGACTGGCGGCATCGCGTGTCGTCCTGGCTGCCGACGGACGGGGTGGATGCCTGGGTGGTGCAACGCGACGTCGCCGATCCCGCGCTCTATGTCGGCACCTGGTTGCGCGACGCCGGCCTCGACCCGCGCGATCCCGCCGCCCAGGCACGCGCCGAACAGTGGCTCGACGCCTTCACCGCGGCCGACGTCGATGGCATCGGCTTCGGCTTCGTCTACCTGCGCGCCATCGACGGCCCGACCGAACTGCTCGCTGAGGACCTCACGCACGGCTTCGACGATCCGCTCGGCGACGAGGCGAGCCGCTATTTCGAACGCTCGGCCTGGTTGCGCGCCGTCGCGCGCGACGAAAAGCTGGCTTGGACTTCACGTTTCGTGGTCGATCCGGCCACCGCCCTGGAACGCGTCGCGCTGCCCGGCCCTGACGGCTGGACTGAGCGAGTGGCCCGGCTACATCGTGGCGACGGACCGCGCTGGCAGCACGAGGTGGACGAGACAACTATCTCTCTGCTTGCGGGAATGCGCGCGGATGGCCTCCCGTTATACGAGCTGATCGAACTGCTGGCGGTTGCCTACGGATCTGATGAAGTGACCACGGAGTTCGCGGCCGATGCGTTGGCCGTGGTGGCCGGACTGGTGCAGCACGGGTTGGTGCGGCCGGTGTAGTTGGGCAATCGCGGGTAGGTCGGTGCAGAGCATCGGACAGGGTCGGTTCCATGGCACGGCGCTTCTCAGGAACTTCTCAGACGAGAGTGATGAAAACCGCACGTCAGAGCGGTTTATCTGAGCCGTGGCGGGGAACTTTTACCCTGTCGGGTCCGTTGTTCGGAGTGAGACACCACCGACAGGAGGCAAGTCATGACAAGCCCCGCCACCACTCGTGTGCGCACCAGCGATCAGGACCTCGACGCCCAGAGCCCCGCAGCCGACTTGGTACGCGTGTACCTGAACGGAATCGGCCGTACCGCGCTGCTCACGGCTGCCGACGAGGTCGAGCTGGCCAAGCGTATCGAGGCGGGCCTCTACGCCCAGCACCTGCTGGAGACCGGCAAACGATTGTCGGCCACCCGCAAGCGTGATCTGGCCCTCATCGTTCGCGAAGGCCAGGCCGCCCGGTCGCACCTGCTGGAAGCCAACCTCCGCCTCGTCGTCTCGCTCGCCAAGCGCTACACCGGCCGCGGCATGCCGCTGCTCGACCTCATCCAGGAAGGCAACCTGGGTCTGATCCGCGCTATGGAGAAGTTCGACTACGCCAAGGGCTTCAAGTTCTCCACCTACGCCACCTGGTGGATCCGTCAGGCCATCACCCGTGGCATGGCTGATCAGAGCCGCACCATCCGGCTGCCAGTCCACCTGGTCGAACAGGTGAACAAGCTGGCCAGGATCAAGCGGGAACTGCATCAGCAACTCGGCCGCGAAGCCACCGACGCGGAACTGGCCAACGAGTCCGGCATCCCGGTCGACAAGATCTCCGATCTGCTCGACCACAGCCGCGACCCGGTAAGCCTGGACATGCCGGTCGGCAACGACGAAGAGGCACCGCTCGGCGACTTCATCGAAGACTCCGAAGCCACCTCCGCCGAGTCCGCCGTCATCGCAGGCCTGCTGCACCACGACGTGCGCAGCGTGCTCGCCACCCTCGACGAGCGCGAACAGCAGGTCATCCGCCTGCGCTTCGGCCTCGACGACGGCCAGCCACGCACCCTCGACCAGATCGGCAAGCTCTTCGGGCTCTCCCGCGAGCGCGTCCGCCAGATCGAGCGCGAGGTCATGTCCAAGCTGCGCAAGGGCGAGCGGGCCGACCGTCTCCGCGCCTACGCCAGCTGATCGACTGCGTCGGGTGATCGACGACGCCAGCTGATCGACCAGGCCGGGCGATGGAGCGCGTCAGGTGGATCGAGCAAGACAGGTGATCGACCATGTCAGGTGGATCAACCGGGCCAGGTGGATCGACCAGGCCAGGTCATTGACCACGCCAGGCAAATCAACCGGGCCAGGCGGATCGACCACACCAGCTGACTGAGCACACCAGCCGATCGACCACGCCGGGTGATTGAGCGACTCTGTGCCGGGTAACTCCGGCACGCGACGCCGGACCACAACCCCGAAGTCAGTCCGGCGTCTGACCGGGTGCCCCTCGGGGTCACCTGCCACGCGGCTGGTCGACCAAACCAAGTGCTTGAGCAGGCCAGGTGATTGAGCAACTCTGTGCCGGGCAGCTCCGGCACGCGACGCCAGACCACAACCCGAGGCCAGTCCGGCGTCTGACCCGGTGCCCCTCGGGGTCACCTGCCACGCGGCTGGTCGACCACGCCAAAGGCTCGAACAGGCCAGCTGATTGAGCAGGTCAGGTCGTCGACCAGGCCAGGTGATTGCGCAACTCCGTGCCGGGCAGCTCCGGCACACGACGCCAGACCACAACCCGAGGCCAGTCCGGCGTCTGACCCGGTGCCCCTCGGGGGGCCACCTGCCACGCCGGCTGGTCGACCACGCCAAAGGCTCGAACAGGCCAGCTGATTGAGCAGGTCAGGTGATCGACCGCACCGGGTGATTGAGCAACTCCGTGCCGGGCAGCTCCGGCACACGACGCCAGACCACAACCCGAGGCCAGCCTGGCGTCTGACCAGATGACCCTCGGGGTCACCCGCCGCGCCGGCCGGTCGCCCAAGCCAAGTGCTCGAGCAGGCCAGGTGATCGACCACACCAGGCGATCGACCAGGCCAGGTCGTCGACCAGGCCGGGCGATTGACCAGGCCAGGTGATTGAGCCACTTCGTGCCGGGTAGCTCCGGCACACGACGCCAGACCACAACCCCGAGGCCAGTCCGGCGTCTGACCGGGCGCCCCTCGGCTCACCTGCCACGCCGGCTGATCGACCAAGCCAGGTGCTCGAGCAGGCCAGGTGATCGACCACACCAGGTCGTCGACCAGGCCAGGTGATTGAGCAACTCCGTGCCGGGTAACTCCGGCACACGACGCCAGACCACGACCCGAGGCCAGCCTGGCGTCTGACCCGATGGCCCTCGGCTCACCTGCCACGCCGGCCGGTCGCCCAAGCCAAGTGCTCGAGCAGGCCAGGTCATCGACCACACCAGGGGATTGCGCAACTTCGTGCCGGGTAACTCCGGCACACGACGCCAGACCACAACCCCGAGGCCAGTCCGGCGTCTGACCGGGCGACCTTCGGCTCACCTGCCACGCCGGCTGATCGACCAAACCAAGTGATTGAGCAACTTCGTGCCGGGTAACTCCGGCACGCGACGCCGGACCACAACCCTGAGGCCAGTCTGGCGTCTGACCCGGTGACCCTCGGGGTCACCTGCCACGCCGGCCGGTGCCCGCGCGCCCCGCCCCCTCCGGGGCTTGCGCGACCCGGTCGGCGTAATCCGTATGCGACCCGCGTTCCCTGCCGGACGTACGAATTCCGCTCGTGCCGCACGCTTCACCATGCAGGACGAGCGTGCTGTGTACGCCGAGAACGTGCTGTGCACATCGAGAAGTGACAGCACGAGCGTGCCGCGCACATCAAGAAGCGCCAGGGCAGGAAGCGCGAGCGACGGGAAGCGTTGTCAAACTCCAACATTCAATGCATTGACCGTCAATCTAGAACCCCCTTCCGTGGATCCGCACCGGTTCTGCAGTTGGTCGGTTGATCACCGGGCACTGGTGGCGGCATCGCCCGAGAAGCCCCCGCCACCAGTTCCCACTCGGCACGAAACCACCCTCCTCCATCCCACATACCGGGATCACCGGCGGCCCCTGAGACCGACAACCGCGGCCAGCCCCGGCGCAACGCCGAAATCCGCACCCCAACTGGGGATCAGCACCGGTTCCCGAGCTGGTCGGTTGATCACTGGGAACTGGTGGCGGCATCGCCCGAGTAGCCCCCGCCACCAGTTCCCACTCGGCGCGCAACCACCCCCTACGACCCCACATACCGGGATCGCGGGCACCCCCGTGACCGACAACCGCGGCCAGCGCCGCCCGAACGCCGAAATCCGCACTCTAACTGTGGATCCGCACCCCTTCTGGACGCCCAGAACCAGTGCGTATCCACAGAACGAGTGCGGATCCGATTCATCGATCGTGTAACCTCTGAACCTGCACACCTTCTGCCCTCCCACACACGATTTCGTCGGTGATTCGCTGTGCGGGGAACTCGAAAAGTATGCGAGACAGCGTCTTCGATCCGGTCCAAAGATCGGGAAGTGATCTTGGGAAGTTGACGGGAGAGAAATGGTGCGTGTCGCAGGGCGTGTTGCAACCATAAGACTCCGCTCAACGCGGATCAGCAACCATTAGACTCCCGTCAACGAAGCTCAGCAGGCGGCCAGTCGGAAATGGTTGGGCGGCGCGACTACCGGATTCGCGCCGCAAACTCGACTGGACCGAGCCCAGCTCACCGTCGAGCGCAATCAGCACGTCCACGACTACGACCTCCGCCCGGTCCACCACACCGACCTCAGCCGAGGCGGCGGGGGCCGGTGTCGAAGCGGCTCGGTTCGGGGCCGATTCGACCTCGGGCGTAGAGGATTTCGGCGGAGTTGGTGGAGACCAGGACGGGGTCGAAGGAGAGTTCGCGCATTTGTGGGAGGTCGTCGAAGAGAGCCGAGATGCGTTGGGCCAGTTCGGCAAGCGCTGCTTTGTCGACCGCGGGACTGGCCGGGGTGCCAGATAGGAGTGGGGCGGCGCGGGGCGCGTCGATGAGGGCGGTTGCTTCGTCGGCGGTGAGCGGGAGGGCGCGGTAGGCGCGGTCGCCGAGAAGTTCGATGATCAGGCCGGAGAGTCCGAACTCGATGACCGAGCCGAACGACGGGTCGTCTTGGACGCGCAGCACACAGCCGACGCCCTTGGTCGCCATCTTCTGGATGTGCAGCACCGGGTCACCGCACAGTTCGGCCAGGTCCGCATACCCCTGACGCACCGCCTCCGGACGCCACAGATCCAGTCGCACACCGGTGAGGTCCGGTCGGCGACGCCACATTTCGCCGGTCGCCTTCGCCGCCACCGGATAGCCGAGTTCCTCGGCGGCCGCGACGGCCTCGTCGGCGTTGCGCACCTCCCGGAACTCGACCACCGAAATGCCGTAACAGTCGAGCAGGTCGACGGTTTCCAGATCGGTGAGCCTGCGGCCGCCCGCCGAACCGGCCATCCACTCCCCCACCAACCGCCGGGCGCGTTCGGTGTCGATCCCGTCCGGGCGCCGCACCGGCGATACCGGCCTGGTCCGCCACTCCGCATAGCGTCGAACCCTGGCCAGTGCCCGCGCGGCCCGCTCCGGATCGGGATACGACGGGATCGACCCGCGCACAGCGCTCGCGCCAATACCGCGAACCGCGAGCAGGTTCGGAATGCCTTGCTCGGCAATGAATGTCGTCAAGATCGGCTTGTCGACCTCGGGGACAGCAGCGGCGGCGGACCGGATGGCATCCGCGAAACCCGCCATCGGCAGCGGCACCGGCGGTGCGAAAACCACGATGACCGAGTCGATGTCATCCGACCGCAAGGCCGCCACGGTCGCGTCGAGGTAGTCGCCTGGCGTCGCCTGCGGCCCCAGGTTCACCGGGTCGCCGACCGCCAGCCCCTCCGCTCGCGCCGCGTCGACGGCCAGCCAGTTCAGCGCCGCACTGTTGCCGACCACGGACAGCCGGGAACCGCCTGGCAGCGGCTGGTAGCCGAGCAACGCGGCGCAGTCGAACAGTTCCGAGATGGAGTCGACCTGCACGATCCCCGCCTGCGCGAACAGGTCTCGCACGATCGAGCGGTCCATGTCGTTGCTCGGGTCGGTGGCGTGCCGTCCGCTGCTCACCGCGACGATCGGCTTGGTCCTGGCCACTCGACGCGCGATCCGGGAGAACTTGCGCGGATTACCGAAGCTCTCCAGGTAGAGCAACACCACCTCGGTATCCGGGTCGGTGTCCCAGTACTGGAGTAGATCGTTGCCGGACACATCGGCACGGTCGCCCGCCGAGACGAACGTCGACAACCCCAGATTCCGCGCGGCTGCCTCGCCGAGGATCGCCGCGCCCAACGGCCCGGACTGACAGAAGAATCCGATCCGCCCCCGGCCGGGCAGCACCGAGGCCAACGTCGCGTTGAGCGCCACCGCCGGGTCGGTGTTCGCGATGCCCAGGGCGCTCGGCCCGACCACTCGCATCCCGTGCCCTCGGGCGGCGGCAACCAATTCCCGTTCGGCGGTCCCGCCGCCGATGCCGGTCGCGTCGAACCCAGCCGTGAGCACGACAAGTCCCTTGACGCCCTTGGCCATACAGTCGTCGAGCACCGAGGCGATCGCGCCGGGCGGCACCGCGACCACCGCGAGGTCGACCTCGTCCGGGATCTCCCGCACTGTCGCGTAGGCCCGCACCCCACGCACCGACCGCCGATTCGGGTTCACCGGGAACACCGGGCCCTGAAACACCCCGGACAGCAGGTTGTTCAGCACCGCGCCGCCCACCCGGCCCGCGCTCGGCGTCGCGCCGATCACCGCAACGGAGCGCGGCGTGAGCAGATTGCCCACGCTGCGCGCCTCCGAGGCGCGCTCCCGCGAATCCCGCACCGACAGCAGGGCTTCGGTGGGGTCGATGGCGAATTCCAGATGCAGCACCGACCCGTCCCTGCTGCGCTCCACCTGATAGCCGGCGTCCCGGAAGACCGTCACCATCGTGGTGTTCTCGGCCAGCACCTCGGCGACAAAGGTATCGATCTTGTTCTCGGCGGCGGCACCGGCCAAGTGCTCCAGCAGGATCGAGCCGAGCCCGCGCCCCTGATGCTCGTCGGCCACCACGAAGGCGACCTCCGCCGAGCGCGGCCCGACTCGGTCGAGGAGTTCGTACCGGCCCACCGCGACGATCGCGGTCCCGAGCACCAGCACCAGACCGACCCGGTCGTGATAGTCGACGTGCGTCGTCCGGTACTGGTCCTTCGGCGAGATCCGCGGGTAGGGACCGAAATAGCGCAGATACCGGGTGCGGTCGGACAGCGCGGCGTGGAACTCCTGCAACGATTCCGCGTCATCAGGCGTGATCGGTCGCAGCCGGACCACACCGCCGTCGGAGGCGAGTATGTCGGCGAACCAGTGCTGCGGCGGGGGCGGCGGCACAGCGGGGGTGTCCGGAGTGTCGACGGGGTGACTATTCACTAGTATCACCTCTTGTTACATAGGCTGACATGGGGATTCAGCCTACCTATATGGAGGAGGCCCGACACGATGGGCGCAACAGCGACACCGACCCGACTATCCGAAGCGATTGAGGCTATCGAGGGTGACCGGATCACCACCGATGCCGAACTGTCGGCGTTCCTCGACCGTGCCCGCGCGATAGTCGCGGCGTACCCGATCGAACCCAGCGGCGATATCGCCTCCGCCGCAGTCATGCTCCGCATGTCCAAAGACACCGCCCGCACCAGCGCAGGGGTCGCCCGCGACGACGCGACCAACGGCCAAGCCTGGGGTGTGAAACGCCAGCTCGTGATGGGTGTGCGCACCGCCGAAAATCTGAGGTGGGGAATCGGCGAAATATACTGTGACAATTCGATAACCGCCTCCCGTGACGCCAAGGGACGACGGAAGAAGGCGCGTCCCGAATACGATCGGCTATTGGAAGATATCGCAGCTGGGGATGTGCACGCGGTCATCATGCAGGATCAGGACCGTCTGCAACGTGACCGCGCCGATTACATTGCGTTCGAGCAACTGTGTCGGGTATCGAATTGTCGCTATCTGGTTGGCACCAGTGGTGCGCCGACCGATTTGCACGACATGGACGGCCAGATCATGGCTACGATCAAAGCCGCATTCGCCGAGAAGGATTCACGCCTGAAAGCGAAAAAACTCCGCGAGAAGTACGAGCAGCGGGCGCGAATGGGTGAACCCAATATGGGGGGCACCCGCGCGTACGGGTGGGAGGCCGACAAGGTGACGATGATTCCTGAAGAGGCCGATTTCATTCGTAAGGGCACGCGCCGGTCCCTGGCCGGAGAGTCCTGGCGTTCTATCGCGCAATGGTTGACCGAGAGTGGGGCAACCACGGTCACCGGGGCACGGTGGCGGTCCGCGACAGTGAAACAAATTCTGACCTCGCCACGAAACGCGGGACTTTGCGCGTATCAAGGAGAAATCGTTCGCGCGGCGACATGGGACGCAATCATCACGCCCCAGGATCGGGAAAAGTTGCTTGCGAAGATTGAGGGCAACAAACACAGCAACACCCGCGCGCCGCAGCGCTATGTGCTGGCGGCTCGACTGCGGTGCGGACGATGCGAGAGTCGTTTGTACTCCAAAATCAAATACGTCAAGGGCAAAGATAATCGCCTCAAGAGTGTGCGCCGGTATGTGTGCAAATCCGGCCCGGATTACGACGGATGCGGTCGACTGACGGTTGTTGCCGAACCGGTGGAGAACTTGTTGGCCAATGCCGTATTGGATCGGCTGGATTCGGTGGAGCTGGCCGACGCTGTCGCCGGAAAGGTCGAAGCGGATACGAGTTTGGCGGAGTTGTCCCGGCAAGTGGATGAGGATAAGGCCGAACTCGAGCAGTTGGCGCACATGAAGAAGGCGCGCCGGATCACCATGGCGGAGTGGCTTATTCTGCGCGATGGGATCGAGTCGCGGCTGGACGGCAACCGACGCAAAATAGCGCAGGCCACGGAGACGAGCGAGATTGCCGAGCTCATCGGCCGTGGTGAGGCCCTGCGCAAGGAGTGGCCTGACCTGAGCATCGACCGGCGGCAGTCGATCATCAAGGCAGTGCTTGAGCATGCGGTGATCCTGCCCGGCAAGTCGGGTGCGCGCTCACTCGACGTCGATCGCGTCGACCCGGCCTGGCGATACTAACGCACCACCTCAAGAGGGCCGACCCGAAGCTTTCGGGTCGGCCCCTTCTCGTTTCCAGCTAGCAGACTTCACTCTCAGAGGTCCATACCGAGTTGCAACAGGTCCGAACGGACCTTACAGTGCTCCGTATGGAGCAGATAGATCGGTTGGTTTCCGAGCGGGTGCGGCGCGCCATGTCCGAGGCGGGATTGTGTCCCGAGGACCTGGCCGCGCGTTCCGGGCTTGCGGCGGCTGACCTGCGCGGCCTGCTTGCCGCGCACGGCTCGTTCACGGTCCACGACCTCGGCCGGATCGCTGCGGTAGTGGATTGCCATCTCGTCGACCTCTTTCCTGTGGAGTCGAAATGAGCGGGCTGCCCCCTCTTCCGTGCGACGAGGACGTTTACCGAGCGTGGTTGGCCAAAAGCTGTGCCCGCCACGGGGTTCCGCTCGTCGTGCGCGATCCAGAGACTATCGCCAAGGTGGCCGCGTTACTCGGCGCGCCTGCGCCTCGGCGTCGCTCACGCGCAGCGAAGCCATGACACCCCGGCGGGTTACCCGTACCGCTCCGCTCCCACGTTGTCCTGTGTGCCTGCGTCCGTATCACCCGGACACGCGTGTTCCGCGACTGCCCACGGGCGCGGTATGGCGCTGCGTGGACTGCCGCAACGATCCCGACTTCTCGCCGCTACCGGCCGACGCCGGTAGCGGATGGGCACCCACCACCCGATGGGGTGATGCCGCAGCAGGCTGACCCCCGTTCGACGGCGCTATTAGGCGGGTCCGCCGTAAACCGACCGCCCCCGGTGTGTGCTCACTCGACTAATTCCGTGCGAACCGGCGTACGGCTCACCCCCTTGGATTGATCCCCCAGTGAGGGGTGGGACATAACGAAAAGCCTTGCGTCCCAATGGACGCGGGGCTATCGGCGCTGGGGTAGCAGGCGGTGAGCGGAAAAACTGGGAGGCAAGCGCTGGGAGGCTACCCGGCAAGGCTTGATCTCTAACCATCACCTGAATGTCTATGCACCACAACGGAAATGAGCCAAAACATGAGCACTGACCATCTACTGAATCCACCTCCTGACCTGACGCCAGCACCGAACATGGCCCGCCCCGATCTACTGGCCCCGGCTGATCGGATCGTGGAACGGGGCCGGATCGTTGTAGTCCCGTCCCGTCCCGGCCCGCCGTCTGCTCACCTGGGCCCGCCGCCGGTTGCCCTGGACCCACCCGTCCCGGCGGTGAGTTCGTGAGTTGGTCGGGCCGCCGGGCGCAGGCATTGCGGTTGTTGTGCCTGGCTACCTACGGCAGCACCTGTCATCTGTGCGGGCGGCGCGGCGCGACCACCGCCGACCACGTCATCCCCCGCAGCAAGGGGGGCACGGATGCGCTGGAGAACTTGCGCCCGGCGCACAAGTCCTGCAACAGCTCACGTGGGGACATGTGGTTGCACGAGTGGTACGCCACCCGCCGGTACCAGGCCACTACATCGGCCCCATCTCGAGAGTGGTAGTGCGGCAATGGAACTCGATACCGAAACCTACTGCCGTGGCTGTGGCGCACCACTGGCATGGCGGTTGACCCGCACCAGTGCGCGACTGCTGCCCCTGGACGTGTGGCCGTGCGAGCAAGGCCGCGTGCGGGTGTATGACGACAACTCCGCAACCGTGCTGTCAGGTGGCGAACTGCTGCTCACTCGCGCCCAGGGTGTAGCCCTCTACGCCCACCACGTCGCCGGGCAAGGATGTCCGGACGTGTGGCCCGCCGACGCGGGCCGCGTCGCAGCGGCACGGCTGACCAGATCTTTTGACGCGCGTTCACGTGGACGCCCCGCGCCGGGTTGTCTTTTTTCCCAAGGACGCCTACCCCATGGGGGTAGGAACACCTACCCCGGAGGGGTAGCAGAACCGACAGTGAAGGAACCATGACCAATGCCACGACGACACTCGAAATCACCTGAGCAAGGCCAAGATTCGATGTTCACCGAGTTGCCCGCCACCGATGTGGTGGTGCGGACCGAACCGGGGCGGCACGCCAAGGCCGTTCAGGTGGCGATCGATGCAGCGCGCCGCGATCAGGCGCTGTGTGATGCCGACGAAGCGGCGCTGACGCTGATCCGGTCCGGCGCTTGGGCGCTGGACTCGTTCGAATCCCAGAACAAACCCTACGGCCCCAGCAAACTTCTCGGCCCGGTGCTGGACGCGCTCAAGGAGTTGCGGATGACTCCGGCGACGCGGGCCGCCGCCCAAACAGACACGCTCGAGGAGTTGCTGCGTGACCTCGCCACCCCCGCTACCGCCGACACCACCGCCCCGGTACGCGACACCCCGCGACCCGAGTAGGGCGACGTTCGGCCCTGCTGTCGCGAAAGTCAGTGCGGCACTGGGGCAACCACTCATGCCGTGGCAACGCCAAGTCGCCGATGTCGCTTTGGAGGTGGACGAGCGAGGGCGTTTCGTGCATTCGCTGGTCGTTATCTCGGTGCCGCGCCAGTCCGGAAAGACCACGCTCGTGTTGTCGAATGCGGTGCACCGCTGCCTGTTTCGGCCGAATCAGCGTGCCTGGCATACCGCCCAGACCGGGCAGGACGCACGCGATCAATGGCGGGAGATGGCGGGCCGGTTGTTGCGTTCACCGCTCGAACCGCTGGTCACGGTCAAATGGGGTGCCGGAGATAGCCGGATGATCTTCGCTACTGGGTCGGAGTTGCGTCCACACCCTCCGACTATCGACGCGTTGCACGGAAAACAGTCCGACCTGAACAACATTGACGAATCGTGGACCTTCGATGACGCCCAGGGCGCGGCGCTCATGCAAGCGATCGTGCCGACACAGGCCACCCGCCCCGGTGCTCAGACGATCGTCTTGTCGACCATGGGAACTGCGAATTCCACTTGGTTCCACGCGCTTTCGGACCGTGGCCGCGACCGCGATCCCGGCATGGCGTATTTCGAGTGGTCGATACCCGAGGACGCCGACCCGCTAGACCTCGACGTGGTGGCAGGCTGTCATCCCGCCTACGGGCACACCATCGATATGGATGCTCTGCGGCGGGCGCGAGATCAGTTGGGCGACAAGCCCGGTGAGTTCGCGCGCGCCTACGGCAACCGGCGCACCGGTGCCGGGGAACGGTTGTTTCCGCGCTGGGAGGAAGCCCAGACCAGGGAGCCGTTCCCGGCCGATGTGCGCCCGGCGTTCGGGGCAGCGGTGGCGATCGATCGCAGCGAAACCGCCATCGTGGCCGCCGCGCACGTCGACGGGCTACCGGTGGTGGAGTTGATCGAATGCCGCCCCGGAACCGCGTGGGCGGCACCCCGGTTGCGTCAGCTGGCCGCTACCCACCTCCACCACGGGCTAGCGGTGGACCGGGCCGGACCTTCGGTCACCCTGGCCGATGAGCTGGCGCGTCTGGGGGTGGAGTTGATGCCGATCGTTACCCGTGACATCACCGCCGCCGCCGGGAACCTCCTGGACCGGTTAAACCCGCGCGACGGCGGGCCGATCCGGCTGCGGTTCCGTGCCGATCCGGCGTTCTCGGCCGCCGCCGAGATTGCCGCGTTGCGCCCGGTCGGCGACGCGGTCGCGCTCTCGCGCCGTGCGCCGGGATCGATCGCCAGCCTGGAGGCTGCCGCGTTGGCGGTGTACGCCTTGGAGCATCAACCGCCCCCGGCGGCTGTTCCGGTGAGCGTGTTCGGATGAAGATCCGTACCGATGCGACCGCGCACATGGTGTTGTCGGTGTGTGAGTGCGGGTGGCGCTTCGCTGGCGACTCACACGCCCAGAACGCGCGAGCCGCGCTTGCTCATGCACACGCAGGACACGGCGACGACGGGCGCGCCGTGAAGCGCGCCGCCGACGCGGCCCGTGTCGCGTCGTTTCGCCAGAGTCGCAGATCTCCGCAAGATCGTATGCATGGGAGTCCTGTCCTCACTCAAAGCGATTCGCTCGCTGCCCGATCTCGCAGCAGCAGCGCGTAATTCGCCGAATACGTACCAGGTTTCCTCTCCGTTCTCCCGCTACCCGAACCACCTGAACGACGTGGTGTGGCCCGATTTGGTGGGGCTGGACAACGTCTTGCCGATGACGCGCCTCGAGGCTATGAGCGTGCCCGCGATGGCACGGGCCCGGCGCATCATCGTCGGGTCTATCGCGCGAATGCCGTTGCGCGCCTATCGCGCTGATGTCCTGCTCACCTCCCAGCCGTTGTGGTTGGACCGCACCGACGGCCCCGTGTCGCCGTTTCACCGGATGCTGTGGACGGTGGATGATCTCCTGTTCTACGGGTGGTCGTTGTGGGCACTGACGCGTGACAGTTCGGGTCTGGTGATCGAAGCTGGCAGGATTGCTTGGGAGCGTTGGGAATTCGATACCGCTGGGCGGATCGTGGTGGACGGGGAACTGGCCGCCGACGCCGATGTATGCCTGATCCCTGGCGTGGACGAGGGTGTGCTGTGGTTCGGTCAGCGTGCGATCCGCCACGCCTCCAAACTCATTCGGGCTGCTGACAAGGTTGCCGACACCCCCGCCGCGAACCTGGAACTACACCAGACCACTGATGCGCCGATGACGCGCGAGCAAATTAATGCGCTGGTCGCTGATTGGGCGGCTGCTCGGCGTGGCGCGAACGGTGGCGTCGCCTACACCAACAGCGCTATCGAGCTCCGTGAGCACGGCGCACCGGACGGGCATCTGTTGATCGAGGGCCGCAACGCGGCGGCCGTCGATATCGCGCGTGCCGCCGGAATTCCGGCCGCTTCGATCGATGCGACCGGGCCCACGGCGTCGCTGACCTATGAGACCACCCAGAGCAGAAATATCGAGCTCGTGGATTACGGGTTGGCCCCGTACATGTCGGCGATCTCCGCACGCCTGGGCATGGACGACATGATCCCGCGCGGTTGCCGGATCGCCTTTGATGCAGAGGATTTCGTCGGGCCCACGACACGCGTGCAGGTACCCGACGACGGCGGACCAGGCCCCGCCCGATCCGCCCCGGCTGCTCCCGGTGCTCCTACCCCGGCTCCGGGTTCTGCCACCCCTGCCACTGCTTCGGCGGGAGTGCGGTCGTGATGTGGCTGAGCGTGCTGGCCCTCGTTATAGCGTCCACGGCCCTAGTGGCGGTCGGTGCGGTGGTGGTGGTGCTGTCGTGGATCGTGCAGGTACTGGCCGCCGCTGACACCCCCGATCGGCACGACCAGGAGGGCACCCAGTGAGCCAAACACTGTGCACCCTGGCCAAGGTCGCTGACCTGTCCGCCGACGCGGCGCGGCGGGTGATTACCGGGCTGGCGCTCCCGTATGGCGTGGTGGGGCGTACCGATCGCGGTCCGGTCACGGTGGAGGCGGGCGCGGTCACGATTCCCGCTGATCTGCGCTGGGTCAAGCTGTACCGCGACCACCGCAACCCCGACGGCTCCGGGACCCCGGTCGGCTACGTCAGCGCCGCCACCGACACCCCCACCGGGCTCGCGCTGACGTTCCGTGTCGGCTCTGGCGCCGACGGTGATCTAGCGCTCTCCGATGCCGCCGAAGGCATCCGCGACGCCCTGTCGGTCGAACTCTCGGCGGTGCAGCTGTCCCCGGACGGATCGCGCGTCGTCTCCGCCGTCCTCGAAGCCGTCGCGCTGGTCGCCATCCCCGCGTTCGCCGATGCTCGCGTGCACAGCGTGCAGGCCGCCCGCCCCGGACCTGATGAAACCCCCACTCTCGCAACGAAGGAACCCACCATGAACGCACCTGCCACCGATTTCCCCGCCGACAGGGTCACCGTGGATTCGACCGCCGGGGCACTGCCGGCCGAATCGCCTGCCCGGTATGCCGGCACCGAACCTGCCCTGTCGGCCACCGCCGCCGCACCGTACGGGTTGCACGCCGCACGCACCCAGCCACGCCCGATGTCCTGGGCGCAGGTGTGCGACACCCTGCACGCTGCCCGTCACGGCGATGCCACCCTGTCGGCCGCGCTGGTCGATATCACCCGCTCGGCCAACCCGTGGGTCAGCCCCGACGGATGGGTTGGGGAGGTGTGGTCCGGTGTCGCCTACGAACGGGCCGTAGTCCCGTTGCTCAACCCCGACGTACTCACCCATTGGAAGGTCACCGGATGGCGGTGGAAGACCCGCCCGGTGGTGAAGGATTACGCGGGCGACAAGACCGAGGTCCCTTCGGGTCCGGCCGTGACCGAAACCGTTGCGGTGGAGGCCAAACGGCTTGCCGGGGCACACGACCTCGATAGGAAGTTTTTCGATTTCAATGATCAGGCGTTCATCGCGTCGTATTTCCGGGCTATGGCCGAGTCGTATGCGTATGAATCCGACCAGCGCGCAGCAAGTTTCGTCATGAGCTCGGCGACGGCGGCCGGTAGCGCGCCGAGTTTGTTGAAGGCGGTGGCCAAGGGCAAGACGTTCCTGAAACTCCAAGCGCGCACCCGCGCGTCCTACGTGCTGGTCAGCCCGACCGACCTCGAGGCGCTGATCGATGTCACGCGTGACAACTTGCCCGCCTACCTCGAACTACTCGGCATCGATCCCCGAAACTTCGTCGACAGCGAATTCGTGCCTGCGGGAACGGTTGTCGTAGGCGCACGTCCCGCCGCGACGTTCTACGAACTGGCGGGCTCACCGATCCGGGTGGAAACCGTCGACATCGCACGCGGCGGCCGCGACGGCGCTTTGTTCGGCTACTGGGCCGGACTGCTGCACAGCGCCAAGGGCATCGCCAAGGTCACCATCACTGCGCCGACGGCATAGGAGCCCTGGGCCGTGACTACCCCGATGCAGACGCCAGCGACCGAAGCGGCGGTGAAAACCTATCTACGCCTTGCCGATCCCAGTGACGACGCGGACGTGACGACGGTCGTCAACGCCGTGAATTCACTTATGGTCCAGTGGTTTTCGGCACCGATACCGCCGCAACTGTGGCCCGAGTCCAAACGCCAGGGCGCGGTGATGTTGGCCGCACGATTGTTCCGTCGTCGCAACAGCCCCGCCGGAGTCGAAAGTTTCGGGGAGCTGGGTCCGATCTACGTGCAGCGCAACGACCCTGACCTGGCCATCCTTTTGGGATTGGGTAGCTATGCGCGTCCGGCGGTGGGCTAACCGATGACTGAGCTCGATATCACCGCAGTACTCGGCGGTGTCGTTGCCGCGCTCCGTAGGGCTGGCGTGCGGGCAGGAGTCGACCCGCGCGACCTCAACCCTCCGTGCGCGTGGGTCACCGGCCGATCCATCGCCCATGACCTACTCGGCGGTGGCGGCACGGTCACCGCCGACGTGTACCTGATCGCCCCGGATACCGGTGCAGCCCAAGCTCTCTGGGCGCTGTCCGGGATGCTCACCAAGGCGTTGACCGTGTTGGAACCGGATGGGGATACCTCGCTGTCCGAGCGTGTCACCTTGCCCGGCGGTGGCGGGCCCTTGCCTGCGTTCCGTCTCACCCTCGACATCGAAACCTGTTAGGAGACAACACCTATGCCCGCTAGATCCTTCAAGATGGGCCCCGGCACGCTCACCCTGGGAGCGACCGGCACCCTGATCGATATTTCGTGCCAGATCACCAGTGCCGTGCTCAAGCCCGACAAGGACAAGGAGGACGATTTACGCACGCTCTGTGGTGATGTGGTGCCCGGTGAGATCACCTACAGCTGGACGCTCAACGCGACCATCGTGCAAGACCTGTCCACGGGCGGCATCAACGAATGGTCACTGACCCACGCGGGTGAACAGCAGCCGTTCAAGTTCGTGCCGAACACGTTGCTGGACAGAGGATTTCAGGGGACATTGACTGTCGACCCGTTGTCGATCGGTGGGGAAGTCAAGACCAGGCCGACCGCTGAGGTGGAATGGTCGCTGGTCGGGCAACCCACTCCCTACGACCCGACTCCCACCCCGTAATGCCCTCGGTACACGTGCAGGGCGCGGCACGGCTCGAGGCCACGCTGCGCCGCGCTGCGGCGGGTATGGACGAGCTACGTCAGGTGCACCGGGCCGCCGCCGCGATGGTGGCGGTGCGGGCCCGCTCGCTGGCACCGCACCGCAGCGGCCGACTCGTCGGCACCGTGCGGGTATCGGGTACCCGACGCGGCGGGATGGTGCGCGTCGGCGACAACACCACCCCGTACGCGGGCCCGATCCATTGGGGCTGGCCCGCCCGCGCCATCGCCGCTGATCCGTTCGTGGCCCGTGCCGCGCAACAGAGCGAACCGGGGTGGGTGGGGCTGTATGCCCGCCACCGCGACGAACTACTAGACCAAGTCAAAGGACTCTAGAAATGGCTGTATCCAGGATTGTTGTCGATATCGCGATGCTCGACGGCACCGAACACCACGGCATCGAAACCACCGTGGCCGACCAGATGGCCTACGCCCGCACGCGGCGCACCCACAACTGGGACACCCCCCAAGACGACCCGCTGACGTTCCTCAACTTTCTCGGCTACGCCGCGCTGCGCCGACTCGGGTTGTTCCCCGGCAGTTGGGACGAGTTCGTCACCGCCGCCGCCGCTGTGTCGGAGGCAGGACAACACGTGGTGGACCCTACGAACCCGGCTCCGTCGAACGACTGATAGTCGAACTCGCCATTGCCACGAAAACCATGCCGTCGCAATGGCTTACGGAGCCAGACGAGATCATCGCCACCGCCATAGCCGTGCTCGAAGAGTCGGCCGAACGAGCCAGAGAAGGAGGGTAAGCCGATGGCCAATCGCACGGCGATATTGTCGGTGCGCATCCTCGGCGACGGGTCGGCCGCGCGCCGCGAACTCGACCGCACCGCCCGTGCCGTCGCCGGATTCGCCACCGCCACAATAAAACTCGCCGCCCTCACCTCCGCTATCGGGTTCGCCGTTGGCGCGGTCGGCAACCTCGGCGTCGGCCTGGTCGGACTCGGGCTGCTCGCCGCCCCTGCCCTGGCTGCGGTCAAGGTGGGCATGGAGGGTATCAAACAGGCCGCCCAGACAGCGGCCCCGGCGCTGGCGCGATTACGTGAGGCCGTCTCCGCGACGTTCGCGCGTGAGATGGCCCCGGCGTTTGCCCAACTGTCCGGGCTGCTCGACCGGATCACCCCGGCAATGACCGGAATCGCCTCCGCCGTGTCGGGGGTGTTCCGGGCTGTCGTTGCCCAGCTGACCGGTCCCGGTGCCGCCGCGATCGATCGAATCCTTTCTGGTGCAAAGACATTCGTCGCTAGCCTGACCCCCGGTCTGACGAAACTGACCCAAGGCTTACTCGACCTCGGCGCGTCCGCCGCGTCGGTCGCAGGCCGGATCGGCACAGCGTTCGGGGGTGTGCTCGGCGCGATCGGCGCGGCGTTCTCCCGTCTCGCCGCCGACGGCACCCTGACCAGACTGTTCGCCGGGTTCGCCCAAGCACTCTCGGGTCTGGGCGCGCTGATCGGACCCGTGGTCGTGTTGTTCGCTCGTCTCGGCGCTGTCGTAGGCCCGGCCCTGGGGTCCGCATTCGCCAGCATCGGACGCGTAATCACCAGTGTCACACCATATTTGGAGAAGATGGCCGCCACCGTTGGTGGCGCGCTGACCGGCGCGCTCAACGCATTGATCAGCACCGGCGCGCTCCCGCAGATCGCCCGTGCCCTCTCCGCTGTGACGGCGGCCGTGGCCCCACTGGTGCCGCCATTGGCCCGGTTGGCGGGCATCCTCGCCGCCGGACTGGCACAGCTGGTGTCGGCACTGGCCCCGTCCTTCGCTGCCGTGGTCAAATCACTTGCAGGAGGCCTTGTTTCGATCCTGCCGACCGTGGCGGATCTGTTCGCCCGCCTGGTGCCCGTGGTGGCCCAGATTGCCGCCGAGATCGCCGGATCGCTCATGCAGGCGATCAAGATGTTGGTCGACAGTGGCGTGCTGACGCTGATCGCTCGCGCGTTCACCGATCTCTTACGGGCCGTCGCCCCGCTGCTCCCGCACCTGGTCCGCCTGGCGGGCATCCTGGCCGCCGGACTGCTACAAGCAGTCTCCTCGCTGGCCCCGCTGTTCGTGGCACTGGCGAAATCCCTTGCCGGAGGACTCGCTTCGATCCTGCCCACGATCGCTAACCTGTTCGCGCGGCTGGTGCCCGTGGTGCAGCAGGTTGCTACCGAGATCGCCGGATCGCTCGTGGCAGCGATCAAGATGTTGGTCGACAGTGGCGTGCTCCCGGTACTGGTCGGCGCATTCTCTGATCTGATCGTGGCCGTAGTCCCGCTGGTACCGCCCCTGGTGCGGCTGGCCGCCTCGATCCTGCCGCTACTGGCCAAAGCCATGATCGCCGCCACTCCGGTGGTCGTGACCGTGGTCAAGGCCCTCACATCGCTAGCGAACATAATTGTCAGCCAAGCCAATCCGCTGATAGAAAAGTTCACCGCGGGAGTGGCCCGCGTGCCCGAGGTGCTCTCGAAGATGGCGGGCCCGGCCCGCTCGGCGTTCGAGGCGATCCGCTCGGCGATCACCGCCGTCGTGAACGCGGTCCGGTCGCTGCTGAGCGTCCTGGGCTCATTGCGGTGGCCCTCCCCGCCCTCGTGGCTCAAGAAGTTTTTCGGCGGGCGCGCTGCCGAGTTGACCGCAATACCCACCGGTGCCGACGTGGTGCGGTTCCTGCCCACCGGGTTCGACGCCTTCGCCGCGCCGGGGCCCGAGCTCCGTGCCGCCGCGCCGACGCTGGCGGGGTGGGTCGGAGCCGTCGCGGCCGCGCCGCCGCCGCAGGTCACCAACATCCACATCACCATCAACGGCGCAGTCGACCCGCAATCGACCGCCCAGCAAATCCAGCGGGTTCTCCGCGCCCGCAACATCACCGTGGGCGCGTCGGCCGCGATCAACCTCAAGGTGGCATGACATGGCTTTCGATCCCACTCCCTATCTCCTCATCGACGGCGAACGCGTGGAATGTGCAGGCGCGCAGGCTGATACGGCCCCACTCGCATTGGACGGGATCACGGTCGACTGGGGCAGAAGCGAATACCTCTCCCACGCCCGACCCGCCACCGCGCAACTGTCCATCCTCGACCGGACCGGAACCTGGGCCGAGAAGTTCGCGACAACGACCGTGATCGGCCGCCGGATCGAACTGTGGTGGGAACACCCCGAACCCGCGTCGCTGCGCTGGTTCGCCGGACGCATCACCGCCGCCACCGCCACCCCGCAAGGCACCCACGGATGGGTGCTGGCGATCACCGCCGCCGCCCGTGACGCAGACCTGGGCAACGTCGTCATGTCGACACCGGGCACCTGGCCCACCGAAACCATGATCACCCGCGCCAACCGCATAGCCCAAGCAGCCGCACCCGCCGAGATCGATGCCTTCTACATCTACCCCGGCGCGACCGAGCACCCCTGTTCGCCCCTGGATGTAGGCGACCGGGACCTGCACGGGCTCGTCGACGAAATGTACATGTCCGCAGGCGATACCTACTCCTATCAGCCCCACACCAACGTCATACGTCACCTCTACCGCCGCAACCACGACGTAGCCGCCTACCTGGTCCAGATGCCCGACGGACTGATCTACATCCAGACCGGCGATATCGCCTACGACGGGCAAACCTACAAAGGCACCGGACTGCCAGGACACCAGACCAGCACCGACGACGGCATCCAACTCGCCCCCAACTCCGTCATCAACCGAGTCCAGGTCAACTGGAAAGACACCGACGGTGGCGACCGAACCACCTTCGCCATCACCGCCGACGGCGACACCCACGGCCGCCGCACCCTCCAATTCGCCTCCTGGTTCAACAACGACGCACACATCGAACCCATGGTGACCGAAGTACTCAACCGAGCCCAATACGAAGGCGCACTACCCCCACACCCACCGATCACCTGGGATACCCGCCGCACCAAAGGATTTCACACCCGCACCGAAGCTGAGCAATTCACCCTCGCCGCCGAAACCCAAGCGGTGACCTATGTTTCGTCTTCCCTCTACACCGCGTGGCTGCCCCAGCTGTGGCCCGTGTTCGCCATCATCGGCGGCACCATCACCTACGACCACGGATGGATCATCACCACCACACTGCAACACGTGTGGAAAACCAACCCCACGCCCCAAGTCACCTGGGCAGACCTCGACAAAAACCTCCCATGGTCCACCGGCGCACCCCGACAACTATCGGAGTCCGTCAGCTGGAACGACCTGCGTTACCTCACCCACCCCGGCGTCTACACGCCCTCCTAGGAGCCTGACCGTGCCCGGCGAAACACCCCGTTACCGCTTCCCCTACCCGGACGAAACCGACGCCATATGGCAAGGTGCACAACAAATCCGGTCCCTCGCTACCGCGATAGAGTCGACCCTTTCCCAGACCAGCATTCCGCCCGGTTCCGGCGCGCCGCCGTCGGTGTCGGCAGTACGCACGACAGCCATGAACATCAACAACGGCGTCGACACGACCGTGACCTGGCAAACCGCCGAATGGGACACCCGGCCAGGCGGACAAGCCCAGTACTCGACAAACGGGCTCACCTGCCGGGTGGCAGGGCTCTACCTCATCGAAGCCGTATGGACCTGGGCCGCCAACACCAACGGACGCCGCGCCGTCAAGATCACCAAGAACGCCGGGAGCGCTGGAGCCGTCCTCGCCCGCGCCGACAACGCCAACGCCTGGGACAACATCACCACCTGCACCGGCACCCGCCGACTCGCCGCCGGAGACGAACTCCGCCTACTCGTCACCCAAGACAGCGGAGCCGTCCTCACCGGCGGACAAGCCATGTTCGACCTACGCGGACGACTCACCATGACCTACCTACGCGCCGCACCGTAGCTGCGAGCCTGTGCGACGCGCACTGGTCAGCATGATTGAACCTGGGGCGAAGTAGACGAGGTCAAGCCTTGCCGGGGAACCTTCGATCCATTGCCTGATACAAATCCCGCATATAAGCAACCAAACGTGAACCGGGCGTACCCTTCCCCACATTCATTACCCGTTGCGCTAACGTTGATGCTTTTTCGGGCTCACCGATACCGGCATACGACCACGCCAGTTCGGCCAGGTACCAGGTGGCCCATTCAGATTCCATCGTTTTCGTATCGAACCCTTTGAGACCGTGTTCCAAAGCTCTGACAGCTTTACCCCATTGCCTTGCATGTCGGTAAGCCATACCGCGTTGCATGTGGATAAACGAATCGCTGTAAAAGTATTGAGCATCCGGTTTATCCGGGTCACCCAACAGGATTAGATCCGTCGCGGCATCCAACCGGGATTCCATCCCGTCGATGTCGCCCTCCATGCCTAAACCGCGTGCTTCCTGCTGTACCGCAAGAGCCAATACTGTACGGGACAAGTTCTTCGGGTTTCGTTGAGCGGCCCGGGATAAACCCACGGTTGCCCCGATGTCACCAGCCATCCACGCCACATGTCCACGCATAGCTAACGTGGTTGACACCATATCCGGATTCCCTGCCTCTTCGGCTAATTCCAGAGCTTCCCGATAGTGATGGATTGCGGCATCGTGGTGTCCTAGTGATGCGTTTAACCAGCCATGGAACTGTGCCCAGCCGCTCGCAGTATCAACTAGGGGTATACGGGCCGTAGAGGTGGCCTCCCGGGCAAGGGCAGCACTAATCTTGGCTTGACGAATCGTCACGGGAAGTACCAGTTTGGACCCTATTTCGTCCTCTAACCGTCTGGTGTCGGATAAAAGAGTCTGTAAATCGGTGGCAAGTTCCCCGTCCGCATAGCGACGATTCTGGAGTGCTGCTGTCTCGTGAGGCGTAAACGGGTCCGGTTCGATCAAGGACTCGAACAGTGCAAATAGTGCACCGTCGGCGTTCAAGGCGGCATCCAACCGTGTGACGATATCGGCCGGGGGTTTCCGTCTCCCGTTTTCGAATCGCGACAGGGCGGACGGGTCGTACAGGATTTGTTTGCCGAGTTGGCGAACGGACAAGCCCTGCTGTTCCCGGAGACGGCGAAGTTCCGCCCCGAATGCGCTCCAATCCCCAACGGTCACAACAGGTTTTACCCCTTCTGATCTGTGTTGCAACGGGTTTGGCCACATGCTGGCCACACGTTAAGGGTATAAGAGATTGCCTGCTCAGAGCATGATTTGTGTCATGAGCGAAGGAACGCAAGCGGAAGTGGATGCGGTAGCCGATGCTTGGCGGCGGAAACGCCAGAAGGGGGCGAAGATGTCCGAGGAATGGTCAGCATCGGTTCAGGCTGCGATCCAGCGAGCGGCTAGCGCCGGGTACATGTTGGCACCTCGGGGGGTGCCCCCGTTTGGGTGGGTGTTGGCGAATACGGCTGATGAGACCGTGGCGGAGGGTCACTTGTCTGTGTGTGAGGCTGAGATGGACCGTCGAGGGCTTTGATGCGGTTGATCGCCACATGATCTCCACCACCAGCTTCTTGAGGTGGTGGGGATCATTCGTTTGTGCGTCGCCTGCCGGTCGTACGCTGCTACTTCCCAGAGGGTCTACTTAGAACTTGTCTCGGGGGTCAGTCACGGGGGTCCTCCGGGTCTAGGCCGAGCAATCCGAAAGTGGCTCGGCGGGTGGCCAGCACGGCCGTGTCGATGGCGCGTTCGGCGCGGTCGAGTTGCGGGTCTCCAGTTTCCCCGGTGCCGCCGGGACCGTCCCACGGGCGGTAGGCGATGTCGCCGCCGTCACCCATGGTGCGTGGCGGATCCACCTGTGGCGCCGCCGCCCTGACCTGATCGATCCACGCCTGCGGGATCGCGGTGTCCGGCGCGATGGTGCGATCGAGGGCGGTGGCGAGCAAATGGGTCCACGCGCGTGGCACCACCCGGACCAGCCCGTACCCGCCGCCGCCGACCGCGAG
Organism: Nocardia altamirensis NBRC 108246; assembly: GCF_001612685.1. Lineage (GTDB taxonomy): Bacteria > Actinomycetota > Actinomycetes > Mycobacteriales > Mycobacteriaceae > Nocardia > Nocardia altamirensis. The sequence goes on from NZ_BDAY01000005.1 coordinate 152,606, forward strand.
CCAGCGTCCCTCCGCGTATTGATCGGCGAGGTCGCGCATGGCGCGGAACGCGGCGCGCTGCCCATCGACGGTCAACGCCAGATCCGCCAGCGGGTCCTCACGGTGGGTATCCACCCCGCACTGGCTGACCACGATCTGCGGCCGGAACGCCGCGACCGCGCCGGGCACCACCGCGTGGAAACCGCGCAGCCACTGCGCATCTCGCGTGCCAGGCAACACCGGCAGATTGATCGCGGTGCCTTCCGCCGCACCAGCTCCGGTCTCCTCCGGCCAGCCGGTGCTCGGCCAGAGCGTCGCCGGATGCTGGTGCACCGAGATCGTCAGCACCCGAGGATCGCCGTAGAACGCGCGCTGCACGCCGTCGCCGTGATGCACGTCGACATCGAGGTAGGCGATGCGGTCGAAGCCGTGGTCGAGCAGCCAGGAAATGGCCACGGCCACATCGTTGTAGACGCAGAACCCGGACGCCGAAGCCGCCATCGCGTGATGCATGCCACCCGCGATGCTCACCGCGCGCCGCGACCGCCCCTCCGCGATCGCCTGTGCCGCCGCCAAAGTGCCACCGACGATCACCGACGCGGCCTGGTGCATTCCGGGGAATACCGGATTATCGGGCGACCCCAAGCCGAACGGCGGCGCCTGCGGTGCGCCGACCGGTTGCCTGGCGTGCTCGACCGCCTCCACATAGTCCGCGGTGTGGATGCGCAACAGGTCGGAGCGGTCGGCCGCGGCGGGTGCCAATAGCTCGACACCGTCCAGCAATCCGAGACTTTCCGCGAGCGCCATGGTGAACTTCAGACGCGCCGGTTTCATCGGATGCTCCGGAGTCCAGGTGTAGTCGAGGAACCGGTCGGTCCAGACGACGGTTCCCGGACCGCGGTGATCGCCAGGTGGCATCGAGTGTTCGCTGCGCGGTGCAGTGGCCATGCTCGCAACGCTACGCGGGAAGGTACCAACACCGTTGAACGTTGCTATGCAGTAGAAATACAGACAAGTGCGATCACGGCCGCATGCCGTGCGCCGACAGGATTCCCGCATTTCCGCGCCGAACGCGGTGCGACACCGTCCGGCACACGGTGGTGTCGTCGTGCGTAGGTAGAATTTGTGCCGACGAAGGGGTAACAGGTGAAGGATCTGGTCGACACCACGGAGATGTATCTCCGTACCATCTACGACCTCGAGGAGGAGGGCGTGGTGCCCCTGCGCGCTCGCATTGCCGAGCGCCTCGAACAGAGTGGACCGACGGTGAGCCAGACCGTCGCGCGGATGGAACGCGACGGGCTGCTGCTCGTCGCGGGCGACCGCCACCTCGAACTGACCGAGAAGGGCCGCAGCATGGCGGTCGCGGTGATGCGCAAGCACCGGCTCGCCGAGCGACTGCTCGTCGACATCATCGGGCTCGACTGGCAGAACGTGCACGCCGAGGCCTGCCGCTGGGAGCACGTGATGAGCGAGGACGTCGAGCGGCGTCTGGTCGAGGTGCTCAACCACCCGACCACCTCCCCCTACGGCAACCCGATCCCCGGCCTCGACGAGCTCGGCATCTCGGCGCCTGCCCACGCCGAAGAGACGCTGGTCCGGCTCTCGGATCTGTCGCACGGTCAGGTGCACGCGGTCGTCGTGCGCAGGCTGGCCGAGCACATCCAGACCGACCCCGAAGTGATCGGTCAACTGCGTGAGGCGGGCGTGGTGCCCGACGCGCGCGTGACGGTCGAAACCAAGCCGGGTTCGGTGGTCATCACCGTGCCGGGTCACGACGGATTCGAACTGTCCGATGAGATGGCGCACGCCGTCCAGGTGAAGCTGGTCTGAGGCGTGAAACTTCTCGTCACAGGTGGCGCGGGCTACGTCGGTGGTGTCTGCGCGCAGGTGCTGATCGAAGCGGGTCATGAGGTCGTCGTCGTCGATGATCTGTCCACCGGCAACGCCGACGGTGTTCCTGCCGACGCCCGTTTCGTCGAGGGTGATGTGGCTGCGGCCGCGCCCGCGTTGCTGGCGGCCGAAACCTTCGACGGTGTCATGCATTTCGCCGCGCAGTCGCTGGTCGGCGAGTCGGTGCAGCAGCCGGAGAAGTACTGGCACGGCAACGTGGTGAAGACGTTCGAACTGCTGGAGGCGATGCGGCACGCGGGCACGCCACGGCTGGTGTTCTCCTCGACCGCGGCGGTGTACGGCGAGCCGGAACAGGTGCCGATCACCGAGGATGCGCCGACCCGGCCCACCAACCCGTACGGTGCGTCGAAGCTCGCCATCGATCACGCCATCACCTCCTACTCGATCGCGCACGGGCTGGCGGCGACCAGCCTGCGCTATTTCAATGTCGCCGGCGCCTACGGTGGCCTCGGCGAAAACCGGGTGGTGGAAACGCATCTCATCCCGCTCGTGCTGCAGGTCGCGGCCGGGCATCGCAAGGCGATCTCCGTGTTCGGCACCGACTGGCCGACGCACGACGGCACCGCGGTCCGCGACTACATCCACATCCGCGACCTCGCCGAGGCCCATGTGCTGGCACTGGCCACCGCCGAGGCCGGTGCGCACCGCGTCTACAACCTCGGCAGCGGCACCGGATTCTCTGTGCGCGAAGTGATTTCGGCCTGCGAGCGCGTCACCGGCCTACCTATCGCCGCCCAGGACGCACCGCGCCGCCCCGGCGACCCCGCCACCCTCATCGCCTCCAGCGACCGCGCCATCGCCGAACTCGGCTGGCAGCCGAAGCACAACGACCTGGACGAAATCGTCTCCGACGCTTGGGGTTTCCTCCAGTCCCTCGGCTCCCGGGCGCACAGCGCGCCCTGAACCGTCCTCGTCCGGGTCATCTGGCTGTGACCGGTTCAAAGAGCTTTCAAAGCGATCTTGAAGTGTTGGCGTGAGAGAAATGGTGCGTGTCGCAACACGTGTCGCCAACAGATGACTGCCGCTCAATGAGGGGTAGCAACCATTTCTCTCACGTCAGCACAGCCAGCAACCAACCCCGACACAGCCCGGCCGGGCCGTCGGCTTGTGGTCCGGTCCAAAGATCCTCGGGAAGTGATCTTGGGAAGTTGACCGGAGTCTTATGGTGTGTGTCGCGCTGCGTGTTGCAACCATATGACTCCGCTCAACGGTGGTCAGCAACCATTTCTCTCCCGTCAATGGATCCCGAACCGTCTAGCTGGCGGTCACATGATGGGCGCGCCGAGGTCTATGCCGAGGTCGGCGGCGGCGTGATAGCCGCTGCGGGCCAAGCGGCGCAGTTGTTCTGGGCGCATGCCGAGATTGAGTGAGGCGTCCAGGAGCAGCGCCAGTGGGTGGTCTGGTTCGGCATCCAACGCAGCCTCCAGGGCGATGCCTGCCATCGGTCCGTCGCCGCGGGCGTAGGCGCTGTAGCCGAGTAGCGCGGCGGCCTCGGCGCGGTCGCCACCGGACAGTGCGCGGGTCAGCGTGGCCCACAGGGCTTCGGCCGCTTCGGCATGTTCGCCGACCGCGAGCGCGAACATCGCGTCCCGAACCGATCGATCACGCAGTGCCGCAGCGAGTTCCGCGAGCTCCGGCGCCATGAGATCGACATCGGACTCGGTGTTGGCGATCTGCCACAGCACGTACTCCAATGCTTGCCTGCTGTAGCTGATCGGATCGCCGTGTCGCACGGCACGCGCGTACCGATCGCGCGCGACGCTCAGCGCGCTGTCCAAGAGCGCTGCCACTTGCTTCTGCAGCTCGACGTCGACCCGCACCAATGCCGTCAATTCCGCACGGGTGCCGCGAATTCGCCGACCGTCCAGCACATGGGACAACGCGACCGCCGAGCTAGCCGGATCCGGCACCGTCCCACGCCGATTCGCGCCGAACAAGGTCCACCAGCGCTCGTCCGGATCGATGTCGCGCACCGCCCACGCGCCTGCGAGCGCGATATCCTGCGTGGCCAACCGTCGACCGATCGCGTCGATCAATACCTCGAATCGCCCAGTGCCACAACGTTCTCCGATGTCGGCGGGGCGGCGATCGGACTCCACCGCCCGGTCGTCCACCACCACCGCGAGCACCTCGGCCACATCGTCGTGCGCACACACCTGTGCCACGCACCGCGCCACCGTCCCCGCCCGCAATCGCCGCTGCCCGTCTTCTTGGTCCAGATCGAATCGCAGCACCGCGTCGACGACCGCCCGATCTTCGATGTCCACCGAAGCCCGCAACACCAACACCACCAGCGAACGCTCCGGGGTAAACCCGATCATCGCAGGCACCGCCGCGATCAATTCCCCCGGATCATCCACGTGCACCGCACAATCCGGCGCCTCCGCCGCCCCGAACACAGGCGCCTGATCAGCGCAGAACACCCCGCCGGCCCCAACCAGTTCACGATCGTGCCGACCCACCTCAGCCGGCCACGCCGCATCGTCCAACAGCCCGGTATAGCCCAGGGACACCGCGTCGCTCGACTGCACCGTGCTCTCGACGTGCGCCACCGACACCGCGTCGTCCAGCCGTACCGCACTATCGAGCTGGACCGTATCGTCCAGCGGCACCGCACTATCGGACCGAACCGCATCGTCCAGCGACACCGCACGATCAAGCCGGACACCATCGTCCAGCAGCACCGCATCATCGGGCCGAATCGCTGCCCCCGGCAGCGCCACGTCATCCTTCCCTGCCGAGCCGTTCTGGCCGAGCAGGTGGTCAGGTGGCATCACCTCATCCGAAAGCGCAGCTCCTGTTTCCCGTTCAGTGCCGTTCATCCGCCCGGCATCGCCTGACGGCACGGCACCAGCTGCCCGTTCGGTGCCGTTCATCCACCCGGCATCCGCCGACGGCACGGCACCATTCGACCCGGTGCCGTTCACCCACCCGGCATCCGCCGACGGCACGGCACCATTTGACCCGGTGCGGTTCACCCGCCCGGCATCCGCCGACGGCACGGCACCATTTGACCCGGTGCGGTTCACCCGCCCGGCATCCGCCGACGGCACGGCATCATTCGACTCGGCGTGGTTCACCCACCCGGCATCACCAGACGGCACAGCATCCAGCACGGTGTCGTTCAGCAGCACGGCGTCGCCGGGAGCCGCGCGCTCCGCGGACGGTTCCCGATAGCGGTGTCGCGCCAAACCGCACTCGCGCATCGCTACACCGAGACTCACGGGGGCACGGGATGTGGAGCTACTGCTACGCACGGACGGGCGGGCGCAGAATCGGTCGTCCGCCGCAGCGGTGTTCGAGTCGACGAGTTCGGCGTCGGGCTGTACGGCAGCGCGACGGGCTGGCTGGTTCGCGGGAGTGGTCATGGCGTCGAGCTTGCCGCCTGACTCCGCCGAGGCTCCGCCGCTGACCAGGGCATTCTCTTACCCTGGGGAATTCTTCCCACCTGTGGACAACCGAACGCCACGACCGATGCACTCCACCCGGTTGTCGGCGCGCCCTGCTACCCCTTCTTGACCCGCTGCACAGCCTTCGTGAACAGCTCGTCCAACGCCGCCGTATCCGGCTTCGCCCCGGAAAATGTCATATAGGTCACGGTGATTCGCACATCGTCGACCTGCCCGGCCAATGTCTGCATCGACTGCGTCAACCCGGCGCCGCCCACGTCCGGCGTCACGGTCCGCCGCAGCGCCAACGTGTCGTCCGCGTCGATCGGTGGCGGCGGATCCAGTTCTGTCGTCACGGTTGTCGCCGCACCACCCCGGTTCACCCGCACCGACCCGCACTGTTTCAGCTGACTGCGCCACGCGCCGAGCGGCTGCCTGGTCCGCATCAATTCGACCGTGACCGTGGCCCGCGTCGCATCGTTGGTGCCGACGGCGATCGCGGTCAGATCCGCCCCGAACTTCTGTTCCGGCGGGCTGCACACCTCAGGTTGCACTTGCGCTCCGCGCCCGGCACCCTGCAAATCTCCCGCCGCCTGCGCGGCCGCCTCAGGTGGCAAAACCACGGCCGGATATCGGGCCGGAAACTGCGAAACCTCAGGCAGCAGCGTCGACAACGGCGCGCTGATCTCCCGCGTCACCGCCGTCTGCTCGGCCGCAATCGGACGCCCGTCCACCGTCGACCCGCACCCGGCGAGTACCGCCGCGCACGCGACTGGCAGCGCAATCCGCGCCCAATCCGCCACAGTCACCTGCCCCACTGTGCCAAACTCCCGGTGCCCGTCTGCGATGCCACGCCGCCGGGTGCGGGAATGCGCGGGGCGCCGTCGCTGTTGCCTCGTCGTATGGGTCGGTGTCCGGCCGTGCGCGGTCAGGTCACCGGCATGGGGGACAATGGACATGGTCCCCCGTCTCGGATGACTGCTCATCTCGAATGACCTAGGGGTCGCACGACCGAGCATGACCCGTGCCGGCGGAGCCGCGCAGGAAGGAGTACGCGATGGACCACGAGTCGCGAATGTACGAACTGGAGTTCCCCGCTCCGCAGCTGTCATCCGACGACGGCTCGGGTCCGGTCCTGGTGCACGGACTGGAAGGCTTCACCGATGCCGGGCATGCGGTGCGGCTGGCCACGACGCACCTGCGCGAGAGCCTCGAAAGCGAACTGGTCGCCTCGTTCGATGTGGACGAGCTGCTCGACTACCGTTCCCGGCGCCCGCTGATGACGTTCAAGACCGACCACTTCTCCGAGTACGCGGAGCCGGAGCTCAACCTCTGGGCGCTGCGCGACACCGCGGGCACGCCGTTCCTGCTGCTCGCGGGCATCGAACCGGACTTACGCTGGGAGAAATTCACCACCGCCGTTCGCCTGCTCGCCGAACAGCTCGGCGTCCGGCGCAGCATCGGCCTGAGTGCGATCCCGATGGCGATCCCGCACACCCGCCCGCTCGGGGTGACCGCGCATTCCTCCGACCGCGACCTCATCTCCGAGCATCAGCGCTGGCCGGGCGAGCTGCAGGTGCCGGGAAGCGCCTCGTCGCTGCTCGAGTTCCGGATGGCACAGCACGGCCAGGAGTCCGTCGGTTTCTCCGTGCACGTGCCGCACTACCTGGCGCAAACCGCGTATCCGGAAGCCGCCCAGACCCTGCTGGAGAACGTCGCGGACAACGCGGGCTTGGAGATTCCGCTCGCCGCGCTCGGCGAGGCCGCGGCACGGGTCCGCGAACAGGTCAACGAACACATCGCGGGCAACTCCGAGGTGGAGACCGTGGTGCACGCCTTGGAGCGCCAGTACGACAGCTTCGTCAGCGCACAGGAACGCCAGTCGAGCCTGCTCGTCGGCGACGGCGAACTGCCGAGCGGCGACGAACTCGGCGCCGAGTTCGAACGGTTCCTCGCTGAGCAAGGCGGCTACGACGGCGACGGCACCGAGCGGGGCGACCAGCGCTGACCTCCGTCCGAAGACGGGCTCCGGCATGCCCGTAGGGTGTGCGGAGTGGATCTGACCGAGCTGCTGGAGATACCGGGCACCGACGCCGACGCGCTGTACGAGTCCTTCGGGACATGGGCGGCCGAGCAAGGTACCCCGCTGTATCCGGCGCAGGACGAGGCGCTGCTGGAATTGGCCTCCGGATCCAACGTAATCCTCGCCACACCAACGGGTTCCGGTAAATCACTGGTCGCGGTCGGCGCGCACCTGATCGCACTCGCGCAGGGCAAGCGCACCTACTACACCGCCCCGATCAAGGCGCTGGTCAGCGAGAAGTTCTTCGCCTTGTGCGAGGTGTTCGGCGCCGACCGTGTCGGCATGGTCACCGGTGACGCGGCGGTCAACGCGGACGCACCGATCATCTGTGCCACCGCCGAAATCCTCGCCAATCTCGCGCTGCGCGAGGGTTCGGCTGCCGACGTCGGCCAGGTCGTGATGGACGAGTTCCATTTCTACGCCGACCCGGATCGTGGCTGGGCCTGGCAGGTCCCGCTGCTGGAGCTCCCGCGCGCCCAGTTCCTGCTCATGTCCGCCACCCTCGGCGAGGTCGACTTCTTCGCTGCCGATCTGGAGCGGCGCACCGGCCGCTCGACCGCGATCGTCGCAGGCACCGAACGCCCAGTCCCACTGACCTTCTCCTACGCGCGCACCCCGATCACCGAAACCTTGGAAGAGCTCGTCACCACCCACCAGGCCCCGGTGTACGTCGTGCATTTCACCCAGGCCGCAGCTCTCGAACGGGCCCAGGCGTTGACCAGCGTGAACTTCGCCACCCGCGCCGAAAAGGACGCCATCGCAACGGCATTGGGCGAATTCCGGTTCGCCTCCGGCTTCGGCAAGACCTTGTCGCGGCTGATCCGCCACGGCATCGGCGTGCACCACGCCGGAATGCTGCCGAAGTACCGCCGCCTGGTGGAACGCCTCGCTCAGGAGGGTCTGCTGAAGGTGGTCTGCGGCACCGACACCCTCGGCGTCGGCATCAACGTGCCGATCCGCACCGTGCTGCTCACCGGCTTGACCAAGTACGACGGCGTGCGCACCCGCAGGCTCAAAGCCCGTGAGTTCCACCAGATCTCCGGCCGCGCGGGCCGGGCAGGCTACGACACCATGGGCACTGTCGTCGTGCAGGCTCCCGAGCACGAGGTGGAGAACACCCGCCTGCTCGCCAAGGCGGGCGACGACCCGAAGAAGCAGCGCAAGGTGGTGCGCCGCAAGGCGCCCGAGGGTTTCGTCTCGTGGAGCGAGGAGACCTTCGATCGCCTGGTCGCGGCCCAGCCGGAGCCGATGGTGTCACGATTCACAGTGACGAACTCCATGCTGCTCAATGTGATCGCCCGCCCAGGCAATTGCTTCGACGCCATGCGGCATTTGCTGGAAGACAACCACGAGCCGCGCGCCGCCCAGCGCAAGCACATCCTGCGTGCGATCCGCCTCTACCGGGCGCTGCGCGACGCAGGCGTGGTCCAGCAGCTGCCCGAACCCGACCACCAGGGTCGACGGGCCCGCCTCACCGTCGATCTGCAACGCGACTTCGCCCTCGACCAGCCGCTGTCGCCCTTCGCGCTGGCAGCCTTCGAGCTACTCGACAAAGCGGCGCCGACCTATACCCTCGATGTGGTGTCCCTCATCGAATCGACCCTGGAGGATCCGCGCCAGCTGCTCATGGCCCAGCAGCACAAGGCGCGCGGTGCCGCCATCGCCGAGATGAAGGCCGACGGGATCGAGTACGACGAGCGGATGGAACTGCTCGAAGAGGTGACCTGGCCCAAACCGCTGGCCGAGCTGATCGACCCCGCCTTCGAGACCTACCGCGGCGGGCACCCGTGGGTGTCGGAGTTCGCGCCGTCACCCAAGTCGGTGGTCCGCGACATGATCGAGCGCTCGATGACCTTCGCGGAGCTGATCTCGTTCTACGAGCTGGCCCGCTCCGAGGGCGTGGTGCTGCGCTATCTCGCCGACGCCTACCGTGCGCTGCGCCGCACCGTGCCGGATTCCGCGCGCACCGAGGAACTCGAAGACATCACCGAATGGCTGGGTGAGCTTGTCCGCCAAGTCGATTCGAGCTTGCTCGACGAGTGGGAGCAGCTCACCAACCCCGGCGCGGAGATCGACGCCGACCAACTCGCCTTCGGCGCCGAGACGGTGCGCCCGATCTCGGCGAACGAGCGCGCGTTCCGGGTGATGATCCGCAACGCGATGTTCCGCCGGGTCGAACTGGCTGCGCTGCATCGCTGGGATCTGCTGGCCGACATGGGCACCGGACCGGACTGGGCGAGCGAACTCGAACCGTATTTCGCCGAGTACGAGCGCATCCTCACCGGCCAGGACGCCCGAGGACCGCAGCTGTTCCAGATCGAACGAAGACCCGGTTTCTGGCAGGTGCGCCAGGTTCTCGACGATCCGGCGGGCGACCATGGGTGGTCGATCGTCGGCGTGGTCGACCTGGCCGAGTCGGATGCCGCAGGCGAGGTCGTGTTCGACGAACTCACTGTGTCCGCAGGCTGATCCGCACCGCCGAACGGCGCGATCTCTACAGAATCCATACAGGTCACCGACCACTTCGCGTCACTTTTTTGACGCCTGGTGACGGTGCTCTCGTCACGAGGTTTGACGGATTCGTTTCTGGGTAGGGGCCGCTGATACTCTCTCCGCTGCTGCCAAGCGAAAGATCAACTATGCCCGAATCACCGTTTCTTGTCATCTATCCCGAACGAGTGCGCGAAAACTACCGCGCACTCGATGCCGCCATGCCCGCGGCACGCATTCGCTTCGCGGTCAAGGCAAGTCCGGTGCCGGAGATCATCCGTTCACTCGACGAGGAAGGCGCCGAGTTCGATGTCGCCAGCATCGGCGAGATCGAACTGTGCCTGGCGCTCGGCGTCGAGCCGGAGACGCTCTGCTACGGCAACCCGATCAAGAAGGCCGCCGACATCGCCCGCGCCTACGCGTTCGGCGTGCGCCGGTTCGCCTTCGACACCGAGGACGACCTGCTGCGCATCGTGGAGCACGCGCCGGGCTCGGAGGTCGAATGCCGGTTCCTGGCCTCGGCTCCCGAGTCACGCACCCCGTTCGGCACCAAGTTCGGCTGCACGCCTGGCGAGGCGTTCCGACTACTCGTGCGCGCCCGCGACCTCGGGCTGCGGGTGGCAGGGCCGTACTTCCACGTCGGGTCGCAGCAGCTCGATCCGAACGCGTGGCGGATCGGCATCGAGCAGGCAGGGCGGATCGCGGAAGCGTTGGCCGACAAAGATATTCACGTCACATCGGTGAATATCGGTGGTGGTCTGCCGATCGCGTACGCGGATCAAGCCCCCGCGCTCGACGAGATCGCGACGGTGATACGCACCGCCGCGACCGAATTCTTGCCCGAAACCGCCGCCATGGTGGTGGAACCCGGCCGCGCACTGGTCGGTTCCGCGGGCATCATCCATGCGGAAGTCATCGGCGTGCGCGTTGCGCCGGACGGCCGACGCTGGGTGTATCTCGACATCGGTCGCTACAACGGAATGGCCGAGACCGAGAACGAGTACATCGCGTATCGGTTCGTCACGGATCGGGACGGTGACCCTGTCGACGAGGCAGTGGTGGCTGGTCCGACCTGCGACGGAGACGATGTACTGTATCAACGCACGCGAGTCCTCCTACCGACCACGTTGCGAGCCGGTGATCGCATCCAGATCCTCGACACCGGCGCCTATACCGCGAGCTATTCGTCGGTGTCCTTCAATGGTTTTCCGCCCTTGACCGTTCATGTCTCGGGCGCTGAGCGAGAGTGAGTTTGCCCATGACGGCGGATTTCACCGGCTGGCACGTGCTGGCCGAGTTCGGTGGTGTCGACGCGGCCCTTTGCGACGACCTCGAACAACTCGAATCGGCGTTGCGCGAGTCTTTGATCGCCGCGGGCGTCACCATCTGCGATGTCGTACACAAGAAGTTCGATCCGCAGGGGGTGACTGTCCTCGCGCTGTTGTCGGAGTCTCACGCCTCGATTCACACTTATCCCGAGTCCGGCGACATCTTCGTCGACGTCTTCACCTGCGGCAGTATCGGCGCCGGTGCGTCGAAGGCTGTCGAACTACTGCGAGACAAGTTGTCTCCCAAGGACGTTCGAATGCAGGTGATCCGCCGCGGGCATAGCTCGCAGCGGATCGAGGAGCCGGTCGGCGCGGGCCTGACCCGCATCTGGGACCTGCACGAGGTGATCGTCGACACCCGTACTCCGTTCCAGCACATGGTGATCGCGCGGACCGAGCAGGGCATCAGCCTGTTCTCCGACGACGATCGCCAGTCCACCGAGTTCTCCCAGTTGACCTACCACGAGGCCATGATGGTTCCGGCCTTCGTGCTGGCCGAGAAGCTGGACAAGGTCCTCATCATCGGCTCCGGTGAAGGTGTGGCCAGCCAGATGTCGGTCGCCGCAGGCGCGACACTGGTCGACCACGTCGACATCGACCAGCTCGAGGTCGAGCTGTGCGCCGAGCACCTGCCCTACGGCTACACCAGCGACGAGCTGGCCGTCGCCGTCAAGGGTGAGGGCCCGATCAAGGTGCACTATGCCGACGGCTGGGATTTCCTGGCCAACGCCGCCGAGGCGGGCACCCGCTACGACGTCATCGTGATCGATCTGCCCGACGAGCGGGTCGAAGACGCGCAGCACAACCGCCTCTACGAGTCGGAGTTCCTGTCCCGATGTCGGGCTCTGCTCGCACCCGGCGGTGTGCTGAGTGCGCAGGCCGGTTGCGCGACGATGTGGCGGAACGAGACGTTGAAGCGGTCGTGGAACCGTTTCCACGAACAGTTCGGCACTGTGGTGCAGTACGGCAGTGACGAGCACGAGTGGACGTTCCTGTTCGGGTTGAACGAGCGGATCAATGATCCGGTCCAGGCGATGACCGATCGTCTGGTCACGCTGCCCTACCGCCCGGAGACCGTCGATGCCCGCGCACTCGTGCGTGGTGCGATCGAACCGCACGCCCTGCGCGTGTAATCCGACCCCGAACGCACCGACTCCCCTGAAACCTTGTGGGAGCCGGTGCGTTCGGCGTTTCCGGGTCCTGACACCGTGACCGCCCGGGACCGAGCGGCCTTGCGGATCCAGCCAGGTCCAGGTGCGACGATCCCGCGCACAGACCCCCGCGAGTCACTTGGGATGCAGTGCGTTCGGCGTTTCGGATCCCAGCACTGTGACCGAATCGGACCGAGTCCGCTTCTGGATTCAGCAATGCTCAACGGCGCCACGCCCTCCGAGTTCGAGCACGACGAGGCCCCGGAATCGGCCGGCACTCCTTGCAGGCGCCAAGCCAAGGCTGCGCATCCCAAGCCCGAACGCACTCCCGCTCAGGATTGCAGGCGACGATATTCCTCGACATTGACGCCGCCCACACCCCAGTCGGAGAGCTCGACCTCGTCGATGACGACGAACGTCGTGGCCGGGTCCTTGCCGAGGACGTCCTGCAGTAGGTCGGTCACGCCTTTGATCAACTGGGACTTCTGTTCTCGGGTCACGCCTTCGTTGGTGACCTTGATGTTCACGTACGGCATCAGGCAGCCCTCCCCGAGATGAACCCGCCGTCGACGGGGAAGATGTGCCCGGTGGTGAACTCCGCGTCCGCGAGATACAGGACAGCGGCGGTGGTTTCGGACACCTCGCCGATGCGATTCAGCAAAGCCAGTCGGCCCGAGGCTGTTTCATCGCCGTCACCGAACAGCGGGGTACGGATGATGCCGGGAGCCACTGCGTTGACCCGGATGCGGTCCGCCGCGAGTTCGGCGGCAAGGCTCGTGGTCAGCGCGTGCACGCCGCCCTTGCTGATCAACGCCGCCGACGCGGGCAATCCGGCCAGCGCGTGATTGACCAGCACCGTGCCGATGTTGACGATGCTGCCGCCTCGCGCCTGCCGCTGGAGCTGTCGCACCACCGCCTGCGTGGTGAAGTAGGTGCCCTTGAGGTTGCCGCCGAGGTAGCTGTCCAGGTCCGCTTCGGTGACGTCCACGAACGGCTTCGCGCCGAAGATGCCCGCGTTGTTCACCAGGACGTCCACGCCGCCGAACCGCTCGACCGCCGCCTGCACCAGTGCGGAACCCGTTGCGGGAGAACCGATATCTCCCGCAAAGGTGGCCACTTGCGCCAGCGCACCGAGCTCGGCCGCCACCTCGGCGAGCTTGTCTGCGTCGCGGCCGTTGACCACCACGTTGTCTCCGCGCGCTACGAACGCGCGGGCAATATCGCGTCCGATCCCGCTGGAGGATCCGGTCACGATCACCGTCTTCGTCATAGTTCCCTCTCTCCTTGATACGACCGGTCGTCTTGGAATAGGTAAGCGAAACGACCGGGCATGGCCAAGCCCCTGCTCAGGGCCGGAAGTAGTCCCCCAGCAGACGATTCAGGCACTTCTCCAGCGGTTCGAGCGTCCGGTCGATCTTCATCCGGATCACCGCGCCCTCCCACGATTCGAGCAGCAGATCCGCCAGATCGGTCGCGTCGATATCGCCTCGGATCATCCCCGCCGCCTGCGCCGCACGCAGCTGCTCGGCCACCCGATCGCGCCACGCACCCCACGCACTCGACAACGACTCCCGAAGCAGCTCACTACCTTCCAGCTCACCACCGAGATTCGCGATCAAACACCCGCCGGTGAAATCCGCCGCAACGAAATCGTCCATCAGCCGCCCGAAGAACGCCCGCAGCCCACTCACCGGATCGGCGGCCGCCTCGAACGCCTCCGTCAGATTCCGCTGCACGCACAGCGAGTGATGCTCGATCACCGCCTGCCCAAAACTCTCTTTGCTGTCGAAGTAGTTATAGAACGACCCCTTGGGCACCCCGACCTTGTCCAAGATCTGCTTGATCCCGGTCCCGTGATACCCACTGCTCAAGAACCCAGCAGCCCCCTCCTCCACGAGCAGCTGCTGGGTATCCCCACTCCGTCGAGGTCGCGCCATGCGCCCAATATACGACCGGTCGTCTACGAATAGCAACCCGAGCCCCTCTCGGCCCTCTATCGAACTGGACGAACGATCACGAGGTACTGGTGCAGGCAACGGTCGAGAGCCGACCTGCACCAGTACCCGCTCGGCCAACCATGTCAGTACCTCCGGGCATAGTCGGGGCATGGGGGTCTTGGATGAACCGTTTCCGGGGTCTTGGGCCAGGGCAGCGGGGTTGGTCACGCGATGGGAACTTCAGCACAACTTCGTGCGGCTGTTCCCCGACGTCTACCTGCGCAAGGGGTGCACGCTCGACGCAGGGGGACGCGCACGCGCCGCGGCGCACTGGGCAAAAGGCACTGGAGTGCTGATCGGCCACTCGGCAGCCGCCATGCATGGCACCCGCTGGCTGGATCCAGACCAACCAGCGGAGATCGCGCGAGCGGAACATTACAAGCCGCCCAGCGGGATTCGCGCTGTGATCACTTGCATCGATCCATCCGAATGCTGCGACGTCGATGGTTTCCGGGTGACAACACCCGTTCGAACCGCGTTCGATCTCGGTCGACGGTTGCCCCGCGACCAAGCCGTACCGACCCTGGACGCGTTGTGCGCAGCCACCGGATTCGATCCGCTGAAAGTAGCGGACTTGGCCCGCGAACATCCAGGGCTGCGCGGAGTGGCCCGCCTGCCCGCGATCCTCCCACTGATCGACGGAGGCGCCGAGTCACCTCAGGAATCGCGCACCCGACTCCTCCTGATCGACGACGGATTACCCAGACCCACAACCCAACTCGTGATCCGCGACGGCTGCGGCGGATTCGTAGCCCGTGTCGATATGGGTTGGGAACCGTGGCGCGTCGCCGTCGAATACGACGGTGCCCACCATTGGACCGATCCGACCCAGCGCACAAAGGACATCGACCGGATAGCCACCCTGGAATCTCTGGGTTGGCGAGTCATCCGCGTCAACGCCACCCTCCTCCACCGCCGCCCGCACGTAGTCCTCGACCGAGTCCGCGCCGCCCTCCACGCCAACGGCTGGACGAATGATCATGAGGTACTGGTGCAGGCAACGGTCGAGAGCCGACCTGCACCAGTACCCTCTCACCCCGGACAGCTCAGCGAGAATCGGCACCGAGGAGGTGCCACATCTCGCTATCGAAATTCGCATTGCCCGAATTCGGGCGTAGGCACAGTATCTGGGCAGGGGCGGGGTGGATCGTTGACGGATCGGGCGCAATGACGGCGTGGTAGGTTTCGCCGCTACAACCCGCGCCGCCATTCGGCAGCGCGGGTCACGAAGTGGTGGAGGTGGTCGGTGGCGAAGTGTTGGGGGCGCCAATTGTGTTGTGCGGCAGGGGCTGTCCAGATGTAGGAATAGGCTTGCAGAGGTTTGTCGGCTAGGGCGATCGGCCGCAGGTCGTATTCGTCGTCTTCGAAGGCGTCGAGGATTGCCCACTCCCCTGCGGTGAGGCCGGAGAGTAGGACGCCGTGCGCCACACTGTCAGTGCCGGGGACAAGGCCCGGATACACCCTGTCCGGCAGCGCGGCGACTCGCCAGCCCGGCGCGGTGGTAGGGCTGAGGTCCGGTACGCGATCGAGTAGTACCTCGAGCACCTCCGGGAATTGCAGCGTCCCGTACGCGAACAACGAGTGTCCGATACCGTCGGAATGTCGACCGATACTGTTGTCCGACAATCTCATTCGCTACTCCTCTCCGACTATCGGTACCACACTGGGCATTTCGCCGCTGGGCGCGTTCAAGCCGGGCGCTGGGTGCGGATGATGGCGGCGAGGTATTCGTAGTCTTCGGCGCGGGCGGTGGAGGTGCGGTAGGCGAGGCCGATGGTGCGGCCGGGGGCTGGGGTGGCGAAGTGGGCGGTGTCAAGGGTGCCTCGGGCGGTTTCGGCGGCGACGGCCATTTCCGGGATCAGGGTGACGCCGAGACCCCCTGCGACACACTGCACTACGGTCGCGAGGGAGGCCGCGCGGGTGTCGCCGACGCCGGCGGGATGGACCTCGGCTGAGCGGCACAGGTCCAGTGTTTGGTCGCGGAGGCAGTGGCCCTCGTCGAGCAGGAGCAGCGGGAGCGCGTCGAGAACCGACGGGGCCAGGTCGGTGCGTCCGGCCAGCTCGTGCCCGCGCGGGGTCACCAGCACGAATTCCTCTGTGTAGAGCGGTATTTCGACGAGACCGGGGACGTCGGCAGGCAAGGCGAGCAGTGCGACGTCAAGCACGCCGGTGCGCAGACCGTCCAACAGTCGCGCGGTCTGATCCTCGACCACCTGCGGGTGGAGCGCGGGTAACTTCTTGTGTAACTCCGGAAGAAGACCTGGCAGCACATATGGAGCAACCGTCGGAATGATGCCCATCCGCAGCGTCCCGCCGAGGCCGTCACCGGTCGCCGACGCGACGAAACGATCGGCCGCTTCGAGGGTCGCCATCGCCTTCGGCAGCAACCGCATCCCGGCCGCGGTCACCAGAACCCGGCGCGTGCTTCGCTCGATCAGTTGCAGCCCCAACCCGTGTTCGAGTGCGGCGAGCGCCTGCGATAGCGTGGGTTGGCTCACACTGAGCCGCGCTGCGGCAGTGCCGAAGTGGCGGTATTCCGCGACCGCCACGAACGCACGCAGCTGCGACAGGGTCGGCTGATAAGTCTGATCGGTCACGGCTATCAGTGTAGTGCGACTGATCACCTTTACCTTTCACCAGCCCTTCCGGCAAGATCGGCGGGGAGCTTTTCTGCTTTTCTGCACAGTCTTGGCAAACCCACACAGAACGAGGAGATTAGGCATGGCCTTGCTGACCATCGGCGACCAATTCCCGGCATACAACCTCACCGCAGTCATCGGTGGTGATCTGTCGAAGGTCGACGCTCAGCAGCCTGACGATTACTTCACCCAGATCACCAGCGACGATCACGCGGGCAAGTGGCGGATCGTCTTCTTCTGGCCGAAGGACTTCACCTTCGTGTGCCCGACGGAGATCGCTGCGTTCGGCAAGCTCAACGAGGAATTCGCGGACCGCGACGCGCAGGTGCTCGGCGCCTCCGTCGACAACGAGTTCGTGCACTTCCAGTGGCGCGCCCAGCACGAGGATCTGAAGACCCTGCCGTTCCCGATCCTTTCCGACCTGAAGCGCGAATTGGCCACTGCCACCGGCGTTCTCAACGCGGACGGGGTTGCCGACCGCGCGACCTTCATCGTCGACCCGAACAACGAGGTCCAGTTCGTCTCGGTCACCGCAGGTTCGGTCGGCCGCAACGTCGACGAGGTGCTTCGGGTGCTCGACGCACTGCAGTCCGACGAGCTGTGCGCCTGCAACTGGAAGAAGGGCGACCCGACCATCAACGCGGGCGAACTGCTCGCCGCGAGCGTCTGAGTCGAAAAACGCTGCGTCACTACATGAACGGCCAGTATTCACCGTTCCCCGCGCAGGCGGGGACGATCCGATCCGAGGATACGAAGAATGAGCGAGCGTAGCGAGCGAATCATGCCTGCAGCGCCCATGGGCATGACGGAGCCGAGCGCCAGCGAGGCGCAGTCATGAGCATTGAGAACCTGAAGAACTCCCTCCCCGAGTACGCCAAGGACCTCAAGCTCAATCTGTCATCGCTCGCACGCACCACCGTGCTGAACGAACAGCAGCTGTGGGGCACCCTGCTCGCCTCGGCGGCCGCGTCCCGGTCGGCGACCACGCTGCGCGAGATCGCGGACGAAGCCGCGAACGTCCTGTCCGAGCCTGCCTACAACGCCGCGCTCGGCGCCGCCTCGATCATGGGCATGAACAATGTGTTCTACCGGGGCAAGGCGTTTCTCGGCGGGCGCTACGACGACCTGCGGGCGGGTCTGCGCATGCAGATCATCGGTACGCCCGGGGTCGACAAGGCCGATTTCGAACTGTGGTCGTTCGCGGTCTCGTCGATCAACGGTTGCCAGCATTGCTTGGAGGCGCACGAGCACACGCTGCGTGAGGCGGGCGTGTCTCGTGAGGTGATCTTCGAGTCGCTGCGTGCGGCCGCGATCGTCGCCGGTGTCGGGCAGGCCGTCGAGTCGACCGAGGCACTGGCCGGCGTCACCGTCTGATCCGTCAAGGTCCGAAGAGGCCGCCACCGCTCCTCGCGAGCGGTGGCGGCCTCTTTTGTGAACATTGACGAACCCGAGGTGGGCCACACCGCTCGCTGCTGCGCGGCATGCCTGGTGAACGGGGGTGTGGTCCACGCGACAGCTCGGCGTCGGTGCAGGCTAGTAGGCTCGGTGACCATGAGCACACAGGTTGATGTGGTGCGGGTGTTCACCGATTCGGCTGGACGATTCGGCAATGAACTGGGGATCGCGCGGGCCGCCGATGTGCCCGAGGCGGACCGGCAGGCACTGGCCGCCAAGGCTGGTTACAGCGAGACCGTCGTGGTCGAGGACGCGGTCGACGAGGTCGCCAGGATGCGGATCTACACCCCGACCGTGGAGTTGCCCTTCGCCGGGCATCCGTCGGTGGGCACCGCCTGGTGGTTCGCCGGACACGGCATCCCGCTGCGCCGGTTGATCGTGCCCGCCGGGCCGGTCGCGGTCGAGTTGGCCGAGGGCCTCACCTGGATCACGGCGCGCGCGGAATGGGCGCCGGACTTCACCTTTCACCAGCTCGGCGACACCGAAGAACTCGCGGCGCTGCGCCCGGACGACTTCTCCGGCGGCCCGCACTACCTGTGGGCCTGGGTCGACGAGAACCGCGGCGCGCTGCGCTCACGGATGTTCGCCCCGACCCTCGGCATCGCGGAAGACGAAGCCACCGGTGCCGCGGCCGTCGCCATCACCGCCCTCCTCCGCCGCGGACTGGTCATCACCCAGGGCAAGGGGTCGCAGATCTTCTCCGCATGGGACTCCGACGGTTGGGTCCGCCTCGGCGGTCGCGTAGTCGCCGACCAAACGATCGAGATCTGAGTAGAGACCCACAACACCAACGGCGTTCCGCGACTTGATGAGTCGCCGACCCTAGATTGGACCGCGCACGTCAACCACCTTGCGGCAAACACGCCAACCACCTTGCCGCCCAACGCGTTAACCCCTCACGGGGCCCAACCTGCCAACCGCCTTGCGGCCAAGCGCGACGATCACCTTGCGGCCCGGCCCGTCAACCACCTTGCAGCCAGCACCTCAACCACCTTGCAGTCCGATGCGTGAACCATCTTGCGGCTCAACGACACCGGCCGCACGCGTCGACAGCTGTGCTCGATGACGAACTCGTGGGCTCAGGGCAGTAGGACTCCGGCGATCGGGTCGGTTGTTGGTGCCGGCGATCCACCTGTTGGTTCGACGCTGACGGCCAACTTCTCTCCTGTGGCGAATGCGGTCACGAATGGCCTTCCCGCCGAAGGCAATTCAGCCAGCACGCCGACGGATCGGGGCTGCTGACCGTCTGGCACCAGCCAGACCTGATACACGTGGTCGGGTGGTGGCTGTGCGACACCGTCGAATGCCATCAGTGCGAGGCGCTGGTTCGGTGAAATCTCCACCACCACAGTGCCGCCGCCGGTGACCGGCGTGGTCAGTGTCTGCGCGGCTGGTTGGTCCACACTCGGCGAGTCCGCGACCCGGTCGGCTACCACGCTGCCGCCGATCACCAGGCAGACCGCTGCCGCGGCAGCCACCAACCATCGTGCGCGGCGTTTGCGCGCGGACAACCGAACGACCCTGCCGTCGTCGGGCAGTGCCGCCAGTATCCGTTCCTCCAGTTCCGGCGGCGGCGCCGTCGCGTCGAGTGCCGCCACCCGCGCCATCACGTCGCGCAGGTGCCATACGGTGTCGGAGAACGCTTTCCGCACCGCCGGATCCGCGGTGGCCAGCCGCTCCTCGATGTGTCGGCGCTCGATTTCGGCTACCGCGTCCAATGCGCACGGGTAAGCGAGGTCGAGCAGTTCCGCGTCGGACCGCGGGGGCGTGTCAGCCATCGGCGCCTTCTCCGGACAAGCATTTCTCCAGTCTCTTCAGTCCGTCCCTGATGCGAGTTTTCACCGTGGGTAACGGCACCGAGAGATGGTCGGCCACTTCACGGTACGTCCGCCCGGAGTAGTACGCGAGTGCGATTGCTTCGCGCTGGGTGGAAGTGAGCGCGTCGAGGCAGTCGAGCACCTCCTGCTCCTCCATCCGTTGCGTCACCGATTCGGCGACGACGTCGTGATCCCGGCCGACCTGGGCGTGGGCGTAAGCCAGATCCCGGACGGTGGCGGCGGCCTCCGCGCGGACCCGGTCGACGGCACGGCGGTGCGCGATCATCATCAACCAGCCGATCGGGCTCGACCGCGACGCGTCGTACCGGTCGGCGCTCGACCACACCTGGAGGTACACCTCCTGGACGACTTCTTCCGCCGCGGCATGGCTGCGCAGGATGCGCAGGGCGAGGCCGAAGACCCGTGAGCTGGTGAGCCGGTAGAAGTCGGTGAAGGCGGCGCGGTCGCCGGTGCCGATCGCGGCGAGTAGGCCCGCTGATCGGCGGCTGACGAGCAGCGCGCGTTCCCGGTCGCGGTCGGTGGGCAACCTGCATGCGAGTACGGAATCGTCAGCATCCAGGACTGGTTCACCGGGGCGATGCACGGGCGCTGACCCGCGCCGGTTACTCATAACACTGCCTCGCGGACGCCCAGCTCGGTCGTGAGCACGGCGCCCCGGCACATCATCGGTTCGCTCATGCCTGCGCCTCGCCGACACTCAACACCGCCACGAGCGAATGCCCGGCTGTGCCCACTGGTCGATCGCCGCGCTCGCTCATGCCCGCGCCTCGCCGACACTCGACATCGGCACGAGCGAATGCCCGACTGTGCCCGTTGCTCGATCATGGCTCATGCCTGCGGCTCGCCGACACTCAGTTCCGGCACAAGCGAACGCTTGGCCGTGCCTATCGTTCACCGAATCCTCTGCCTGCATAGAGAGGGGTTCGGTCTGGGCTGGCGCGCGGATTGGTCTGCGGCACCGCTCAATTCGAAACGGCCGCGATGAGCATGTACGCGGTGCCGAGGTCCATCACCACATGCGGCACCATCGCGGACCGCTTTCGCGGCCCGGTCCATGCCACGACACACCCACCCGCGTATCGCACAATCCCCAGGCCACCCGGCGTGTTCACCGCCGCACGCCCGGTCGCGCACGCGAGCGTGACGAGCAGCGCGTCGGCGGCGAAAAGCCCCGCAATGATCAGTGCGGGCACGACAGCGGGCCCGCCGGTATGTCCGGTTGGCGTATGTCCGGACATCGCGTACAGCATCGCCGCGGCCGTCGCCGTGTGATACCCGAGCGGCATCAACCGATCCCCCGGCATCGCGTGCGAATCGGCATGCCACTGCACGACCCGACTCACCAGCAACCCCGCGAAGACGACGACCATCGCAGTGAGCACGCCACGCACCGCGGCCGGACTCGCCGCGGCCGGAAAGATCAGCATCGCCAACATGACCAAGCACATAGCGAGATGCGCCGCATCGGACTCGTGATACCCAGCTGCCCACTCCCCCGCCCCCGCAGAGTGTCCAGGAATCGAGCCCCCGCGCGAGAAAGTGTGGCCGGGTGCCGCAGTGGCGTCGTGCCCGAGTCCCGACGCGGCGTCGTGCCCGGGTCCAGACCAGGCGGCGGCCCCGACCGACCCGGCGGCCTGCTCGGGTACCGGCCGGGCGCTCGGCCCGAGTGCCTGGTCCCCTACCGCCGCAGCGTGTTCAGACGCCGAGCTTCCGCTCGGGAAAGTGTGCCCGTGTGCCGACGGGGCCGTGTCCACGAGTGCCGCATCCATTGTGTGCCCGGATGTCTGAGAAATCGCGTGTCCGCGGGCCGAGGTGTGTTCTACCGAATCCGCCGGGGCGGGCGCTGGCGCAGTCGCGTCGCGGGTTGGGTCTGGTTGGGCTGAAACGTGTTCCGGCAGTAGGGCGGGACCCGTTCGATTCCGTCCTGCGATCGCTCGGGGTGGGGTGGTTAGGCGGGCGAGCACGATGGTGGCGGCGATCAGGAAGGCGGCGATCGCGGACCAGCGTAGTGCGGCGTACTCCTGTACGAACTGCGTCACCGCCCACCACCTCTCGTCGCGGCGATCGTGGTTGCCTCGGATACCACCAAGGATGCCCTGTTCGGCGCGGTGTGCGGGTCAGCGCGGCACGGACTGCCGGTATCTGTCGACGGCGGTGCGGGCGAATCGGCCCGGCGAGACACCGCGCCATTGTTTGAACGCGTTCGAAAAGCTCGGTGCGCCTGAGTATCCCATGCGGTAGGCGACGTCCTCGACGGTCAGGCCGGTGGAGAGGAGTTCTTCGGCGAGGGTGCCGAAGGTTTCGGCGCAGAGCTGACGATAGGAGGTGCCTTCGTCGGACAGCCTGCGGCGCATGGTGCGCAGGCTCATGTGCAGTCCGGCGGCGACTTCTTCCTGACTGAGCCTGCCGTTCATCCGGTGCATCAACATTTCCCGGACCGAACCTGCCACGCCCTGCCGCAGGCCCCGGCGCTGCAGCAGGTCGTCGCACTGTTCCTCGAACAGCTGGGCGGTGAGCGGACTGGCCTGCGGCATCGGCTCATCGATGCCGATGGCGTCGAACACCGCGACCTGGAGCTCGGTCGATTCGGTGCTGGGAATCCCGAAGTCGTCGAAGAGCGGCTTCAGCCGCGGACGCAGCCCGCCGGCGATCTCGACGCGCAGCACCGGCGGCGGGGTCCCGAAGACCATGAACCAGTTCGTCAGTAGCGCCGACACATCGCGTTCGGCGAGGAACGCACGCAGGTCGTTCGGCAGGTCGCGGTCGTCGCCGTAGAGGAAGATCTCGTCGCCGCGGTAGACGTGCCAGGCGCGGGCGAAGGAGGTCATCAGGCTGAAGTAGCGCATGGCGACTTCGATGGCTTGGCGCATCGTCGGGCTGCTGAGCACGGCGAGGGCGAACACACCGTGGGTGGTGATGTGGGTCCGTGTGCCCGCTTCGACGCCCAGTCCCGGCGGATCGCCGAGCAGGGTGACGATATTGCGGACGATCGCCAGCTCCTGCGCCGCAGTGATCTCCGCGCCCGGCGTTTTGAGCACACGCGGGTCGATGTCTGTGCCGTGGAGGCACTGATTTTGGGTGAGGCCGTGATCGTCCGCGAGTTCGACGAGGATCGCCGCGTTAGTCACCGACCGCCGCCACTCCCATGAGGCCACGCTTCCATCGTTGCCTGCGATGGCCGGAACGCGCAAGGTTTTTGGCCGGAGATCGTAAGTTCTACTGCTTCAAAAGGGTTCGAGCCGCTCGAGCAAACCGTCCGCCCGGTTCCGAACAGTCACCTGCGAGCATCCGCCTCGCCTCAGCTTGGCACGCCCTACCGATCCGCACGACCACTTCGCGCATCCATCACGAACCGCCGCTGTATCCGAGCGGCCGACTCGGACCTCCACGTGGCCGATCTGCGCAAGGTCTTCGATGTCCGTCCCCCACAGACGCATTGCCCCGGCCGCGCATCGACGTCGCCACTTCGCGCCCATGCGGCCGCATCCGCAGCCCCACACAGCAACCAACCCCGGTGGCCGATCTGCGCAAGATTCTTGGCCGGAGTCGGCATGGACAGCAAACCCTTCCACGCAATCATGACCCGCCCCTGTTTCCCCTGGCCGGATTGCGCATATTCATGACCCGATATCGCATGGAATGAACCGCCAGCGACCATCTAGCGTTTAAGGGAGTCGAAGGCAGGCGAAACCATATGTCGCGGAAGACACTCGCTGGCAAACGCATCGCGATCACCGGAGGTGCGCACGGAATCGGACGTGAGACCGCGTTGGCCTTCCTTGCGGAGGGAGCCGATGTGGCGATCGGCGACGTCGACACCGGATCGGTGCGCGCGGTCGCCGATCAGCTCGCCAGGAGCCACGGGGGCACGGTGGTCGGGCTGCCGCTCGATGTCACCGACAGCGCCAGGTTCGCGAGTTTCCTCACCTCCGCCGAGCGCAAACTCGGAGGTCTCGATGTCGTGGTGAACGCCGCCGACGTGATGCCTGCCGGACCGTTCCTGGCCGAGACGGAGGCCGAGACGGACCGCCAGATCGACATCAATCTGCGAGCAGTGATCATCGGAACCCGCCTTGCCGCAGAACGATTCGCCACGCAGGGACAGGGGCAGATCGTGAACATCGGCACCGCGGCCGGGGTGACCGCGGCACTGGGGGTTGCCGTGTACTGCGCGACCAAGCACGGTGTGGTCGGGCTCGGCGCCGCGCTCGATCAGGAACTCGGCGAACTCGGCGTCACCGTGAGCACCGTCGCCTCCGGCTCGGTCGAGGATCCGGAGGCGGTCGCCGATGCCGTTGTCGAGTGCGTTGTGCGCCAACGCGGCGGTTTGATCAGCGTGCCTGCCCCGCACGGACTCCGCGGCGCGTTGGGACCTTCAGGCGGCATCCTGCGTCGCTTGTTCGCCCGCAACGGTCAGCTCCGCTGAGTCACGCCGAATCCACCAGCCGCCGATCACAACTCGCGCAGTTCCCGTTTGAGCACCTTGCCCGTCGGATTGCGCGGCAGCTCGTCGACGAACAGCACATCACGCGGCACCTTGAACCGAGCCAGATGCTCCTTGACATGCGCACGCACCTCGTCCTCCGCGAGCGTGTGCCCGTCGCGCACCACGATCACCGCGCGCAACCGCTGCCCGTACCGATCGTCGTCCACGCCGAAGGCGCTCACCTCCGCCACCGCCGGATGCGCGGCAAGCAGTTCCTCGACCTCGCCGGGGAAGACGTTCTCGCCGCCGGAGACGATCATGTCGTCGTCCCGTCCGTCGATGAAAAGCCTGCCGGCACTGTCGAAGTGGCCGACATCTCCGCTCGACATCAGTGTGCCGATGCGATCCTTGTCGCGCCCGTCGGTGTAGCCCTCGAACTGGTAGGTGTTGCCGACGAAGATCCGACCGGTCTCGCCTGCAGGCAGTTCCGCGCCGTGCTCGTCGAGGATCTTGACGGTGGCGCTCGGCACCGGACTGCCGACGCAGCCCGGCTCGACGGCCAGGTCGGCGGGGGTCGCGATGGTCGCGTACGCGACCTCGGTGGAGCCGTACAGGTTGTAGAGCACCGGCCCGAACACGTCGAGCACCTTGGTGCACAGGTCGGCGCCGAGTTGCGAACCGGCGACGAAGATGATGCGGAGCGCGGAAAAGTCGTGCCCCGCACGGGCGTCCGGACCGAGGTCGATCATGCGCCGCAGCATCACCGGTACCGCGATCACCGCGGTGGCCCGATGCCGGTCCATGCTGTCCAGCACCGCCTGCGGATCGAACCGACGGCGGATCACCAGCGTTGATCCGAAACCGAGCGCGAGGGTCGAGAACGCGAAGCCGAGCGTATGGAACAGCGGCGCCGCGCATTCGATGACCTCGCGAGCCCGGAACGGCACCTTGTCGAGGATGGCGCCGAGTGGCGCCAGCGAGGTCGGTTCACTGCGCGAGGCGCCCTTCGGGGTGCCGGTGGTCCCGCTGGTCAGCAGGATGATCTTCGCGGTCGTGGTCGGTCGCTTGGGCGTGGTGCGCGCCGCTCCGGCGATCAGATTGTCCAAGGTGTCGACGCCGGGTTCCTCGGCCCAGGCACGGTAGCGGCCGCGCGGCGCGTCGAGGTCACCGAGGATCTCGGTGTATTCCTCGTCGTAGACCAGCAGGTCCGCGCCCTCTCGACCGACCACCTCGCGCAGCTGCGGACCGGCGAAATCGGTGTTGAGCAAGAGAATTCGCGCACCGCACTTGGCCGCGGCGAACACCGCGTAGTGGAACCCGCGATGGTTGCGCACGAGGACGGCCACGGTTTCCCCGTCCCGCAGACCGCGCGCCCGCCAGGCATTGGCGAGCGCGCTGGTGCGGTCGTCGAGTTCGCGGAAGGTGACCGGTCCGCGCTCGTCGATGAGGGCGGCCCGGTCCCGGTAGCGCAGGGCGCCGACCGAGACGAGTCCGCCGATCATGCCGGAGCGCAGCACCGCGACGCCCATTCGGGCGAGGCGGTCCGGCCGTTCCGGCGTGACCAGTCCGGCGCGGACGGCCAGTGCGGCGTAATAGGTTTCGTCGATCACGCGGCGCGGCACCGCGGCCGCCAGCGTTGCGACCTTGGCTAGCTTCATGATTCGTACCCCCTGGCGGGACGGTGAAGTCCACCGAGCGTTGCGGGCGAGTGCTTTCACCATAAGACGTGCCGAGTGCGGTTGGTGACGGTTCCCACCTGAGACCACACCTGGGATGAATTCGGTGCATGATGATCGAATGTCTAGCAACACCGACCAGTCGGTTATCTCGGAAACATTCGTCACCGGCGCCCATCTCACCCTGCGCATCGCGGTCGACGATCTTTCAGGGCCGGAGATCGCGGCCCTGCTCACCGACCATTTGACCGACATGGCCGCGCAGTCCCCCGCCGAGAGCATGCACGCACTCGACCTGACGGCCCTGCGCCGCCCGGAGATCACCTTCTGGAGCGGCTGGGACGGCGACACCCTGGCAGGCTGCGCCGCGCTCAAACAGCTCGACGACGAGCACGCCGAGATCAAGTCCATGCGCACCGCCCCGACCCACCGCCGCCGTGGCATCGCCGCAATGTTGTTGCGCCACCTGATCGCGGAGGCACGCGACCGCGGCTACCGGCGGCTGAGCCTGGAGACCGGGACGGTCGAGTTCTTCACCCCCGCCCAGAAGCTCTACGCCGCGCACGGTTTCGAGTACTGCCCGCCCTTCGGCGACTACCAACTCGACGCGTACTGCACCTTCATGACCCGCGCCCTCTGAGCGACCCGGATGCCCGAGCGGGCAGACCGGCACACGGTCCTCAGCTCGCGGCAGCTCGACGGGTGTCCCGCACCGATTCCGGTGCGGGACAACAGCGTCTGATCAATCCAGCATGCGGGCGATCAGTCGAACCCCGGACGCTCAGTCGAACCCCGGACGCTCAGTCGAACCCCGGACGCTCAGTCGAACCCCGGACGCTCAGTCGAACCCGGACAGCCAGTCAACCCGGGCGATCAGCCCAGCACGCGAGCCTCAGCCCAGCGCGCGGGTGAATCCGTCGACCAATTCACCGACCTGATCGTCCGTCATCACGAACGACGGCGAGATCTGCATCGCACCCTGCCCCGCCGCACGCCCGGAAATACCGTGCGCCCGCAGGGTTTTCACGAACGGCAGCCCTTCGGCGGGATCGACGAGCTGGACCGCGGCCACCGCACCGAGCCCACTGCGCACCTCGGCGACCCGAGGATGCTCGGCCAGCGGCGCGAGCCGCTCGTGCAGGGTCCGCTCCAGCCGCGCCGACTCGGCGAGCAGATTCTCCCGCTCGACAATGTCGAGGTTGGCCAGCGCCGCGGCGGCCGCGCCCGCGTGCCCGCCGTAGGTGTACCCGTGCCGCCACCACACGCCGCCGCTGAAGAACGGCTCAGCGATGTGCGGCGCGATGAAGACCGCACCCATCGGCAGATAGCCCGAGGTGAGCCCCTTGGCGGTCGTCATCAGGTCCGGCTCGAGGCCGAATCGCGAAGAGGCGAACCAGGATCCACCGATGCGCCCGAAGCCGGTCACCACCTCGTCGGCGACGAACAGGATGTCGTGATCGCGGCAGATCTGCCTGACCTCGGTGAGGTAGCCGTCCGGCGGCAGATAGATGCCGCCTGCGCCGATGATGGGTTCGCAGAAGAACGCCGCGATCCGCTCGGCGCCGAGCTCCTCGATCAGCGTGAGCAGCGCCTTCGGGTTGTCCCACTCGATGGTGCGCGCGTCGGCCATCAGCTCGCCGTAGCCCTCGCGGTTCACCGGGATGCCTGCCAGCGCGGTACCGGCGACATGCATGCCGTGGTAGGCCTTCTGCCGTCCGACCACGATCGTCTTGTCCGGCCTGCCGAGCTCGTGCCAGTAGCGGCGGGCCAGCTTGGCGGCGGTGTCCACCGAGTCCGAGCCGCCGGAGGTGAAGAAGATCTTGCTGCCCGGCACCGGCGCCAGCGCGGACAGCCGCTCGGCGAGCTGCTGGGTGGCCGGCTCGGTGAAGTCACCGAAGTTGGAGTAGTGCGCGATCTGGCGCAGCTGCGCGGCGACCGCGTCGGCGATCTCGCCGCGGCCGTGGCCGACGTTGGTGAACCACAGGCCCGCAGTCGCGTCCAGGTAGCGGTTGCCTGCAGCGTCGTAGATGTAGGCGCCCTCGCCACGGGCGACGACGAACGCGCCGTCCCGCTCGACCGCACCCATGTCGGCAAATCCATGCCATAGCGAGTTCATGCGTCCACCTTTACCGGAGGAAAGTGTCCTCCTCCGAATCGGCCCCACCCCTTGCCCCGACCGATACCGATCCAACCAGCCCAAACCCAGTCGTCCACGCCACCGGGTATGGCCAGCGACACTCCCGTGTCGCCGTCGAATGGGGACTGGTCGGAGCGCCGCTCGATGCCGCTGCGGGTGTCCGACGGTGCGGACCGCCGATCGATGCCGTTCATGGCGTCCGGCGGCGGGCCAGGCCGCCGACCGCGGCGATCGCGATGGCGAGCAGCGTGAAGACACCGAGCAGCACGATCAGTCCGATCGCCAGCGAGATCCAGCCGTTGATCCGCGGATCCATGAAGGGATACGGATACCAGTCGACCATCGGGCCGCGGATCAGCGTGTAAACGCCATAGATCACCGGATACACCAGCCAGCTCGCGACAAGTCGTGGCGAGAGCTCCACCCGTGCGCGAGCCGGGACGAGCACCCAGTCGGCCACCAGCACGATCGGCAGCGCCCGGTGCAGGATGTCGTTGATCCAGCGATCGGTGAGCATCACGTCGATATTGGCCAGGAGCACCGCGTACACGACGCCGGTGATGAGCAGATAGAGCGTGCTCGCGCCGCGTATCGCCTGCCAGCGACGCCCTTGCGGGTCGGCGAGGCCACCGATCAGCAGCACCAGGACGCCGAGCACGTTCGATTGAATCGTGAAGTAGCTGAAGTAGTTTGCCGGGGAGAACGCGGACTCGTGCAGGTTGCGCAGCGGGATCCAGGCCAGCGCGACGATGCCGAGCACACCGAAGGCGACCCGGAGGCCGCGATACACCCAAGCCGTGCCCGAATCGGGGTTCATGGCCCGATCCTCGCATATCAATACCCATTGACCTGGGAGGACAAGATCGGCGGCACACCGGTGGCTACCGGACAGCACTGCCTGACGGAAAACCCAGTTGCCGCCCTTCGCTACGCTTATCACTGCAATGACCAGGACAGCTGACACCGGACCCCGCGAGCTCCGCACCCGCCTGGCGAATCTCTCCCTCCGCGACGAGTACCGGCTGCGACGCCGACTCGACCGAGCACGCGGCGACGACCTCGCCGCGGTCGCGGGCGAGATCGCCGCCGCGGAACTCCGCATCGACGCACGCCGTGCGGCGGTGCCGCAGATCCGCTACCCCGAGCAACTGCCGGTCACCCAGCGCCGCGACGACATCGCCGCCGCCATCGCCGCGCATCAGGTGGTGATCGTGGCCGGCGAGACCGGTTCCGGCAAGACCACCCAGATCCCCAAGATCTGCCTGGAGCTCGGCCGCGGCATCCGCGGCACCATCGGTCACACCCAGCCGCGCAGGCTGGCCGCGCGCACGGTCGCCGAACGCATCGCCGAGGAGCTCGACACCGAGCTCGGTGATGTCGTCGGCTACACAGTCCGATTCACGGATCACGCCTCGGACCGGACGCTGATCAAGCTGATGACCGACGGCATCCTGCTCGCCGAGATCCAGCGCGACCGGCTGCTGCGCCGCTACGACACGATCATCATCGACGAGGCGCACGAACGCAGCCTCAACATCGACTTCCTGCTCGGCTATCTCAAACAGCTGCTGCCGCGCCGCCCCGACCTCGAGGTGATCATCACCTCGGCGACCATCGACCCGGAGTTGTTCGCCAGGCACTTCGCCGACGAAAAGGGCACCCCCGCACCGATTGTCGAGGTGTCCGGCCGGTCCTATCCGGTGGAGTTGCGGTATCGGCCGCTGTCGCTGGAACTGCCCGGCGCCGAGGACGAAGACGACGAGGACACCAGGGTGGTCGACCGCGACCCGGTCGACGCCATCGGCGACGCGGTCACCGAACTGTTCGCCGAGGGGGACGGCGATGTGCTGGTGTTCCTGTCGGGCGAACGCGAAATCCGGGACGCCGCAGACGCTTTGCGCGACCTGAAGCTGCCGCGCACCGAGATCCTTCCGCTGTACGCGCGGCTGTCCACCGCCGAGCAGCATCGGGTGTTCGCGCCGCATCCCGGCCGACGGGTCGTGCTGGCCACCAATGTCGCCGAGACCTCGCTGACGGTGCCAGGCATCCGGTACGTGGTCGACCCGGGAACCGCGCGCATCTCGCGGTATTCGATGCGCACCAAGGTGCAGCGGCTGCCGATCGAACCGGTCTCCCAGGCGTCGGCCCGGCAGCGCGCGGGCCGCTGCGGACGCGTCGCCGACGGTATCTGCATCCGGCTGTACTCCGAGGACGATTTCGATTCCCGGCCCGCGTTCACCGAGCCGGAGATCCTGCGCACCAACCTTGCCGCCGTCATCCTGCAGATGACCGCGCTCGGACTCGGCGATATCGAGAACTTCCCGTTCGTGGAGGCGCCGGACAAGCGTGCGATCCGCGACGGCATCGCGCTGCTCGAAGAACTCGGCGCGCTGGGGCGGCGGACAGCAGAGGCATCTCAGTCCGACGACGTCGGACTCACGCTGACGCCGATCGGCCGGGACATGGCGCAGTTGCCGGTCGATCCGCGGATGGCGCGCATGCTCGTCGAGGCGCACGGCACCGGCTGCCTGGCGGAGGTGCTGATCATCGTTGCGGCACTGTCGATCCAGGATGTGCGCGAGCGTCCCGCCGACAACCAGCAGGCCGCCGACACCAAGCACGCCAGGTTCATCGTCGAGGGTTCGGACTTCCTCACCTATCTCCGGCTGTGGGACTACCTGACCGAGCAGCGGAAGTCCCTGTCGTCCAACCAGTTCCGGCGGATGTGTCGCGACGAGTTCCTGCACTACCTGCGCATCAGGGAGTGGCAGGACCTGCACGGGCAGCTGCGCACCATCACGAAGGGTCTCGGCTGGTCGGCTGAGGCAACGCCGGACAGTGCCGAGGACGACGCCGCTATCTCCGGGCAGGCAGCAGGCCGTTCGCGCCGCGGGCGCTCCCGCGGCAAGGGTGGACAGGCCGACGGTGGCTCGAGCGACCAGACCGGCAGGCAGCACGAGAGCGGTTCGCCCCGTGGACGATCGGCGGGCGGCGAAGCGCAGGGCGGATCCCCGAAGGGCACCAATACCTCTCGTGGTGCCGGCGAACAGTCCGGTGCGAAGCGCGGACGTGGCAACGCACCGCAGGCGGCGGACGGGTCGGCGCTCGAATCCGACGGCATGCCATGGGATTCCGTCGGCATTCATCAGGCACTGCTGGCGGGCATGCTGTCCCACATCGGGGTGCGCGAGGCGGAGTCGCGGGAGTTCCTCGGCGCGCGCAACGCGAAGTTCATGATCTTCCCCGGCTCGTCGCTGGCGAAGAAGGCGCCGCGCTGGGTGATGGCCGCCGAATTGGTGGAGACGTCACGCCTGTGGGGCCGGATCGCCGCCAAGGTGGAGCCGGAGTGGGCCGAGCGCCTCGCGGGCGATCTGGTGAAACGCACCTATTCCGAGCCGCATTGGTCGACCAAGCGCGGTGCCGCGAGCGCCTACGAACGTGTCACGCTGTACGGCATCCCCCTGGTGACCGGCAGGCAGGTCGACTACGGCCGGATAGACCCCGAACTTTCGCGCGAACTGTTCATCCGGCACGCACTGGTGCAGGGCGAATGGCAGACCCGCCACGAGTTCTTCCACCGCAACCGCGAATTGATCGACGACGTCGCCGACCTGGAGCATCGTGCCCGCCGCCGCGACATCCTCGTCGACGACGAGGTGCTGTTCGAGTTCTACGACAAGCGCCTGCCCGCCGACATCGTTTCAGTGCGCCACTTCGACAGCTGGTGGAAATCCGCGAAGCGCAAAGACCCCGCGCTGCTGGACTTCTCGACCTCGACCGTGGTCAACGAGGGCGCGGCAGTGCTCGACCCGGCGGCCTTCCCCGACGCGTGGCGGCAGGGCGAGCTGAGTTTCCCGCTCACCTATCAATTCGAGCCGGGCAACGAGGAAGACGGTGTCACCGTCCGCATCCCGGTCGAGCAGCTGGCCCACGTGCGGGCCGTCGGCTTCGACTGGCTGGTGCCGGGCATGCGGGACGAGCTGGCGGCCGCACTGATCAAGACCCTCCCGAAGGCGTTGCGGCGCAGCGTTGTTCCCGCTCCGGACTTCGCGGCGGCGGCACTGGCCGCGCTGACACCGCGCGCAGAGCCGCTGCGCACCGGGTTGGCGCGGGAGTTGTCGCGGCTCGGATCGATCACGATCGACCCTGGCGACCTCGATCCGGCGGCCTTACCCGATCACCTGCGCATGACCTTCGCCGCCATCGACGCCACAGGAAAGACCCTGGCCCGCGGCAAGAGTCTGGCGGCTTTGAAAACCCAGCTGGCCGAACAGGTTTCCGCGTCCGTCGCGCGGGCGACCGCGGGGGCGGAACGTGCCCCCGCCGCGGTCTGGACGTCGGAATCGCTCGGCACCGTCGAGCCGACGGTCCGGCGCGAGGTCGCCGGGCAGACCGTCACCGGATATCCCGCCCTGGTTCCGGAGGGCGAGGGAGTCGCCGTTCGCGTGCTCAGCTCGCCCGCCGCCCAGACCGCCGCGATGCGCGCCGGGACCCGCGCCCTCGTCCTGAACGCATTACCGACCTCGGCCCGCACCGTCACCGCAGGCCTGCGACCCACGGAACGTCTTGCGCTGAGCCAGAATCCGTACGGATCACTGGAGGCGCTGGTCGAGGACTGCCGCGCCGCTGCCGCCGACGAGCTCATCGCCGCCGCGGGCGGACCCGTGCACAATCCGGACGACTTCGCCGGATTGGTCGCGAAGATCCGCCCCGATCTGACCTCCGCCGTCGCCCAGCTGGTTCGCCTCGTCGTCCCGATTCTGGCCGAGGCACACCGGGTTTCGGCGGCACTGGCGAACACCACCGAGCGCGACATCGCCGACGACGTCCGCGACCAGGTGGACAACCTGGTCTTCCCCGGCTTCGTCTCCGAATGGGGCAGCACCCGGCTGCGCGAACTCCCCCGCTATCTCCAAGGCGCCGTCGCCCGTCTGGAAACCCTCCCCGGTTCCGCCGTGCGCGACCGCCAGGGCATGATCGAACTCGACCGCGCCATGGCCGCCTACGACCGTCTGGTGAACTCCCTGCCCGAGAATCGCCGCCACGCCGCCGCGGTGACCGAAATCTGGTGGATGACCGAAGAATTCCGGATCAGCCTGTTCGCGCAGAAGCTCGGCACCCCATACCCGGTGTCCGTCAAGCGGATAGAACGCGCGATCGCCGCGATCCGCCGGTAGCCACGCCACTCGCCGTGCGGTGGCGGGCCGCTTTCTCGGACGGGTGACTGCCCCGGCACCTCCCAGCCGTGGTGACCAGGTCGGATCGGACCGCCGTCACAATGTTGCGACAACTCTGATGTCCGCGCGGAATGCGATGGTGTCGGCGCGTGCGGTGAACGACGAGTGTGGAGTGTGCTGGCGATAGGCGATGTGCGACGCGGGGTCGCCGTTCCGGATCGAGGTTGACATGAGCCCGTCGGTTGTCGACTTCGCGGAAGCCGCGGTGTTCGGCGGCGAGTTCCCGAAGGGCGATCCCACGGCGCTGCGTCGCTTGGCGGCCGCGTGGCGCGCGCAGGCCGCCGACTGTGTCGGCGTGCAGTCAGCCGTGGCGAATCTGGTTCATCGATTGCAGGGGTCGGTGCACCAAAGCAGCGACTTCGGCACTGCGGCAGTCGAGTCGGGGCGACAGGTGAGCGCGGGTTCGGCGGAGTTGTCCACGTATTGCACCGCGGTGGCCGACTGGTTGGACGGGCTCGCCAACGACGTCGAGAAGGCGCAGCAGGAGATGCTCCTCATGCTGCTCACCGTGCTGGCCGTCGGCGCGAATGCGGCGAGTGTGCTGCGCGCGCAGGCGCAGTTCGTCACACTGCTCGAAGGGCTGATCTCCCGAATCGGTATCCAGTCAGCGGCGATGGCGAGTGCACGGGCCGGTCTGGTTGCGATCGAGGGTTTGGTGTTCGGGTCGGTGCAGGCCGGCGTAGATCTGGGGCTGCAAGCGGTGCAGCCGACGCGGCGGACGATCGACTGGACATCTGTTGTCGCAGCAGGGATGTCGGGCGCCGGTTCGGCGGTCGCCGGTAGCGCGGGCGGCCTCCTCGCCGAACGTCTGCTCGTCGATCGTGCGCTGCCGGGATGGCGCCGCACCGTCCTGGTCGGCGGAACCGCAGGAGTGTTCGGAGCTTTCGGCGCAACGGCAGGCGTGTCCGCGGTGACAGGGCAGTTCGATGTGACGCCGATGCACATCGTCAGCGGCGCGCTGCTTGGGTCGGCCGCGCATGCGATCGCGACGAGCCGTGCTGCCGACACGACTTCGCCTGCCACTGAGCGAATCGATTCCCTTGGGGTCGAGCAGCTCTCGGCCGATGCCGAGCCGAACGTGGTGCTGGACCGGCTGAGTCGGAGCAATGAGATCGCGGCGCTGGACGAACTCCGCAGTCTGGCACAGGCAACCGACCCGGTGGTGGAGTTCATCGGTCCCGGCAGCCGGATCCGCCCGGCCGGTGGCGAGTCCGGCGGGGACGGCCATGGCGGCGGCTTCGCTACCGAAGACGGTGGCGGTGCGCCGCAACCATGGTGGCCTGGCGGCGTTTACGGCGATGGCGGAATGACCGCGCCGGGTCGAGCCGGTCTGGTACCGGCAGGCGGATCCGGTGGCGAGGCGCGCTTCGTTCCCGATCGGGGCGGCTTCGGATCGTTCGTTCGCGGCGGGGACGGGTCGGTGGATCTGGGGCCAGGCCGGATACCCG
The DNA here is from genome assembly GCF_001612685.1 of Nocardia altamirensis NBRC 108246. Classification (GTDB taxonomy): domain Bacteria; phylum Actinomycetota; class Actinomycetes; order Mycobacteriales; family Mycobacteriaceae; genus Nocardia; species Nocardia altamirensis. The sequence continues at coordinate 187,793 of NZ_BDAY01000005.1, forward strand.
GGTCGCTGACGGCACAGGAAGGGGTGATCTTCGACGGGTCGATCGGCAAGCCGATCACGGCGAACGCGCGGCAGGCCGTGCTGGAGCAGGCTCCCGACATCGGCGACTGGCGGCCGCCGGGTGCGGACCCAACGGGCAATCCTGCTGCGGAGTTCGCCAGAATGGCCGAGGCCGAAGCACTTTCGCAGTTGGCCGAACTCTCGTCGGCACCGCGCCCGACGGCGGAGACCGCCGGGCCGCGTCCGGCGGAAACCGCTGGGCTCGCCGAACCCGGCGGTCGCAGCGTCAACGAAACGCCGAGCACGTTCGGTGAATTGCCGACGCCACCTTCGGAAAACGCGCTCCCGGAACCCATCCCGTCGGCGCACCGGGCCGGTCCCGAACCGAACTCTGTCCCCGACCCGGCTCCTGGCACGTCACCCCACGGACCGGAGCCCATTCCGTCGGCGCACCGATCCGGCCATGGACCGAACTCGGTCCCCGACCCGTCACCCCACGGAACGGCAGGCGCTGCCGAACCAGCATGGTCGGCTCCGGCACAACCTGGCGGGCCAGTGATTCCGGATGCGCACCGTCCCGATGCCCCGAAACCTCCCACACCACCGACCTTGGATCCGACCGATCCGAACCCGCATGTGATCATCGCGCCGACCGAAATCAGCGATCCATCGAAGATCGATCGGACACCGCCGCCGATCGGTGATCCACCGACTGTGTCGCCATCGATGCCCTATCCGTCCGTGGACGAGCCGCTTATGGCTGCGGAAGGCACGCCACCACCGCACCCCGAAGACGACGGGCCGGACGATGCCGCATCAAACGCCGACGGCACCGCGAGCAGCGCCGACAATGTCGGGGGCAGCGCCGCCGACGATGCCAGAACCGGCGAACCCGGCGCTGCCGATGCGCCACCACTCGACAACCTGCAAGCAATTCGGGCAGATGTGTTTGCCGAACTGTCCCAAGCCCGTACTGTGCTCGACAACTTCGGCCCCGCCTTCGGCATCGATCCGAATCAGCCACTGTCCCAGGCAGATCGGAGTCAGCTACAGGACGCCCTCGGCGATCTGCGCGATGATCTGCGGGCGCTCGGATTCACTGCCGAGGACATGGCGGACGTGGCACGAGCAGTGGAGAAACGCGACGCGGTGATCGCGGACGCGACCGAGCTCGATCCCACGGCAGTGGTCCGTGAGTTCGTCCTGGCGCACGCGGTCGCGGACAGCCTCGACACCGCGGAAGCCCTTGCGGCGCTGGTTGTCCAGATCGACTCCTTCGTGCAAGCCGTCACCAGAATGGTCACCCTGCGCACGCGCGCGGAGCGGCTGCTCGCCGACCGGAGCCGCCATCTGGAGCGACTCGGCAACCCGAACCCCGACGAGGTGAAACGCCAGTACGTTGCGACACGCGCGCGACTCCTCGAATTGCTGCCCGCGGGTGACACGTCGCTGCGCATCGCCGACATCGCGCAGCATCCTGAACGGTATCCGCTTGCCGTGGTCGAGCTCGCCGAACACCTGCGTGAACTCGGCGAAGATGTGCGCGCCGCGGATATCCTCGCCGACTGCGACGATCATTTGAGTGACGTGCGCGTCGACGCACACGAGGTCGACGCCATCGCGATCGACCTGCGTCGGCGTTCGACGTGGTTGACCAACCTCACCGCGGAAATACGTAACCAGACAACACGACTCGGATTCGGCGACATTCGCCCGGACACCGTCGGGCACCTGAACGTCGAGCGGGCGTTGGCTCAGGCACAAGCGGACGCGGCCGCGCTCGGCGGTCCGCCCGACGCACGGATCCGGGATCTTCGACGCCTGTCCGAGGCACTGCGCTATTGGAAAGAGCTGCGCGCCCAGCAAACCGAGGCCTATCGCTTCCTGCGCAACGCCATCGGCACGCCGGTACCCATGATCGGTGACAGCATCGGTACCACGCTGACCGAGCACGCCCGCGCGGCACGAGCACAAATTCCACTGTGGCGCAGCGCGATCGCGAGATCGCTCGCCGCCGAGGGTTCGAGCATCGAGGTCGATCAAGTGCTGCCGAGCAGCTCGCCGACCCGGGTGCGCTGGGCCGATCGGCTGGCGGACGCACGGGAGCGCCTTGCCGAGCAGCTCACCGCGGCCGGACTGGTCGAACTGTTCCCGGAAGACCTCGAGGATCCCCTTCGCATCGCGGAGGCGACCAGGCGGATCGAGGCGAGCAGGCCCGATGCAGCGCTCGACGGTGCGCTCGGCGCGTTCACCATCGCATTCGCTGCGATGCACGCGGTCGAAGAACACGATCGGTTCGTCACCAGAGTCACCGTCCTCGTTCTGCTTGATCGGGCCAGAGCTCAGCTACGAGGTGAATTCGACCGCGCCGTCGATGGACATGCCGAGATCGGCGACCGGCTGCTGTGGGTTGCCGCGCTGGTGCGCGGACTGGAAAGGCATGCCGCACAGATCGATACGCTGGCGAGTGCGCCGATCCTGCCTGGGACCGATCCCGATTTCATCGATTGGATTTCGGCACAGTACGACATTCCGCACGAAGAATTGCGTCCCGGCTTGCCGACGCAGGAGCGACTCGACCAGAGATCGGCTGAGGTCCGCACCCGGCTCGCCGCATTGCTCGGGGTCGACCCGCACACAATCGCGACTGAGTTGACGAACAGTCTTCTCGCGGACGAGGTGCCCGAGCTCCCTCCGGCCGACCGCCTCGCGTTGCCGAACCCATTCACCGTGTCCTCGTTGCTGGACGCCGTCCAAGGTACTGGGCAGGTCGACGAGGCGACCTGGCAGCGCACCAGAGACCTGCTCCTGCCCAAGGTCGCAGCGGAATTCGAGGTACTCAGGACGCTGACGGAATGGGGAGCGGCGCACTATCGTCGCGATCTGGAGCTCGCGCGCGCCAACCACGAGTTCGACGTGGAACTGGCCGACGTGATGCACGAAATCACCGGCGAGCGGCCGAGATTCGTCGATCCAGGCGCGGCGCAGCGTTCCGAGCGTATCGGACACCACCTGGACGAGCTGTATCGACAAGTCACCGCACAGGCATTCCATTACGTCGACACGAACCGCATCACCCCGGCACACGCCATGGCACCGGACTCCGCAGAACTCCGGCAGGTCGACGATCTCCTCGAACAAACCCGAGAAAGGGTGGCACGCCACAAGTCCGTGGACATCGCCTCGGTGACCAGGAGCCAGGTAGAGATCTGGCTGCATGCCGCGGGCCGAGCCGAATCCGACGATCCGGACCGCATCGACACCCTCGCCCTGTGCGCAGACCTCTACCGGGCAAAGGATCTCGCCACCTCGTTTCATCGAGCCAGCGCTTGGGCCCGAGCCATCGACGCGACGGACCGGGCACTCGAGCAGGCAGGCCGGTGGCGAGAGCGCGAGATGCGCTGGCGACAAGGGCTGGACTGGCAACGCACCTTCACCGAACTCGACAGTCTGGCAAGAACTCTCGACGAGCTCGCGGAAAGGCACAATCGCCGGGTTGCCGACCACCAATCGATGACCGCGCTCTTCTCGAGATCTCTCCGCGCCATCGACCTCCATCGCTTGCCGAAATTCGCCGACTCGGCGTCATACGAGGAACCGCTGCGCGTGCAACGTGCTGGCGAATGCGAAGGCCTCGCTTCAGCATTGACCGAGACCGACCTACAGCATGGCGTGGTCGATCCTGCCGCATTGACTGAATCGTGGGTGCGCGCGATAGTCGACCAACTGTCACGGATCGACGACGCGATGCTGCTGCCCGCCGACTATGCGGCCTTGCGCCACGCTCGCCGCATCGAAACCATCGACAGTCTCCTGAGTCTGGTCGACCGGTTGAGCGCCGCGGAACGGGACATCGACGAACTGACCGGAAAATTGGACGCCGGGTTCACCGAAGTCGCGACACGGGGAGTCGCTGCCTTCCAACGGCATTCCGCAGCGGACATTCCCGGAACATGCTGGGTCGCCGCCGTCGACTTCGCGATGCAGGGACGAGGCCGACGGCCACAGATCGATGTACCCGACGAGATCCGCACCGGATCTGCCTTGCGCGGCATCGAAGCAGGCGACGGCAGCCGATGGGCGCGCGCGAACATTCGCGGATTCCATGATGCGGTAGCAGCTTTCGACGAGGTGCGCCGGTTCGGCAAGACCGTCGTCCTGGTCACTGACTACAGCCCGATCCACTCGAGCCTGGGCGCGGACGCGGCAACGATCAAGCGCGATGACGACGGACAGGTCGTTGTGGGCCAACAGCTCCCGTTGACCGGGCCCGACGGCACGCTGCTGCGGGGCCCCGACGGCAAGGTGTTGGTGTACACAGAAATCACTCGGGGCGAGGCCGCCGTCCGCGAATGGGCGGCGAGGCTGACGGCCGAATCGGGTGCGGTCACATTTCACGGGTGGGTGTTCAACTCCGATGGCACCCCGGAGGATCCGGTGGCCTCCGAGCCGGACAACATTCTCGGCCACCAACTCCCCCGTGGCCGCATCCACGGCCGCCCGACCGACGACCGCACTGTCACCGATGCTGAACGCCTGAACCAGCTGCTCACTCGCACAGACACACTCACGTCCGAGGAGTCGACGACGGTGTTCCGTGCCGCCCTGCTCATCCACCCCGACGTGATGACTCGATGTCTCGCGGCGTTGAGTGCTTTCGAGCGTCGCTCTGTCGAGATGAGACACCTGCAGGGGCACAGCGTCGCCGAGATAGCCGCCACCGTCGGCAAGTCCGCCGTATCTGTCAACAACGCACGGCTCAAAGGAGCACAAAAACTCGTCACGCTGCTGCGCCGTGAACTCGCGCCGCCGAGCATGTCCGAGCTGTTGGCACGCGCCGAGTCGTTGACCTACGACGAGGCGACGCGGGTGGTCACCGACGGATTCGTCACGTATCCGCAGGAAATGACCCGAGGCCTGCTCAGACTGACCAATTTGGAGCGCGAATACCTGAAGCTGCGTTTCCAGGACGGCCGTAGTCGAGACGAGATCGCTTCCGCCAATGACAAATCCGTGCCTTCGGTCACAAAGGCCGAACAGCTCGGAGTGTGGCAGATGGTGAAATGGCTTGCCGCCGAGGTGGACCAGCCGAGCCCGCTGGCGCTACTCGAGCACAGCGGCCCCTTTGCTCGCGGCGAGCGTGAGTTCATGATCCGTGACGCGATGGCTGTCGCCCCGGATGCGGTACATCGGTGTCTCATCGAGCTCACGACGGATCAGCAGCGCTGGTTCGAGCTGCGATTCCAGCAGGAGCACAGCCGAACCGCCATTGCGCAGCTGCTCGGCAAGGCAGAGTGGAGCCGCCGCAACTTGGAGGATGCGACCGAAACGCGGTTGATCTCACTCCTCACGACCATGTTCCGCCCGGACTCGGTCCGCCCGCCGACACGATTGGCAGAGCATCTCGCCGACGCAGACACGACCGATCGGCGGGATGCGACCGCCGCGATCGTGAAAGCCGCCGCTGAGCATCCAGAAACCATGCAGTGCTATCTCGCACAGCTGACCGAGCGGCAACGCAGAAGCATCGATCTGCAGGTGTTCCAGGATCTCAGCAATCAGCAAGCGGCAGCGATCTTGGGGGTTGACGTGCCTGCCGCGCGCATCATGCTCAGCCGGATTGTCCGACGGCTGGCCGGTTGGCTCGTCACCGACCTCGGTCCACCGACAGTGCTGGTCCCGCTGGAATCGGCCACGGTCGTCGACAACGACGCGGCCTCGCTGCCAGGCGCAGGACAGCCGACGGAGGCACGAGACCCGCGCCCGATGGATAGCCGGGATCCAGTTGCAGCCGATGCCGCGAAACCGATCATCTCGTCCGGCGAGTTCCGGTTTCGCCGTTGGTTTCGCACCAGGGAGAACCGTCAGGAAGCCGGACTACCGACGCAAGGTCTCGCACAATACGCGAACATGCGGTTCCTCAGCGAAGAGCAGGTACGACGCTGGCTGGCCGGGATCGATGCTGATCCTGATCGCCTTGTCACCGAATCCGAGACACCGGTACCGCACCCACGTCACTTCGACCACCGGCATCATTGGATGGTCGCACTGCGGTATTACCTTGCGCTGTGCGTTGATCAGATGGACGAAATCATCGATGCACCGCAGGGCACATGGCGCGCGGTCGAGTCCGGCGACCAATGGCTGACCACCGGCCAGCTACGGGCACTGCTACGGCGGATCCCTGATGCACGTCAGCACTACGGTGCGGTCGCTCTGCGGTTTCATCCCGAGCTCGCGATCGCAGGAGTCGCGCACTATCCGGAGGGCTACCCGCATATCGGCGCCTACCTGAAGTACCGCCGCGATGGACGAGAGAACCACGCCGCCGAGGCGCTGCGGCTATCGCGCGAACACATCCGCAATGTCGAGGCGGAACGTCGCGAACCGAGCAGGAAGATCGTGGAATTCTATCTGAATGAATTCCCCGGTACTGCGACATATGCCGAGGTAGCTGAATGTTCGACCGAGCTGCCCGCACCTGTCCTGAGGTTTCCGGACGTACGGGATGTCAAGTCACTCCACGAATATCAACATTACTTCGGGCAAGCGAACAATCTTCCGCACACAGCCGTAGTGCAACTTTTCTACCATGGCGAAAGACGGCGCGGCGTCAGCGACGATTTGCGAGTGTTGGAGATTTACGACCGTTTCTTGCACGAGGCTGCACCTTGGCACATCCTCGCCGAGTCGTGGGGATACACCTATCGAATGGATCCCGCCGGAGAAAAAGCGCCCGATGCAGCACAGTTCACCACGCTGAACGACTGGCTGAAAGCCGTGCGCCTGTGGCGCAGAATGACTCAGCAGGAATTCGGATCGGCGACCGGCAACAGCGTATCGTGGGCAACGAGCGTAGAAAAGTTCGCCCTCCGCCCCACCCTGACGGCGCTGCGAAGTATCCGGGATGCAGGCATCATCTCGAACGAAATCCTCCGGGCAGCGATCGAACGCTTCCTCCAACATCCCACCGAACCGGAGTTGGCGGCCAGGTACTGGGAATTCGTCGAGACTCGTGCCTTGTCCCTGGAAGAGAACTCGGCTCGCTATCAGATCTACCGCCGATTCGCGGGAAACACATCGGGCGAGCCGACCGAGCATTCCCGGCAACGACTTGACGCGTTCCTTCAGGACGGGAGCAGGCGACGCCCCGATCCAACAGACCCGAACCTCGTGTTCCCGCACCCGAGCGAAGCCCGCTCCCTCAACGAGTATCTACAGAACTTCATGCGAGGGAACAGTCTGTCGTACCGCACGGTGTCCGGCATGTTCGGCATACAGTTCGACTTGACTCGGATATCGACGAGCCCCGAACCGCTGGCCCTGCAGGTCTACGACCGCCTCCTGCATCGCGCAGGACCATGGAATGACATCGCCGCCGCATGGGGATACAGCCACCGCATGGACCCCGCCGGCGAGACGCGCCCTGCACCGGCAGAATTCGAATTCGTCAACGAATGGCTCCGTGCAATGCAACTCCATCACCGGGTAACCATGACTGAATTCGAATCAGCCGCCGGCCACCCCAAGGGCAGGGTGACTGTGACAGGTCCGAATCGACACCGTCCTTCGCTCATAAACCTGCGGCGACTCCGCGACGCAGGTTTTATTACCGCCGACGACCTGGAAGCAGCGGCCATATGCTTCTACTCAGATCCCGATGCACCCGTCGCCCAGCCGAAAGAGCAGGAAGAAGCCCGGAGCATCATCGACGCCCGCGTCGGATCCGAGGAAGAAGAAGCAGCGCTCAATATATTCCTGCTCCGTTTCGATCATATTTCGCGGGCAGCAGCACGTCGCTGGGTCTACGACCGCACAAGACAGGACAATATCGAGCAGATTTCCCGCATCCGGTTCGTGCGGGCTATGCGATCCCACATACCGTCCCGAGCCTTTGCTCCGATCGCATGGGGTATTTGCCGCAATGTCGCGTTCGAAGACTATCTCGAGGTGAAATTTCCGCATCTCAGCCGGGCGGATCGAAGATTTGTGCAACCGGTCGACAAATATATCGCGGCCAATTATCAGGAAGGCCGCGGCGAACCACACGATATCGAGATCGCCCAAGCTCTCGGCCTGACCGTGGCAGACGTGACCCTCGCACAAGAGTTGATGGCACGGAGGTCGGTCTCCACCGACTTGCCCGTGTTCGATGGGCCGAGCAGCGTCAGCGTAGCGAGCAACATCAGTGACCCGGATCGCCCGCAGGAGAACGTCATTCTGCAGAACACCATCCGAACCAGCCTCGCCGATCTGCCGGACGCCGACGTCGCGGTCGAACTCGTCGAGCTGTGCTTCATCGAAGGCGCGCTGGTCACCGAAGCTGCTGCGCAGCTACAGATCCCACTCGAGCGCGCACAGGAACTACTCGACTTGGCCGCCGAACGTCTCCGTGCCGCCTACGGCGAGTTGGAATGATCCACGAACCACGTTGAGCCACATAGTTGTTGGCGTATATCAACCAGCGACCAGCCGACTACTCGGCGGGCACCATCGCTGCCGCGTCGGCGCGGGCCTGGCGCATCTCTTGAATCTCGCGCTCGAAATCCGCTGCGGAGGTGAAGGATCGGTAGACCGAGGCGAAGCGGAGGTAGGCGACCTCGTCGAGATCGCGCAGCGGGCCGAGGATCGCCAGGCCGACCTCGTGGCTCGGCACTTCGGGAGATCCCTTGGCGCGCACGGCGTCTTCCACCTTCTGCGCGAGCAGGTTCAGGGCGTCGTCGTCGACTTCACGTCCTTGGCAGGCGCGGCGCACACCGCGAATCACCTTCTCCCTGCTGAAGGGTTCGGTGACGCCGCTGCGTTTGACCACGGACAGGATCGCGGTTTCCACCGTGCTGAACCGCCGCCCGCAGTGCGGGCAGGCGCGGCGGCGGCGGATGGCCGCACCTTCGTCGGCCTCGCGCGAGTCCACGACCCGGGAGTCGGGGTGTCGGCAGTACGGGCAATGCATCCGAGAAATCCTTCGTCGATGCGCGCGCTCGCGGCCGGCCCGGCAACCGATCGAGGTGACCGTCCCGGCGAGCACGTGTACAGGGGCCTAGACCCCGGCACCAGGTAAACCTCAGGCGATACGCGGAATACCTGCATAGCCCTTCGAGGATACCTGTCCGGATACTCAGGTTGTCTCACTCACCCTGGACCGCGGGTTATTCGCCGATCTGCCACTGTGCGGTCAGGTCGGCGATGAGCTCGGGCAGCCGAGGGACCAGCCGGCCACGGGCGAGCTTGTTCCAGAACGGCTCGCCGAGCACGGCCGGGCCGAGCGCTGGGTTCAGTTCCAGGTCGACGTGCCGCGGGACGAGGTCGCCGATGAGATAGGTCCAGCGTGGCTCACGGTCGGCCCAGTTGAAGTTGGGCAGCGGGGTACGCAGCGTCATGGTGCGGCCGCCGACCTCGGCGCGCACGGTGGTCGGGGCGAAGACGCCGGGCGCCAGCACGCCCGGGACCGCGGCTTTGCCTGCGACCGTGCTCACGTAGGTGAGGACCCGGCCGATCGGCGCTCGGCCCGCCGCGGTCACGTCCCACTGGTCGGCGATCACGCGGTTCTGTTCGCGGTCGGTCATCCGGACCAGTGCGTCGATGAGGCCGTCTCGGGTGCCGCCCGCGATTCCCTGCCAACCGGTGTGGATGTCGTCGTCGAGCACACCCGCCTCGTACATCTCGTCGATGCCGCGTATCCCCAGTGCGACATAGGCTTCGTGCATCGGGACCAGGTCGGTGAAGATGTGCTTCTGCATGATCATCAGCCGGGTCTGGTACCAGGCGACATCCTCGGCGCTGAGCCGGGAGCCTTCGGTGGCGAGCAGCCGGATGTCGTCGGGCAACATGCGCACCAACTCTTCGGGCGTGTTGCGCAGCAGATCGGCGACCGCGTTGCCGAGTTGGTTGATGCCCGGCACGTCGAGCACCACACCCACGTCGCTCATGTCGAAGAACCCGGAGGCGAAGGAGCCGCCCGCGAGGCCCGCCAGCCCGGTCCAGTAGAAATCAGGGTGCGCGGTGGTGAGCCGCAGATAGTTGACGTACACCTGGTTGAAGGTGCGTTCGTTGGCACGGACCCCGCGCACAGGATCCCAGGTCGCGAGGTCGATGCCCGCGTTGCGGGTCGAGACGACCAGCCAGTACTGATGCAACAGCGTCGCGTACCGCCGCGGCGCCACCCCGTCGGCCCGCGCCTGCTCGAGCGCCGCGAACAACTCCGATTCATCCAGTGGCAGTGCCGGATTCAGGCCACCACCACCCGCGCCGTCGCCGTTGACGGCGGGCAGATCCAGGTACGCGGTGTAAGCCGGCGCCGCCTGGGCGGCGGGCATCGCGCCGAACCCGATGACGAGACACAAACAGAGACAGGCGATCTGGGCGAGCGATCGGACGGAGCGCCCGACGGTGACTAGGTGTGTCATGTGCGAAATGTCCTGAATTCGTTCGCGGGCAAAGGTGTTGCCCAGGTCACGTTTTCAGCACAATAGCAACGGGTTATATCTTGTGATCAACAAATTCGGCCACGCTGCCTGGCCGTTTCCCACGGTCAGCGCGGCGCAACGGCTCCGCCGGTCCACGAGCCTGTCGGCACCGCGTCGTCGGTCAGCGACTGCCCGTCGACCACCGCCGGCACGGTGCCGGTGGTCGTTGCCCCGCCCCAGTCGCCCGCCCGCAGGTGCGCGAGCGTGATGAGCGCAGCAACCACGAGCGCACTCAGCAGTGCCGCAACGGCGAGCACGGCGAACCCGACCTGCGCCTGCTCGACCAGTTCGCCGGGATGTGCGCCACGCACCGGACGCCGCACCGAAGTCCTTGTGCCACGGTCGTATGCGACAAGCGCTCCGGCGGGTCGTGCACCACGCGGGCGCCGGTCGACGACGGATCGATGCGCCACGTCCATGGTGCGCGACCGCGCGGTGCCGCGGTGCACGCGCGGGACAGTGTCGAAGCCGAGATCGTCCGCGGTGTCGATGTCGGCGGTGTCGAGCCCGCGCGGCTCGAGCGTCGCGCGGACGGGGTGAATCGGCGTGTCGATGTCCGTGTCGATGTCGCTGATCGCAGTGCTCATCGGACAAACCTCCGTGGTGGGTGCTCCGTCTGTGTTCGAGCTGGGCCGGTCGAGCTGAGGGTTCTTCGGTGGTGTCATTTTGTCTTGCTATTCGATCAGGTGTTCGAAGAACTGATGTTCGATTTCTACCACGGCCCACCGACAAAGTCAGCAGAAACGCCCGACACTCCTCGAACAGATGTTTGAAACATCGGCGCGACCGGACTAGATTCGAGAGACGAAATTCAGGACAGAGCTCGCACAGATATGCCGGGCGGCGGATCAGCCCGGACACAGCAAGGAAGGGCGGTTGTGGTGAGGCACACAGACGACACGGGCGACGAGAGCGAAGGCGGCGCCGACTCGGCGGTAACCGGGGCGGATCTCACCGTGCGTCAGCGCAAAGTGCTGGAGGTGATCCGATCCTCGGTGAGCGAACGTGGCTACCCGCCGAGCATCAGGGAAATCGGCGACGCTGTCGGGCTGACATCCACTTCCTCGGTGGCCCATCAGCTACGCGCCTTGGAGCGCAAGGGATTCCTGCGGCGCGACCCGAATCGTCCACGCGCCGTTGACGTCCGAGGCCTCGACGAGGTGGGGCGCGCGGTCACCAGCCTGCACGTCGCCGCCGTCGACGACACCGAAAGCGGCGTCGGCGATTCCAGCAGGCCGACACCGACGTTCGTTCCGGTCCTCGGCCGGATCGCCGCCGGTGGCCCGATCCTGGCCGAGCAGGCGGTGGAGGACGTGTTCCCGCTGCCCCGCGAGCTGGTCGGCGAAGGCTCGCTGTTCCTGCTGAAGGTCGTCGGGCAGTCGATGATCGACGCGGCGATCTGCGACGGCGACTGGGTGGTCGTGCGCCAGCAGAACGTCGCCGACAACGGTGACATCGTCGCCGCCATGATCGACGGCGAGGCGACGGTGAAGACGTTCAAGCGCACCGGCAAGGATGTCTGGCTGATGCCGCACAACCCGGTGTTCGAACCGATCCCCGGCAACGACGCGCAGATTCTCGGCAAGGTCGTCACGGTCATTCGCAAGATCTGACCGCAGGCACGACACACGAACGGCCGCGCGGAAATCCGTGCGGCCGTTGTCGTTGCCGAGCTCACAGCACATTGCCAGACAGCACCCAGGATCCTCACCGGTGCGCCGGTCATGCTTCCTGCGGTGACCACGATCAGCGCCGAACCGGCCCTGCCCGATGCGACCGACACCACCACCGCTCCCCCACCGGCGGGCCTGCTACCGGCGCGCCGCTGGGAACGAGTGGGACTGGTCGCGCTCCTGATCGGCACCGCAGCGGCCTACCTATGGCACATCACCGTGAACGGCATGGGCAACAACTTCTACGCCGCTGCCGCCTGGGCCGGGTCGCGGAATTGGGAAGCGCTGCTGTTCGGGTCGCTCGATCCGGGCAATTTCATCACCGTCGACAAGCCACCGGTATCGCAATGGGTGATGGGTCTGTCCGGGCAGCTGTTCGGGTTCAGCAGTGCGAGCATGCTCGTCCCGCAGGCGTTGATGGCGGTCGCCGCGGTCGCGCTGCTCTATGCGGCGGTGACCCGGGCAACCGACAGCCGGGGCGCCGGGCTGCTCGCAGGCGCGGTGCTCGCGGCGACTCCGGTGGTGGCGTTGATGTTCCGGTTCAACAACCCGGACGCGGTGATGGTGCTGCTGATGACCGCGGGCGCCTACTGCACGATCCGTGCGCTGCGCCACGCAGGCGCACGGTGGCTGATGCTGGCCGGGGTCGCGCTCGGCTTCGCCTTTCTCGCCAAGATGCTCGAAGGGCTCATGGTGCTGCCCGCGCTGGCCATCGCTTATCTACTCGTCGCGCCGACGTCACTGCGGAACCGGTTGTGGCACTTGCTCGGCGCCGCCGCGGCACTGATCGTGTCGTCCGGCTGGTATGTGCTGCTGACCATGCTGTGGCCCGCCTCGTCGCGCCCCTATCTGGCCGGCTCGACCGACAACACCTTCATGGATCTGGTGCTCGGCTACAACGGATTCGCACGATTCCTCGGACATAATCACCGGGGCGGCAACCATTTCGAGCTGCCACCCGGGTATGAAATGCCGCATTCGGTAGGCACAGGCTTCGGTGGTTTCGGCGGCTTCAGCGGGTCGGGTCCGGATCGGATGTTCACCGGGGAAATCGGATTCGAGATTTCCTGGCTGCTGCCTGCCGCGCTGCTTGCCTTCGTCTTGGTGCTGATATCCCGATGGCGGGCACCACGTACCGATCAACTGCGCGGTGCGGCACTGGTTTTCGGCCTGTGGCTGGTGATCGATGGCGTCGCGTTCACCACCATGCAGGGTGGCATGCACGCGTACTACACGCTGGCGATCGGGCCTGCGGTGGCGGGGATGTTCACGCTTGGCGTGTACGAGGCGTGGCGACGGCGTGACGAGGCATTCGGCCGGATCGGTGCTGCCGCACTGGTTCTCGCGACCGGCGGCTGGGCGTTCGTGCTACTGCAGCGCAATGCGGAATGGCTGCCGTGGCTGCGCTGGACGCTGCTCTTGGTCGCCGCACTCGCGGCACTGGGCCTGCTGGCCGCCGCCTTTCCTGCGATGTCGCGCCGGTTGCCGACCCGGGCGGTCTCGGTGCTGGTGGTCGCGGGTGTCCTGGCCGGACTCGGCGGCACCTCCGCCTACGCGGCCGCCACGCTGCCACAGGAGCACGTCGGCGGCGGTCCGTCCGTCGGTCCCGCCAAGCCCGAAAGGCCAGGCCCCACAAACCAATTCCGGCGCGCCGTCACCGCGTTCATGGACGGCTCGACCGAACCGCAAGTGGCTGCGCTGCTGCGCGACACAACGACGACCTGGTCGGCGGCGGTGGACCGGTCCTCGGTCGCCGCGAGCCTCGAATTGGCAAGTCGCACACCGGTGATCGCCATCGGCGGCTTCACCTCCGACGACCCGGTGCCGACCCTCGCCGATTTCGAGAACCTCGTCCGCACCCGCCAGGTGACCTACTACCTCGCGCAAGAAGTCCAGCTGCCCGACTCATGGAAGGTCACCGACCAACCGGGAGTCCTCACCGACCCCGGCCAACAGTCACCCTCGGCACCCGGCCGCTGGCGCCCCTCCGGCAACAAGGACATCGCGAATTGGGTTGCCGCCCACTACACCCCGACCTACTACGGCAACGTCGCCGTCTACAACCTCACCACCCCACCGCACTGACCCTCGCGACGAGTGGGACATGGTGGAGGCAACACGCCGAAACGCCGCCACCATGTCCCACTCGTCAATTCCGGGCCGTCGTTCGGGCCGAATGTGTCGGTGGGCGGTGCGATGCTGGAGACCGTGGCTACCTGGCGTGATTTCGAGAACGAGGCCCCGGAATTGGCGGCGGCGGTGAAGCGGCGGTTCCAACAGCACGAGAGTCACGTGCTCGCGACCCTCCGCGCCGACGGCGCCCCGCGCGTGAGCGGCTCCGAAGTGGCCTTCCACGGCCCTGATCTGACCTTCGGCTCGATGCCGGACGCACGCAAAGCCCACGACCTGCAACGCGACGGACGCTGCGCGATCCATGCGCATCCAGCCCCCGACGGCGACGCCAAAGTGTCCGGCACCGCCGTCGAACTCACCGACCCGGCCGCGCGCGAGGCGGCAGGCGCCGACCCGGCCGACGACTCGCACGCCTTCCGCCTCGACCTCACCGACGCCGTCCTCACCAGCGTCGACCAGGAGCAGGAACTCCTGATCGTCGAGCTGTGGCGGCCAGGGCATGGCGTGCACGTCACCAAACGCCATTGACGCACCCCGTCGGCTTCGGAGGGCACCCGGCCACCGACATCGCCCACCGCGCCGCGACGATGCCGCTGGCCGGGCTCAGCGTGCGGCTGTGAGTCTGCGGTTGGTCACGTGCAGCTGGCGCAGGGTGCTCGACTCGAGATCGTGGACCTGTGCGGAGGTCAGGTGGCCGCAAAGGCGATTCCAGTGCACGGCAACCTGGTCGCCGGGCGTCACGTCGGGAACGGCGGAGTAGCCGTCGGTCCAGATCTCGGCGCGCTGTGGCTCCGGATCGGACAGGCTCAGCGCGCGGCCGTCCCAGCGTAGGCGGCGCGAGCTGAGCGTGATATCGGTTGGTGTGCAATCGATCACGGTGCCCCAAGAGATGCGACAGCCGTCGAGCACCTGACGTGGCTGGTCGCGGGCATCCTTGCCGAGCAGCCGCGTCCACGGATAGACGCCGAACACGTGAAAGCAATGATTGGCGGCGGCCTCGGCGGCGAGATCCTCGGTCAGATGGGTCCAGTAGTGCCCGGCGAGCGGGCCGATGACGGCGAGCAGTTCGGCCGCGAACGCGGCGGGGTCGAGCCGCGCGCCGACCCCGCCGCCGAGCCAATACGACTCCACCAGACGGTAATCCAGCGGGTCGCTGATCCCCGTCAGCCGAGACATCGCCCACAGATACGGCCATGCGCCGGAAAACTGCCTGGCCACGGCCCGCACGTCGGCGTCGGAGCCGCCGCGCAGGGCGACGGCCTCCGGTGGTCCGCAGAAGCCGAGCCGATTCGGGGCGTAGGCGTACCTCGCGAAGATCTCGGTTCCGTTGGTCACCTGGGTGATGGTGGGCTCCTCACTGTCTCGACGGATCGAACACCTTGTGCCTCAACAGATCCGGGGCAACTGCTCCCCCGCAGGGAGATCGACGACCCTGGTGCCGCCGAGCGCGGTGCGCGCGACAACCATGCCGGGATGCTCCTCGACGCAGACGCCGATCGCCGCGGCCCGCGCACCGAGCGGATGCTCGCGCATCGCGGCAAGCACCTGATCCGCCTCCTCCGGTGCGACGAAGGCGACGAGCTTGCCCTCGTTGGCCACATACATCGGGTCGAGGCCCAGCAGGCCGCAGGCATCGCGCACCGCCGCGGGCACCGGCAACTTGCGTTCGTCCAGTGCCACACCGACTTTCGCGGTGCGCGCGATCTCGTTCAAGGTCGCCGACACCCCGCCGCGGGTGGGGTCGCGCAGCACGTGCAGGTCGGCGCCGGTCGCCAGCATCGCGGCGACCAGGCCGTTGAGCGGCGCGGTGTCGCTGCACACCGTTGTGCCGAACTCCAAGCCCTCACGACAGCTCATCACCGCGACGCCGTGCACCCCGATATCGCCGCTGACCAGCACGACATCACCCGGCCGCGCCCGCTGCGGTCGAATGTCGACCCCGGCATCGACGAGGCCGATCCCCGCGGTGTTGATGAAGATGCCGTCGCCGTGCCCGGCATCGACCACCTTGGTGTCGCCGGTGACGAGGGTGACCCCGGCCGCCAACGCCGCCGTCCCGACCGCCTTCGCGACCTGGGCTATCTCGGCGAGCGCGGTGCCCTCCTCCAGGATGAACGCGGTGGACAGCACCATCGGGCGCGCCCCGGACATCGCGAGATCGTTGACCGTGCCGTTGACCGCGAGATCGCCGATGGACCCGCCGGGGAAGATCAGCGGCTTCACCACGAACGAGTCGGTGGAGAAGGCCAGCCGGACGCCGCCGAGGGTGATCACCGCGGAATCGCCGAGCCCCGCGTCGGCGGCCGCGCCGAACGCGGGCAGGAACAGGTGCTCGATCAGCTCGCCGGACATCGCGCCGCCACCGCCGTGGCCCATCACGATGTTCGGGGAGTCCCGCAAGGGCATCGGGCACACCCAGCCCGCCATGTCGATGGTCGCCCCGGCGACGACCGTCTCGTCAGGCATGAGCAACCTCCGCAGGCAGATCGAGGCGGCGGTACAGGTAGTAGGCCGCGCAGGCGCCCTCGGACGACACCATGGTGGCGCCCAACGGGTTTCGTGGCGTGCACTCCTTGCCGAACGCGGCGCATTCGTGCGGCTTGATCAGGCCTTGCAGCACCTCGCCGGAACGGCAGATCGACGACTCGTCGGTGTGGATGTCGGTGACCGAGAAGCGGAGTTCCGCGTCGTAGTCCCGGTAGCGCTCCGAGAGCTGCCAGCCGCTCTGCGGAATCACGCCGATGCCGCGCCAGGCGCGGTCGGTCACGTCGAAGACATCGCGCAGCATCGCCTTCGCGGCCGGGTTGCCGTCCGGGCGGACCGCGCGCGGATAGGCGTTCTCCAGTTCGTGGCGGCCTTCCTCGAGCTGAATCACCGTGCGGCGGATGCCTTCCAGGATGTCGAGCGGCTCGAATCCGGTCACCACCATCGGCACCTTGTACTTCGCGGCCAGCGGCGGATACTCGTCGGTGCCCATCACGCTGCAGACGTGCCCTGCGGCGAGGAAACCCTGCACCCGGCAGCTCGGCGACTCCATGATCGCCGCGATCGCGGGCGGGACGAGCACATGCGAGACCAGCAGCGAGAAGTTCTCGATACCAAGACGTTTCGCCTGATACACGGTCATCGCGTTGGCCGGAGCGGTGGTCTCGAAGCCGATGCCGAAGAACACCACCTGACGGTCCGGGTTCTGCCTGGCGATGTTCAGCGCGTCCAGCGGCGAGTAGACCACGCGCACGTCGCCGCCCTCGCTCTTGACCCGGAACAGGTCGTTCTTGCTGCCGGGCACGCGCAGCATGTCGCCGAACGAACAGAAGATCACCCCTGGCCTGGCGGCGATCTCCAATGCCTTGTCGATCACTTCGAGTGGAGTGACGCAGACCGGGCAGCCGGGGCCGTGGATCATTTCGATCTCGTTCGGCAACAGCTGGTCGATGCCGTGCCGGATGATCGAATGGGTCTGCCCGCCACAGACTTCCATGATGGACCAGCGGCGGTTCGTCGCGGCGTGGATCTGGTCGAGCAGCTTCTTCGCCAGGTCCGGATTGCTGAACTCGTCGAGATACTTCATGACGTCACCTCTGTATCGGGTTGCGGCCGAGCAGGTTCGGCTGCCGGGGCCGTTGGGGCTGAGCGGGTGGGGTCGGCCAATCCGGCCTGCTTGGCGGCAAGGGCGAAACCGTCACCGAATTCCTCGTTGAGCACGCCGAGGCGTTCGAACTCGGCCAGCGTTTTCAGCGCCGACTCCTCGTCGAGGCGCTGGATCGCGAAGCCGACGTGGACCACCACGTAGTCGCCCACCGCGGCGTCCGGGATGTATTCCAGACATACGTCTTTGTGCACGCCGCCGAAGTCGACAACGGACATCAGGGTGCCGTCCCGCTCCTGCAGGTTGAGCACCTTTCCTGGGACTGCCAGGCACATCGTGCGCTCCTTTCCTCATCCCGCGCTGACGGCGAGTAGTTGCCCGAACGCCAGACCGCCGTCGTTGGGCGGTAGTCGGCGATGGGAGATGACAGGGAAGTCGTTGTCCTGCAACAGGCGGCGAGTGCGCGCCAGCAGGAGGGCGTTCTGGAACACGCCGCCGGAGAGGGCAACCGGTGTCGGCGACGGCGCAAAGTCCTGCGCCAGTTGGAGAATCAGGTGGGCTACCGCCTCGTGGAAGCGGGCGCCGAGCAGCGCAGCCGGAACACCCTGCGCCGCATCCCGTATCACGGCAGCCAGGACTGGCGTCGGGTCGATCACTGCGGGTCCGGCCTCGGGGAGCGCGGCGTCGCCGATCACGAACCGATACCCCGCCGTGTCGTCGACTACCCCACGCGACAGACCCTCGAGTTCGATCGCTGCTTGCGCCTCGTAATCCACCACATGCCGAACTCCGGCCAGCGACGCCACCGCGTCGAACAAGCGGCCCATGCTCGAGGTGGGTACGCAGCCGAGGCCGGTCGCGAATTGGTGTCTCAGCACGGCACGTTCGGCGTCTGGGCAAGCCTGCACCGCAGGGATCGCTGCCGACCAGTCGAGTCCGGCGGCCCACAGGTGGGCCAGCGCCATCCGGTACGGGCGGTGCACGCTCACGTCGCCGCCCGCCAGCGGCACGTATTTGAGATGCGCGAGCCGCCGAAAACCCTTGTAGCCCGCCGCGAGCACCTCGCCGCCCCACACGGCGCCGTCCGGGCCGAAGCCGGTGCCGTCGAACGCGATGCCGAGAACCGTTGCCGCCGGGTCCACTCCGTGCTCGCCCATGACTGCGGCGATATGCGCGTGGTGGTGCTGCACCAAGCGCACCGGCCGCGCACCGGCGTTCCTGCGCGCCCAGGCGGTGGATCGGTAGCCAGGATGCGCATCGGCGACAAGGTGTTCCGGTGCGACTCCGGTGAGCTGCTCCAGGTGGTGTTCCGCGTCGTCGAAGGCACGCAGCGTGGCCAGATCGTCCATGTCCCCGATGTGCTGGCTGAGCCACGCATAGCGCCCTTCGGCGACCGCGCAAGTGTTCTTCAGGTCGGCGCCGACGGCCAGCGTCGGCGGCATCGGGATCGGCAGCATCAGCGGCAGCGGCGCATAGCCGCGAGACCGGCGCACCGGGAGTTCGAGGCCGTCCACCAAGCGCACCACCGAGTCGTCGCACGGCACGAGAATGCGGCGGTTGTGCGAGAGCCAGCCGTCCGCGAGGCCGACGAGCCTGGCCCGAGCGTCGTTGTCGTCGTAGCAGATCGGCTCGCCGCCGAGATTGCCCGACGTCATCACGAGCACCTGCGGGCCGGGTGGATCGCCGGGCAGGCCGAAGAGCAGCAGGTGCAGCGGCGCGTAGGCGATCATCACGCCCAAGTCGGGGTTGCCTGGAGCCACCGACCCAGCGGGGGCCACAGAGACGGCGCGCGACGCCTGGTCCATGCCGGTGCTCGGTGGTGGAACCGCCACGCTGAGTGCCTCAGGCGCACCGGCGACTCGACGCGCCAGCAGCACGATCGGCCGCGCCGGGCTCGTCAGGAGTGCGGCGGCCGTGGCATCCACCTCGACGATCGAGCGGGCCACCGCCAGGTCCGGAACCATCAGCGCGAAAGGCTTGTCGCCGCGCTGCTTTCGCCTGCGCAACTCGGCGACGGCCGCCTCGTTCCCGGCATCGCAGGCGAGGTGGTAACCGCCGATGCCCTTCACCGCCACGATGCCGCCGTCGCGCAACACCTTTCGGGCGGCGGCCAATGCAGCTCCGGCCGCTGCGAGCGGCTCATCGGCTCCCGGTCTGTGATACGCGAGGACAGGTCCACAGTCGAGGCAGGCGATCGGCTGGGCGTGGAAGCGGCGGTCGGCCGGGTCGGCATATTCGCTCGCACACCGGTCACACATGGTGAAGTCGGCCATTGAGGTGCGGTCGCGGTCGTAGGGCAGACTCGCGATGATCGTGAAGCGCGGGCCGCAGTTGGTGCAGTTGATGAAGGGGTGTCGATAGCGGCGGTTGCCCGGGTCGCGAAGTTCGCGTGTACAGTCCGCGCAGAGCGCGACATCGGGTGAGGCCAGGGTGCGTCCGACGCTGTCGCGGGTGGTGTCGGCGATATGGAAGCCCGTGCCGCCGCGCAGTGCGACGGTCTGCACCTCGACCGATTCGACCACCGCGAGTGGCGGTGGGCGGTCATGAAGCCGCTGCACAAACGCGTCCAGATCAGCTGGTGCACCTTCGATTTCGATGAGCACGCCGGAGCTGTCGTTCGACACACTGCCGGACAGGGCGAGTTCCGCGGCGGTGGTGTAGACGAACGGCCGGAAACCGACGCCTTGCACCACGCCGCGCACCACGATCCGGCGGCGCGCCCGGCCCATGGTCACGGTTCGTCACCGCTGCCGAGCAGCCGCAACCCCGCCAGTGCCGCCGTGGCCCCCGCTTCGTCGGTCTTCTCCACCACGAAGCCCATGTGAATGATCACCCAGTCACCGGGCCGGGCCGGGTCATCCTCCAGCAGGCCGATATTCACCTTGCGTTGCTCGCCGGAGACATCGACGAGCGCGATCTGATTGTGGTAGCCGTCGAGGATTTCGACGACGCGACCTGGTATGCCGAGGCACATCGGTTGCTCCTCTACTCCGGCGGTGGTCGGGACTGATCGGAACCCGCGGCGGTCAGGTCGGTGAGCACGCGACCCACCGCGACGACGGCCGCAGCCACGGCCGCCGCGACCGGCGCGGACAAACCCATTCGCTCGTCGACGGTTTCGACCTCGCAGCCGACTACCACGGTCGGCGGCACCGTGCCGCCGAGCGCACGGACGCCGGCGAACACTGCCTCCGGGTTCATGGCGTGCGCGTCGAGGCTCGCGGCACCCGTGCCGTCCGGCTCGGCGCGGAACACCTGAAGACGGCCTGCCACACCACGATTCGGTACCGCGTCGATGAGCACCAGCGCGTCCCATCCGTCGAGTAGGTCGTAGGCCAGGTGCATGCCGCGGATGCCGTAGTCGACCACGCGCACCGCGGGATCGGGGTGGGGCGGCAGTCGCCGCACCACCTCGGGACCGAATCCATCGTCGCCGAGGAAGACATTGCCGATCCCGGCGACCAGCACGGTGGTCGTCAGACCACCTCCGTTCCGAATGGGTTTCCGGCGCGGCTACATATGGCGAATCTTGAGGTAGCGCCGCAAATCCGGGATCGACCGCACGCCGATGTAGGCGGCGCCGAGCACGATCAGCGCGACAACACCGGTCGCGATCACTCCTACCGTTTCCATATCGGACCTTCTTTCTCTCTCCTCGGGGCTGACAAGGATTGGTTGCTATTCGTCAGGGCTGACAAGGGGTTCGATCTCATCGGGCGCGAAATACAGGTAGCGCCCGTACCAGTCGTGCAAATCCGCCGCCGGGTCGTCCTCGATCACCACACCGACATGGGCGCGCCCCTCGACGTCTTCGTGGACGGAGGTGACCCGTGCGACTTTGCCGTCATAGAACAGGTCGTGCGCATCGGCACGCCGCGACGGCCGCAGCCGCACCCGGCTGCCTCGCCGCACCCGAACCCCGGCGATCGATACCGCATCCGACTGCGGCTGAACGGCGTTGTCGGCCAGCGGATCCCACCAGTCGACACCCTCGGGCACCGGCGGGATCAGCGGCGGCTGCCCGGCATTCGGATCGCGCAGTACCCCGTGCAGCTGCTGCATGGCCTCCGGCGTCATGGCGTCGCAGCGGTCGATGATCTCGCCCGCGCGTGGATCGGTGGCCCGCGCCTGCGCCTTCTCCTCGTCGGTCATCGTCATCACCCGCAGGGTGAGGATCTCGTCGATCTCGGTGGAGTCGAACAGCGGCCCCTCGCTCTGCTCGGCGATTTCGGGGTGGTCGTAGAGGATGATCGGCGAGATCAACAGCAGGCTGCGGTCGCCGGGCGGTCCGGCGAGCACCGGGAAGCACCGGTCCCTGGCGCACCGGGAGACGGCGGCAGCAGCCTCGTCCGGCGGCTCCAACAGCGAAATGAACTGACCATCAGTGACTTCCACAATGACGTGCGCGCCGATCAA
Source organism: Nocardia altamirensis NBRC 108246 (assembly GCF_001612685.1). GTDB lineage: Bacteria > Actinomycetota > Actinomycetes > Mycobacteriales > Mycobacteriaceae > Nocardia > Nocardia altamirensis. Next base: position 210,069 of record NZ_BDAY01000005.1, read on the forward strand.
CGAGCGGGCGATGGCATCACGCTGATCCGTGGCGGCGGCGCCGGTATTGCGGACGAGCGCCGTGAGCCGGACGTACCCGTCGTCGTCGACGACCGAAAGCTCGAGCTCGCCCGCCAACGGGAGCCTGGTGCGCACCAACCGCCCTGCGGACTTGCCCGACGCCGTGGCGATCTCCTCGACCTCACTCCCACCCGGCACCAGCAGCGGACGCGTCGCCGCGGCGAGCGGCAGTGGGCCGAACACACATTCGCGCTCGACCGCTTCGTCCCAGGTGAGGTATGAGCGACCACCCGCCTTCAACTCGGCGATCCGCACACCGTCCCGATCCTCGACCGCACGCCGCTGCAACTGCAGGAACCGAACACTCAGGGTGAGTGTGGTTGCCGCGGTCGCCTCGATCAGGCAGTCCGCCGACAGGCTGGATTCCTCGCCGACCCCGGCAGCTGCCGCCCCGTCGGGGCCGAGTACGCCGAACTGCCAGCGCGACTGGTTCTTTCGCGAACTGGCCCGGTACGGATAGAGCAGGTATCCCTCATACAGCACCGCGTCGGCGACGGCGCGTGCCCTTGCCATCGTCTGCCCATTCATCACGACGCCTCGCTTCCGGTCGAGGGGGTCTGCTCGGCGCACTGCGCCAGCAGCCGGGTCACCGCGTCGTCGAAGCCGAGCATGCCGTGCTCGGACTTGTACGCGGCGAGCGCATCGAGGGTCTCCCTGCTGAGGCGGAGCCACCCGGAGTTGGGGAAGTGCGCCGCCATCACGTCGTGCCAGACCGAGACCGGCATGTCGAACTTGTCATCGCGATCCCACGGGATCTGCTGTACACCGAACCCCGTTGCACCCTTGAGGAATACCGTTCCGCTGAACAGGAAGAGCAGCGGCACTGTTCCGTCACGCAGCGCGTGCAGGTACTTGGATCCGGTCACCTCGAAGTCGTAGGTGACGGGCATCGGCAGATCGATCTCCGCACCACCCTGAAAGCCCTGAATCATGGTGGCGCAGTGCATCCAGAGGAAGGTCCGCTGGGTATCGCGCCACCGTTCCCTCGGGCCGAAGAGATCGGCGAGACCCGCCCCTTCCTCGTCGGAGTAGCGCCTGCGGTGCGGCTCGATTCGCACCTGCGCGCGCAACGCCACCGCGTGCACGGGTTCCTCGGAGAGCGAGGCGATGCCGATGCGGGCGGTCAAATTCGGGGCTACGGCATAGGGTTCGGGCCGGACGTCGAGGACCGCGAAGGTCATCGAGTAGACCGGGCTCACGGCACACCGCCAGGTCGCGCGCGAGCGGACACGGCGGCGAAGAACTCGTCGAGATAGTCGTGCACGTCCTGCCCGCCGTCGAAGCCGCGCCACAGCAGGCGCATCCGGCCGACGAACTCGTAGCAGGCGTCGATGGGCAGCAACAGGCACACCGCGGCGCCGGTGCCCCGCTCGGGAACCCGGATGAGCAGCGCCTCGACATCTGCGGCCAGCACGGTCAACTCGGGATGCCGATCCAGGATCACCTGCCACTCGGCGAGCGGCAGTTCGGATTCGGTGGCGCCCGCCGGCCCCGGATAGAACGCCACGGTCCGGCCGATGCTCGAGTTGTGAAAGAAGAACGCCAACCCCACCGGGATCTCCAGCGCATCCCACTCCCCCTGACTGATGGTGAAGTCGGGGAAGGACAGATAGCGGTCGGGCACCGCGCGGTACCGGAGCTCGGCACGCTCGTCGATGAACAGCAGATAGCAACCACGGCAGGTGCACATCAGCTGCCTGCCTTCGACATTCACCACATGCTGGTGCTCGTCGCCGATCGGCTCCGCGCACATCTCGCAGCGCTCGCCGACCGGCGCGGCAGGTGAGCGGGTTGCGGTAATCCGTTGCAACGCACGGAACGGCGACGTCATCCACGCACCCCCACCGGCACCGCGACCGACAGTTCACCCGAACGCACCAGCACGGGCAGTGGTTCCAGATGTCCGTCACCGTCGACTCGTGCGCCGGCATGCACCGCATCGAAATGCGCGTGGCAGGTCGGGCAGCGCAGCACCGCGTCTCCGACCGGATGGCCCATGCGCCGGTGCAGCGCGGCGCCTGCGAGCGAGTTGTCGCACGCCGGACAGTGATCCCGGTAGGCGAACAGGTTGTCGCCGACGCGGCAGGCCAGCACCACCAGTCCGGCGATCGAGAAACCGCCCACCTCACCGGGTTGCAGCTCGGCCAACTCCGGTACTGCCACCCAGCTGCCCGCGGGTTGGTCGGGCGGTGTGGCGTGCACGCGGGAGAACAGCGAGTCGGCGGAGAACAGACTCGCCGACTCCGCCTGAGCCGCAGCCACTTCGATGGACACGATTTCCGGCGCGGCGGCCCGCACCGCGTCCTCGACAGCCAGCTCCAGCGTCACCGACGACGAGGGACAGGTCTTGCAGCTGCCCGAAAGCTCCAGCCGGACAACGCCGTCGGCGACGCCGAGCAACGCCACGTCGCCGCCGTGCGACCCGAGATAGGGGCGCACGGTGTCCAACGCGGTCCGCACCCGGGTGTGCACGTCGTGCGGGTGCAACCCGTGCACGAGCAGCAGGCTCGCCACCAGGTCGTCGCGCGCGAGCCGATCGATCGCGGCGCTGTCGGCATCGAGCAAGCGCAGCACCCGCTGCAGCCCGGCGCCGTACAGCTCCGCGACCTCACGCACCAGCTGCTCGGCCCGCTCGCGGGCAACGGCACCGCCCGCCGCACTCGCGTCCAGCAGCGTCTCGATCCGTTCACCCGCTGTACGCCAACGGGTCTCGTCATCAAGGGCGGTGTCGGTGCTCGCTGTGTCTTCGTGGTCTCCCTGGCGATCGTCCACTGTCATCGCTCCGCCGCCTCGCTCGACCCGCCTTCACTCGCCGGTCAGCGTTTGGGTCGGTGAGTGCAGTTTCTCCAGCGTCTTGCCGTTGCCGAGATACATGTGCACACCACACGGCAGGCAGGGATCGAAGCTGCGCACGGTGCGCATGATGTCGATGCCCTTGAAGTGCTCGCGATCGTTCTCTTCGAAGATCGGCTGACCCTGCACCGCGTCCTCGTACGGACCAGGTGTCCCGAAGCTGTCCCGCGGGTTGGCATTCCACGGCGTCGGTGGATACGGGTGGTAGTTCGCGATCTTCCCGTCCCTGATCACCATGTGATGCGACAGCACGCCGCGCACCGCCTCGGTGAAGCCGCAGCCGATGCCCTCGTCGGGCACCTCGAACTTCTCCCAGGTCTTGGTGTGGCCCGCCCGGATCTCTTCGAGGGCCTTCTCGGCGAAGTGCAGCGCACAGCCCGCCGCGTAGGCCTGGAAGTAGGTGCGGGCACGGTTGCGTTCGATGGTGTTGCTGCCGTGCACCGGAATCTTCCATTCGAAGCTGGCCGGGCCCTTCAGCGCGGTCTTCGGCAGGTTGATCTGCACGCTGTGGCCGGTCGACTTCACGTAACCGATGTCGACGAGCCGAGCCAGCGCCGTCGACCACAGCCGGGCGAGCGGGCCGCCGCCGGTGTCGAGGGCCAGATGATCTTTGCCGTCGAACCAGCGCGGCGACATGACCCAGCTGTACTTGTCGTCCATGTCGCGCTTCTGCGGCTTCGGGTTGGTGTGCTGATTCCATGGATGGCGCCGGTCGACCGGGTTGCCGAGCGGATCGGCCTTGACGAACATCTCCTGATCGGTCCAGTCGTCGTAATACGAACTGCCCAAAAGGATTCGGATGCCGAGGTTGATGTCGACCAACGACGTGGTCACCAACTTGCCGTCGACGACGACGCCGGGGGTCACGAACATCTTGCGACCCCACTCCTCCATGTCCTTGTAGGCGAAGTTGCAGACGTCGGGATCCTGGAACGACCCCCAGCAGCCGAGCAGGGTGCGGCGCAGGCCGACCTGCTCGTAGCCGGGCAGTGCCTCGTAGAAGAAGTCGAACAGGTCGTCGTGCATCGGCACGACCTTCTTCATGAACTCGACGTAGCGCATCAGCCGCGACATGTAGTCGGTCATCAGCTGGATGGTCGCGACGGTGCCGACACCGCCGGGGTACAGCGTCGACGGATGCACATGCCTGCCTTCCATCAGGCAGAACATCTCGCGCGTGTACCGGCTGACTTGCAGTGCCTCCCGGTAGAACTCACCGGTGAACGGGTTGAGCGCACGCATGATGTCGGCGACGGTCCGGTAGCCGTGCTCGTTGGAGTGCGGCGCGAGAGTCTTCTCCGCCTGGGCCAGCACACCGGGATTGGTCTCGGCGACCATCTTTTCGCAGAAGTCGACCCCGACCAGGTTCTCCTGGAAGATGTTGTGGTCGAACATGTACTCGGCGGCCTCGCCGAGGTTGACGATCCACTCGCCGAGATGCGGCGGCTTCACCCCGTAGGCCATGTTCTGGCAGTAGCACGAGCACGTCGCGTGGTTGTCACCGCAGATGCCGCAGATGCGGCTGGTGATGAAGTGCGCGTCGCGCGGGTCCTTGCCCTTCATGAAGATCGAGTAGCCGCGGAAGATGGACGAGGTGCTGTGGCACTCGACCACCTCGCGGTTCTCGAAGTCGATCTTGGTGTAGATACCCAGGCTGCCGACAATGCGCGTGATCGGATCCCAGGCCATCTCGACGAGGCTGTTGGGTTCGATCTTCTTGTGCGACGGCTCGGGGACGATGGCAGTCATCGAAGATCCTCCTACCAGGTGCGAGTGGCTCCCGTGGTCAGCTTCTCGCCCTTGTGCCGCCAGCGCGGCTCTTTGTCGACCGTGCGGCCGGTGATGTGTCGGAGACTGCGGATCATCGATCCGTAAAGTCCTGATGCGGCGGAAGACAACTTCCCGCCGGGCGGTTCATCCATGAAAGGCATGAACTTGTCGGGGAATCCGGGCATGGTGCAGCCGATGCAGATGCCGCCGACGTTCGGGCAGCCACCGACTCCGTTGATCCAACCCCGCTTGGGCACATTGCATTTGACGACCGGGCCCCAACAACCCAGTTTCACAATGCATTTCGGTGACCCGTACTCGGTCGCGAAATCACCCTGCTCGTAATAGCCTGCGCGGTCGCATCCTTCGTGCACCGTCGCGCCGAAGAGCCACTTGGGCCGAAGTGCCTCGTCGAGCGGAATCATCGGAGCCTGGCCGGTGGCCATGTAGAGCAGGTAGGTGAGGGTCTCCGACAGGTTGTCCGGCTGGATCGGGCAACCGGGCACGCAGACGATCGGGATGCCTGCCTTGCTCTTCCAGTCCCAGCCGAGATAGTCGGGCACGCCCATCGCTCCGGTCGGGTTACCGGCCATCGCGTGGATGCCGCCGTAGGTGGCGCAGGTGCCGACCGCGACAATCGCAGTTGCCTTGGGCGCCAACCGATCCAGCCATTCACTGGTGGTCATCGGCTGATTGGTGTCTGGGTTGTTGCCGAACCCGCACCAGTAGCCTTCGTCGTGCAGGTTCTCGTTCGGAATCGAGCCTTCCACGACAAGCACGAAGGGCTCGAGCTCGCCTCTGTCCGCCTTGAAGAACCACTCCAAGAAGTCATCGGCGCCGCCGGTCGGGCCGCACTCGAAATCGATCAGCGGCCAATGCACCGCGATTTTAGGTAACCCTGGTAGAGCACCGAGGGCAATTTCTTCGATACTTGGTTGGGTGGCGGCAGTCAACGCCACCGAGTCGCCGTCACAACTGAGACCAGCATTGATCCAGAGCACATGAATCAGAGTCTCTTCGGCTCGCACTGCTTCCTGAGTTGGCATCGGGCTGCCACCTTCCACAGCGGATCAGGGGTGGGTCTCTCTGGGCTTGAAGAACGTCACCCTACTGTGATCCTGATCACGTCAGTCTAAGCCTTGGCCGACGACGCCCTCAAGGGTTGACGATTTCAGAGGATTCCGTTGCTCGAAAAGCCAGTTGTACCAATGATCTACGCCTTCACCAGTGGAAACCGACAGTGGCACAAGCTGTATGCCGGGGTTGACGGAAGCAGCAAATTCTCCGCACTTGTCCAGATCGAAATCGACGTACGGCAACAGGTCGATCTTGTTGACCAGCACCAATTCCGCGGCCGCGAACATGTGCGGATATTTCAGCGGCTTGTCGGTGCCCTCGGTCACCGAGATAACCACCACTTTGCCTTTTTCGCCGAGATCGAAAAGAGCAGGGCAGACCAAATTCCCGACATTCTCGACGAACAGGAGTGAGCCCGGTGCAGGCTGCAAAGTTTCCAGTGCGCGGTACATCATTTCGGCGTCGAGATGACAGCCTGCGCCGGTATTGATCTGCACCACTGTGCATCCGGTCGCGTGGATGCGCTCGGCGTCGAGCAGCGTGGCCTGGTCGCCCTCGATCACCGCGACGGGGAGCGCGTCGCCCAGGTCGCGGATCGTCCGCTCCAGCAGCGAGGTCTTGCCTGCACCCGGCGAGCTCATCATGTTCAACGCGAGGATGTCGCGCTCGGCCAACCATTGCCGATTACGTTGTGCCAGTTGATCGTTCTTCGCGAGCACCTTCAGTTCCAGCGTCACCGTCTCGGTCGGCGGCAGGTGCACATGATCGGCGCCGGGACCGTGGTGGTGCTCATGCTGCTCGCCGTGCTGGTGGTGGTGCTGATGGTCGCCGTGCTCGTGACTGTGTCCGTGCGGAATACGGATCACGGCCGCTGCGTCGTCGCCACATCCACAGGTTGCGCACATGCTTCGCTCACTTCCATCGACCGGATGCGTAGGTCGCGTCCGGAAAGGATCTCGATGTCAGCGCTCCCACAACGACACAGCACAATCTGATCGGCCAGCGCGAATTCGGCGCCGCAGGACCGGCACTCGGCGGCGCCGGGTATTTGCTGGATGACAAGTCGCGCGCCTGCGGCGACCGTCCCTTCGGCAGCGAGTTCGAAGCAGAATTGCATTGCATCGGGCACCACCGCACACAGTGCGCCGACCTCGACGGTGACGCTGTGTACGGTCCGACCCGCCGCATGCTCACACACGGCGTCGATGACGCTCTGGGTGATGGCCATTTCGTGCATCGCGGTCTCGGATCATCGAGTAGGACCCCTTTCGAGGCTACCTCCGCGCCCGCGCTCGTCGCGGCGAATCAGCGCTCCTGTTCGGTTCGGACAGCACGGATTCCGGCCAGGATGACGCGCAGGCCGAGCGCGAATTCAGTGTCGTAGTCGACCTCGGTCAGGTCGACGACCAGGTGGGCGGTCCGCGGGTAACGCGCCGTATCGATGCCATCGGCCAGGCGTTCCCTGCGGTACGGGTTGGTGTCGTAGTCCGCGCCGGTGCGCGCCTGTTCTTCGATGACGAAGCCGACGGTGTAGTGCAGCATGATCGCGAACACGCGGCCGCCGTCGGCTACCGAGAAGTCCGCGTCCTCCAGCGTGCGCAGCGCTAATTCCACTGTGCGCCACATGGCTTCGTCGTTGATGTAGGTGCCTGCGAAGACCTTCGCGCCGTCGCGATAGCGCAGCATCGACGTGCGCAGCCTGCCCGCGAGCTCGACCATCCAGTCCTGCCAGTCCACTCCGTGCCGCGGCGCCTCGACACCGTCGACGGCGGCGACGAAGACAGTTCTGGCCATCGCGTCGAGCAGTTCGCGCTTGTTCTTGACGTGCCAGTAGAGCGCGGGCGCTTGCACATCGAGCGCGGACGCGACCTTGCGCATGGTCAGTCCGTCGAGGCCGTTGTCGTCCAGCAGATCCAGCGCTGCCTGTGCGATGGCCTGGGTGTCGAGCTTCACTGCCGCCTCCTGTGGGGGAACCTCTTGACAGACTAACAACGTTCAAGGTCTCCTTAACAATGTTAAATCACTTAACGCTGTTAAGGAGACGGTCATGGAAAAGACCGAGGTGGTTGTCGCAGGCGCCGGACCGACCGGGCTGATGCTGGCCCACGAACTGCGGCTCGCAGGCATCGATGTGGTGCTCGTCGACGGCCTCGCCGCGCGCACCGGGGAGTCGCGCGCCGGCGGTGTCCATGCCCGCACGATGGAGATCTTCGATCAGCGCGGGCTGCTGGCACGCCTACGGCCCCAGGGCCGTCGGATGCAGGCGGGGCATTTCGGTGCGCTGCCCTTGGATTTCAGTGACTTCGACACGCGCCACCCGTACATGCTCGCGGTGCTGCAGTCGGTCGTCGAACGCGAACTCGACCAGCGGGTAACCGAATTGGGGACAACGGTGCGATGGGGTGCACCGGTAGTCGGCTTCGCCCAAGACGCAACAGGTATCGAGGTCGAGATCGGCGGGCCGACAGGTACCCGCACGATCCGGGCGTCCTATCTGGTCGGCTGCGACGGCGGGCGCAGTGCCGTACGCAAACTGGCCTGCCTCGGATTCTCCGGAACCGACGCGACCGCGACCGGCATGCTCGCCGACGTGGAGCTGGCCGATCCGCCGGACGGACCGTTCTTCGGCCACCGCCGCGGGGCCGGTGACTATTCGGCGGTGCAATTCGAGCCGGGCTGGTACCGGCTGATCGTGCAACGGCACGATCTCGTGCCGGCACGAGGCGCGACACTGAGTTTCGACGACTTCCGTACGAACTACCGCGAGATCGCGGGCACCGACTTCGGCATGCACAGTCCCCGCTGGGTCGCCCACTACGGTGATGCCGCACGACAGGCCGACCGCTACCGGGACGGCAGGGTGTTCCTCGCAGGCGATGCCGCCCACATCCACTACCCCGCCGGCGGGCAGGGACTCAACCTCGGCGTCCAGGACGCGGTGAATCTCGGGTGGAAGTTGGCGATTGCCTTGCGGGGCAACGTCTCCGACGAGCTGCTCGACACCTACGAGTCCGAGCGGTGGCCGGTCGGCGCGCGCGTACTGCAGAACACGCGCGCACAGACCGCGCTGCAACGACCTGGTCCGCACATGGATGCACTGCGCGAAACCATGGGCGACCTGATCGACATGGACGTGGTCCGGCAGCGGCTCGGGCTCATGATCACCGCCTTGGATATCCGCTACGACACCAAGGGTGAGCACCCACTGGCCGGGCGTCGAGTACCCGATGTCGATCTCAGCACCGAACACGGTGCGACCCGCGTTGCCGAACTGCTGCGCACCGGGCGGCCGATCCTGTTGCGCCTCAACGGACATCAGCTGGGCTCGGCCGCCGGATCGCGGGTAGATGTCATCGATGCCAGCAGCACCCAGCGCTGGTCTGTGCCCGGGTTCGGCGAAATCCCGGTGCCTGCAGCAGTCCTCATTCGCCCGGACGGTTACGTAGCCTGGGCCGCAGCCCATTCCGACGACACCGGCCTCACCGAAGCACTGACCACCTGGTTCGGCACGGACTAGCGGAAGGAATCTCACGAATAGCGTGCTGGCCGGGCCCGACGTCATGGACGGGCTACGCGGCGCGACCGAAGCCGGAAGCAGCTGGGCACTTCGCGGCACCGATCTCGCTTTGCCGCGGAGTGATCGACGTCAGGTCTGGTCGTCGATGGTGGCGACGGCGGCGTTCTTCTGCACCGACTCGATGCCGTTCTTCGCCGCCGCCTTCGTCTCGTAGGCCTGGCTGGCGGCGATGACCTCGCCGTTCCCTGCCTTCAACCGCCACCGGGTCTTCGCGGCCTTGTCGGTATACAGCTCGAACTTGGCGGCCATGATCGTCTCACCTTTCCCTCGACCGGATAAAGCATCTCTCTGGTCGGGTAACCACCCAGCGTCGACTCAATCTGGAAGATCCACGGACACCTCCGCTCCGAATACCGCGATGTTCGCGGAATGCGAGTTGTCGGCACGCCGAGCCGACGTCCGCCCACCCGAATCGGACAAATCATTGCCCTAAAGTAGCTACCCGTTCGAATAAATAGGTCCGCTACCTTCGGGCAGCGGCGCACTATGGGCAGTTTCTCGTTTGTTCTGGCATTGATCCATGACCATTACTGGAGGACTCGTGCTCGTTCCCCGTTCCGCACTCATTACCGCCACCGCGGCGACCGCACTGCTCACCGTCTTCGGTGTGGCCGCGCCTGCTCTCGCCGACATCGCGTCGCCACTCGGCATCCACACCGTCGCCGAACCCGACACCAGCACCGACTCCACCGACTCCACAACCACCGCCACCTCCGATGCCGACGCCAAAGCCTTGATCACCCAGTCACAGGCAAGGGCCCGCAGCGCCGCCGAGCGCCTCGGGGTCATCGCCTCCGGTATCGAACAGTTCTCCGCCGCGGCGGCCTTGGCCGCCGAGGCCGCAGGCAAGGCCGCGAAGGACGCCACCGCTGCCGCTGACGAAGCCGAGAATGCGGATTCACCGGCGAAGGCCGCCACCTCGGCCGCGAAAGCCGCCCGTGCCGGCCTCACCGACGAAGACCTCGACAAAGCCGCTGCCCTCGGTGGTGCCGCCGCCACCGCCAAGCAGAACGCCGACGCCGGCGACAACATCACCGCGGCTCTCGTAGCCTCCGCCAACGCGGCACTCGCGGCCGACGAACTGGCAGACGATCCGACCAACGTCAAACTCGCGGATGTGGCCGCAGAGACCGAGAACGAAGCCGTCGCGGCTTGCCAGAAAGCCTTCAACGGCAACCCGGCCACCGAGAAGATCCCGACCATCGAAGAAATCAAGGCCGCGGCAAGCGAATAATGATCTGCCAGTTCGCATGCCCACCGAAAAGCTCGACTGAAGCAGCATCGCCCGTCGCCCGCCTGGCCCTGGCCAGGCGGGCGGCGTTGTGTCGGACATTGATTCCGGAGATCCCTTCGACACAACTCGGTCCCGCCGAGCAATCAACGACTACGGTGACGGGGTGAATTCCAGGACAGGGGAATCGGTGATCGAGCAGCGCACGCTGACCGGCTGGAGTCGTACCGCACCGACGGTCGCTCAGGTGCTTTCCATACCCGACATCGACACGGTCGCACAGGCTGTCGGCACCGCGGGACCTCGCGGGGTCATCGCGCGAGGGCTGGGTCGAAGCTACGGCGATCCGGCGCAGAACAGCGGCGGTCTCGTTGTCGACATGACCGTGTTCGATCGCATCCATTCGATCGATCCCGACAGCGGCGTCGTCGATGTCGACGCGGGCGTCAGCCTGGATACCTTGGTGCGGACCGCCCTACCGCACGGATTGTGGGTTCCGGTGCTGCCCGGCACTCGTCAGGTCACCGTCGGCGGCGCGATCGCTTCCGACATCCACGGCAAGAATCACCACTCCCACGGCAGTTTCGGCAACCACGTGCTCTCGCTCGAGCTGCTGACCGCCGACGGGTCGGTGCGCGCGCTCACCCCGGAAGGGCCGCATGCCGAACTGTTCTGGGCCACGGTCGGCGGCATGGGGCTCACCGGGATCGTGATGCGGGCGCGAATTCGGATGAAGCACACCGAAACCGCCTACTTCGTCGTCGACAACGACCGCACGAACAGCCTCGACGAGACGATGGAGCTGCTGACCGGCGGTTCCGACGACGGCTACGAGTACTCGATGTCGGTGCCGGACACGATCAGCACCGGGCCGCATCTCGGCCGCGCCGCCTTCAGCCGCGGCTCGCTCGCCACCCGTGACCAGCTACCCGCCAAACTTCGGCGCGATCCCTTGAAATTCGATGCGCCGCAATTGTTCACCGTGCCCGACATCTTCCCCAACGGCATGGTCAACAATCTCACCACCCGCATCGCGGGTGCTGCGGCCTACCGCTTCTATCCGAAACACGCTCGCGGCCAGATCCAGAACCTCACCCAGTTCTATCACCCGCTGGATCTGCTCGGCGAATGGAACCGCGCCTACGGCCGCCGGGGTTTCATGCAATACCAATTCTCGATGCCTTTCGGCGCCGAACAACAACTCGCCGAAGCTGTTCGAGCGATCGCGCACTCGGGCCATCGGTCATTCCTGAACGTGTTCAAACGCATGGGCGCGGGCAATCCGGCGCCATTGTCGTGGCCGCACCCGGGATTCATGCTCAGCCTGGACTTCCCGCTCAAACCGGGACTCGGCGAGTTCTGCGACGAACTCGACCGCAGGGTGCTCGCCGCGGGCGGCCGCCTGTACTTCGCGAAAGACTCTCGCACCACACCGGATATGGTCCGCGCCATGTACCCGCGGCTGAACGAATGGCGGCGGATCCGCGACGCGGTCGACCCGAACCGGATCTTCGTCTCCGACCTGGCCCGCCGGCTCCAGCTGGTCGACGGATAGTCGCCGGTGCGTCCGGTGGGCGACTGAAGCTGCCATCGCCCACCGGACGCGAAACCGCCTGCCCGAGAACGTATGCCGCACAGCGAACAACACCTCATTGACATTGTGATCACAGTCACCTTACATTAAGGAAACTATAGTTCTCTTTCTGCGGGGCCGGTGACGGCGGCCGTGCAGAGGTTCGCGACTGGGGAGGGCAATCCCGATGAGGATCAGCACGCACAGCCTCGCTCTCGGCATGATCGCCTGCCTGACTTTCGGACTCACGACGCTGATAGGCGCGGCGGCGAGTGCGGCTCCACCACTGCCGCAGGATGATCCGTTCTATGCCGCTCCCCTCGGCTACGAGAGCACCGAACCCGGCACCATTCTGCGATCACGTCCGGTGACCGTCGCGGCACTCAACCTGCTGCCCGTCCGGGTGCAGGCGTGGCAACTGCTCTACCGCACAACAGACTTCAACAACCAGCCGTACACCTCGGTGACCACCGTGATGGTGCCGGAAGGACCGGTCAGACCACGCCCGCTGCTGTCGTATCAAACGGCGGTCGATGCGATCTCGGGAATGTGCAGCGCCTCCTACTCGCTGCGACAAGGCTCGCCGATCGACTTCACCAATCCGGCAGGCCCGCTGACCGCCAGTGCCGGTGCAGCCGAAATCCTCTTGGCGGCAAGCGGTCTCGCTCGCGGCTGGGCGGTGTCGATACCCGATCAGGGCGGCGTGGACAACCGCTTCGCCACGCCGCGCGAACCCGGCTATGTGGTGCTCGACGGCATACACGCCGCAGAACAGTTCGCTCCGCTCGGGCTCGACGGCATGCGGACCCCGGTGGCACTGTGGGGGTACTCCGGCGGCGGCATCGCTACCGGCTGGACGGCCGAGATGCAGCCCGAGTACGCGCCGGAACTCAATATCGTCGGCGCCGCGGTCGGCGCACCCGTCGCTGACCTCTACGGCGGATTGCGGGCGGTGAACGGCGGCTTGCTCGGCGGGCTCATCCCGATCGCGGTCGCGGCAATCTCCAAGGACTCACCGGAGTTCGCCGCCGCCGTCGATCGCTACATCTCCCCGGAAGGAAAGGCGCTCGTCGCGGACGTCATCGGGCGATGCACCAGCCAGACCGCACTCAATACGACGCTGCACGAACTGATCCGGCACTACGGATTGCCCGATCTCACGCGGTACCTGAACGTTTCGTTCGATGAGCTGTTCCAGGATCCGGTCATCAAAGCGGCTCTCGATGAGCGCACGCTTGGTCAACGCGCCCCGACGACGCCCGTCTACCTCTACAACAACGTCAACGACGAAGTCAGCACCGTCGCCGGTTCCGACGCGCTCGCGAATTCCTATTGCTCGCAAGGCACCTCGGTCACCTATCGCCGCGATCAGTTCCCACCGGTGGTCAGCCCGCACGTCAACTTCGCCGTCATGGGCGCACCCGACGCACTGAACTGGCTCGCCGAACGCCTGGACGGCCAAGCGACACAACCGGGTTGCGATACCCGCACCGTCACCTCGACCCTGCTCGATCCCGCCGCGATCGACACCCTCGGCGGCAGCATCGGCGCCGCATTGCTCGCCATGCTCGGCCAACCCCTCGGGGCCGGGAGGTAACCGGGATCGACGCGGGTGGCACTCAGCCGAGCGCCACCCGCTACTCGGGCGAAACCGCCTGGTATCAGGACAGTTTCAGCGAGCGGCCGATGATCTCCTTCATGATTTCGGTGGTGCCGCCGTAGATGGTCTGGACGCGAGCATCCATGTACGCCTTGGCGATCGGGTATTCCTTCATGTAGCCGTACCCACCGTGCAGCTGCAGGCAGCGGTCGATGAGCTCGACCTGCTCCTCGGTGCTCCACCATTTGGCCATGGCGGCGTCTTCGACGGAGAGGCGGCCCGCGTTGAGGTCCTCGATGAAGCGGTCGACCAGCACCCGCACCGCGGTGGTCTTGGTCGCCAGTTCGGCGAGGACGAAACGGGTGTTCTGGAAGGTGCCGATCGGCTTGCCGAACGCCTTGCGGTCGCGCACGTATTGGACGGTCATGCCCAGGCAGGCCTCCATGGCGGCGGCCGCCATCACGGCGATGGACAGGCGCTCCTGCGGGAGGTTCTGCATCAGGTGGATGAAGCCCGCGCCTTCCTGACCGAGCAGGTTCGCCGCGGGCACCCGCACATCGGTGAAGCTGAGCTCGGCGGTGTCCTGCGCCTTGAGGCCGAGCTTGTCGAGGTTGCGGCCGCGTTCGAAGCCCGGCATGCCGCGCTCGACGACCAGCAGGCTGAAGCCCATCGCGCCTTTTTCGGGGTCTGTCTGCGCGACCACGATGACGATGTCGGAGTTGATGCCGTTGGTGATGAAGGTCTTCGAGCCGTTGAGCACCCAGTCGTCGCCGTCGCGGACCGCGCGGGTCTTGATGCCTTGCAGATCGGAGCCGGTGCCGGGTTCGGTCATGGCGATCGCGGTGATGATCTCGCCGGAACAGAAGCCGGGCAGCCAGCGCTGCTTCTGCTCGTCGTTGGCCAGTTCCAGCAGGTAAGGGGCGATCACATCGTTGTGCAGCGCGAAACCGAGACCGGAGTACTGGCCGCGGACCGACTCCTCGGCGACGATCGCGTTGTAGCGGAAGTCCTTGACGCCACCGCCGCCGTACTCATCCGGCATGGCCATGCCGAGGAAGCCCTGCTTACCCGCTTCCAGCCAGACCGAGCGGTCGACGATCCCCTGCTCTTCCCACTTCGCGTGGTTCGGCGCGACATGCTGGTCGAGAAACTTGCGGAACGACTCCCGGAACAAGTCGTGTTCGGGTTCGAACAGTGTGCGCTCCACACCAACCTCCTAGTGACAACCCTGGCCGGTCCACACCGACCCGTCGTTGTCACACACGGTACCCGGAACGAGAATCTCAGTTCACTTCCGTCCTGGAATTGTTGCCTCACCAGGTACGGCGGCGAGGTCTGCGGAAGAACGGCGAGATTCTCGACAAACCCACGAGATGCGGCGGTGTCATGGCCCACACAAGTTCGACACCGTGTTAACCCGCTGTACAACTTTTGGTGAACATCAGCATGCGACCGTGAACCGCATGGCGGCGACCCTCATCGCGACGGCTCCGACCGGTTCCGTCGCCTCCCCCGCAGACCCGACAGACCAGTCATCGGCACGGCCCGTGGAACGCGTCGGGTTGATCCTGCTGCTGCTCGGTACCGCAACCGCGTACCTGTGGAATATCACCGTCAACGGTATGGCGAACAATTTCTACGCGGGCGCGGCCTGGGCCGGGTCGCGCAGCTGGAAGGCGCTGCTGTTCGGATCGCTCGATCCGGGCAACTTCATCACCGTCGACAAGCCGCCCGCGTCGCAGTGGGTGATGGGGCTGTCCGGGCAGCTGTTCGGGTTCAGCAGTGCGAGCATGCTCGTCCCGCAGGCGTTGATGGCGGTCGCGGCGGTGGCGCTGCTGTATGCGACGGTCGCGCGGGCGACGGGCAGTCGCGGCGCCGGACTGCTCGCCGGTGCGGTCCTGGCGGCAACTCCGGTGGCGGCCTTGATGTTTCGGTTCAACAATCCCGACGCGGTGATGGTGCTGCTGATGACCGCGGCCGCCTACGGCACGGTACGCGCGCTGGAACGGGCCAGCGGGCGCTGGTTGATGCTGGCCGGTGCGGCGCTCGGGTTCGCCTTCCTCGCCAAGCTGCTCGAGGGGCTCATGGTGTTGCCCGCGCTGGCGGTCACCTACCTCATCGTCGCGCCAACGTCAGTGCGAAACCGGTTGTTGCACTTGATCGGTGCCGCCGCCGCCTTGATCGTCTCGTCCGGCTGGTACGTGCTGCTCACCGCGCTCTGGCCCGCCTCGTCCCGGCCGTATCTGGCCGGATCCGACGACAACACCTTCATGGATGCGGTGTTCGGCTTCAACGGTTTCGGCCGATTCCTCGGCCACACCCCGCCCGCCGAACGGATCGCGCTGCCCGAGGGATATCAGGCGCCGAACGGCCTGCTGCAGAGCTTCAACGATTTCGGCTCCCCCGGTCCCGGCCGACTCTTCGCCGGCGAGAGCGGATTCGAGATCTCCTGGTTGCTTCCCGCCGCGCTCGTGGCGTTCCTGCTGGTGCTGGCGCTGCGGCGGGCGCCGCGCACCGATCTGGTGCGCGGAGCCACGCTGATCTTCGGGCTGTGGATGATCACGCTGGGCGGTGCCTTCAGTGTGATGGCCGCGGCCGAACACGCCTACTACACACTGACACTCGCGCCTGCCGTCGCCGGAATGCTTGCCATCGGCATGCACCAGCTGTGGCAGCGCCGCGATCAAGCGGTCGGCCGGATCGGGGCCGCCGTGCTGATTCTCAGCATGGGCGCGTGGTCATTTATTGTGCTGCAACGTAATTCAGACTGGTTGCCCTGGCTGCGCTGGACCATCGCGGCGACGGCAGGTGTCGCCGCCCTCGGACTGCTGCTCACTGCGATCCCGACCACGGCGGGATTACGGGTGGCACGTAGCCGGGTGGCCGCGGTGCTGGTGGTCATCGGCGTGCTCGCCGGGCTCGGCGGCTCGACCGCCTACGCGGTGGCCACGATTCCCCAAGCCCACACCGGCCGCAGTCCCGTCGTCGGACCGGCCAAGCCCGTCGACACCGGCATCGAGGCGCTGATCCACCGGCAGACCCAGAATTTCGCGGACGGCGGCGCCTTCCTCAAACCGCAGCTCGTGGCGATGATGATGAACTCGACCACGCGATGGTCGGCCGCCGTCGATCGCGGATCCATCGCGGCCGCACTGGAATTGGCCAGCCGCACACCGGTCATGGCGATCGGCGGGTTCGCGGCCGACGATCCGGTCCCCACCCTGCCCCAGTTCCAGCAGATCATCGCCAGGCACGAACTCACCTACTATCTGGTGCAGGAAATGCCGCTCCCCGCATCATGGCGCGTCCCGGGTCAGCCCGGCGCCACCACGCCCAAAGACAAACCATGGCAGGTGACCGGCAGCCCCGAGATCGCCACGTGGGTCGCCGACCACTACCCCGCCACCCGCATCGGCAACATCGCCGTCTACGACCTGACCGAACACCCGAACTAACGGCCGTACCAGTCGCCCGACTTGCCGCTCGTCGGCTTGCATGGCGGTGGATGTTTCATCGGCCGGAACGACGGTCAGGACGTAGGTGTCAGCGGCGGAACCACCCTTGGACCCGGCCGACAAGCGTGCGGCCGGAGTCGCGGTCACGTTCGGTGAAGAGGAACTTCAGTTCCTCCTCGAGGGCTTTGCGGACCACGTCGCGCAGTTCCTTTGCCGCGGCGGCGATGTCGTCTGCGTCGCGCCATGGCGCCGGGTCGATCGGAGCACCGGCGGAGAAGTAGAAGCGTTCGGGGCGCGGGATGAGAGTCGGGCCGACGCCACGCAAGAGCGGGGGCGTCAGCTCCCGGTTGAGGCCGAGCGCTTCGACGGTCCAGCGCAGCGGGCGCAAGACGGGATGGTCGCCGTCGACCACGATGTCGTAGGCGTCGTCGACGCCGATCATGGCGATCGGCACGATCGGGGCGCCTGCCTCGATCGCCATCCTGGCGAAGCCGGTGCGGCCCTCCCATTTGAGGGCGTACTTCTCGTTCTTGCGGCGCACCGCTTCTCGACCGCCGCCGGGGAACACGATGACGGCGTCGCCGCGCTTCAGCAATGCCAGGCAGTTGCCGCGGGTGCCACGGACCGCGCCGTAGCGGTGCAGGAAGTGACGCAGGCCCGGGACCGCGATCAGCACGTTCTCGGCGAGGCCGCGGATCAGCCGTCCGCGACGGCGCAGGACCTCGGGGAGCAGCAGCGGAGCGTCGATGCCGCCCATCAGGTTGTGGTTGCCGACCAGCAGAACCGGTCCGTCGGCCGGGATGTTGTCGAGTCCGTAGAAGCGCGGGCTCGTCCAGGCACGCAGGGGTGCGAGCAGCGCCTCGATCACCCGCACATCGGTATCGGTCAGCGAAACCGACAGCGGCGCACCATCACTGAGCGTCGGCCGGTCGAGTAACTGAACACCTGATGGCCGGTCTCCGGAACCGGCCGAGCCTGAACGATCGTTCGACATAGAACCCTCCTGATGTCGATTCGACACGATATCGCAACAAAATAGACTGCGTGGCACGTCATACACCACGCGAACCCTCCCCAAACCCCATGACAGACAACATGATTCACCACCCCAACCCACAATTCCGACATAGTTGATCACCCCGAAATGTGGCAGCAATCACTCCACTCCCCCAGCCAGTGACGCAGATCTACTCTCCACGCAACCCGCGAGCACTCCCCCACACCCACATTCGCTCGCCATTTGCCCCACGCCAAGTCCTCGCACAGCGACTAGTCATCGCACTGCCCTCGCACCGAGTGGGAACTGACGGCGGAGACTACTCGCGCGATGCCGCCACCAGTTCCCAGTGACCACTTGAACAAGTCTGCGCGCGTTGGGTTCTCACGTATCCACGGCCCTACGAAATCTCCACAGATCTCACACAGCACGTCCATCGCGGACCGCTAGCTTGTGCCGCATGTGGACTTCTGCGCGAGAGCTGTGGCGCAACCCCGTACTCCGCACCGCCTACATACTGCAGGTCACTGCGGTCGTCGCCCTCGCTGCCTCGTGGCAAGCCTGCTATGCCGGGCTCACCTCGAGATCCACGCGAGACCCGCAGTTCGAATTGGACGCGGGCGGCAGTTTCGCGGTGGCCTTCGCGGTCTATCTGCCGTTCTTTGTGCTCGTGACTCCATGCCTTGTCATCGTTGCCATCTCAGGACTGACCTCGTACCGATTCGCGCCTTCAGCCACTGCCTTTGGTGCAGTGATCATGGGGGCATTCGCGCACTGGGCGCGAATCAACGACGCTTTGATCGACAACAAGCCCGCCTTGAGCGGCTTTCTCGACGCGAGCAATGTGCTCGCGGGCCTCGCCGGCGTCGCTGCGCTAGCGGCGATCGCTGTGCGCTTCCGAACAGTGCGGCGGGCCACCATCCTTGCGAGCGTGCTCGTTGTTCTCGCCGCCTACAGCATTACCTCCGCGGGCTGGATCGGCAAACGCGTCCTGGCCCCACAGTGCGGCGAACGCCTGTCGGACTGGTTCGACGCCGACGCGACCTCCATCTACGCCGGGACCGCCACCTACACGGCACCCCCTTTCGAGAACCCAGGGACGAGGCACCTCGATGTTGTGCTCGAGTTCCACGCAGGCAACGGACGCGCCACCACCAAGCCGGAAACCCCGGTGTCGATGACGCAGGAAACCAGCGCGGAGCTGACGTTGAGCTCATACGGCGGGTTCGTGAAGCTGGATTGGAGTGTGGGGTACAACTCTCGCATCACAAGATTGGAATCGCCGGTATGCGCCCCCGGCAGCACCACAGTGACCTCAGCGGCGTACTACGGTCACTACTCCACATTCATCCGACGCGACACCGCGACCTACCGGGCCACGGGCACCCTGACCCGAACCCATTAGCACCGCTCCGAACCACCCACTCCCCTGGCGCACACCATTCGTACGTGAAGTGTGAACCCGAGGGGGTACTGGTGCAGGTGGCCTCTCGGGCGATGCCTACACCAGTACCCGATGATCAGTCGACCAGCTCCAGAGGGTGCGGATTCGCACCCTTGTTGGGATTCGCACTCGTTCCGGGGAGGGGCGGGTCAGCTGGTGGTGTGGCCGTTGGATTCGGGGGTGCCGCCTGCGTGGGCGTATTCGGACAAGGCCGCGGCCAGCGAGTGCGGGACGCGGGCGCGGACCCGGGTGCCACCTTCCTCGTGGGTGGCGGAGATGATGCGGCCGTCGGCGTGGATGCGGGCGAGCAGGTCGCCGCGGGTGTACGGGAGCAGGACGCCGATTTCGACGTCGAGGCCGCCGAGCACCTCGGCGAGCCGGTCGCGCAGGGCGTCGATGCCGAGGCCGGTGTTGGCGGAGACGAACGCCGCATCGGGGAGCTGACCACGCAGGCGGGTGAGCGCCATCGGATCGAGGGCATCGATCTTGTTGACCACCAGCAGTTCCGGCGGAGCCGAGGTGCCCTGCTCCTTGATCACGTCGGTGATCACCTCGCGGACCGCCTTGATCTGTTCGGCGGGCAGCGCGTCGGAACCGTCGACCACATGCAGCAGCAGGTCGGCGCCGGTCACCTCTTCGAGGGTGGAGCGAAACGCCTCGACCAGCTGAGTCGGCAGGTGCCGCACGAAACCGACGGTGTCGGTGAACACGACCTCGCGGCCGTCGTCGAGATCGGCACGGCGGGTGGTCGGATCCAAGGTGGCGAACAGCGCGTCCTGCACCAGCAGGCCCGCGCCGGTCAGCGCGTTCATCAGGCTGGACTTGCCCGCGTTGGTGTAGCCGACGATCGCGACCGACGGGATGCCGCTGGAGTTGCGGCGGGCCCGCATGGTGTCGCGCGCGGTCTTCATCTCGCGGATCTCGCGGCGCAGCTTGGCCATTCGCTCGCGGATCCGGCGACGATCGGTCTCGATCTTCGTTTCACCGGGACCACGCAGACCGACGCCGCCGTTGCTGCCCGCGCGGCCACCGGCCTGCCGGGACATGGATTCACCCCAGCCGCGCAGTCGCGGCAGCATGTATTCCATCTGCGCGAGCGCGACCTGCGCCTTGCCCTCGCGGGAGGTGGCGTGCTGGGCGAAGATATCGAGGATCAGCGCGGTCCGGTCGATCACCTTGACCTTGACGACCTTCTCCAGCGCGGTGAGCTGCGCAGGGGTGAGTTCACCGTCACAGATCACCGTGTCGGCGCCGGTTTCGAGCACGACGGCGCGCAGTTCTTCGGCCTTACCCGAGCCGATGTAGGTGGCCGGGTCTGGCTTGTCCCTGCGCTGGATCAGCCCTTCGAGCACCTCCGAGCCTGCGGTCTCGGCGAGCGCGGCCAGTTCGGTCATGCTCGCGTCGGCCTGCGCGGCACTGCCGGTGGTCCAGACACCAACCAGCACAACGCGTTCCAGGCGCAGCTGCCGGTACTCGACCTCGGTGATGTCGGTGAGTTCGGTGGAAAGCCCGGCCACGCGACGCAGCGAGCTGCGTTCGTCGAGCTGCATCTCGCCGACCGTCGGCTCGGCGGCCGTCCAACCGCCGGACCGCTTCATCCGCGCGGCATGCTCGGCCACCACGTCACCCTCGGACTGATCGTCCGTCGGCTGTGTGCTGTCCTCGGCCGCCTCGAACTCGTCGGCCGGAGTGAATTCAAACGTCTTAGATTTCGTCATTCAACCTCATCGATCGCTGTCCTGACCTGCAGGGAACCTGCGCGGCGGGGGAGCATATCGACATATTCTTTGGCACAAGGTTTGTGCCGACTTCCTCCCAGATTACGCCCCTCAGCGTCCTCGGCCCGGTGTGCGAGGTCAAGCGAGTTTCGACTGGTCCCCCATTCGAGCTAACTCGAGATCGCGTGCCACCAGTCCTGCGCCAGGTGCCCTTTGGCCACGAGGACCGAGGGCCCCCGCAACCGGGCAGCACCACTCGCGATGCCGACGGTGACTTCGCCACCCGGAATACGAACGCGCACTTCACCACTGTCGGTGGCGAGGTCGAAACCCGTGCCCGCCAAGGCCGCTGCCGCCGCGGCAACGGTTCCTGTTCCGCAGGAACGGGTTTCGCCGACGCCGCGCTCGTACACCCGCATATCGACGGCGCCGTCGGCGTCGAGCGCGGTCACGATCTCCACGTTGACGCCGTGCGGGAACAGATCCGGGTCGTAGCCGGGCGGCACGGTCAGGTCGAGCTTGGCGAGCCCTTCCGCGGAAAGCCCAGGGTCGACGCAGGCCAGATGCGGGTTGCCGACGTCGATGCCGAGGCCGGAGTAGGCCCACCCCGCAACGGTCGCCGTCGATTCGCCGAGCTGACGGACCTGGCCCATGTCGACGGTGACGTCACCGTCGACCGCGGTCGCGGCGTGCACCTTGACCGGTCGAGCGCCTGCCCTGCTGCCGACAACGAACTCGGCGACCGCCCCGGACCCCGCGCGACTGCCGACAACGAACTCGTCGCTGGTCTCCAGCCCGGACGCCACCAGGTAATGCGCGAACACCCGAACCCCGTTGCCGCACATCTCGGCGATGGACCCATCGGCGTTGCGGTAGTCCATGAACCAGTCGTCGGCAGCCACCCCCGCCGGAATGTCCGCGAGCACCCCCGCAGCCTGCAACGCACCGGCTCGCGCCACCCGAAGCACCCCGTCGGCGCCGAGTCCGCGCTGCCGGTCGCACAGCGCGCTGACCCGTTCCGGCGTCAGGTCGAGGCGCACCTCGAGGTCGGGCAGCACCACGAAATCGTTCTGGGTGCCGTGGCCCTTGGCGAACTCGATATCCGACACGTGCGTGTTTCTCCCTACTCGGTTGTCACTTGGCAAACGTCCGGCGCTGCCGGGAAATTTCGTACAGCGCGACGGCCGCCGCTGACGGCGCGCCGAGCGAGCTCGCGGTGCCGCCCATCGGGATGTGCACCATGTCGTCGCACGCCTGCTGCCAGGCGGCGCTCATTCCGCTGGTTTCGTTGCCGACGACGAGGATCGTCGCCTCGGTGAAGTCGTAGTCGTAGGCCGCGCGCGGACCGTGCTCGTCGGTGCCGACGATCCGCGTCGGAATTCCCCGCCGCACCTGCCGATCCCGGAATTCGATCACCTGCGCTGGCCCGGCCGCGCGCAGCACCGGCATGGCGAACAGCGATCCCGTCGACGCGCGCACCGCCTGCGGGTCGTACTGGTCGGCCCCGTGTCCGGTGACGATCACGCCGCCGGCGCCGAACGCGTCGGCCGAACGGATCAGCGTGCCGAGGTTGCCCGGCGAATTCGGTCGGTCGAACACCACGACAACGGGCGCGTCCTCGCCGGGCTCCCCCGGCGCGAAGGTGTCGAGCTCGTCCTGCCGCGACACCGCCACGGCCACCACTTCCGGTATGCCGCCTGCCTTTTCGCCGAGTTCGGCCATCAATTCCGGCACCAGGCCGACCTGCGGAACGTCGCTCGCATCCAGCAGTTCCCTGGCCCAGCTCGACAGGTCGGGAGTGCCGAGGCGATAGAGCAGCGTCTCCAATGGCCAGTCGTTGGCGACCGCCTGACTGATCGGCCGGACGCCCTGCACGAGGAAGCGTCCGTCGCGGTGACGTTTGGTCCGATTGTTCAGATATGCCTGCCACACCTGCACGGAGGCGTTGCGAGTGCTCACACGTCGGGTCACTGGGGACTCCGTTCCTTCTCATCGAGCAAGGCGAGCGCGGTCGGCACCAGATCGGCGGCGGCGCCGTCCACCCAGCGCACCCGTGGATCGCGGCGGAACCACGAGCGCTGCCGTCGGACGTAGCGCCGAGTGCCGATCAGGGTGCGTTCCCGCGCGTGCTCAAAGTCATATTCGTTGTCCAGGTAGGCGAGGACTTGTGCGTAACCGATGGCACGCCGGGCCGTGACGCCGTCGCGCAGACCGAGTTCGATCAGGGCGCGCACTTCGTCGACGAGCCCTTGTTCGAACATCAGCTCGGTGCGCAGTTCGATCCGTTCGTCGAGTTCGGTTGTCTCGCGGTCGACCCCAATGATGACGGTTCCCCAACGCGGCGTACCGATTTCGGGCGCCGAAGCGGCGAACGGTTTTCCGGTGAGTTCGACGACCTCGAGTGCGCGCACCATTCGCCTGCCGTCGGTGGGCAGGATGGTGGCCGCGGCAGCAGGGTCGGCCTGCCGCAGTGCCGCGTGCACCGCGTCGACACCGCCGTCGGCGAGCACCGCCTCCCAGCGCGCACGCACGCCAGGATCGGTGGCCGGGAACGCCCATTCGTCCAGCAGCGCTTGGACATACATCATCGAGCCGCCGACGATCACCGGCACCCGACCGCGCGCCATGATCGCCTCGACGTCGGCGCTCGCCGCGGCTTGATAGACGGCGACGGTCGCGGTTTCGGTCACGTCGAGCACATCGAGCTGGTGATGCGGGATGCCGCGCCGCTCGGCGACGGTGAGTTTCGCGGTGCCGACGTCCATGCCGCGGTAGAGCTGCATCGCGTCGATGTTGACGATCTCGCCGCCGAGCCGTTCGGCCAGGTCGAGGCCGAGGTTCGATTTGCCGGTGGCGGTGGGGCCGACGACGGCGATCGGGGTGATCGGGTCGGTCACGACTGCGCCTCCGCGGCCCGCCACAGGCCTACGTGATAGCCGACGCCGAATGGTGCGGCCTGGTACCGGGTCTCGACGATCGGATCGGCATCGAACAACCCCGTCAGCACTTGATACGCGGCTCGGCCGGACAGCACAAGCTCGGCGCACAGCACCGGGTTGAGCGCGCGCAGTCCGGCGAGATCACCGGTGCGCAGCATCCGATCGAGGTCCGCTTGCACCGCCTCGGCGCGCTCGTCCAGGTAGCCGGGCGCCTTCAGCGTCAGGGTCGCGGCGCCGTCGGCGATCACCAGCACACCGTGCCGCGCGTCCGAACCATCCGCCTCGGCACGAAGTTTCATGCCGAGCGCGCGGCAATCGTCCGGATCGGTGTCCTCGGCAACAATGTGGACATCGGCGGCAATGGCCGGCGCGACCTGTTCTCGCAACCATCCAGCGATCAGCACGGGCAACGGAAGTCGCGGATCCGGCGCCGCCGACGCGGTCGCGGACAGCGCCACCCGCACATCGGCGCCGAACCCACGGAACGTACCGACCGTTCCCGGCCCGAATGCCTGGTCGGCGGCGCCGACACCGACGACCGTCCACCGGTCTGTCACCGCGGCCATGGCGGTCGCGGCGGCAACCACCTCGGCCCGCAACGCCACCCGTGGATCGACCTGATGACCGGGGATCGGGCCGGTCGCGCCGCCGCAGAGCTCGGGCACCAGGATCGGTGGCGACGGGACCAGCGCGGCAATCGAGAACACGTCGTAACCGTATCTGTTGCCCCGACCGCCGCTGTGCACCGCGGGTAGCGGCCCGGCTTCGAGTGTCTCTGCCGCAAAGGTGGTCGGGATTGATACTGTTCGAAGAGCTACAACCCAGGTCATCAGGGGTTGCAATCCCGTGATTCCTCCGAGTGAAGGCGTGGGTCGATGGTCACAAGGGCTCGGACCGGGTTCAATGGGATGAGCTAGAGCGTAACCAGGCAGCCGTGACGCGCGGCAGGGACGAGGAGCTATGACCGACAGCAACGGAACCGCGAAAGCCAGCCCCGGCAAGATGCCGCGCTCTTCCGGTGCCCCGAAACCCGGCGGCTCGATCCAACCCCCCAAGCCGCACGCGACCCCGGGCCCGGCTCAGCAGCACCCGCATCCCGTCGTCGTGCCGACCGTCACCGACCCCAGTGCGTGGGGCCGCGTCGACGACGACGGCACCGCCTGGGTGAAAACTGCCGAGGGCGAACGTCAGGTCGGCTCCTGGCAGGCGGGCGACGCCACCGAGGGGCTCGCCCACTTCGGCCGCCGGTTCGACGATTTGGCCACCGAGGTCGCGCTACTCGAAGCCCGCCTCGCCGCGGGCGCGGACGCGCGCAAGACGAAGGCCGCGGCCGTCGCCCTCGCCGAATCGCTGCCCACCGCCGCCGTCATCGGCGATATCGACGGGCTCGCCAAGCGCCTCGACGCGATCGCCGAACACTCCGAAGAGGCGGCCGCGCACGCCAAGGAGGAGAAGGACCGGGCTCGGCACGAGCACACCGAGCGCAAGGAAGCGCTGTGCGCCGAGGCCGAGAAGATCGCCGCCGAATCCACCCAGTGGAAGTCCGCAGGCGACCGGTTACGCGAGATCCTCGACGAGTGGAAGTCGATCCGCGGCGTCGACCGCAAGGTCGATGACGCGCTGTGGAAGCGGTACTCGAAGGCGCGCGAGGCGTTCAACCGCAGGCGTGGCGCGCATTTCGCCGAGCTCGACCGGGAACGGGCCGCGGCGAAGACGCGCAAGGAAGAGCTGTGCGTGCGCGCCGAGGAACTGTCCAGCTCCACCGACTGGGTCGGCACCGCGAGCGTCTTCCGTGATCTGCTCGCCGAGTGGAAGGCCGCGGGCCGGGCGCCGCGCGAGGCCGACGAGGCGCTGTGGCGGCGCTTCAAGAGCGCGCAGGACGTGTTCTTCGCCGCCCGCAACGCCGCCGTCACCGAGCGGGACGCCGAGTTCGAGCAGAACGCCACCGCCAAGGAAGAGCTGCTGCACGCCTACGACCACATCGACCCGGCCAACGGCCTGGAAGCCGCCCGCGCGTCTTTGCGTGAGCTGCAGGACAAGTGGGACGCCATCGGCAAGGTGCCGCGCGAACGCATCCAGGAACTGGAAGGCAAGCTGCGCGCCATCGAGAAGCGGGTCCGCGACGCCGCCGACGACCAGTGGCGGCGTACCGATCCGGAGGCGATGGCGCGCGCCGCCCAATTCCGTGAGCGGGTAGCGCAATTCGAGGAGCAGGCCGCCAAGGCGCAGGCCGCAGGCAAGGCTCGAGACGCCGAGAAGGCGCTGGAGCAGGCCAAGCAGTGGCGCGAGTGGGCCGAGGCCGCGGAAGGCGCTGTCACCAACCGCTGAGCGACACCTCCGGGTACGTCGCGCCTGCCGACCGCGACTCACGGTGTGGCGCAGGGCGAATCAGCGCCGAACGACGTCGCGTTGGCCTCGACGCGGCAGCCGCATCGCGGGCCAGGACTACCTCTGGCGACCAGTGCGCGGCCGCGCCGAGCGACGCCGCTTCCGCCTAGACGCAGCGGCCTCGCAGGCGAGGACTACGCGGCCAGTGCTCGGCCATTGCGCCGCTTCGCCATTGAGACCTGGGCGAACATGGTGAGCCCGGATATCAGGAGCGCCGCGAGCGGGAGCAGCGGAATGTAGGACACCCAGATGATGGGGTCCGGCAGCGACAGCGCAACGAACGTGACGAGGACGGTCACCAGGAAGGTGACAGCCGACCAACGGTGCAACGGCCGAACCCACGTGGCCCGGGCACCGGCCGGTGAGCTACTGCTGGACCGCCTGCTCGTCCGATACCACCGCACCAGCAGATAGAGCCCGGAGAAGAAGAGCAGGGCGAGCGGGAGCAACGGCACATAGGACACCCATTCCGGCCCCTGCGCAGCCAAGACCACCACGGTGACCACAACCGTCACCGTGAAGATGATCGCCACCCACCGGTGGAACTGCCGAATCCCCTTGTTCCAGTTCATGCGTCCTCCTTGTGAAATACGAGCAACCCGGCGATCTGCCGGACGTATATCAGCGACGCAAACGCTAGCGAAAGCTCTGTGACCAGCGCTTCTCGATTCCTGATCGGTTCTGGTGATCCTATTCCGCAGCTCCGTCCGATCAGCTGTTCCGTGAGACATCAGGCTTCATCCGCCCGGCGTCGATCAGTGTCTGTCGGGCCGCCGCCTTGTACGGACACTGGTCGGCGCGGCATTCTTTGTGCAGTTGCATCGCCGCGTGCGCTTCCGAGATGCCGAGTGGGCGGTCCGGCGCTTCGTGCGGCCACACAGTATGCGGCGCTACGGCATCGGATAGCTCGGCGCGAACCTGCTGGCGTCGACGCTCGGCTCGCCACTCTTCTTGGATACGGTCGACGATAGCTTGTACCGACGTGTCATCGGCTTCGGCCTCGCGCCACCAGTTGAACCCCACGGTGTTTCACCCCTGCCATGTATTCCAATGTTTGGATGCACACCACCCGGCAGGGTCATTTCACCGCCAGCGGCTCACTGCCGACGATGCGCCTGAATCGAGAGAAGGTAGGCGCGCCCGCCGGGTGGGTGCTGAGTCCCAGCTTCGCAATCGGGCTGCCGCCGGACACCTGCTCTGCGGGTTGCCATTCGCCAGGTTTCTGGGTGTCTTGACCTGCGTATTTGCTCGAGTAGTCCGATATTGCCCAGCAGGATGGGTAAGTTCGGAGAACTCGCTGGTGTCCGCAGGCGCAGAGGGGGTGCACGTGGCAGTTCAACCGCGTCCGTTGAGTCCCCAGGCGCGTGGCCGCGAGATGGCCGCCGTGGGCAAGAAGCTGTGGACCGAGCTGGGGTCAGTGACACGCGCGGCGACCGAGCTACAGGCTCGGTATCCAGATGTGCCCAGTTTGCAGGCTTTCCGGTACGCGGCCGGCTTATCGCAGGACCTTGCGGCTGAGCGCTACAACGAAATCACAGGGAACCAGACTTGCCTCGGTGGCACATCGATCAATGCGTGGGAAACGTGGGCGCGCGGACGTGGGCAGGGATCTCCGCCGTCGTTGTCGAGCGTGTTGATCCTCTGTGCGGCCTACGGCCGTGGCCCGCTCGGGGTGGCGGAGGAGTATGTTTCGCCGACCGAGCTGATTGCTGAGGCCTACGAACGTCTTCCGATCGAGGACCAGCTCTCGCTCAAGCAGTTCACAGCCAAGAGGGGCACTCGCACGGCGACCAAGGCCCAGCAGTCGACGCAGGGGAACGTATCGGTGTCCGAGGAGACGACGCCGCAGGTGGGCGCAGAGTTCACTCTCTCCGCCCCGACCGTGGAGTACGGCAACTCCGACATCCTCGTTTGCACCTTGCCGAATCCGGTGCCCGGTCAGTTACTCGACTTGAGTTGGGAAACCTTCGGATTCGGCATCGAACGACTGTCGCAGCAAGTCAAGAACGTCGGCAAGCGCCTGGACGTAGATGTGTGCTTCGGAGTGAACGAGGCCGGTCTCGTGATGGCCGCATTCCTTGCCTCGGCCCGGTTCTCCCGCTGCAAGATAGGTTATCTGCGGTGCAACAAAGTGCGCGACGGCATCGATCTGGATCGCGCGTCATTCTTCCCTGATACCAGAAGTGCACCGACCATTTTCATCTGCGACTTCGAAGTGAAGCACGCCGATGTCGTCGGTTACCTTGCCCACGAGATTCGGGTGCGATATCCGAAAGCTGAGCTGTATTTCGCCGTGTTCGGCGCCATGACCAAAGGTCGTGACCTGAGAGTGGGCAGTTTCGACGATCTGACCGGGGCAACGATCATGCGTGCGGCTGGATTCGAGGCTATCTTCCTTGCCGCTACGATGAGTCCTCCCGGTATCGAACCTCCGCTCGAGTTGCGATGACGTACACAGAGGCGATGACTCGATGAGCAGTCCAGGATCGGCCACAGATCTCGCCCGATGCATCGTAGGGGCGGTGCAGCTGATGATCGAAGAGATCCGGCCGCGACTGATAGACGCCGCACTGACCGGACATCGGGCCGAAAACGAGAACACTCGACACGCCGACAACTTCTTGTCCGAGTATGACCTGTGGATGCATGATCGCTACAAAACGGTACTGGCAGAACATATTCCGTCGTTTGTCTACGCGTCGGAAGAGGCCGATCCGGAGGTCATCGGGGACGAGACCGACCCCGATCTGTGCATCCTTGTCGATCCCTTGGATACCAGCGAACTAGCCGTACGCGGACTGTGCGGCTATACGCACGTTCTTGTGTACTCACGTGCTCTGGCTCGCCCTCTCGCGGCTGTGGTCGGTGACATTTTCCATCACATCCAGATCTATTCTGCGGCGCGCGATAACAATGGCGATGATCGCGCTTCCATCACCACCGCCGACGGCCGTGAACAAATTCTTGACAGCCCCTCGGGCGCAACACTTTCCGACGCGCTGGTCACCAACTACCTGATGCGACCCGAGCAGCGATTCCAACCGCTTGCCAGGCAACAGCGGTTCATCGAAGCGCTCAGCGCTCCGTCTCGTGACGGAAAGGCGCGGGGCCGTATCGGTGTCGACTTCGGGTCGATCGGACTGTGCCATGTTGCCGCCGGATTCTCCGATGCCATGGTCGAGTTCGCCAAGGGATTCGCTATCTGGGACCTATCCCCTGGTCACTACATCCTTCATGCGGCGGGGGGAATCGTGACAGATCTCGACGGAGCGTCGATCCCGTTGGACTACAACCTGAACTCATTGCGCGACATCAGGAGCGCAATGGCAAGGCGCCAGAAGTTCATCGCTGCCGGAAATGCTGCTCTGGCAAACGAAATCCGCGGGACGCTCACTCCGTCATGAACGGGTTCGAGTTCGTGGCACAGCGGAGCGGGTCTACTCGCCGGTGAGGCGGCGGCGGTCGCGTTCCTCGGCGGCGGCGGAGGCGTTGCGGCGCTGCTCTTCCGCGGCCAGTTGCAGGGCGGTGCGGCTCCAGACGACGCGAACCCAGTGGAAGGTCAACACGATGGCGGCGAGGGTGCCGAGGATGAGGCCGATGGCCGGGCCTGCGCCGTGATAGTTGCCGATGCCGGGTGTCTGGCGGTGCCAGATCGAGAAGACGCCGAACACGCTGGTGATCGCGGTGCCTGCGACGGCGATCCAGGCGAGGAACCAGCGCCGGGTCATCAGCGCCAGCGTCGAGAAGCCGACGCCGAAGATCACCAGGAACCAGACGAAGATCCGCGACGGCAGCCCGATGTGCTCCAGCCGGGCGGCGTCGGTGCCGAGCAGCACATCGAAACCGCGGGCGCCACCCGCGTGCGGCAGCACCAGCGAGAGCAGCAGGACGAACACGGCGCCCGCGACCACCATGGCGCGCACCCCTGGATCGATCTCGCCGGCGATGCGGCGTTCGACCGCGTCCAGGTCGTCACGGAACTGTTCGAAGTTGCTGCTCTCGACCGCGTTCACGGAACCCTCGTTTCGTTCGGCTTGTTCGTGGTTCGCTGCACTGCCCGCGTCCACTGTGCCATCTCCGGGTTCGGTCCCTGCGGCCGACCCACTACCGCCGGTAGTAGGTTCGGATGTTTCCGGCTTTTCGCCGTCGGGCGTGCGGTCCGCGTGCCCGTCGACCGGTCGCTCACTCATGCCCCCACCTCACTGTGGCTCGAACATCCACGGCCGCAACCGAGTTGGTCATACACCGCAACCGGTCGAACACCCTGCGGCGGCAGCCGGTTCCGGCGCGGGCGCACCGATGCGCGGCAGGCCGAGCCCGACCCCGATCGGTTGAGTCTTCGGGGTGATCCCCTGCTCGTGCGCATCACCGGCCGCGGTCCGCCGGTGCGACTTGATCGGCGCATCCGCGATCAGGTGATGCGGCGCCGCCTCGGTGAGGTCGACGGTGATGATGTCGCCGGGACGGATCATTTCGGCGGTCCCGCCCGGCCGGAAATGCACCAGCCTGCCGTCGCGGGCCCGCCCGCTCATGCGTGCGGTCGCGGCGTTCTTCTTGCCTGCGCCCTCGGCCACCAGCAGCTCGACCTCGGTGCCGATGAGCGCCCGATTCGCCGCGAGCGAGACTTCCTCCTGCAGCGCGATGAGCCGCTCATACCGTTCCTGCACAACGGCTTTCGGCAGCTGGTCGGCCATTTCCGCGGCCGGGGTGCCCGGGCGCTTGGAGTACTGGAAGGTGAACGCACTGGTGAATCGCGCCTGACGAACCACATCCAGGGTCTCCTGGAAGTCCTCCTCGGTCTCGCCGGGGAAGCCGACGATGATGTCGGTGGTGATCGCCGCGTGCGGCATCGCGGCACGCACCTTCTCGATGATGCCCAGGTAGCGCGCCTTGCGGTAGGAGCGCCGCATCGCCTTGAGCACCTTGTCCGAACCGGACTGCAGCGGCATGTGCAGCTGCGGGCAGATGTTCGGGGTGTCGGCCATCGCCTCGATCACGTCGTCGGTGAACTCGGCCGGGTGCGGCGAGGTGAAGCGCACGCGCTCCAAGCCGTCGATGGTCCCGCACGCGCGCAGCAGCTTGGCGAACGCGCCACGATCGCGCGGCTCGTCCGGGTCGGCGAACGAGGCGCCGTAGGAGTTCACGTTCTGTCCGAGCAGCGTCACCTCGAGCACGCCCTGGTCGACCAGCGCCTGCACCTCGGCGAGCACGTCACCGGGGCGGCGGTCGACCTCCTTGCCGCGCAGCGACGGCACGATGCAGAACGTGCAGGTGTTGTTGCAGCCCACCGAGATCGACACCCAGCCCGCGTAGGCGGACTCGCGCTTGGCGGGCAGGCTCGACGGGAACGCCTCCAGCGACTCCAGGATCTCCACCTGCGCCTCGGCGTTGTGCCGTGCCCGTTCCAGCAGCACCGGCAGCGAGCCGATGTTGTGGGTGCCGAACACCACGTCCACCCACGGCGCCTTGCGCACCACGGTGCCGCGGTCCTTCTGCGCCAGGCAGCCGCCCACCGCGATCTGCATGCCGGGCTGGTCGGCTTTGATCGACGCCAGATGACCGAGGGTGCCGTACAGCTTGTTGTCGGCGTTCTCGCGCACCGCGCAGGTATTGAGTACGACCAGGTCGGCCGACGCCCCCGGCGCGGCCTTCACATAGCCCGCGTCCTCCAGCAAGCCGGACAAGCGTTCGGAATCGTGCACGTTCATCTGGCAACCGAAGGTGCGGACCTCGTAACTGCGCGTGCTCTCCGCAGGGAGTTGGGCGAGAGTCAGCACGTGCCCACCCGTCACCCGACCGCCACCCCTCACCGAGTCGCTTCGCGACGCTGCATGTCCCTTCGAATCCACTTGTCCAGGGTACGGGGACAGGCAACGCGAGTTTCGCGGGCATCGGCGCAGGCCTCGGCCGCCGCCGTCCTCGAGTGGCGGGATCCGGTCACCCGGTCACGTGACGACGCTCCGACCGCCCACGATGCACCTTTCGGGAGGATTACAGACACATGTCAATACGGCGCGGCGCGACGGTGTGTCGCAGAAACTCGGGCAAATCCACGTTTTCCGCTTAAGGTCTTTGACCATGACCGACGACGCCGCCGCGCCCGATACAACGGGGGACGCTTCAACCGGGGACGCCAGCGCCGCCACCAGCGCGCCGATGATCTCGATGCGCAATGTGCAAAAACACTTTGGTGACCTGCACGTCCTGCGCGATATCGACCTCGAAGTCCCCAAAGGACAGGTCGTCATTGTTCTCGGCCCCTCGGGGTCGGGAAAGTCGACACTGTGCCGCACCATCAACCGCCTCGAACCCATCGACTCTGGTGACATCGCCATCGACGGCGTGCCGCTGCCCGCGGAGGGCCGCAGCCTGGCCGCGTTGCGCGCCGACGTCGGCATGGTGTTCCAGTCGTTCAACCTCTTCGCGCACAAGACGATCGTGGAGAACGTCATGCTCGCGCCGATGAAGGTGCGCAAGATCAAGAAAGACGCGGCGCGCACGCACGCCATGGAACTGCTGACCCGCGTCGGCATCGCCAACCAGGCCGACAAGTACCCCGCCCAGCTCTCCGGCGGTCAGCAGCAGCGCGTCGCGATCGCCCGCGCGCTCGCCATGAACCCGAAGGTGATGCTGTTCGACGAACCGACCTCGGCGCTGGACCCGGAGATGGTCCAGGAAGTGCTCGACGTGATGGTGTCGCTGGCCAAGGACGGGATGACCATGCTGGTCGTCACGCACGAGATGGGCTTCGCCCGGCGTGCGGGCAACCGGGTCTTGTTCATGGCCGACGGACAGGTGGTCGAGGACGCCGAACCGGAAGCGTTCTTCACCGCGCCGAAGTCCGACCGTGCGAAGGACTTCCTCGGCAAGATATTGAGCCACTGAGCCATTGGGTCCGGCTCACCACACACCAACAACCGACGAGAAAGAGAAGGAAACTCGATGAGGATCAACCGTGCCCTTCGGCTCGGTGTCGGAGCCGTCGCTCTGACCCTGACCGCTGCCCTCGCCACCGCCTGTGGCGGCGGTGACTCCAAGTCCGCCCTGGATCACGCCAAGGACGGCAAGCTCACCATCGGCATCAAGTACGACCAGCCCGGCCTCGGCCTGCGGACCAAGGACGGTTCCTACACGGGCTTCGACGTCGAGGTCGCCAAGTATGTGGCGGGCAAGCTCGGCGTGAAGCCCGAGGGCATCACCTGGAAGGAATCGCCGTCCGGCCAGCGCGAGACGCTGATCGAGAACGGCCAGGTCGACTTCATCGCGGCCACCTACTCGATCACCGACAGCCGCAAGCAGAAGGTCGACTTCGCGGGCCCGTACTACATTGCGGGTCAGTCGTTCCTGGTGCGCGCCGACAACACCGACATCACCGGCCCGGACAGCATCAAGGGCAAGAAGGTCTGCTCGGTCAAGGGCTCCACCCCGGCCCAGAACATCGAGAAGAACTTCAAGGACACCCAGCTGCAGGCCAACGACACCTACTCGGTGTGCCTCGAGGGCCTGCGCGCGGGCTCCTGGGATGCGGTGACCACCGATGACATCATCCTGGCCGGCTACGCCTCGCAGAGCACCGGCGCGTTCAAGGTCGTCGGCAAGCCGTTCACCACGGAGAACTACGGCGTCGGCCTGAAGAAGGGCGACAAGGAGCTCCGCGACAAGGTGAACACCGCGATCGAGGAAATGATCTCGGACGGCTCGTGGAAGAAGGCGTTCGACGCGACCGTCGGTGCGTCCGGCTACCAGGCGCCGGAGCCGCCGAAGGTCAACCGGTACTGAGATCCACCCACGCACGGGTGGCTCGACCCCACCGGGTCGGGCCACCCGCCGCACTTTCCCCTGACAACGGCATGGGCGGTGCTTGCGTAACCACGCAGGACGCCCGCACATGCCACATGAACATCGAGACCCGATGGGAGGGACGCGTACGCCGTGTTCGACCTGATCTCGAGGTATGACGATCAAATCCTCGACGCCTTCTGGGTGACCATCCAACTGACCGTGCTCTCGGCGGTCGGAGCGCTGATCCTGGGCACTTTCGTCGCCGCGCTGCGCGTGTCCCCCGTGCCGATCGCCCGCGCGGTCGGCACCGCCTACGTCACCATTTTCCGCAACACTCCACTCACGCTGATCATCGTCTTCATGTCACTCGGCCTGTACACCACGATGGGCTGGAAGCTGGCAGGCGAGGGCCCGGATTCGGTGGCCCAGAACAACTTTCGCTACGCCGTCGTCGGCCTCAGCATCTACACCGGCGCCTTCGTCTGTGAATCGCTGCGGTCCGGCATCAACACCGTCGCGATGGGCCAGTCCGAGGCGGGCCGATCGCTCGGCCTGACCTTCGCGCAGAACCTGCGACTCATCGTGCTGCCGCAGGCCTTTCGCTCGACCATCGCGCCGCTGGGCAGCGTGCTGATCGCGCTCACCAAGAACACCACGATCGCCTCGGCCATCGGCGTTGTCGAGGCCGCGTTCCTGATGGCCAACGTCAACGAGAACGAGGCCAATGTGATCGCCGTCGGCGCCATCTTCGCCCTCGGATTCGTCATCCTGACCCTGCCGACCGGCCTGCTCTTCGGTTGGCTCGCCAAGCGATTCGAGGTCGTCCGATGAGTTCAGCATCGGTGCTGTTCGACGCACCAGGACCCCGCGGACGCATCCGGCACCACATCTACACGGTCGTGGTCGTCGTCGCCGTCGCGGCATTTCTGTGGGTGCTGTACCGCGGCTTCGACAGCACGGGACAATTCACCGCGGCCAAGTGGAAGCCGTTCCTCGACGCCGAGGTGTGGCAGACCTATCTGCTGCCCGGCCTGAAGGGCACCGTGGTCGCGGCGCTGATGTCGATCGTGTTCGCGCTCGTGCTCGGCATGGTCTTCGGCATCCTGCGGCTGTCGGATCATCGGGTGGTGCGCTGGGTCGCAGGCACGATCGTCGAAGTGTCGCGCGCGATTCCCGTGCTGATCCTGATGATCTTCCTGTTCGCGCTGTTCTCCAAGAACCAGATCTTCCCGTCCGATGATCTGGCGCTCGCCGCGGTCGTGATCGCGCTGACCGTCTACAACGGATCGGTGATCGCCGAAATCGTGCGTGCGGGCATTCGCTCGCTGCCGAAGGGACAGAGCGAGGCGGCCGTCGCGCTCGGCATGCGCAAGAACCAGCTGATGCGGTTGATCCTGCTGCCACAGGCGATCACCGCGATGCTGCCCGCGCTGGTCTCGCAAATGGTTGTCGCGCTGAAGGATTCGGCGCTCGGCTACCAGATCACCTACACCGAGATCGTCCGATCCGGTCAGCAGCTCGGTGCGGCGGAGCAGAACACGATCCCCGCGCTGTTCGTCATCGCGCTCGTGATGATCACGCTGAACAGTGCACTGACCTTCGTGGCGACCAAGCTGGAGGCCAGGTTGCGGGCCAGGAAGAAGGGTCGGGGCGCGGTCGTCGCGGCCGACTCGATCCTCACCGACGCGGCGCCGGGGATGGACCTCACCAAGAAGTAGTTCCCCTCCGGGACAACATGATTGAAGCGCCGGCGCGCTGGATGCGGTACTCCGCTCCAGCGCGTCGGCGTTTCTGCGCTCGGATGCCCGTGTGCCGCGGATCTGTGCGAGATGGCGGTTGACCGATAGCGGCCGACTACCATCGCACCGTGCGGAAGATTTCCGGGTTGCTTGCCTTTCTGGTGCTGCTGACCGTGGTGGTCGTGACCGCGTGGGATCGGCAGCCGCACGGGTATCGCACGGAATCCGCGCCCGCGGCGGAGTTCAGTGCCGGACGCGCGATGCGGACCGTTGCGGACATCGCGCAACGGCCGCATCCGGTCGGCACCGCTGAACACGACCGCGTCCGTGACTACCTCGTCAAGCAACTGCGGACGCTGGGTCTCGACACCGAAGTGCAGACCGGAGTCGGGCGGGCTCCTGCCGCGATCGAACGCGACGTGCTGTCGATGGGGCGGGTCGCCAATATCATTGCCCGGCTGCCGGGTACGCAATCGACCGGCACGGTATTCCTGACCGCGCACTACGACTCCGTCCCCTCCGGGCCCGGCGCCAACGACGACGGCGTCGGCGTCGCGGCGGTGCTGGAAACCGTGCGGGCGCTGCGCGCGAGCGCGCACCCGCTGCGCAACGACGTGGTCGTCCTGCTGACCGACGGCGAGGAAGCCGGATTGCTCGGCGCGGAAGCGTTCGTCACCGCGGGCAAGGACGGCAGAGACACCGGCGTCGTCATCAACCACGAGGCGCGTGGTGCAGGCGGACCGCTGTTGCTGTGGCGGACCAGCAGGCCCGACGGCGCGCTCATCCGCACCGTCGCCGACGCGGCGCCCCGCCCGAACACCG
This sequence comes from Nocardia altamirensis NBRC 108246, assembly GCF_001612685.1. Lineage (GTDB taxonomy): Bacteria > Actinomycetota > Actinomycetes > Mycobacteriales > Mycobacteriaceae > Nocardia > Nocardia altamirensis. The sequence continues at coordinate 247,094 of NZ_BDAY01000005.1, forward strand.
ACTCGGTCGCCACCATGGTGGCCAGCGCCCGCACGGCGAGCAGCACCGACTACTCCGCGTTCGACCCGAGCGGATTGCGGGTGCTGGACTGGGCCTACGTCGGCCGCAGCGCCTACTACCACAACCGACTCGACGACCCGGCGCACGTCGACCTGCCGACCGTGCAGGAGCTGGGCGACAACAGCCTCGGTCTGGTCGCGGCGTTCGGCGGGCAAGACCTCACCGCCGACGACGCAGTCGATCGCACGTACTTCCAGCTGCCGTTCGGAATCCTTGTGGTGCTGCCGGTGTGGGTGATCATCGCCCTCGCGGTCGCCACGGTCCTCGCGGTGGCCGGGATCATCCGGCACCTCATCCGGGCAGGCGACACCAGCCTGGCGCGTGTATTCGGCGCTGCCGCAACCGTTCTCGTCGCCGCACCGATCGCGGCGGGCGCGGCCTACGGGCTGTGGGAGGTGATCAAACTGATCCGCCCGGACTACGCGCCCCTCGTCGTCGACCCCTACCGGCCGGAGTTCTACTACCTCGCGATCCTCGTGCTGTCCACCGGCGTGCTCGCCGCCTGGTACCTGCTGGCGCGACGCCTTTTCGACACCGCCGCCGCGGCGGCAGGCCTGCTCGGCACCTCGACGGTGATCGGCGCGGTGTGCACGGCTTTACTCCCCACGACCGCACACCTTTTGATCGTGCCCGCGTGCGCGGCCGCGCTGGGCGTGGCGGCGACGTTCGTCCTGCCCGACCGATGGCGGCTGCCGGTGCTCACCGTATTCCTCACGCCCGCAGCAGTATTCCTCGGCACCGCGACCTGGCCGCTGCTCCAGACCGGAATCACCACTGCCCCGTTCCTGGTGGCTCCTGCGGTACTGCTGTTCGGCGGGCTCCTCGCTCTGACGCTCACCCGAACCTGGCCCACTCACCGCGCTTGGACCATCCCCGTCACCGCGTTCGTACTCGCGATCGCACTCGCCGCGGTCGGTCTGGCCGTCGACCGCAGCGACGACACCCATCCGCTCGGCTCTCAGCTCGTCTATGCCCTCGATGCCGATAACAATGCCGCACAATGGCTTTCCCGCGACGCGCCCAATCGCTGGACCCACACCCTCGTCGACAAGACCACCCCGACAACACCATTCGCTCAGCTGTGGTCGAACGCCGTCTCCAGCGGACCGGCCGCCACCCAGCCACTCTCGCCGCCCACCGCTGAAATCCTCTCCGACACCACCGAATCGAACCAGCGCACCGTCCACCTCCGCCTCCGCAGCACCCGCGACGCCACCGGCATCGCCCTCCGCTACGACAGCGCACCCAGCTCGCTCACCGTCGCAGGCCGCGATCTGACTCCCGTCCCCGCGAAGGGCGTGCTGTTCAACGCACCTCCGCCCGAAGGCATCGACGTACAGGTCACGTCCCCCGCAGGTCCGCTCCCCCTACACCTCGTCGACTACACCTGGCTCTCCGACGCCGGACTCGCCCTCTCCCCGCCTCCCGACGTTTTCCTCCGCCAAGACAGCACCGCCGCCGTCTTCCGCACGATCCCCGGGCTCTGAGAATCAGTCTGACGGCGCTTTCCGAGCGACTTCGTATTCGCCCTTGCCGTAGGGGATTTCGACGGCGACCTTCGGAAGGAAGTAGCCGACCAGCGGGCCCATCGTCACCGCGATGACCACGGTCCCGACGCCTGCGATGCCGCCGAGCGCCCAGCCGATGGTGGCGACGGTGACTTCGATGCAGGTGCGCACCACCGCGACCGGTTGCCTGGTGAGCCGGACCAAGCCGGTCATGAGTCCGTCGCGGGGACCGGCGCCGAATTGCGCACCGAGATAGACCGAGTCGAAGAACGCGAGCCCGACAATGCCGGTGACCAAGAAGATCGCTTGGGTGCCGAGGCCGGTCGGCGTCGGAAGGATCAACGCCGTCGCATCGGCAGCGACCCCGACGAGGACAACATTGAGCAGCGTTCCCACACCGGGCAGCTCCCGCATCGGGATCCACGCGACAAGCACGATCACCGCAATGAGATTCGTCGCTGTACCGAAAGAAATGCCGACCGTCTTGGCCAGGCCATCGGTGAGAACGCTCCAACTTGCCGCGCCCAGCCCGGAGGTGACGAGCACCATCACCGACGCACCGTAACCGACCAGGCCGACGAGCAACTGGGGGAACCTGCGCAGCTTCCGACCAGCACGCAGTTGCTCGGCCGCGTTCATGCGACGGATGACGAACCCGTCACCGCGATGGGTTTCCGTGCCCGGGTCCTTGCTCGGCGAGGTAGGCGATGGCATCAGCCCATCCTCGACGACGTCCGGTCGGTGATTCCATAGCCAGACGCGGGCTGCTGGTTTTGCCGACGTTGTGAGTTACCGTGCGCCTGGCCGCGTTTCAGAGGAGGCGCGTCATGCCTTCTCGAACTCGACCGTCACATTCGAGGCGAGGGCGAAGTCCTTGAGATCCTGGGATATCGAAGCCTGCACTGTTCCGGTTTCGCCAGGCTGGACCTTGTGATGCTGGTCCTCCTCGCCGTGGGGGTCGAGGTACACCCGAGCTTCCCACTCGACGGTTTTGCCATCGCACGGAATGTACTTGTCGGAATTCCCGCGGTAGGAGGTGCCCTGCACATTCACGCGAACTTGTACTGCGCCGTTACCGCCGCCGCTGCACGAGGCAGTGCCGGTGACGGTCGCCGTGCCGTCTCCGGATGTAGTGCCGGTCTTGTCGACCGTGATCGTCGCTCCGGCCGCGGCTGCCGCCGGAGCGGTAGCTACCGCCGCCACCGTCGCCAGGGCAGCAACCACCGCGGAAAAGCCTGGCCTACTAGGCATTCGTGTTCCTTCTTCGGCAGGGGAACAGCTGACGAACGAACATTCGCTACCGAACATAAGCCTGGATGGGTCCCACACCCGGGACCTACCGTCACCATCGAGAGTCGGCGCGGCCGGCCCACTCGAGCCCTACCCGCGGAAGCCGGCGGGCTGGGGCCAGGATCGCTCGGCACTTGAGCTGGACACTGTCGAGACGGATGCGCGTCACGTAGCTCAACGCGGTGACGGCGAGTGCGGTGAGCGTCGCGCTCGCGAAAGCTGCACCCGGTCCCCAGTCCAGCAAAGTCGAAGCGAGGCAGGCGTAGAACGCCGCGCAGGACAGTGCGCTGATGATCGCGCGACGCAGGGAGCGCACCGCGTCCGCGCCGCCGGTACGCCGATGGGTGCAGACCGTCATGAGGACGCCGAAGAGGGGTAGCTGTCCGATCAAAGCGGTTCCGTAGCTGCCGATTTCGCCGGCGGCCGTAGTGGTCACGGCGGTGACGCCGACCGCGGTCGCGCAGCGCACCGGCAACTCCCAAGATTTCGGGTCGACCGGTGCCGCACCGGCGGCAGGCTGTCGCTCGGGCCAGCAGTACAGCAGCACGCCGATCCCGACCAGCACCGCGAACGCGGCGAACAGCGGTGACGGAGCCCACCACTGCAGCACGGTCGCCAGACCGGCGTAGCACCCCAGGGCCACCGCGAGCGAGACCGTCCACGACCAGTTTCGCGCCGTCACGGCATAGGCGACGGTGAATCCGACGTAGGCGAGCAGCCCGGCGAAGGCACCGCGCGCGACCTCGGCGGCGAACTCCGACCCGTAGGCGAATCGCACGGCTACCAGCGCCGGGCCCGCCGTCAACGGCAGCGCGACCAGCAACGCCCCGACGAGGGGATCGACCCGGCGCACGGCAAGCGTCACCGCGACGATCAAGAGTGGACTGAGCAGAAGTTTCAGTAGAAGAACAACCACGACCTCGACTTTCTCAGCAAAACCGCCGAGATTGTCACGGAGTTTATGGCAGATTGCCCTGATCGCTTGGTCAATCCGCAGTATTCTAGTTGATCTATCGAGAATATCGCAGATAGAGTGACTCGCTATGGACGACATCGATCGAGACCTGCTGGGAGCCCTCGTACGCGACGGTCGAATGACCTACCAGGAGCTCGCTCGCGCAGTTCGGTTGAGCGCCAACGCGGTTGCGGAGCGGATCCGACGCCTCAAGCACAGCGGGTTGTTGCGCGGCTACCATGCCGAGCTCGATCTTCGGGTGCTCGGCCGCACCCTGGTCGCGCTCACCGACGTGCGGCTGCGCGACGATGTCTCGGGCCGGGACTTCGAACAGAGCCTGCATGCCGTGCCGCAGGTGGTCTCCGCCGCACACACCACCGGCGAGTACGACTACCAGCTCCGGATCGCGTGCACCGATCCTGGCGAGCTCGAGCAAGTCGCGGAAGTCCTCAAGCGTGGGCACGGCGCGCGCCAGCTCCGCAGCAGGGTCATCCTCAGCGAGGTCGAGCTGGATCCGTCTCGGCTGCTGGGGATTTCAACGCTTCGGTAATCCGTAACCTTGGTCGCCGACCATCACAGCTGTTTGGCCTTGTACAGAAACTCAGCGCCGCCGTTGGGATCCAGACCGATCAGCTCGGTGATGTGACCGAGCAGCTTGGTGGTGTCGAAATAGTTGATCGTCATCAGTGGAAGTTGTGCGCTGGGCAGACAGAAGCTTTGCACCATGGGAAAACCGTTGGCCACCATGGTGGCGCGGTCTCCGGCCAGATCGCTGCTGAGATACGCCACGTGCTGGATCGACGGGCCACGATCCCGTAACCACGTCGAGTAGATGCTCTCTCCCGAAAGCGGCCGAATAAGTTCGACGTTGAGGTCACCATGAAAACCGTTGTAGAGGTCCGCCGACCACTGCCCCGGCTCGCCGAGATATGTCCCGTTGGTGTCCTCGGCACGGACGTTCCGCATCCGCACGAACGGCGTCGTGCCCACCTTGTGCAGAAAGTACTGTTCCGCGGCTTCGATATCGTCGACGATCCAGGCAACCTGATGAAAAACGGGAACAAGCAGGCGATTCGGTCCCATCGCATCAGCACCGAACGGCATCGGCAGCGGCCCGACGGAAATATCGGTCGCCTCGGCGCGCGGGGCCATCAACCCCGACAAACCGGCAAGGCCGAGTCCGGCCCCTACCGCGCCCGCACCGAACAACGTCCGCCTCGTAATGTCATCCATACCGGCACCCGTCTCTAGCTGTTGTCAGAGATGAACCAATAAGAACGCGTACTACTCCTGTGCGAATTCGCAACTGTAGAGAGAACCACCAACCCGCGCAATATCGAAAAATCCGCACACCCAACCGTGTGACGACGCCCACATTCGCGACGCCCCCTCGCACCAAAGGGCCACCAGACCATACAAAATGGCGAGTTCGGGGATCCATATAATCCGCACTCGTTCCGTGCATCCGCACTAGTTCTGGGCGCCCAGAACGGGTGCGGATCCACAGTAGCGGTGCGGATTTCTGCGCTGGGGCAGAGCTAGCCGCGTTTGCCGGTCTCAGGGGTACTCGCGATCCCGGTATGCGGGATCACAGGGGTTGGTTTCGCGCCGAGTGGGAACTGGTGGCGGGAGCTTCTCGGGCGATGCCGCCACCAGTTCCCAGTGATCACATGACCAACACTTCACCGTCGACTACTCGACGAGATTGGCGCATGCCTCTCCTACGTCGGCAATCCAGAGGATGGGTGGGAGACCCGATCTCGGGTTCTGTGCGTTGTTCGAGCGCTACCCGCCCGAGGCCGCCCCGAGCAGGAACCAACGCCGTCTCATCGACCACCCCCTGCAGCTACTCGCCCAGCGCAGGGGCAGTCCAGCTCGGGTCCGAGAGCTCGAGATCAGCTTGGGCCACTTCAGATTTGACCACCCGTCTACACCTCGATGCTCACCGAGGATAGAAGACTGGGAATCCCCCGGGGAGGATTCCCAGGACGATGTGATCGCTAGCTGATAGAAGTAGTAATTCCCAACTCCTGCATCACCAGCCGCGCAGCGATCCGACCAGGCCCGCGAGTGGTGCTTATCTTGTCGTCGGCGATGATGTTTCCCTGCCACATGCTGGCTTCGCGCCGCCAGTCAATCTTTGTGGCAAGGTCCAAGTACCGAGCGCGACGCCAGTCGGCATCGGGGTTCTTTTCTATCTCGTAGGCAACGTGCCCAATGATGACCAAACCTGTGGCAGTCATGTTGATGTAGTGGCGCCGGAAGTCGACTACCTGGTTGGCGGGACCGCCAGATGTCGGAAGCTCCACGACCGTGTTCCACGGCGCCATATGCATAGCAAGCAGATTCAACATCGCCAAAGTACGTTCGACGAACGCATCTTGATCCTCGGTGGTACCGATGACCTGAGCGCTCCGTGCGGGAATACTGCTTTCACTGAGTGCGTAGTCGTGGAAGAGAAGCTCTTTGACCATCCCGCGCACCTGGTTCAGCAGGAACACGGACGGGGCGTTCTTCGAAAGGCTCTTGGAAGTCTCGTCGATCCGCCCTTGGAAGAGTCGTGTACCGTCGACGATCTTCGTAAGCACGCGATTCAGCGGCTCCCTGGTGTTGAACGCCGCGAGCAGACTGGCTGGAATCTGTTTCGTCTGTGCAGCATCAGCGAAATCTTGATGAATCCGTGCGAGATCCGGCTCAACGACGATCACTACGGAGATGCTGTCTGCCATGAAGTCCGAGTTGTCCGGCAATGTCTCCCTCCGCTTGGTGATCGCCATGAGGCGGTGCTGTCCGTCCGTAATGGAGAACTGTGTTTCGTCACCGATCACGACGAATCCCACTGTCGTAGCGAAGTTTCCGCGGGGGATGTGGATCGCGGGGACTGAGCGGACGTTGAGAGTAACTGGCGGGAGGATGTAGTTGGCACCGTTCTCGGTCAGATACTTGGTGATCACTCGCACGTGACCGCTGTCCACCGGCCGATTGGTTGCCATTCGAGGATTGCCCCCCTTCTCCGCTGGCTCCGAAACCACGTGCCTGACAAGAAACGCGTAAGAGAACGCCGTTGTGAGCATCAAACGGCCCCCTTGCCGAAACGCTACACAGGTGAAGACGCGGCCGCCCGATGCCGAGGCGGCTTCGTTGGCTGCAGCCTGGGCTGCCGTCAGTGAGTCGTGCTGCGTAAGACCCATCTCTGACAAGAACATGAAACCTCTTCCCTAACAATGAATGAACTAGATCTCAGGCTACGCGACATCCGCGTAGTACGTTCACTTTTCCACGTACTACGCGGACGAACGGTTCGTCGAAGCATGGGCGCCCGTCACCGCACAAACAGATCAAGCTGATTCGGGAGGAGCAAACAAGACCGACCGGCCCCAATGGTTCTCAAGCCGAGTAGGATTCCTCCTCGCACCTGCGGGGCATCAACCGCCACCAGAGCTCGCGGAGTTGGCCGCACATTGACCGAACCCGGCCGCGCAGGGACCGGGCCCAGCACGGGTCAATCCAGCTCGGGGTCCGACAGATCAACATCACCTTGGGACAGTTCATCTTTGACCACCGTGTACGCAGTGGACTGACTGTATCCGCGGCGGGCGAGCATGCCGACCAAACGGCGGATTGTTTTGTCGCGGTCGAGACTTGAGGGGATGGTGCGGAGTTTGCGGCGGACCAGTTCGCGGGCGCGGGACTCTTCGTCGTCGGAGCTGATGGCTTCCAGGGCGGGCGCGGCGTCGGCCGGGTCTACCCCTTTGCGGCGGAGTTCTTGTGCCAGAGCCTGTTTGCCTTTGCCGGAGAAGGTGTGGCGGGAGTGGACCCATTGTTCGGCGAAGGCGGCGTCGTCGATGAGGCCGACTTCGGTGAGCCGGTCCAGGGCGCGGTCGGTGACGTCAGCGGTGTAGCCCTTGGCGGCCAGGCGTTGGGCGAGTTCGGCTCGGCTGCGGGCGCGGACGGCGAGCAGGCGAAGACACGCCTCTTTCGCCTGCTCGACCGTCCCGCCTTGCGGAGCGGACTCCGAGGAGCGCGCATCCCGCTCGGATCCGGCCGCCACCGGATCCGCCCATCGGCCTTCGGAACGTTCAGCGTCAGCCGAATGGGAGTCTGTGGGCTGGAACGTCTTTCGACGTCCGCGCCGGGACGACCCCGCGCGGGACCCAGTCGAACGCGCCCGCTGCGGATCGGGCGCGCTCGACCGAGTTCCCATGGTGTCCTGTGCAGCCGAACCACCTTCGGCCGACCGGACTCGTCCGGGTTCCTGTCCGCCGGGCCAAGATCCGACAGGATCGGTGGCGGCACCGTGGGCAGACAGGAGTTCTTGGAGCCGGCGCCGCATCTCCTGCACCGATTCGGACCGCGACTCATCGGGCGCGGTCCGGCGCGGTTGGGGCGAGCGCCGGCTGTTGGTCGAATCAGAAATCGGCGGGGACCTCGGCAGCAGGCGCGGTCACATCGGCGCCGATGCCGAGCTTCTCCTTGATCTTCTTCTCGATCTCGTCCCGCACATCGGTGTTCTCCAGCAGGAACTTTCGGGCGTTCTCCTTGCCCTGACCGAGCTGATCGCCCTCGTAGGTGTACCAGGAGCCGGACTTGCGCACGAAGCCGTGCTCGACACCCATGTCGATGAGCGAGCCCTCCTTGGAGATGCCGTGGCCGTAGAGAATGTCGAACTCGGCCTGCTTGAACGGCGGGCTGACCTTGTTCTTCACGACCTTGACCCGGGTACGGTTACCGACCGCGTCGGTGCCGTCCTTCAGCGTCTCGATGCGGCGCACGTCGAGACGGACCGAGGCGTAGAACTTCAACGCCTTACCACCCGTTGTGGTTTCGGGAGAACCGAACATCACGCCGATCTTCTCGCGCAGCTGGTTGATGAAGATCGCGGTGGTGTTGGAGTTGCTCAGCGCACCGGTCATCTTGCGCAGCGCCTGGCTCATCAACCGGGCCTGCAGACCGACGTGGCTGTCACCCATCTCACCTTCGATCTCGGCGCGCGGCACCAGCGCGGCCACCGAGTCGATGACGATGATGTCGATGGCGCCCGAGCGAACGAGCATGTCCGCGATCTCCAGCGCCTGCTCACCGGTGTCCGGCTGCGAGACGAGCAGGGCATCGGTGTCGACACCGAGCTTCTTGGCGTACTCCGGATCGAGCGCGTGCTCCGCGTCGATGAACGCCGCAATGCCGCCCTGCGCCTGCGCATTGGCCACCGCGTGCAGCGCAACGGTGGTCTTACCCGAGGATTCCGGACCGTAGACCTCGACGATGCGGCCGCGCGGCAGGCCACCGATGCCGAGCGCGACGTCCAGCGCGATGGAGCCGGTCGGGATCACTGCGAGAGGCTGACGCACCTCTTCGCCGAGGCGCATGACCGCACCCTTGCCGAAGCTCTTCTCGACCTGGGACAGCGCGAGTTCGAGAGCCTTGTCGCGGTCGTACGCCTGTGGTGCCATGTCCTGATCCCCTTTTCGACGGGTAAGTCTCTTCCGTGGTTGGCGCCAACATTAGAGGGCGGCACCGACAAGTTCTGGCGCCAAGAGTAGACGAACAGGTGTTCGAGTCAAGCGACGCGCCCAGCAACACGCGAACGGACTTCGCTGTCCTCGGCAAACGCGGCGCGATCACCGAATCGGTGCGACACGATCGCTGGTCAGCAGCGTCTGGGCTTGTTTCAGCACCCGCAGCGACGGCGTCGCCTCCAGGTCGGTGATGCCATCGAGCGCACCCAAACGCTCGGTGATGTAACGGTAGAGGTGGGGCGTGTCGCGGCAGAGGAACGACGCGAACAGATTGGTCGACCCGGTGGTCGCCGCCACGAAAACGATCTCGGGATGGGTCACCATCGCCCGGCCCACCGCGTCCAGATCGGACGGGCGCACCCGCAACCACAGCGCACCACGCACCGTGTACCCCATCCGCTCGACCGCGAAGTCGAGGTCGAAGTACAGCACCCCCGCCTGCTCGAGCTCGGCCATCCGCCGCGCGACTCGTGGTGCGGTCCAACCGATTTCGGCGGCTATCTGCGCGTACGGCGCACGCCCGTCCCGCCCGAGCAGCACGAGCATGGCCTCGTCCTCGGCGGACAGATCCACCGGCGCATCCGGACCGGCACTGTCCGGCGGCGCGCCGAACGCACCACCCGAACGTTGCCCCAGCTCGCCCAGCTGCTGCTCGGTGAAGAGGTGAGTGAACCGCGGCCATTCCTCGTCGGCCACGAACCGATGCATCACCTCGTGCGCGGCCACTCCGAGCACCTGACTCGCCTTCGGCAGCGTGTGCAGCAGCAAGGCGTCGCGTTGTTCGATGGAGCGCGGCCTGCTCACACAGGTGACCTCGGAGCCGGTGGACAGCAGGCTGACCCAGCTCAATTCCGAGAATCTGGCCAGGGATTCGGCCAAGCGCAGCGCTTTGTCCGGGGCGGTCCTGATCCGCAGCACCCAGCGCGCATGCCCGAGCGGCACCGCGTTCACCTGCCCGGACACGTGCATGATGCCGCGCTGGCGCAGCGAACGGTAGCGGCGCGCGATCGTCTGTTCGGAGACGTCGAGGAGGCTCCCGAGCTTCGCGAACGGAATCCTGGCGTCGTAGACCAGCGCGTGCAGGATCTGTTTGTCGAGAACATCCAGTGCGGAGGATTCCGAGGACTCGTCGGACTGCATAGGAGGAATCTAACGCAGAGAGCCATCTGACTAGGTGGATACGTTCGATTACCGCACGCTTGGCGTCGATATCGTTCGATTCCGCCATGGAGGCTCCTGTGAGGAAATGGCTCCCACTGTTCGCCGCGTGCCTCGGCACGCTCATGCTGCTCATCGACGTCACCATCGTGAACGTCGCGCTGCCCGACATCGCCACCGATCTCCACGCCGGACTGGCCGACCTGCAATGGGTGGTGGACGGCTACGCACTGGCGTTGGCCGCGCTGCTGCTCGTGCTCGGTTCCCTCGCCGACCGGATCGGCGCCAAACACACCTATCTCGCCGGGCTCGTCCTGTTCGCCCTCGCCTCGCTCGGTTGCGGCATCGCCGATACCGCGACGAATCTCATTGCGGCACGGGTGCTTCAGGGCGTCGGCGGCGCGGCGATGTTCGCGACAACGCTGTCGCTGCTGCACGCGACCTACCTCGGCCGCGACCGCGGCACCGCCTTCGGTGTCTGGGGTGCGGTGTCCGGTGCGGCGGCCGGCATCGGCGTGGTGCTCGGCGGCGTACTGACCGAGGCACTGTCGTGGCGGTGGATCTTCTTCGTCAACCTGCCCATCGCGGTGCTGGCAATCGTGTTGACCGCCCTCGTGTTTCCGGCGTCGACCCGCCACGCGAACCGTTCCGTGGACATCGGGGGCATGCTCTCCTTCGCCACCGCCGCCACCGCGCTCACCTACGGTGTCATTCGCGGCGGCGAGCACGGCTGGACCGACGGTCGCACGGTGGCCGCGCTGATAGTCGGCGCAGTCGCGGTGGTGGTTTTCGTCGCCGTCGAATCACGCAGTGCCGCACCGATGTTCCCGCTGGCACTGCTGCGCAATCGGAATTTCGGGGCGACGCTGCTCGGGGCGAGCGGGCAGACCTTCGCGGCGTTCGCGTGCACTCCCCTGGTGTCGCTGTGGTTGCAGCAGCAGCTGCGGATGTCGCCGCTGCACGCAGGTCTCGCGCTGCTGCCGATGGCGGTGACCGCGTTCGTGGTGGCCGGCGCGTTCGGACGGCTCGCGCACGACGCGGCGCCGAAGTGGACGATCGGTGCAGGCCTGGTGGTGGTCGGCGTCGGCAGCGGGCTGCTGACCATCGTCGATGCCGGATCGTCCTGGGTGGCACTGGTTCCCGGCTTGGTGGTGATCGGCGCGGGCATCGGCATCAACGCGCCCGCGCTGGTGTCGGTGGGCATGGCCGCGGTGCCGCCGCACCAGGGCGGCACTGCGGCCGGTGCGGTGAACACCGCGCGACAGCTCGGCCTCGCACTGGGTGTCGCGGTGCTCGGCACGGTGTTTCACGAGGTGGCGGATGCGGGTCAGCCGATGACGTTGGCGCACTTCGTCGCCGGTCTGGACGCGGCCTTCGCGGTCGCCGCCGCAGTCGGCATCGTGTTCGGCGCGATCGCCTTCGGCCTGTTCCATCGACGTCCGCAGGCCGAATCCGCCAAGGAGGAGCAGCAAGTCGTCGCCGCTTGACGTGCTCCGCTACGACCATCGGCACGACGCGCACCGGATCAGGTGCGCGTCGCGCCGATGGTCATGTCGACCGCAGGAGATCCCTACTGCTGCGGCTGAATCGAGGTGTCCCCCGCCTCGCGCGGGCCGAAGATGCGGCGATCGACTTCGGCGATCCGGACGTCGTTGATGCTGGCCTCGCGGCGCGACATCAGCCCGTCGGGCGCGAACTCCCACTGCTCGTTGCCGTAGCTGCGCCACCATTGGCCTGTCTCGTCGTGCCATTCGTACTGGAAGCGCACGGCGATGCGATTGCCATCGAACGCCCAGAGGTCTTTGCGCAGCGCGTACCCGTTCTCGACAGACCATTTGCGGGTGAGGAATTCGACGATGGCGGCGCGGCCGGTGAAGAACTCGTCCCGGTTACGCCAGACCGAGTCCTCGGTGTACGTGGCGGCGACCCGCTCGGGATCGCGGGTATTCCAGGCATTTTCGGCGGCGAGCACCTTGGTCTCGGCCGATTCGAGGTCGAACGGCGGCAGTGGGGGTCGCATGAAACGATCCTTTCAAGGGTTGACGGGAGAGAATTCGGGCGGACCCCAGTGCAGCGGGCCCGCACCGGATCGCTCGATGATCTCGGTGATGGTGAAGTCGATCGAACATTGCGCGCCGACGGCGAACGTCTCGTGCTCCCAGCGCAGTTCGGCGGTGCCGGTGAGCTGGAGGGTGCCACCGGTCGTCCAGTCCGGGACGAGGATTCCGCAGCGCGGATGCACCGTGAGGTTGCCGAGGGTCATGAACATCGAGTTGCCGCGGTAGTCGGGCCAGCGCAGTCTGGTCGGCGAAAGCACCTGCAGGAAGCCGGGATTCCCGCCGCGGTGGGAGGCGTCGGCATTGCCGTCGGCGTCGGCGGTCGCGACGAAGAACGCGTCGGCCGCTCTGATCGCCGCCTGCTGACCCGCGTCGAGCTCGGTCGCGTGGCGCGGGGGTGGCGGCACCACATCCGGCCGATAGGACTCGACCTGCCTGCGGGAGATGTACTTCGGGCAGTTCGCATAGACCTGGTCGGTGCTGATGCGCAGCCCGGTACCCACCGCCGTGGCACTGCCGTTGACGCGCATTCGCCTGCGCCGCTGTGGTTGCAGGGCGATCATGCCGACCCGGGCCGGACGAGTCAGCGCCTCCCGCAACGGATCCCCCTCGGCGGGCCGGGCGTCGACCGCGATGGTGTCCGCGTCGACCGCGTGCACGAAGCCGGCGGGACCGACCAGCTCACTGGCCCACAACCGGCCCGCGGCATCGGCGGCTGCGATCACGATCATGGGCTGCTCGGCGAGGAAGGCCGCGGCGACGTCCGGAATGTCGGCCCGGATGCCCCGGCCGACCCGGTCGGCGATCTCCGCCTGACCCATCCGTCGCTGGACCGCGAGTTCGCCGGAATGAAAGGGTGCCATCGGCGGGCTCCTTGTCACGAAGAGATGCTCATCGGAATGGTCAACAGCCGAGCGGGTCAGAAGAATCCACAGGTCGGTGCGCCACCGCTCGGCGCGGAGGCCCCCTCGGCGCCGGTCGGCGCGTAGATCTCCAGCCGGATGCCGTCGGGGTCGGTGAAGAAGATGCCGCCCGAGGCCGCGCCTTCGCCGTGCGCGACGACGCCGTCGTAGGCGAAGGGCACCGACTGTGCGCGCAGCACCGCCTCGATCGCCCGCACCTGCTCGATGGTGTCGACTTGGAACGAAAGGTGGTGCAGACCAGGCGTTTCCGTGGAGAACGTGCCCGCGCTCTGCTCCCACAGCGTCACGAGCAGCTTGCCGTCCACGCCGAGGAACGCCCACTTCTTGTCGCCGTCGGCGCTCGCGCCGAGGGGTTCGAAGCCGAGTGCGCTGCGATAGAACTCCACCGAACGGTTCAGGTCCGCGACGTTCAGCCCGATGTGCCCGGTGGCAAGCTGGGGTGCGGCAACTGCGGTCATGTGATCCTCCTCGACAGGTCAAACCGTCTTAATTGGTTTAACTGGTTAGAGAATAACGACAGCGGATCGCCGCGGTCAACCTGTAAAATACTGATAGACGGTTAGATGACCGTGGTGATCGAGGTGACCAGAAGGAGGTCGATACCCTCAGGCATGCACGATCCACGCCCCCACCTCGGCGAACCGCTGGCACTGGACCTGCTGGACACGCGGTGGAACGCGCACGGACAGCCGCAGGACCTGCTCACCGATGTGTCAGGCCTCGGCATCTGGCTGTCCGCGGCCGGGCTGACCGATCGCGCGAACGCCGACGTGGCGACACTGAACGCGGTACTGACCGCCCGCTCGGCCATCTACGACGTCGTGCGACACGCCGCCCCCGCCGCACTGAACGAGGTACTCGACCGAGGCCGAATCCGGCGCGCGCTCACCGACACTGGGCCATCGCAGGTCATCGACGTACCCGATATCACCTGGCTGCCGGCCTGGTTGGCGGCGGCCAACCTACTCGATCTGCTGGCCGAAGCACCGGATCGCATCCGGCAGTGCGCCCACCCCGACTGCGTGCTCTTCTTCTACGACACCTCGAAAAACGGCACCCGCCGCTGGCATTCGATGGCGACGTGTGGCAACCGCACCAAGGCGGCCCGCCACTACGCGAAAAAGGTCTGATCCGCAGCACATTCGGCGCGCTGCGCCCGTCGAGTCGTCAGAACACTTCGAGCTCAGAACAATTCGTCGAGCAGACGGTAGTACTCCAAGCGCTGCTCATCCGGATCGTCGAGGCCGTACGCGGCGAAAAACGCCGCCACTTCGTCCGCACCGAAGTCCTCCCGCAGATCCCGCACGGCCAGCGCCAGGTCACGGTACCGATCCGCCACCCCGAGCGCGCCGACGTCGAGCAGGATCGCGCCCTCCAGCACATTGGGCGGGGTGAAATCACCGTGCGCCACCACCAGATCCTCGCCGTCCGGGCGCTCGGCGAGCAGCCGCGCCAGCACCTCGTCTGGGCCGGAATCCTGGTTGTCGTCATCGAAGTCGTCGGGATCAACCAGATCCTCGACCACCTGCCTGCGCGCCTGAGCCAGCACACCGTCGAGTCGCCCATCGAACGGGCACTCCGCGACCGGCAGGCTGTGCAGCCTGCGCAACAGGGCACCCATGATCGCGCCGATCGAGTCCGCGCCCGCCCCGGCCTCGGCTCGCGCGGCCAAGCTCGGCGCACCCGCGTCGGCGAGGACCAGCACATCACCGTCGAACACGACGATCTCCGGCACCCGAATCCCGTGGTCCCGCAACCAGTTCAGCCGCTGCTCTTCGGCAACAGCCTTGGGGCCCTGCTTCAGCCAATACATGTCGTTGACGAGCGCGACGCCACCGCTCATGCCCTCGTGCTCCGCCGACCAGGTCGGTGCGGGCCCGAGCAGCGCGGACACCTGCTGCGGCAGCGGAATCGGCAACGACGGGAGCGTCTCCAAAGCGACCCTGGTGGATTCGATCAGCTCGGGATCACCCTCGGCGATGCGCAGATCGAGCGCTTCCCGCAGCAGGTCGTGCGCCTCGGTCAGCCGATCCTGTTCGGCCAGCGCCTTTCCCAGATGCTGCACGGCGAACGACAGCACATCCGGCGCGGCCACCCGCGCGTGCTCGACCGCCCGCCGGTACAGGATCTCCGCGGTGTGTCCCTCGCCGTGATAGCGGTACACATCACCGAGGTTGATCCACACCGTGATTCGGCGCTCCTCGGTGTCCACCAGCTCCAGCGCCCGATCGAGCAGGTCGAGTGCTTGGTCGTAGTGCCCGAGCAGCATCGCCTCGATCCCGGTCTGCCGGTACCCGGCGAAATCGACCGGATCGGCCGCCGCCAGCCGCGCGGCCAGCCGTTCGGGATCGACCGGGATCATCCGCTGCCGCTCGTCGAAGCGATATAGCCCGTCCGCGTCGACGGCCCGCCCCGACGTGCTCACCACCGGCCCCGCGGCACGTCGAACTCCGAGCACAGCGCCCGCCACACGTCACGCGGATCAACGCCCGCTTCGATGGCGGCGGAGCCTGTTCGGCCCAGCGACGGGATGACGTGATCGGTCAGCAGGGCGTCTCCGCGCGCCGTCCCGAACTCGGTATGCAACAGCTCCTGAAACTCTGTCAATCGCACCGTGCCCAAGATACTCGTTTCGCGTGACGCCCCGCGAACCCCGGCTATCAGGACATTTGCGCCGGGCGACAGCTGGCGAGGAGGACCGGTCGGACGGACGGTCCGACTTACCCCGCGCTGACCGAATCGCGCACGGCGTGACACAACTCGAGCGGATCGGCGACCGCGGCGGCACTCGCGGCTGCCTGTTCGGCCGCGGCGGTGAACCGCGGTTCGGACAGGATCTCGAGGACGGCGGCGCGCACCGCCTCGGCGGTCATGGGCCGGACGAGCAGGGAACTCCCCTGCCGGACAGCGCGATTGGCCAGCTCCCATTGATCGCCACCGCCGGGCACCGTGACAACCGGCACGCCAGCGGACAGCGACTTCGCCAGCAGCCCGTGTCCGCCACCACCGACGACCACCGACGCGTGGGTCAGCAGTTCGTCCTGACGCCCCAAACCCGCAGTGGCCCAGGATGGCAGGCCGGCGGGTGGCGGGTCGAGCGACGAGATCGCCACGCGCACACCGGTGTTGTCGAGCGCTTCGAGCACCATCTCGACCATCCCGTGCACGCCGGTGTGCGCGGTCGAGGGCGCGACCATCACCACTGGCCCGTCGCCGGGCGGCAACGCCAGGGTCGCGTCGGTCGGTTCCCAGAAGAGCGGCCCGATGACGTGGGCGTTGTCGGGCCAGTCCGGCCGCGGCACTTCGAGAGCGGGCAGGGTGGCGATCAAGCGCGCGGCAGGCCCCGGATCGGTGGCGGGCAGGCCGACGCTCTCGCGCGCCTGTTCTCGCTGCCGCAGACCGTGCTTGATATCGCGGGCCGTCATCGTGCGCAATACCCCGTCACGCATGCGCCCGCGCAGCCCCTCGCCTGGCGCCAGCCCACTCCCGATGGGCGGCAAGGCTTTCGACGGCAGGTACAGCGGATGCGGCGACAGCTCGAGCCACGGCACGCCGAGCCGCTCGGCCGCCAGACCGCCGCCCGCGGTCAGCACATCGGAGACGACCAGCTCGGGGAGCATGGCGCTGAGGTCGGGCAGGATCTCGGTGGAGATGTGCGCGGCACGTTCGTGGATGCGCTGGCCCGCGTCGGCGTCGTCGTCGGCAGGGCGCGGCGCCAGGCCCTTGAGTCTGCGCACGCCGATCCCGGCGTCGCGGGCCGCATCGAACCAGCGCGGGCCGGTGAACAGCACCGGCTCGTCTCCGGCGGCCAGGAAACGCAAGCACAACGCGATGGCGGGAAAGGCATGCCCCGGATCGGGCCCCGCGACTACGGCAACTCGCATCCGCCTAGCCTGCCACACCCGATTCCCGCTGGGCCGCCCCCTCGACCCGCGTCTTCACCTGGTGGACAGCAGAACTTCACGTGACCTCGAACGCAGGCAACGATATGGTCTAGACCAATACGAGTGAGCGAGGGAGCGATCGTGCGGGTGTCCACCGTGGATGAATTGATGGTGCTGCTGGCGAACGGCGAGGACGTCTGGGACATGCCGGACCGCAGCGGCGATCCGGTCGACATCCTCGACCACGACCGGCAGTGCGCCGAACTACTACGGCAGCGGTACCCGCACGACGAAGAACTCCAGGTCGCCGGGCTGGTGCACGACATAGGCCACCAGCTCTTCCCCGGCGACGACGCGGGGCACGGCAGACACGGCGCCGACGCGATCCGCGGGCTGCTCGGCGCCCGAGTCGCCCGGCTGGTCGAACTGCATGTTGTCGCCAAACGCTATCTGGCAGTGACGGATTCGGCGCACACCCTGTCCCCCTCCAGCGCGCGCACTCTGATCGCGCAGGGTGGGCCGATGAGCGCGGCGGAAATCGCCGAATTCCGCACCGACCCCGACTTCGACGCCGCCATCGCGCTGCGCCACGCCGACGACGCAGGCAAGGTGGTTGGCCTAACCGTCGCCCCACTGGACGAGTGGCGGCCGGTCATCGAACGCGTTGCCGCACAAACGGCGTCAGCGTCTACGCCGTAACCGCAGGCTCGGACTGTCTACGCCACAACAGAATCCATCTCTACACAACAGATTCCATGCGGCGTATCGGTCGGCGACCACGCGGAATCACCGCGATACCGCCTGCATCGCAGCCTGTTTCGAACGCGATCAACCGCCGAAGTAGTACAGCTCGAACCCCACCGCGCGTTCAGCGGCAAAGCCGGCGATCGGCCCGGTCGCCCGGTCCACGATGGCCCGCACCTGATCCTCGACCGGCTCGTCGCTGAGCACCTCCAGATACCGGCGATGCGCGGCCAACGACGCGGTGGCCTGATCGATCACCCCGGTGACATCGACGGCATGGGTAGCCGTCGGGCCGACAACCGCACCGAAGCGGGGTGACCACGGCTGATCGGTGAGCTCGGGGAAGATCCACTCGTTCCCCGCATCCGAGATGGCGTCGAGCGCGGCGCGGCCGACCGCCCGATGATCGGCGCTGTTGGCGAAGCCGGGCGCCCAGGTGTCGCCGAAGTTGAAGAGCACCACCAGTTCCGGCTGATGGCGGCGAATCGCGGCGGCAAGGTCGCGGCGCAACTCCAGCGACTCCACCACCCGACCATCCGGATGTCCGAGGAACTCCACCTGCTGCACGCCAACGGCTTTGGCGCCCGTGATCTCCTCTGCCTCACGCAGCGGCCCGGATTCGGCGGGCGGCAGTCCGGCGATCCCGGCCTCACCACTGGTGACCAGGACGTAGCGAATGTCTTTGCCTTGCCCCGTCCAGCGGGCCACCGCCGCGGCCGCTCCGTACTCGATATCGTCGGGGTGGGCGACAATCACGATCCCGCGCTGCCAGTCCTCCGGAAACTGCTCCAAAAGTGTCATTCAAACAGAGTCCCAGACACGAACAAGGGCCGTGCGCTGTCCCGACGACTCACGCACGGCCCCGCGCCGGACGGTGTGCGACTTCGCTCGCACCAACCCGGTGGCATCCCGGCCACACCTGGAAACCGCCCGACCCCCCGCTCACGATCCGGCTCCGCAGCGCTACCCGTGCGCGCTGAAGCCGCTTCGCGTGCGGAAACCTACAGCTTGCTCACCGGGGAGTTGTCCGAGCTCGACACCGCCTTGTACAGCAGGTACAGCCCGAACACGATGGCGCTGATCACCAGGATCGGGAACAGTCCCTTGATCAACGCACCGATGATGGCCAGCGCGATCCAGACGACCGCGACGATTCCGATAATCTTCCACAACATTTGCCAGCCTCCGATGTCTTCGCGAACCGCCCCTCGACGACCCGACATGTTCCATGCTGGCAGCTGCGCAACGAGAAATCACCAGGTCAACACCGATATCCGGGTGAAGATCAGGGTGAACCCTGAGCCACACCCGGCACTATCGATCCGCCGAAAGACTGGTTACCGACGCCCGCGGTTGCGGTCGTTGTCGACGCCCTCGGTCTCGATCCGCTCCTTGCGCACGGTGTCGGACACGGTCTGCGAGTCCTGGACCTGGTCGACGGCGAGGCGGACCCGTTCGACAGGCACGGTTTCCTTGTGCGCCGTCACCCGCTCTTCGTGCAGGGTGACCTCGCGTTCCTGTTCGCCGATGTCGGCGCGGCGCACGGCCGACGGGTCGGTGATCGGCTCGCGTTCGATCCGGACTTCCTCATGCGTCGTCGGCACCGTGACGGTCTGCTCCTCGGTCTCCACGTACTTGTGCAGACGGGCAGTTCCTGCCGTCTCGGTCTGCTTGTCGACCGCGAGTCGCTCCTCGGACCGCACCAGCCCCGCATCGGCAGGCCTGGTGCCGCCGCGCATCTGCTTACCGCCCATATCCCAGGCGGCCCGGCTCGGGTCGATGTGATAGTGCTCGAACAGTTCGCGCTCGGCTTGCGGGCTGATCAGGCCGTCGCGATCGAGATGCGGCGCGGTCTTCACCTCCTCCTTCTCGACTCGCACCTGCAGCGCCCCCGGATCGTGGCGTAGCTGAGCGCCCGCCAACGGCACCAGCGAATCGCTGCTGAACAGTCCAGTGGAGACGGCGACCCAGGTGGGTGAGCCCGAGGAGTTGTCGATGTAGATCCGTTTGACCTTGCCGATCTTGTCGCCCTCAGGGTCGTAGACGGCGCTTCCGATGAGTTCTTCCAGCATTCCGGTCATGATTTCCTCCGCGTTCCGGTTCGGCGCGATGCGCAGGCCACGGGCGCGGCCCGGTTACCGCTTGGATGAAAGGTCTTCAGGCGCTTGCCTTTTGCTCGGGCTGCTCGAGATCGCCGACGATCCGCAGCGCGCGCCGGGCACGGCGTGCTGGATCGTCGGCGGTGTCCATGGCCAGATATCGACGGACGTCGAGCCGTTGCGTGTCCTGATCAATCACGGATTTTCGGTAGGCAATGTCAAGCATCGGTCTGCTCCTGCCCAGTAGGTGAGAGTTTCCGATCCCGCTTCGAGATCGGGCCGATCAGCTACAAAATGGCAACTACCCGACGCCGTCGGCACCAAACACCTCGTCGCCGAAATGGGCGATCGACCGGCCGCCGCTCCTCAGACACCTGGTTCCAACCGGACAATCTTCCGACTATGCTTCGCGGAGCTATCGATCTTGTGCGCTTCCGAGCCGTCTCAAGATCAGTGTACGGTTGTACTCTGAACTCTTGCGTAGCGTTGCGGATAGCGGCAGTCAGGAAGGGATGGTCGGCCTATGTACACACCACGCTCAGCACACAGTTATTCACTGAATCTCACGTAACGGTCGGTGTCTGATGGAAAACGAACTCGCTCAAGAGCTCGCCGCGGCAGCCCGCCGCCACGGTGGGGCCATCGCAGGCATTGTCGGCGGAGCCGCCCGCAAGGCCTCCTGGGAAGTGCTCGACCTGATGGCCGAAGGCCGTGAACTGGTCGGGGCCGCACTACGCGCCAGGGCCGAAGAACTACGCCGCAAGGACCGTCTCAGCTGATTCGCCGGGCATCGGTGGCGGGCTGTTCGCCACCGATGTCGCGGAAGTGCTTAACCATCAGGTCAATTGACCACTTGCAATCTGGCGGCAATCGCTAAGGTACTGGCCGGTCTCGAAATTCGCGCAGGATATTTCCATCAGGTACACAATTGCCGAATTTCCTTGGCAGGCAAGGTCTCTTGATGCTTCAATCCGGTTCATGGGGATTCGCCGCCTACTTGCCATGGCAGGTGTCGCCGTTACCGACCTACCGGGCGCCTACGCGGTACCGGGCCAAGTGCGCCGGATCGGTTGCGTCGAGGACCACCAGGCCGTCGCGGTCGGACTCGCCGCGATCCTGTCCGAGCAACCGGATCTGACCGTGGTCGCGATGGCGCCAACGGTTCCGGCGCTCCTCCAGCAAACCAAGGATCTCGACCTGGCGATCCTCGACCTGCGCCTGCCGGACGGGTCGAGCCCGCGCGCCAACGTCGAACTGCTCCGCGAACACGGTATCGACGTCCTCGTGTACACCACCGGCGACTGGCGTGACCTGATCCGCTCCGCGGCCCAGGCCGGCGTGCTCGGGGTGGCGTTGAAGAGCGACCCGGCCGA
The DNA here is from genome assembly GCF_001612685.1 of Nocardia altamirensis NBRC 108246. Classification (GTDB taxonomy): domain Bacteria; phylum Actinomycetota; class Actinomycetes; order Mycobacteriales; family Mycobacteriaceae; genus Nocardia; species Nocardia altamirensis. Next base: position 268,661 of record NZ_BDAY01000005.1, read on the forward strand.
AAAGACCACCGCGATGGTCAGGGCCGCCGCCTCCGGACGCCAAGTGGCGACGACGGTGTGGGCCTCGGCGATCGACAGCGATCCGGCACTGACCAACATCGACCTGCCGCCGCGGCAACGCCAAGTGCTCGAGCTCTACGCCAACGGCGAAACCGCGGCCTCCGTCGCGCGCAAACTCGAGCTGTCCGAACACACCGTCAACGACTACCTCGCGCGCATCCGTCGCCGCTATGCCGAGGCAGGTAGGCCGGTACGCACCAGAGTTGACCTGTACCGGGAAGCGGCCCGCGACGGCATCATCGGCGAGGAGCCGCGGGATCGATGATCGGCACGCAGCCTGCCGTTACCGACGCACCACGCGGCGCCGAAGCCAAACTGGTCAGGGGTGCAAGCCTTTTCGTCGGTTCGGGTGGGCTGTTCTATGCCGCGCTGACCGCGCCGACCGCATTCGCCCAGGCGCATTTCACCGCGGCATGGTGGACGCCGGTCGCGTTCCTCGCGACCTATCTGCCGCCGGTCCTGATCATCGTCGCGGCCGCCAGGTGGCGGATGGACCTGGTGCGAAAAGCAGTGGCGGCCTTCGCCTTCGGCTACGCGTTCGCCGCATTGAGCTGGCCGCTGGTCCGCACCGGGGAGCTGCTCGAACCCGAAGCGTCACTGTGGTTGGTGTGGATCCCCGGGTTGCCCGCGGTGGCGCTGTGCCTGTTCTGGCGTCGGGTGCCGTTCGCGTATCTGGCCTGTGCCGGGATCGTCGCGCAGGTCGACGGCATGCTCGCCCGCGGGCCCGACGTGCACAATCCGCTGCTGCCCGAAATCCTGTTCGCCTTCGCCTATTCCGCGTTTCCGTGCGCCGCGTGCGTGGTCTTCGTGCGGCTCGGGCGCATGCTCGACCAGACGTCCTCCTCCGCGCTGGCGACGGCGACGTCGGCCGCCGCGGCCGAAGCTCGGCGCTTCGAACGGCGGCGCTTCGACGCGCTCACCCACGACGGTGTCATCGCGACGCTGCTCGAGGCCTCGCGCGCGCCGAACTCGCCGATCCTCGCGCACTACGCGCAGACGACACTGCGCAACCTCGGCAGACTGCGCTCCGGGCTGCCCGCCCAGGACGACCTCGATCTGGAACTGGTCGTCGCGGGCATCCGGGCCGCGGCCGCTGAGATCGACGACTCGATTCCGCTGCGGGTCGAACCGGCGGCGGGCGCCGAACTCACCGTGCCGCCCGACGTCGCCACCGCGCTGGCGGCGGCCACGGGCGAGGCGCTGCGCAACTGGAAGAAGCATGCCTCGCCGGTGCGCGACGCCGCCTGCGAGGTGACGGTGACCGCAGGCCCCGCCGACATCCGGATCGACGTGGTGGACGACGGCATCGGGTTCGACCCGAAAGCCGTTCCGCCCGACCGCCTCGGGCTACGCGCCAGCATTGTCGACCGCATCGCTCAACTGCCCGGCGGTTGGTCTGCCATCGAGTCCACGCCGGGGCGGGGGAGCCGGGTCAGCGTTGGGTGGGCGGCGTGAGGGCGCGGGCCGGCGCCGGCAAGTCAGCGGCAAACGCAGTGTCGGGTCGTATCGACATTGCTGACAAGTGGGTGGCATGACGACGTTGCGGAGTATGCGCGCAGCGGTGGCGCAGCGCGGTGCGTTCAGTGTTGCGGTGCGGCGCGGTTTCCTGGGGATCGCGGCGCAGCGGGACGAGCCCGCGGACGTTCGCGACATTCTCGGTATGCGCACACCGACGGCGTGGGTGCTGTGCGGGTTGTTCACGGTCGCGATCTACTCGATGGCGTTCGCGGCCGACGACGGGATTCGCCATCTCTGGATCACCGGGTTGGCGGCGACGATCATCCTCGGCGCCGGAGTCGGCACCATCCTTGCCTCCGGCGACAAAATACCGCTGCGCGTGGCGATTCCACTGGCCGCGGCCGCACCGCTCGGCACAGCGCTCGCGCTATGGCAGCTGCCGGTGCCGATGGTGAATTCCACCCAGATCTGGTTCCTCGGTGCGGCTTCGGCGTACCTCAACTTTCTGTGCATTCGAGGCGCTGGGCTGTTGGCGTGGCTCGCGCTGTTCGGCCAGATCATCGCCTGCACCTGGTGGGCGGCGGCCACCGGGCAGGGGGCGTTGCTCGGCGCAGGGTTCTCCTTCATCAATGCGACGCCGCTGCTGATGGCCACCTTCTTCGCCAAAGTCGTTCGTCCCATTGCCCGTTCGATCCTCAGCCTGCGCAGGCAGGAAACCGAGCGGGCCGCGGCGGAGGCGGCAGCGCTTGCCGCACAGTCGGAACGGGACGCGCGCATCGCCCGGCTGGACGGTGCGGCGCGGCCGCTGCTCGAAATCATTGCGCTCGGAAGACCATTGACCTTCGAAGAACAACAGGAATGCCGGCTCGTCGAAGCGCAGTTGCGTGACGAGATCATCGGCGGGCTGATGGTCGACGAGGCGGTCACGGCGGCCGCCAGATTCGCCAGACAACGCGGCGTGCGAGTGGTGCTCGATGATGGCGGAGGTCTCGACGACGCCGACGATCGGGTTAGAGACATGGTGCGTACGGTGTTACGTGACGCGCTCGACTACGCCGACGGCGGCGAAATGACCGCGCGGGTACTACCGCCGGGACGGGCCACCGTGGTATCGATTCTGTTGCGTGACAAGGAAGAACTCCGGATCGACGTGAGCGCGGCGGGGGTCGTTCGATCAGACCTGGATCACCAGAATTCCGTTAGCGCGACGAACGGAGCCCCCGAAACTAAGGGCTGAGTAGTAGCGAATTTCCTGATTGTTTGCCGAGGCATAGAGTCGATACACGATGTCCGGCCGCCGGATTCCCGGGGCGATTGCCCTCGAACGAGACCCGCCGGTGTCAAACGCAAGGAATGTAATAATGATAGCCGCAGTTTCGCACTCGCTCCCCCAGCCGATGAACCCCTCCCCGCTAGCGGCGGTACCGGCACATCACTGGCCCGACGCAGGCCTCTCGCAACGCGAACGTGAAGTGCTGATCACCTGGGTGGTCTGCGATTCCAAAACCGATGTGGCGCAGCGCTTGTACCTCTCGCTGGGCACCGTCAACACCCACATCACCCGCATCCGCGGAAAGTACGCCGCCGTCGGCCGCACCGCCAACACCAAAGCGGCACTGGTAGTTCGAGCCCTACAGGACGGGCTCGTCGGCCTGGAAGACCTGTAGTCGACGCCTCCCACACACGCCGGGCCCTCGAACATCCCACACCCCGGTTCCCCGGTACCCCACCGGATTACCCGTACCTGGAACCGCCCAAGCGGCGCCGTTACCCGACCGCGCGCCGAGGGGTGTTGCCGCCGCCCGCCTCCCTTCCGGGGCGGCGGCAACGCCCGCCGACCGTGGTGTTCCCGGCCGTCACACGGCAACGCCGCCGGACAGCGCTCGGGGCCGCGCAGAAAATGAGGGCTGCGCGCCCCGAGCCTGCCAACCGCACCGCAATGCTGTTCTCGCGGATCACGCCGGATCCCCACCAGCCTTGCCACACGGCCGACCTCGCGCCGACCACCACGCGCGAGACCACGCCGCCCCGCAGGTCCGGTTCCCCGAGCCTGAGCCGACCACGAATGACACACCACCAAGCCAACTTTCGGCGTACTACCACCTGTCACCAGCCGATCCGGAGCACGAGGCGAACCGGCATCGAATCCAACTGGCACAGCTGGAGCGAATAGGAGCACCACGAGCCCCGCCGCGCCAAATCAATGACCTGACAGCCAGTACCTCGACAACCGCAGGTTTCTGGAAGCGCAGCCGCCGCGCCGAGTGTGACGATCACCGGACATCGTTCGGAGGAGAGTTCATGCGCGAACATATCGAGCGCGTCTCGTCGGCCATCGCGGGGTTGGCCGACCTGACGCGCGCGAGATCGACCGACCCGGCACATGCGAGATTGGTCGACCCGGCACATGTGACGTTGGTCGAAACCACGGATGCGGGTAGCCCGGTCACATCACACGGTGTACACGCGGCCTGCTGTCCAGCGACGCAGCGCGCGGGCACACACGGTGCATGCGCGGACCACGGCGCAGCGGAGTGGGCAGTACTGGTGCGGGACAAGCGCGGTGGGGTGCAGCGGCGGTTGGTTGGGGGGTGGCGATGAGAACCGTTGTGCTCGCATTTGTTGCGGTGTTGTTTGTGGGGATGGGTTTGTATGCGCTGTGTGTGCCTGCGGCGCTGGCACGGCCGTTTGGACTGTCGGCGGCAACGGCGGTGAGCCGGGCGGAGATTCGGGCCGTGTACGGCGGTTTCGGGATCGCCGTCGCCGGGGTGTTGTTCTGGTCGGCGTTCGGCGGCGGTGATCTGCGGACCGGAGCGGCGCTGACCGTTGGGTTCGCGCTGGCGGGGATGGCAGGCGGGCGGATCGTGTCGTGGCTGATCGATCGTGGGATGCGCTTCTATCCGATTTGGTTCTACTGCGTGGTCGAGCTCGTCGGCGCGGGGCTCTTACTCAGTTTCGCCTGACACGCGGGGCGCACAGTGGTCCCAAGCCAACGGTTGCGAACAGGCGAGTGTCGTCGATAACGGTGTATGGCGATCGCTGAATACTCGGGCCGGGTGCGGCCCACCCGGGACAATGTCCGGGACTTCGTCGCGTGGGTGGCCTCGGCTCCCCGCAGCATGGTGGACACGGTGCGGGCCGCGATCGCGGAAGATTACGGCGAGGACGTCGTCGACGCACTCGGCGAGCTGCTGCTGACCGAACCGGAGATCGACCTCGCCCATGCCACCACGACACTGTCGATCCTCGGCGAAGCGCGGCACCCGGCCGCGATTCGGTATCTCCGCGAATTCGTTTGGGATACAAGTGATATCGATGACCCCATCGCGGATGCGAACCCGCCGCTGCTCACCGACGGCAAGTTCATCGGCTGCGATATGGATCTGAAGCGCAAGGCTGTTCTTCAGGCACGAGCCGCCGAAATGCTCTGCTATCTCCGGCTGGACCAGGTGTTCGACTACACCTTGCAGATCGTTGTCGAGCATCCGGAACCGCAGGTGCGCCACGCCGCGATCGACGCCTACCTCTACAACAACGGCGACAGCGCCGAGGTGCGCGACGAACTCATGCGCACCGTACGCGAGGAGGACCGCCCCTGGGTCGGACTGCCGCGTCGCACAGCCGACATGGACGCCGCCACATTCGACGCCACACTGGCCGAGTTGCACGCACAGGATCCGCCACCGCCGTTGCCGGACAAGGAAACTCACCAAAGGAGCAAGCGCGATGTGTAACGCAGGGGCGGGCGTCCTCGACCGCGACGTCCGGGCCGCGATGGACTCGGTCGGCTTCTGGCCACCGAATTCCGGTGTGCCGTGGGGACATTTCCTGTTCGACTTGACCGACGACTCGTGGGGCACAATCGATCCGAACGTCGACCTGCGCTACGGGAAAATGATCAACTCCATCTTCCTGATCGCCCGCGGCCTCACCGACTTCGGCGCCAGCCACTCCGGCTCCAGCTGCAGGCAGTGGCACGGCACGGGCGACTACGTCGCTTCGTGCAGCGGCAGCAAGGACAACAAGTACCACGATTCCTACCACCACCAGTTCACCACCGCGCACGGCAGCCTGCCCATGCATTCGGAGGTCGGACGGTTTATGGCCGACGACCGCGTCGTCGTGCACTGCCCGGTCTTCGATTTCGGAAACTTCTCGGACAGACCGACATTCCGCGCCGCTGCCCTGATCCACGAATCATGGCATCACTGGCAATACGAGCACGACTTCAAGGGCGACCATCAAAAGCTCCCCGACGGAGGACGAGGCGACCACTTCTACCCTCACAAGGCCGAAGCCTTCCCGTTCGGACGCATGTACTCGCACAGCACCAGCTCCGCCAACTTCCACTTCCTCTCCCCCTACCAGGTACAAGCCGAGTTCCTGGACGACCTGCACTGCTACGGCCACCCCTTCCTCTCCATCGCCGTCATCGACCAGGCCCGCCTAGACGCCAACGGCACCCTCGACCAAAAATTCAAAAACCCACCCCGCTACCGAGTAGGCGAACCCAAACCCTTCAGCTGACCCCCACGCCACGAGCCGTGGCGTCACCCTTTGAAGTTGGTCGGTTGATCACGGGGCACTGACGGCGGCATCGCCCGAGAAGCCCCCGCCACCAGTGCCCACTCACCGCGAAACCATCCTGTTCGATCCCAAATACCGGGATCGCCGGGGCCCTGAGGCCAGCAATCACGGCCAGCTCATCCCCGACGCCGAAATCCACACCCCTACGGTGCATCCGCACCGGCTCAGAGACCGCGATCTCGACCGGGTTCCAGCGGCCAAAGCCAACGACTGACTAACGCACGATATGCGGCATTTCAGTGCTTTCGGACGGTCCCGGATGGCGATCCGATGTGCTCGGTGCCGAGGGCCACCTCGCCCGCGCGGCAAGAATGGTCGCCAGTGGCAGCAAGTCCGGTGTTCTGCTGACCCTCGCGGATCAGGCCGGCGAGCCGCTCGGACGTCAACGGAGCCACGGGAAGTCCGCGCTGAGGACAGTGATCAAGCATCCAGACGATCGAATGGTTGTCGGTGGGGTCTGCCACCATCACCCACATGGCGACAACCGATCCCCTTGCCCCATTCCAGTGGCTCAACGCATCCGAGAGCCAAGCGGGTCCGCTGGGCGTGATCTTCAGCGTCGCCTTCTTCCGAAACCTGGACCCGCCGGAGGTGGTGCGCCGCTTCAGCAACGGTGGCGCCTCCGGCCAGGAGTCGGACTTCGAAGAGCTCAACGAGTTCCTCGGCAAGACCGGCGGCGGTTACGTGGGCGTGTTTCGGGCCGGTGCCTGGAGCGTAGCCATCGAACCGTGCGGGTGGTGGGTGACTGACCACAAGACGCTGGCGGAGCTATCGCGAGACGGTGAAGTCCTGGCGATAACCCGACACGACTACGCCGAGCACAGCCTCGAATACGCGATCGACGGGACGATCGTGACCGGCCACCAACTGTGGTACCCGCATATCCGTTGGGGTAGCGAGCCCGACCGGCTCAACGACTACATGCGCGAGCTGGGCATGGAGCTGGACATGACCGACGATGACTACATTTATGACGCCGATGAGGATGAACCCGAGAGCAATTCGGACGCCTGGGACATCAGCCTCAGCACCGGCGTGCCGAGGGCCTTCGCCCTGGCGGCGAAGGTCACCGGAGTGTCGTTCACCGCAGACATGCTGGACCAGCCCCTGCTCATCGGGCCTATCGCCCACCGCCGGTAGTACAGGTCGGGATAGCCACCTCCCGACCACACCACCGCTGGGCCCGGTGCGCTTGCTGGTACGGCCGGTGAAGTCGTAGAGCGCATCTCGGTCCGCTCGACATCCACCTGGTGTCGCCGCGAAATCGTTCGATTCTCGATACTGGCGGGTTCAAACTATCCTGTATTCGGCATTTTGGGACGTCCACTCAGGCGGCCGTGTCACGATTGGCCCGGAAGATCCTGGTCAGGTTCAGACCGGGATTGACAAAAGCTCTCGAAACGGGACCACAGCCAGATGACCCCGCTGGAACGGGAGAACGCGCACCTGACAGCGGAGGTCAGCCGGGTACGGCACACGACGCAACCACGCTAATCCGATGCACACACCGAGATGCCGTACTCGCGTAGGCAACCGTAGAGCCGGAGAGGCTTTCGGCTTTGCCGGGCATGAGGCAAGTGCGGCTTGGATGGGCTGTTTGCGTTGGGAGTCTTGAGGTTTGAGGATCCCAGAAAGGTGCGCTTTGCTCCGCGGGTTTGACGTCTCCTAGCGAGCAGGACGGTTTCGGGGTT